>CALKJW010000006.1 GCA_937995595.1 uncultured Phycisphaerales bacterium | reverse complement strand
GCCAGCGCGTGCTGGTCATCGAGGACGGGCCCACGGTGACCCACGGCGGCATGTCCTTCGGCGCCGGTACGGTGGCGGCCAGGCGCCACGGGGCAACCGTGGTCGATCCGCGGCCGTACGCGGCGGGCACGATACGGGAGGTGTTCGCGGCCAACCCGCACCTCGAGAGCGTGCTGCCGGCGATGGGCTACTCGGAGGCGCAGCGCGAGTCGCTGCAGGCGACCATCAACGCCTGCTGCCAGGCCGAGGACGTGGCCTGCGTGGTGGATGCCAGCCCGGCCAGGCTGGACCGGATGCTGGAGGTGGACGTGCCGCTGACGCGCGTGGCCTACGACTTTGTCCAACTGGACGGCCCGCCGCTGGACGAACAGGTGCTGAGCCTGCTGGCGGGTTGAGCGGTTTGCTGGCCGCGCGCCTCCGCCGTCCCCCCGACGGTTCTGGGCCCCGTCCTGAATCACATTCAATTATGAAAATGACCTAGGTCATTGCGGCGCGGGCGCGGCATATTGAGCATCAGGTGTACTTGGGGAACCGTCTTCTCCAGGTGACCGAGGGAAACGGCCTTTGTCTCGCTACGCCGCCCGCACGGCGGATAACACAGCCGCGGGCGAAGAAGTCCGACCTCGGATTCAAGCTGACTGACACGCTGCAGATCGTACTGTGTAGTGCAAGTGGTGTTTCGTGAGCATAGTGCTACTTTTTGCAGAACCTCAATAACTACGAAGGAGATAACTCATGAAATCGACGTGGATCGTCATTCTGGCGCTCATGGTTTCGCCCATTGAATTGGTGGCCGACCCGCCCGAACAATTGGAGTTGCAGGGCAAACAGTTTGTCCGGATGGACGAAAAATGGTTCGTGGAATCATCGCCAAATCAATGGTTCGAGGTCGTGCCTGACGTCGTAACGGTCAAATTCAAGGCGACCAGGACAAGCGACGCGATGGCCGATTTCTTCGGCGCGCAGGGCGCAAGGGTTCTGCGTGCCAACCGGCTCGGAGCCATCGACGTGAGCGTTCCCCCGGGCCTCGACCCGGTCAGCTTTGTTGCCCAGCTGCAGGAGAGCGGCCTGTTCGAGTACGCCGAAGTGAACACCTATGGCCGGTGGGAGTTCGTCCCGAACGACACGCAGTTCGCCGACCAGTGGGGCCTGGACAACACCGGCCAGACCGGCGGGACCCCCGACGCCGACGTCGACGCCCCTGAGGCCTGGGACATGGCCGTGGCGCTTCCCGACATATGGGTTGCCGTGCTGGACAGCGGCACCGATTACGACCACGAGGACCTGGAGTGCAACATCTGGGTGAATCCGGGCGAGGACCTGGGCAGTGACGGCATCGTGATGGATCCGGCCGACCTCAACGGCATCGACGACGACGGCAACGGCTTTGTCGACGACGTGAACGGCTGGGACTTTGCCAGCAACGAGCCCGCCGGGCAGGACAACAACCCCAACGACCCGCCGACGCAGGGCCACGGCACCGCCGTGGCGGGCGTGATCGGCGCGGTGGGCGGCAACGGCATCGGCGTCGCGGGCGTGATGTGGAACGTCTCGATCCTGCCGATCAAGATCTTCCCCGAGAACGGCGGCGCGCCGCTGTTCGCTATCGTGCAGGCCCAGCAGTACATCACGATCCTGCGCCGTGATTACGGGGTCAACATCGTCGCCAGCAACAACTCCTACGGCAACCTGCGGCCCGACGCCGCGGGTGAGTTCGACAGCGCCGAGGAGATCGCCATCCAGCAGGCGACCAACGCGGGCATTCTCTTCGTCGCCGCGGCGGGCAACGACGCCAACAACAACGACGGCCCGATCTTCTCCTACCCCGACGGCTACCCCAACCCGCTGATCATCGCGGTCGCCGCGACGAACAACCGCGACCGGCTCGCGTCGTTCAGCAACTACGGCCTGACGTCGGTGGACGTCGGCGCGCCCGGCGAGCAGATCCTGACCACGGCGGTGGGCGGCGGGTACCAGTACATCAACGGCACCAGTTTCGCCTCGCCCTACACGGCGGGCGTGATCGGCCTGCTGGCCTCGGTGAACCGCTACGCCACGCCGGAGCAGTTGCGCGACGCGCTGTACCTGGGCGTGGACGTGCTGCCGGGCCTGGTGGGGCGGGTCGCCACGGGCGGGCGCATCAACGCCTTCCGCTCGCTGCAGATCATCCAGGTGCCGGGGCCGATCGTCGCGGCGATCCAGCCCGGCGCGACGACCGCGCCGGTCAGCGAGATCGTCGTCCAGTTCAACAAGGACATCAACCCGGCCTTCCTGTTCCCCGGCGGGATGCTGGACACGACCCGCATCCGCCTGCGCGCCAGCAACGGCGACAACATCTTCAACGCCAACGACATCTTCGTCCCCATCAACGACGGGGACGTGACGCTCGACGGCAGCCTGATGCGGATCACGCTGGCCTCGGGCCTGCTGCCGCGCGACGCGTACCGGCTGACGCTGTCGCACCAGGGCTTCCGCGACTTTGCGGGCAACTTCCTCAACGGCGACACGACCTCGGGCAACGACGAGGTGTACGACTTCACGGTGGTGTCGTACCGCGGGCCGCTGGAGCCCAACGACACGCTGATGACGGCCACGCCGGTGATCCTGAGCCCCACGGGCCGGGCCGAGTTCTTCGACCTGTTCATCGGCGACGGGCTGTACGAGACGCGCGACGTGGACCTGTTCCGCGTGTACGTCAACGGCCCGGCGCTCATCAGCGCCGAGGTCATGGCGCGCAGCCTCCCGACGCCGTCGAGCCTGGACCCGTACATGCGGCTGTTCGACGCCAGCGGCGTGGAACTGCGGAACAACGACAACTTCAACGGTCTGGACCCGAAGATCCAGTACTTCGTCCCGGCCGCGGGCAATTATTATATCGGCGTGTCGGCGTACCCGAACGTCAGTTATAACCCGATCCTCGCGCCCAGCGGCACGCTCTCGGGCACCTCGGGCCTGTACAACCTCACGATCGACGTGTCCGTCGCCGCCAGCGAGAGCGTCTCGGTGGTCAACGACACCCCGGTGGCCATCCCCGGCGCGGGCGTGATCGAGAGCGTCATCTTCATCCCCGACGGCCGCACCATCACCGACGTCGACGTGCGCGTGAACATCCAGCACACCTACGTCGGCGACCTGCGCATCACCCTCACCGGCCCGCAGGGCCAGAGCGTGCTGCTGGTCAACCGGCGCGGCGGCCCGGGCCAGAACTTCACCGGCACCATCTTCGACACCCAGGCCGGCACGCCGGTCACGCTCGGCGCCGCGCCGTTCACCGGCCGCTTCCGCCCCGAGCAGTCGCTCAACGCGCTGAACAACACCTCGGCCCAGGGCAACTGGACGCTGCGCATCGAGGACCTCCGCGCCGGCGACGCGGGCACGCTCCTGAACTGGCAGCTCGACCTCACGCTGACCAACGACATCTTCGGGCCCTTCGAACTCAACGACACGATCATCCTCGCGACCGACCTGGACATCGTCGGCACCGGCTCGCGCACCGTCACCGCCTTCATCGGCGACGGCGCCTTCGGCCTGCGCGACGTGGACCTGTTCCGCGTCAACGCCGGCGCCGGCACGACCATCACCGCCTCCGCCACGCCGACCAGCGGCGCGCTCGACGCGGTCCTGCGGATCTTCGACGCGCTGGGCAACCAGGTCGCGGCCAACTCCGTCAAGGGCACGCGCGACAGCATCGCGAGTTTCCTGGTCGTCAACGCGGGCGTGTACTACGTCGGCGTCTCGGGCGGCAACGAGACCGCGCCGGGCGTGTTCGGCAACACCAACTACGACCCGTTCTCCGGCGGCTCGGGTTCCCCGTCGGACGCCACCGGCAACTACACGCTCACCGTGGGCGTCTCGGGCGGCGTGAGCGAGACGCTCGTCCGGCTCGACGGCAACCTGATCTCGACGGGCCTCAACGCCGACGGCTCGATCGGCATCTACGGCGCGGGCCAGGCCAACCCGGTCGGCCTGCGCTTCGGCGCGACCGAGTACCTGCTGGCCGGGTCGGTCGAGTCCTTCTTTGGCGCCTACTTCGACGGCTTTGTGATCCGCAACGCCGGCTCGGCCTCGCAGTCGGACCTGGGCGTGTCGGTCAGCAACGAGAGCGACTTCGCCAACCGGCGCGCGCTGGTCAGCGGCCTGTACCGCGACACGGTCGAGATCCGCCGGTCGCTGTCCTTCGGCATCAACGACCCGTTCATCGCCATCGACGTGACGATCACCAACCGCGGCCTGCTCCCGATCAACGACGCCGCGTGGGTCGAGGGCTTCAACCCGCAGCAGGGCGTGCCCGTCAACGGCGACGCGCGCACGCTCAACAACATCGACAACGCGACGGGCCGCCTGGCCTGGTCGCGCATCGCCGGCGGGCCGACGATCGGCCTGGGCGCGCCGTCGGGCTCGGGCGTGGTGATGTCGTTCGAGGCGCCGGGCTCGGTCCGCGACCCGTTCCAGGTCATCAACTCGCCGTTCGACCCCGACGGCGCGGGCGACACGGGCGTCAACGGCGACCTGACGATGACCGTCGCCTTCAACCTCGGCTCGATCGACGGCAACACGTCCAAGACCTTCCGCTACTTCATCTTCATGGGCCCGACGCCCGCGGCGGTGCAGGCGCAGTTCGCCCTGCTCGAGGGCGGCGCCAACTTCGGCCACCTGGCGGCCAACCCGCTGGACCCGGCGATCGACGCAGAGGCCCTGCCGTACGCGATCTACTACCCCGAGGGCTTCGCCAGCGCGAACAACAGCACGTTCGTGCCGATCGTCAACGCCAACGCCGAGCCGGTGCGGGTGGTGGTGATCGCGCGGTACGAGGGCACGGAGCCCTCGCAGGTGCTGTTCGACTCCTCGACGGACCGGTCGATCGGCCACATCGTCGCCAACAAGCGCGACGGCATCACGATCACGACGCCGACGCTGTTCGCCCAGGGCACCTCGACGAACGTCAAGAGCGAGATCGCCGGCCGTCAGGGCGTGCGGAAGAACACGCCGTACGCGCTGGAGATCCGCTCGAGCCTGCCCGTGGGCGCGACGCTGAGCCACTACGACTTCAACGACATCTCCACGGGCGAGGCGTTCACCTCGACGACCAGCACGACCTGGACCTTCGGCGAGGCGATCAAGGCCAACAACGTGCAGGACGCCGTGGTCTTCCTGAACCCCAGCCCCGTGCCGGTGAAGGTCACGCTGACGCTCTACCGCGAGAACGCGCCGGCCATCGTGCAGCAGCAGACCGTCGAGGGCAACCGGCGCGGCGGGTGGCTGCTCCGCGACATCCCCGGCCTGGCCAACAACACGAGGGTGGGCGTGAAGGTCGAGGGCGAGGCGCCGATCGTCGCGTCGCTCACGCACTTCGACTCCTCGCGCCGCAGCGGCTACGCGACGCTGGGCACGCCCTCGGCGGGCGAGACGCGCGGCGTGTCGCCCGAGGGCCAGTTCGGCGTGAACGCGTCGCAGGAGTCGATCGCGATCCTGAACGCCAACACGCAGAGCGCCAGCGTGACGCTGACCTTCTCGTTCGCCAACGGCAGCGCGTACCGGCGGCTGGTCGTCGCCCCGGCCGAGCAGCGCACGACCGTCGCGGTCAACTCGCTGCCGGGCTTCCCGGTCGGGCAGGCGTACTCGATCAGTTACACCTCCAACCGCCCGGTGACGCTCACGCTGCCCTCGTTCAGCAACGGCGAGCAGACCGGCTCGGCCTTCGCGCAACTGGCCTCGACGCAGTGGCTCTTCAGCGAGGGCTTCCGGCGCGTGACCAACAACACCGTGAGCGACTACCTCCGGCTCTACAACCCCGGCACCGAGCCCGCGACGGTTGCCATCACCATGAACTTCAACAACGGCGAGAGCGAGACCTTCCTGCGGACGGTCAACCCGCGCGCGGCCAACAACTTCAACCTGCACCAGTTCATCACCGGCCTGCGGCGCACGCAGGGCACCGTGCCGGGCTTCGGCACGTTCTTCGGCGTGCAGGTGCGGTCGTCGGTGCCGATCGTCGCCTACCAGGGCCACTTCGACACCGGCTTCGGCGGCGGCTTCGGCACGCTGGGCACCTCGCTGGGCACAACGGGCCTGCCCGCCTGACCGGCACGGCGCGGCGGAACAGGGCACGCGTCGGACGCGGCCTAAGATCGGGGCTGCTCCCGCGCGGTCTGTCCCGCGCTCGGAGCGGGTGTCTTGTCGAGGGCGTAGCTCAGTTGGTAGAGCAGCGGACTTTTAATCCGCGGGTCCCGAGTTCGAGTCTCGGCGCCCTCATTTTCCCGCCGCGAAGGCGTGGCGCGGCGCATCCCGGGGTGAACGGCACGGCATGAGCGATCGCACGGAAGCCCTGGCCACGACGGAGCCGGCACCGGCGGGCGCGCGCAGCGCGGGCGGCGCAGCCCTGGTCGTGCACGCACTGTGGACCGACGGCGCGCTGCACCTGTGGGCCGAGTCCGTCGCGGCCTTCGCCGCGGCCAACCCGTCGGCCGACTCCTCGCGCCATCCGTTCGCCGCCGACGCGGGCGCGCTGGCCGGCGCGCTGACGGGCGCGCTGGGCGCGGCGGGTGCCGAGCCGATCAAGGCCGAGCCCGCGGAGATCCGCGTGCGGTTGCCGATGGGCGCCGGCGGCGGGCCCGCCGCCAGCCCGAGGCTGGCGCACCTGGCCGGGCACGAGTGGGGCGAGGGGTTGGACGCCGAGGCGCGCCTGCTGGTGGGCGTGACCGTGCCCAGCGTGCGGGTCGTCGCGGCGGACGCGCCCGCCGCGCTCGAAGCGCTCGAAGCCGCCGCGGAAGAGGACGGCGCGGGCGGGGCGTTGCCGGCGGTGTCGATCGGCGAGAGCGTCCGGTTCTACGCCGCGGCGTCGCGGCTCGTGCTGCACCTGCTGGCCCAGCAGCGGTTCGTCCCGATGCTGGTGCAGGAAACCAGCGGCGGTGTTCGCGGCGCGTGGCAGCCGTGGCTGAGCGACGAAGCCGCGGGCGCGCAGGCCGCCGCGCTGGCCGCGGCGATGCCGGGCGAGGCGCGGTGCGCGCAGGACGCCGCGGCGCACGACGGGTGGACGGTGCTGGAGGGGTTCCTGTCCGGCGTAGGCGACGCGCTGTGCCGGCGCGCGCTGTCGCGCGAGTCGATGCACGAGGCCATCGAGGGGCGCGACCCGGCCGCCGACCCGCAGGTCGCGTGGCTGAGCGGCCTCCTGAACGGGCCGGCGGTGCTGGGCGCCGAGGGCGCGAAGGAGCGCACCGAACTGGTGCGGCACGTGCGCCGGTGGGTGGGCGGGCTGGAGGAGCGCGGCGCCGGCTCGCCGTGGCGGCTGCTGCTGCGCCTGAGCGAGCCGCTGGACGTCTTCGGGCTCGAGGACTTCGCCGCGCCCGGCGACGAGGTGCGGTGGACGCTCTCGCTGCACCTGCAGAGCACGACCAACCCGCGGACCCGGCTCGACGCGCAGGACATCTGGCTCCTTCCCGGCGGCGGTTCGGGGAGCGCGACGGTGGAGGGGCTTCGGATCGACTCGCCGCAGGAAGTGCTGCTGGCCGAACTGGGGCGCGCCGCGCGGCTGTACCGGAAGCTCGAGAGCCTGCTGGAGAACGACGAGCCGTCGTCGATCGACCTCTCGACGGCGGAGGCGTACAAGTTCTTCCGCGAGTTGCGCCCGCTGCTGATGGAGCAGGGCTTCGGCGTCGAAGCGCCGGACTGGTGGGACTCGCCGACGGTGCGTCTGGGCGCGCGGCTGCTGGTCTCGAGCGAGGACGTGGACTTCTCGACGCCCGCGCCGGCGGCGGGCGGCGGGCCGCAGTCGGCCGCGTCGCGCGTCGGCCTGCACACGCTGGTCGATTACCGCTGGCAGATCGCCGTCGGCGAGACGACGCTGACGCTGGAGCAGTTCGAACTGCTCGCGGCCCAGCACTCGCCGCTGGTTCGTCTGGGCGGTCGGTGGGTCGAGATCCGGCCCGAGGACGTGCGCGCCGCGGTCGGGTTCATCCGCGACAACCCGGGCGGGAAGATGGAGGTCGGCCGGGCCCTGCGGCTGGCCTACGCCTCGGACGTGCGCGAGACCGGCGTGCCGATCCTGGGCATGGACGCGACGGGCTGGGTGGCCAAGGTCTTCACCGACGCGGGCGCGAACCAGTCGCTGCCGATCCTCGAACCGCCGCGCACGTTCGTGGGCACGCTCCGCCCGTACCAGGTCAAGGGCCTGAGTTGGCTGGCGTTCCTCGACACGCTGGGTCTGGGCGCGTGCCTGGCCGACGACATGGGCCTGGGCAAGACGATCCAGTTGCTGGCGCTGCTGGCCCACGAGCGCGAGGCGGCGCGGCTCGCGGCCGAGCAGGGCGGCGACGGCGGCGGGCCGGGCCCGACGCTGCTGGTGGTGCCGATGTCGGTCGTGGCCAACTGGGTGCACGAGGCGCGCCGGTTCACGCCCTCGCTGCGCGTGCTGGTGCACCACGGGCCCGACCGCCCGCTGGGCGACCGGCTGCTGCGGGTCGCGTGCGAGTCCGACGTGGTCATCACCACCTACGCGCTGGCGCACCGCGACCGCGAGCACCTGGAGAAGGTCGGCTGGGGCCGCGTGGTGCTCGACGAGGCGCAGAACATCAAGAACCCCGCGGCCAAGCAGACCCGCGCCGTGCACGCGATCGACGCGCCGCGCCGGATCGCGCTGACGGGCACGCCGGTCGAGAACCGGCTGGGCGAGTTGTGGTCGATCATGGACTTCCTCAACGGCGGCTACCTCGGCTCGGCCGGCGAGTTCCGGCGCAGGTTCGCCGTGCCGGTCGAGCGCTACCACGACAAGCACCGGGCCTCGCAGTTGCGCGGGCTGGTGCAGCCGTTCGTGCTGCGCCGCCTCAAGACCGACCCGGCGGTCATCAGCGACCTGCCCGAGAAGATGGAGAGCAAGGAGTACTGCTACCTCACGCCCGAGCAGGCGCAGTTGTACCAGGCGTGCGTGACCGACATGCTCAACGCGGCGGACGCGGCGACGGGCATCCAGCGCAAGGGCCTGGTGCTGGCGGGGCTGATCAAACTCAAGCAGGTGTGCAACCACCCGGCGCAGTTCCTCAAGGAGTTCGGCGACGGCCGCGCCGGCGCGGTGCCCAGCCCCGCGCGCAGCGGCAAGTGCCAGCGCCTGATCGAGATGCTCGAGGAGGTGCTCGCCGCGGGGGACAAGGCGCTGGTCTTCACGCAGTTCCGCCAGATGGGCGACCTGCTGGCGGCGATGCTCCGGCGCGCGTTCGACCGCGAGGTGCTGTTCCTGCACGGCGGCACCAGCGCGGCCGAGCGGCAGCGGATGATCGAGGAGTTCCAGGGCGCGGGCGGCCCGCCTGTGTTCGTGCTCAGCCTCAAGGCCGGCGGCGTGGGTCTGAACCTCACCGCGGCCAACCACGTCTTCCACTTCGACCGCTGGTGGAACCCGGCCGTGGAGGCGCAGGCGACCGACCGCGCCTACCGCATCGGCCAGACGCGCACCGTGCAGGTGCACAAGTTCGTCGCCGGCGGCACGCTGGAGGAGAAGATCGACCAGATGATCGAGGAGAAGACCGCGCTGGCGTCGGAGATCATCGGCTCGGGCGAGTCGTGGCTGAGCGAACTGTCCACCGGGCAACTGCGCGACCTGCTGGCGCTGCGCGCCGACGCGGTCGGCGACGACGAGGAGTGAACCCGCCCGATGCCGACGCCCCCACCGACCCCGTCCTCGCCGCGCCCCAACCCGGGCCGGCCGCCGTACCAGCCGGCGCGTCCCGAGCGCCGGCCGCCGCTGCCGCCCAAGCCCACGGCCAACCCCCGGCGCGTCGTCGGCGGTGTGCGCCTGCAGACCCGCGTCGGGCCGATCGCCACCGCCGCGGCGGCGCAGGGCGCGACCAAGGCCGCGTTCGCCGCGGGCATGAGCGGGACCTGGGGCTGGGCGTCGTCGCGGTGGATGCGCCTGGCCGAGAACCACGCACCGGGCGAGCAACTGGCCGAGGGCCTGGAGTACGCGCGGCTGGGGCAGACGCGCTCGCTGGAAGTGCGACCGGGGTCGGTGTCCGCCCGCGTGCAGGGCCGCATGCCGGGCGCGTACAAGGTCGAGATCCGCCTGCCGGTCTTCACCGCCGAACAGTGGGAGCGCGTGCTGGCGTCGATGGCGGAGCAGGTGCGCTACGGCGCGCCGCTGGCGTCGGGCGAACTGCCCAGCAACATCGAGGACCTCTTCGCGCCCCTGGGCCTCCGCCTGTTCCCCGCCGAGGCGCCGGACCTGGCGACCTCGTGCACCTGCGAGGTGTTCCGCGGCGGGCCGGGCAGGGCCGGCGGCACGCCGTGGTGCAAGCACGTGTGCTGCGCGATGTTCCTGATCGCCGAGCGGCTGGGGCGCGAGCCGCTGCTGATCTTCGCGCTCCGCGGCCTGCCCGAGCAGGAACTGCTGGAGCGACTGCGGCAGCAGCGGGCGCTGGTCGGTGCGGCCCGCACGGGGGGCGCGGCGGTGCCGGTGCACGCCCAGCACGTGGCGGGCGCGGCCGACCCGCAGTCGCCCTGGAACCGGCCTCTGGAAGAGGCGATCGACGAGTTCTGGGGCACGGGCGAGCGCGGCCGGCGGGCCATCGACTCGCTCGAGGTGCCGCTGGAGCCGCCCGCGGTCACGCACCCGCTGCTGCGTCGCCTGGGCCCCAGCCCGTGGGCCGGGCAGGCGGGGGCGAGGTTCCCGCTGGTGGGCCTCTTGGCCACGTGCTACGACGTGGTGAGCCAGTCGGTGCTGCGCGACGCGGGCACGCAGGACGAACCGTAAATAATATGTAATTCGACCTTCATATGAGACTCGCGCCGCGAACGAGGTTCGAAAGAACCTCACCGCAGAGGCGCAGAGGCCGCCGAGTTACAAGTGGTTTCGAACGCTCCGGGATTCGCGGTCGATCTCGCGTTCTTTCCGCCTTCTCTGCGTCCTCTGTGGATCTGGTGTGGAACGCCCTCAGGCTCCGTTCGCGGGACGCGTTCCGTCGAGGCGGCGGAGAGAGGCGCGCGTCAGCCCGCGATTTCGCGCTCGACCGCCTCGACGACCCGGCCGACGGTGGCGTCGCCGAAGTCGAACCGCAGGCCCGCGGCGGCGAACAGGTCCGGCAGCGGGCGGCTCCCGCCCAGCGACAGCGCGCGGATGTAGGCGTCGACCGCGGCCTTTTCGCCCGCGGTCTTGGAGGTCAGCCAGAGTTGCAGCGCGCCCAGTTGGGCGATGCCGTACTCGATGTAGTACATCGGGTGGCTGAACAGGTGGCTCTGCTTCTGCCAGTGCCACCCGCGCGCCTCGTCCAGCCCATCCCACGACACGCCGCGCCCGAAGCGGGCGTCGAGTTCCAGCCAGTGGTCCCGGCGCTGGGCGCGGCTGTGGCCGGGGTGCGCGTAGACCCAGTGCTGGAAGGCGTCGATGGTGGCGATCCACGCCAGCAGCGTGACCGAGTCCTCCAGATGTTCGGCGCGGGCGCGGCGCAGGTCGGCCTCGCTGGTGTAGAACGCGCCGGGCGCGCCCCAGTGCGGCATGCTCAGGTGCTCCATCGACATGCTCGCGACCTCGGCGAACTCGATCGGCGAGTGCCGGTAGTCCAGCAGCGGCTCGCGCTCGCACAGCATCGAGTGGAACGCGTGCCCGGCCTCGTGGAGCATGGTCATCGCGTCGTCGTGCAGGCCCGCGGCGTTCATGAAGATGAACGGCCGGCGCGTGCGGTCGCGCATGTACTGGTACCCGCCCGGGCGCTTGCCGCGGCGAGAGTCGAGGTCGAGGTACTCGGTCCGGCAGGGCGTCCCCGGCGCGGGGTCGGCCACCGCCGCGCCCGCGGTCATGCGGGCCAGCATCGCCTCCAGTCGCGGGTCCAGCGCGCGGACGGTGGCGAGCGATCGCGCGACCAGTTGCGCCCCGCCGTCGAAGGGCCGGAGCCGGTCGCGCCCGTGCTCGTCGACGGCCAGGTCCCACGGCCGCAGCACGTCGACCCCCAGGGCGCGCCGGCGCGCCTCGGAGCGGCGGCGGACAAACGGCACGACGTGCCGCTCGACCGCGCTCCAGAAGGCGCGGCAGTCGGCGGGGGTGTAGTCGAAGCGCCCCTTCTCCCTGAAGGTGTACTTGACGTACGCGCCCGAGTCGGCGTCGGTCGCGAACCCCGCGTTGCGCGCCACCGTGTCGCGCAGGGCGATCATGCGGTCGTAGAGTTCGTCCAGCGCGTCGCGGTCGCGCAGGCGTCGCTCGGCCACGGCGCGCCACGCGCGCTCGCGCAGGGCGCGGTCCGTCGAGAGGTCGAACTCCTTCATCTGCGGGAGCGTGCGCTCCCGGCCCTCGAAGAACACGGTCATCGCCCCGGCGATCTTGCCGAACTGCTGGCTGAGTCTGGCCAGTTCGGTCTGCAGCGGCACGTTCTCGTCGCGGAAGATCTCGACCTGCGTGCGCTTGGCACGGAGCATCACGCCGTAGCGCTGCTCGTCGAGCGGGAACTCCGCCGCCAGATCGACCAGCCGCCGGTCGAGGTCGAACTCGGCCTTCTGCAGGCGCGGCGCGACCTGATCGAGGTAGCGGGCAAAGGCGGCTTCGGCCTCCTTGTTCTCGGTGTCGCACGAGGTGGCGATGTACAGTTCGGCCCGGGCCTCGGCGCACGCCGCGTCGAGTTCGGAGCGGTCCAGCACCCAGCGCTCCAGCGCCCCGCGCGAGCCGACCGGGCGCGAGAGGAGCGCGTTCACCAACGGCTCGATCGCCGCCCACGATGCGCCGTCGAACCGGTCGGGGACGATGCCGTCGGGCTTGGTCATGACCGGAGCGTAAAGCCGCGCGCCGCCCGCGGCCACCTGCGCGCACAAAAAGGGCCCGCCCCGCGTGGGGACGGGCCCGTTGGATGCGTGCCGCGGTGGTTCCGGCCCGGCTCAGCAGGGGCCGACGCCGTGGGCGAACCACGCGCCCAGGAAGGCGAAGATCGCGGGAACGCCCGGCGTGCCGCCGAAGTTGGTCGCGTCCGGGTCGCCTGCGAACCAGTCCGACAGGAAGGCGAAGATGTCCGCGACCTCGACGATCGTGTTGCCGTCCCAGTCGGCCGGGCAGGGCGGGGCGCCGCCGCCGGTCAGGACGACGAACTGGTCGCCGGCGATCTGCGAGAAATCGATCAGGCGCGGCTCGCCGAGGTTGCCCGCGCCCGTCGGCAGGCCGCCGAGCACCTGGTTGGACATGAACGTCGTGTCGCTGTTGCCGATGATGCCCGCCAGCCGTATGGGCGAGGAGCCGTCCCAGCCCAGTTCGTCCAGATCGATGGAGAACTCGATGCCGTCGGTCGCGCCCGAAGCGCCCGCGGCGGAGGTGTCGGTCACGCCGACAAGGTTGTCGTTGCGGGCCACGGCGAGGATCAGCCCCGAACGCGGGCCGGTCGCCGGGTTGGCGATGTAGTCGTTCCACTCGGCCTCGGACGTGCCGAACAGGTCGATGTACGCGGCCAGCACGTCGCCCGACTCGCGCGGGGCGAACGCGGTGTAGATCGCCGGCAGGATGCCCGTCTGCTGCTGGATCCCGTTGGCGGGCGTGCAGCAGAAGTTGCTCCCGTCGGTGTTGATGAGCGTGCCCGCGGCCTTGCCCTGGAACATGCCGTAGTCCAGCGCGGCCGAGAGCGAGCCGGCGCGCCCGTTGGTGCGGAGCGTCGCGGCGTCGAGCACGGCCCGCGAGCCGTTGGCCTCTTCGAAATGGAAGACCATGTAGTAATCGGCGTAGAAGCCGGCGTCGAACGTCAGGCCGGGGTCGATGCCGTTGTCGCCCAGGCGGTTGATCACGCCCGCGGTGCCGTCGGCCAGGCCGAGGATCACGTTGTTGCCCCGCATCGTGTTCTGGCCTTCATCGCCGTCGGGATTGCCGTTGACGTCGAAGAACAGGTGCAGGCGGTGCTGTTCGTCGCTGCTCTTGAGGTTGCCGGGGATCATGACGTACAGCCGGTTGTTCGGCACGTCGAGGTAGGAGTACACCGCGTTGACCTCGCTGCCGTACGACAGGCCCGCGTCGGGCAGCGACGGCGGGCAGGCCTGGGCCTGCAGGAAGTTGGTCCCCGCGCCGCCCGAGCCGATGTACGCGCCCTGCCCGCCGCCCGAGGTCAGCGTCTCGGCGTAGTTGGCGTAGGTCGCGAACGGCCCGCCGCCGCAGGTGAACGTCAGGTAGTAGTCGGACTCGAACCCGGCGTCGAACTTCAGGCCGTTGCCGCCGCCGTTGTCGCCCATGCGGTTCAGGCCGTTGAAGTCGACGTTGGGGTTGTCGCCGCGGAGTTGGTTCTGCCCGCCGGGGGCGACGTCGAAGAACAGGTCGAGTTTGTTGAAGTTCGATTCGAGGTTGCCGGCGACGAGGATGAACAGCACCGGCTCGACGCCGTTGCCGATGTCGGCGTTGCAGACAAAGCCGTAGAGCGCGTCGATCTCCGAGCCGTTGGCGTAGTCGATCTGGCCGAGGTTGGAGTCGCCGAACTGCGTCTGCAGCGTCTGCACCCACAGCGGCGCGCCGTACACGGCGTCGGCCTGACCGTCCATCACCGGCGGCGTCGACAGCAGGCACATGCCCGGGGCGGGAACGGTCACGAACTGGTCGCCGTCGTACGCGGAGAAGTCCACGTTCCGCGGCTCGCCGAGGTTGCCGAACCCGTCGGGCAGCGACCCGATGACCTGGTTGGAGAGGAAGTCGTGCCCGCCGCCGTTGATGAACCCGGCGATGCGGATCGCGCCCGTGGGGTTCCCCAGTTGCGAGAGCGGGATGGCGATCTCGACGCCGGTCGTCACGCCCGCGCCGCTCGACGGGCCCGTCCCGCCGGTCACGCCCGCGACGTTCGAGTTGTCGATGGCGATGCGGATGCCGCCGCCGAAGCCCGCGCACGGGGGCTGCGAGCCGGCGTTGTTGTCGCCGAAGGCGGTCGGGTTGGTCTGGATCCACTTCGCGGCCCCGTAGAAGGACGCGTCGCCGGGGGTCAGGCGGCCGTCGATCGTGGGCTGCGCATGGGCCATGCCCGCCGCGAGCAGCAGCATCGAGGCGGTCATCGTTCGCTTCTTCATCGGACGTCTCTCCTTGCAGTGCAGACGGACCCGCCGAGCACGGGGCGCAACGCAGCGCCGCGGCGTGCAGGAACGGGCTGAGAATACTGGTCAAAAGCATACAGGACGGCACGGCCGGAGCAATCAAAAACCGCTTGGAATCCGCGGCAGCGGGGCCGTTCGGCGGCGAACAGCGGGCGAACCGAATGTTCGGGCGGGTGCAGTCGTTCACGCCGCGCGTTCCGCACGGTTGCATCACCCCGGCGCGCCCTTTACACTTTGTTGTTCTCGCCGCGTCCGTTTGGCCCGCCGTTGCGTATGCAAAAAGGTGGGAACGGGCGGGGCGGGGTGGGCATCCAAGGCCCGGAGCGACCATGAGCAGCCGACAACCGTCCGCCGCGCGTGCCTTCACGCTCATCGAACTGCTGGTGGTTATCGCCATCATCGCGCTGCTGGTCGGCATCCTGCTGCCCGCCCTAGGCAAGGCGCGCCAGAGCGCTCGCACCGCGGCGTGCGCCAGCAACGTCCGGCAGATGGGCCTGAGCATGACCATGTACGCGCAGGCGTGGCGCGACTGGTACCCGGTCATGCCGCGCCCGACCTCCGGCGCGTTCAGCAACCCCAACGTGATGGACGGGCAGTTTCTCTACGGCGGGGTGGCGGGGCTGTTCAGCCTCTTCCAACTCGGCGACGCGACCAGCCCGTCGGGCGCGGGCGCGGGCTTCACGCACCTGGGCAACCCGGACACGACGCAGTACGTCAACGGCAACCGCGTGCCGCTGATGGAGCCCTACACCGACGGCTACGGCAACCTCTACTGCCCGGCCGACCGCGAGGACGCGTACTTCGGCGCGGTGACGCTGCCCGGGCAGGGCAACCTGAACAGCGCGAACACGCTGTTCAAGATCCCTCGCATCCCGCGGAACAGCGAGGACGTGATCAGTTACAACATCAGTTATCTCTACATCGTCGGCCTCAAGACCGACGAGCCGGTCATCCTCAAGCCCGCGCCCATCTGGGGCGACGAGACGCTCGGGCCCGACGTCAGCACCGACGCGTGGTACGGCGCGGGCGGCGGCAACTCGGCCAACGCCACCGCCGCGCAGACCCAGCCCGGCCGCTACGGCCCGCGCGACAACCACGGGCGCGCCGGGGCCAACTTCGTCTTCACCGACGGGCACGTCGATTTCCTCAAGGACGACGTGCACGCCACGTTCTTCTCCTCGGCCAGCACCAGCGGCCAGAGCGTGAACGTCATCCAGAGCAACCGCAGCACGCGCGTGCAGACGATCGACTGACCGGCGCGGGCCTACCTCGTCCCGCCCCGGGCCGGGAAGAGGAACTCCAGCGCGCCCGGCAGCCGCGCCGCCCACGCCGCCTCGTCGTGCCGCGCGTGCTCGTCGATCACCACCCGCGCCCGCGCCGCCGCCAGCCCGCGTCCGGCGAGCAGTTCCCTGAACGCGCCGGCCCCGTCGACGTACCGCTCGTTCATCGCGGCGTTGTCGCCCGCCTCGCGCCCGCCCATGCCGAAGTACACCAGCAGCGGCCAGTTCGGCTTGGACCCGAAGTGCCGGAACACCGCGTTGTTCCCCAGGGGCAGCGGCACGCTCTCGGCCAGCACCTTGCCGAACGTGCCCGGCAACTCCGTCCCCGCCTCCAGCGCGATGAGCCCGCCCAGCGACGCCCCGCCGATGCCGCGGCTGTCGCGACCGGGCCGGACGCGGAAGGCCCGCTCGACGCGCGGGATCACCTCGCGCGCCAGGAACTCGACATACTGCCTGCCGCGCGGCTCCACCCCGTCCAGCACGCTCAGCGGCAGATACTCGCTCGCACGCGCCGCTCCCGCGTGCGGGATGCCGACGATGATCAGCGGCTCGATCTTCCCTTCCTCGATCAGCCTCGCCGCGGTCTCGTCCATGCCCCACTCGGCGGGGATGCCGGGGTGCTTCTCGAACAGGTTCTGCCCATCCTGCATGTACAGCACCGGGTAGCGGCGCTCGGCGTTGGCCGGGTCGTCGTAGCCCGGTGGCAGCCAGACCAGCAGGTCCCGCCGGGTGACGACGCCACCGCCCGCAACGTCAAGCCGGCGCAGCGTGCCGGCCGAGACCTTGATCTCGCGGTACGGGTTCGCGGCCTGCTGCGCTGGCTCCCACGCGCGCTTGTCGCGCCAGTTCTCGATCACCAGTTCGATCACCGGCTTCTCGCCGGGGGCGAGTTTCGAGGCGTCGACCTCCGGCAGCAGGCGGTTGTCGATGTCGGCAAAGTCGGCCGCGACCTCGACCGTGTCCCAGTTGCCGCGGGTGAACTTGAACCCGATGCGCGAGTCGAGTTTGGGCTTCTCCCACACAATCTGCCAGCGCATGTCCGACCGCGGCGAGAGTTTCATCTTCTGGTCGGCGGGGTTCCAGCCGTTGTGGCTGGAGGCCATGAAGATCGGCGAGTTCGCGCTCGCCGTCTTGGACTTGTCGGTCACCACGATGATGAAGCCCTGCTCCAGCGACTCGGGCTGCACCATCCGCGTCTGCCCGCGCGCCGAAGCCGCGGCGAGCGCACACGTGAGAAGCCCGACGACGACGGTCACGATCTCGATGCGCGGCATGGGATGACTCCGGTGTTGACCGGGAGTCTACCGGCGAACCCGCCGCGCCGCGGCGGTTCTCAAAGGTTGCACGGTGTGAACCACGCGCTCAGGAACGCGAAGATGTCGGATACGCTCAGGCCGCCGCCGTCAAAGTCCGCCGCGGCATCGCCCGCGAACCACGCGCTCAGGAACGCGAAGATGTCGGCGACGGTGGGGGTGCCGCCCGAGCGGTCAAAGTCCGCCGCGCACGGCGGCACGTTGTGGCGCAGCACGAGCAGGCCCATCCGCGGCACCTTGATGGAGGCCGACTGCGGGTGGCCGTGCATCGGCCCGCCGAGCGTGTCGATGCGCGGGTTGCTCAGCACGCCGTCGCCGCCGAAGTGCGCCGACTGGCTGTTGACGATCTCGAACCACGGGCCGGGGAGCGGGAAGCCGATGTTGTACACCGGGTAATCGGTGTTCGAGAAGTTCGCGATCACCACGCACACGCTGCCGGCGTTGTTCCAGCGGTGCAGCGCCATGACGTTGCCCGTGTCGTTGACGTGGTACGCGCTGTAGGGCGACGAGGCTCGGAAGCACCCGTTCTCCTTCTTCACGCGGATGATCGTCTGGAAGTACCGGAAGATGTGGTTGTAAGTGACTTTCTTGGACCAGTCGATCCGGTCGTTGCCCGCCGCGTCGCCCCCGCCGAAGTTCGTGTCTTCCAGCCACTCGCACCCCTGCAGGAACATCGGCACGCCCGGCGAGAACATGACCAGCCCGTGCCCGAGTTTGTGCCGGCCCTGCGCGAACTCCGAGTCGTGCGGGAAGGTCGGGTCGATCGTCCTCACCAGCCGCTGCCCGCCGCTGCTGGGCCACGCCTCGTCGTGCATCTCCAGATAGTTGCACAGTTCGCGCCCGTTGAGCCAGTCGCCGCCCGAGAGCGCCGCGGCGATGGCGCCGAGGTTGGGGTCGCCGAACGCCGCGGCGTGGATCGCCTCGCGCAGCCGGTCGCCGAACGGGTCCCACCACTGCGAGTCGAAGCCCGCGCCGCCCAGGCTCGTCCACCGCGTGATCCACGGGTTGTTGGGCAACTGCTCGGCGATCGAGATGCGGTCGGCGAAGCGGTTCTTGATCTGGTTGTTGAAGGCCTGCATCAGGCTCCAGCCCGCGGCCTCCTGCGCGCCGATGTTCATGTAACTCGTCGCGTCCATGCGGAAGCCGTCGATGCGGAACTCCTCGAGCCACGCGTGCATCGAGTCCAGCAGGTACGACCGCACCTGCCCGCGGTCGAAGTCCAGTTGCGGGCCCCAGGGCGTGCTGATCTCGGGCGTGTCGTAGTAGATCTGCCCGCCGTCGTAGTTCCACAGGATGTTGTCGGTGATCGAGTGGTGGTTCCACACGATGTCCAGCAGCACGGCGATGTTGTTCTGGTGGAAGCGGTCCACCATCGAGCGCAACTCGTTGGGCGTGCCGTAGACCGACTCGGGCGCGTACTGCGTGATCGGGTTGTACCCGGCGGAGAAGTCGAAGGGGAACTCGTTGATCGGCGTGAGTTCGACCGCGTTCACGCCCAGTTCGACCAGATGCCCGACGCGGTCGCGCACGTCGATGTAGCGCGCCGGGATCGGCGCGGGGCCGTAGGGGTCGTTGCGTCCCGCGAACGTGCCGACGTGCATCTCGTAGATGATCAGGTCGTCCAGCGCGGGCGTCTGGTACGCGTCGCTCTGCCAGGTGTACGAGAGCGGGTTGATGAGTTGGCTCTGGTAGTTGCCGCCGCTGGGGAAGAGCCTGCGCGCCCGCGGGTCGGGCCGCCACAGGCCGCCGGGCTCGAAGTAGTACTGGTACATCGTGTTCTGCGCCAGCACGGGCACGTGCAGGACGAAGTCCTCGCCCAGCCGGGTCATCGGGTGGGCCAGCGACCAGCCGTTGAACGTGCCGCGCACGTACGCGCTGGTCGGGTTGGGCGCCCACACGCGGAAGACCGCGCCGCTGCCGCTGACGGGCGTTGCGCCAACGGGCGCGTGCGCCAGCGTGGCGAAGTTCACGACAAAGCCGCCCGAGGCGGGTTCGTTCTCGACCATCGCGCCCACGCCGCCGATGGCGGTGTAGTAGTCGCTGTCGCTCCCGTCGGTCAGTTCGATGATGTAGGTCACGACGCTCGCCGGGCCGGTCGCGGGGATCTGCGCCGCCCACACGTCGTACGGGCCGCGCTGAGCGATCACGCCCGCGTTGATCCACTGCGCCGCCCCGCCGTCCACGCTGTAGCGCACGCGGCAGGCCGTCAGGTCGTTGCGGTACGCCTGCACGCGCACCTGGAACGACTCGCCGCTCACCGGGCACAGCGGGCGCAGGTCGTACGGGTGGCGGTGCGACACGCCGTTCCACTCGACGTTGTTGTCCTGCGTCGCCCCGAGCAGCGCGACGATCACCGCCAGCGAGTGCACCATGAACGCCTCCGTGGGCTGTGGTTCTGATTCAACTAGTCTACGGATGCACGCGCAAACGCCAACGTTCCGAGCGGAGATTCGGCGGTCGGCCAAACTGCGCGGGTTGGACGATCTCGACGCCGCGCGGCTGCGACGGGCATCGAACAGACCATGAACAGCCCGACAATTCTGCGACATGCCCTCGACAAGCCCGCGGAAATCGGTATGTTGTTCGCAGAGAGAAACGCGTCCCGCGGCGGGTGTGTGTCCGGCGCGACGATGCGGGCAGTATCACGCCGCGAAAGCGGCAGGAGAGAGCGATGAAGCGCACACTGACCGCGCTGGCGGTCGTTGGTCTGGCCGCGGGCCTCGCGCAGGCACAGGTGGACGGCACGGTCGACGGTGGCGATGGGTACGGCGCGCCCTACGCGGTCCAGACCGTCGAGACCGGCTTTGGCGACAACTTCAGCGAACTCAACGCGGCCTACGCGCGCGTGGCCAACGGCCGGTTCTACCTCGCGCTGACCGGCAACCTCGAGGCCAACTTCAACAAACTCGAGATCTTCCTGCAGACAGGCCCCGGCGGCAGCAACGTCTTCACCGGCTTGCCGGGCAACGACGGCGCGGGCGCGATGACGGGCCTGACCTTCGCCGGCGGCTTTGCGCCCAACTACCACCTCATCGCGCGGCGCGGGTTCGACGGCACGCAGAGCCGGTTCGACCTCGACTTTGCCCAGTTGAACTCGCCGAACTTCTCGTTCTACGGCAACGTGTTCGGCGGGCAGGACTTCGGTCAGGGCGCGACGGGCACCGGGCTGAACCTCTCGCCCATCGAGATCGCGTACAACGGCTCGAACGTCGCGGGCGTCGTCGGCGGGTCGGGCCCGGCCAACCAGGCCGCCGCGGCCGCGGTGACCACGGGCATCGAACTGAGCATCGCGCTGTCCGACCTGGGTCTGCAGGACCTGGTCGGCGAGACGATCTGCGTCATGGCCTTTGTGAACAATCAGAACCACAACTACGCCTCGAACCAGTTCCTGCCCGGCCTCAACGCCCCGCAGGGCAACCTCGGCGGCGACGGGACCGGTGCCTTCACCGGCGTCCTGAACGTCAACCTGAACAACTTCATGTCCGAGGGCTACTTCGTGGTGCAGGTCCCCGCTCCCGGCGCGGCGTCGCTGCTGGCGCTGGGCGGCCTGCTCGCCGCGCGTCGCCGGCGCTGAGTCGCACGCACCACTTGCGACACGACACGCCGGTCCCCCGGGGCCGGCGTTCTTCTTTTCACCCGCCGCGGGCCCGGCGCCACTCGCGCTCGATCGTGTCCAGCGCCTGTTGGGACTGCTCGCCCAGTCGCTCGCGAGCGCGGAGCCGGTCGATCGCCTCTTGGCTCCGCCCGCGCTTGTGCAGGACGGTCGACGCCAGCGCGTCGTGCGCGTCGTTGTCGGCCCAGTATTCCTCGGTCTGCCAGCGCGTGGTCCCGCCCAGCACAACCGACTCGGCGAGCACGAAGTCGTCCCTCGCCGCGGCAATCGCGCCCGCCTTACCGGCCAGCGCGCCGACGACCGGCCAATCGAGCACCTCGTCGCGACCCGCGTCCTGCGGCATGTCCGGGTCGCGCAGCGACGGCTCGAGGATCAGCAGCGCGTCCAGCACGCCCCCGGCAAAGGCGACCGCGAGCGGGTCACCCGATTCCAGTTTCGCGTGCGCCAGGTTGACCGCCTCCCTGAAGGTGATCCGTCCCAAGGCCCAGTCGCGCCGCAGGCGGTCCGCCGCGCCCACGCGCCCGCCCGTCGACGTCGCCTCGTACGCGTCCTGGATCCGGCCGCGCTCGGACTTGCAGCCGGGCATCAGGAGCGCCGCCGAGGAAAGGCCGACGGCCACGAACAGACAATCCAACCAGCGTCGGCGGCGCATGATGGGCTCCGGCGGTACACTCGTGTCCAGATCCAAGGACGTATCGGCACGCCGGGCCGGTTGCCTGCAAGGGGGCCGGTGCCCGTGCCGGAGTTGACAGCCCGCGGCCGCGGCCGGCAACATGTCGGCGGGGCCGGGGAAGGAAAGGCGGCACGGATGACCCACTTCTCGTTGCGGCGCACCGGAATCAGGCTTGCGGCCATCGCCGCCGCGATCGCGGCGACGGCGACGTCGGCGTGCTCGGAGCGGTACAAGGACACGCGCTACACCCGCTGGCCCAGCGGCGTGCGCGAGCGCCCGCTGGTCGAGCAGTCCGCCGCCGAACTGTTCGTGACCGTCGACGACGTGGCCCGCCCCGGCGGCGCGGCGGCGAGCGAACTGAACTTCTTCGACGAACTCGAGACGCGCGAGGAAGTCGTCAACGACGACGCCCTGCACGCGGTCATGCTGCTGGGCACGGGCGTGACCATGCCGAGTTACGACGAGCGCGTCACGATCGCGCGGCGTCTGGGCTGGCTCCGGCCGCTGCGCCCGGCGCGCCCGCCGCGCGAGGCCGCGACCACCGGCGAGATCTCCCGCATGATCGTCCGCATGATGGGCGACAAGAAGCCGCTCACCCCCGCCAAGGCGACCCAGCGGCTGCAGACGATGGGCCTGCTCCCCGGAGAGTGCAAGCACTACCAGGGCATGACGGGCGCGCAGTTTGTTTCGCTGCTCGGTCAGGTCGAGGAGGCGCTCGGCCCGGCCGCGCTGGCCGCGATCCGCGCCCAAGCGCACGCCAACTGGAACACGCAGGTCGCGGTGGACGACTCCGACATCGAGTCGGCGAGCGACGGCGCGCCGAGCCAGCCCGCGCCCGCCGCGGCCGCGCCCCCACCTCAGCCGCCGCGCGCCGAGCCCGCGCCCCGGCCCGCCCCGCAACCCGCCGCCAAGCCCGAGGCGCCGTCGCAGTGGATCAGGGGCACGCCGCTGCGCCGCGGCGAGCGTTCGAACTGATCGCGCTCGAACAGACTCCCACACCAACCGGATGCACGCATGACCCGATCCCGACAGCACGTTTTCGCGGCGGCCGTTCTCGCGATGTGCGGCGCGCTGGCCGTCGGCCACGAGGCCGCGGCGCAATCCTCGCAGCCGCCTTCCAAGACCAAGGTCGTCCGCAGGCCGGTCGTGGACCTGAAGAAGCAGGCCGAGGAGCCGCGTCCGGGGCAGGTCATGCCCGGCCGGCCGTCGCCGCAGGCCGAGCCTGCCGATCAAACTGCCGCGCCGTCGCCGGACGACACGCCCCCGCCGGCGCAGCCCGCCCCACCACCGCCGCCGCGCCCGGTCGTGGACCTCCCCGAGCCCGCGCCCGCGCAGCCCGCGGCCCCGGCGCAGCAGCGCCCCCTCAAGCCCGCGCCAGTGCCGGTCCAAGAACAGCGCCCCGCGCCGGCGCCAGTGACGACAGCCCGGCCCTCGACGGAGCCCGCGGCGGAGCCCGCACCCGCGCCGCAGCCTGTCGCGCGCGTCCGCGCCGAGCCGGACCCGGTTCCGCCGCTGCGCGCCGAGGCTGTGAGCGCGCCGGCAGCGGCGGACCCTGCGCCGCGCGCCCAGCCCGCGACCGCCGCCACGCCTGTGCCGAGCGACCGCCCGGCCGCGGCTGTTCCCGGAACCGCGGCGGTCGCCAAGCCCGGCGAGAGCGTCACGGTCCGAGTCGGGTCGATCGATGGACCCGCGGACGTGATCGAGTGGCGCGGTTTGGGCGAGGAGTGGTCGCCGATCGCCGCGGGCGCGTCCGCGACGGGCCGGCTCGAGATCCGAACCGGGCTCGGAGCGTCGGCGACGTTCGTGGTGGACGATCAGGTGGAGGTGAAGGTCCTGCGGCTCAGCCGCGTGCGGCTGGAACGGCGCGAGCCCGCCGGTCCTGGCCTGCCCGCCGAGATCGTGGTCGAGGTCAACCGGGGTGAAGTCGACATCAAGCCGCGAACGGCGCTGGTGGCCGGGGCGGCGACGGCCGTTGTCCGCATCGTGACCCCGGACAAGAACTTCGCAACCCGCCTGCCCACGGGCGTCCGGTACGACGCGTTCTCCGGCACGCGGACGCGTGTGCTCTCGGCCGAGCGGCAGCGGTAGACGGCTGCCGGGTTCGCCGAGGCCGATTCTGGCTGCAAGGCAAGTTCGGTTGCCGAAAGGGTCGGCGCGGCAATTGTGAAGCCCCGGCAAACTTGCAGGCGAAGAGTTTGTGAGGCATGATGTAGTCCGGCGGGTCGCCGTGGGGCCCGTCCGGACGGAGGCAGCCTTGGTTGGTTGCTGGAGGGGTGGGAGGGGGGTGGGGCCACGTCGAGGCGTCGGCCATGAGAATCGCCAGGCAAGCGTTCCGGCCCGTCGCGGTCCCCGCTTGGCGACTGGATGCCGCGCAACTGCTCGAAGAGCATCATCTGGTCGCCTGGTCTCCCAGCCGCGAGCAGCGCGGCCGCTTCGCGTGGGAGATGGCCGAACACCTGTCCGGGTTCGAGGACACGCAGGTCTGCCTGATCCACGGCGAGGACGTGCGGGATCTTCCCTCGCTCCGCGATGAACTCTGGTCGGTGCTGGACGTCGGCCCGATCGCCGCGACACTCGACGGGCCGGGGGGGATCGTCGAAGGGCTGTCGCGCCGCTCGGGCGCGGCGGGCGAGCCCGCGCTCAAGCGCCGGTTCTTCATCTGGAACGACGCCGACGTGCTGCTCCGCAGCGATCACCGACTCTTCGGGCGAGTCGTTGACGCCATCGCCGGCGTCGCGGCCGAGAGCGAGTACGCCAGCGAGGACATGCTCTTTCTGCAGCGGGCGGTGTTCGTGGGGTCCAGCGTGCTGGACGTCTACGCCGAGGACCCGCGCGGCCAGTTCCGCTCGTGGTGGACCGAGAACGGCGAAGACCCGTACTGGAGCGTCGTGACCGGCCGCAAGCGGCCCTCGTTCCTGCGCTACCGGATCGAGAACGCGGTCGCCTGACGCCGGCGATGCCGCGATTGTGAAGATCGGGCTGCGAGGGTGCGGCGGCTGTCGGTGTCCGGTACCATGTCGGCGTTCAGACCCGGAGCACCGACATGGCCGAAGGATCTCCCCCCAACTCCTCGTTCGCACGCGCGTTCATCCCGGGTCTGATCGTGGGGTTGGTCATCGGCCTGGTGGCCGGCGCGGTGATCCCGCCGTTGCTGGAGCGGCCCGCGTCCCTGCCCGCCGACGGCAAGGGCGCCGCGGCGCCGGCCCGCCCCGGTCCGCGCGACCAGCGCGAAGACCCGATGCCCGCCGAGGTCCCGCCGGCCGAACAGCCCGCGCCGGTCGCACCCGCCCCGCAGTGACGGCGTGCCCGTATGCTCACGGACATGAGCCGCCCGACCATTCCCGAGCCCGTGCTGCGCGCGGCGCGCCAGAACGCGCGGACGCTGCAACTGCTGGGCGTCGACTTCGTGCCGTTGCGTGCGCCACGCGCCGTTGACGCCGCGCCCGCCGCGCCGGTCGCTCCGGCTCCGCCGGCTCTGTCGCCGCAGATCGAGCCCAAGCCCGGCCTGTTCTCGAGCGAAGTCGCGCCAGCCGAAGTCAGGCCGGCCGCCGCTCCCGCCGGCGCGCCGGCGGCGGCGGCGAAACTGCCGCGCGAACACGCCGCCGCGCTGCTCGACGAGTTGCGGCAGCGGTACGAGCGCGATGCGCCGCACGCGAGGTTCGTCACCGATCACCACAACATCGTCTTCGGCGAGGGCGACCCGTGCGCGCGGCTGATGTTCGTCGGCGAAGCGCCCGGGGCGGAGGAGGATCGAACCGGCCGCCCGTTCGTCGGCCGCGCCGGGCAACTGCTCGACAAGATGATCAACGCGATGGGCCTTGAGCGCGGCCAAGTGTACATCGCCAACGTGCTCAAGACCCGCCCGCCCGGCAACGCGACGCCGACCAGCGACGAGTGCGCCGCGTGCGCGCCGTACCTCTACGAGCAGATCATGATCGTCCGGCCCGAGGTCATCGTGACCCTCGGCCTGCCCGCCAGCCGCACGCTGCTGAACACCATGGAGAGCATGGGCGCCCTGCGCGGCAGGTGGTGGACGTTCCGGCCGCCCGCGGCCCTGCTCGCCGGCGCGCCGGGGGCGCAGGGCCTCCGGCCGGGATGGACGGTTCCCGTCATGCCCACGTATCACCCGGCGTTCCTGCTGCGTTCCTACACGACCGAGAACCGCCAGAAGGTCTGGGCTGACCTCCGGCAGGCCATGGAGCGGCTCGGCGCAAGCCCCGTACGGGTCGAGACGGCCACGATGTCCCCCGGGGAGGAGGGATGAGGCAATCCCCAAATTCGACCATTTTTTACGATCACACTGGAACTTTCAGGTCGAAGTTGCCACAATGTGAACCAGAAGGGCCGCTCGTGCGAATAACGCACTGAGGCCTGGACGCGAGTGAGGGTTGCGTTCCCGCCGGCCGAGTCCTATTCGCCGGCATCCAACCACAACAACACCCCTCAACCAGACCCCCACGAGACCCGGCGCTTGGCCCTTGCGGCTAGGCGCTGGGTTTTTCTTTGGTAGTTGCGCGCGCTGTCGGCGCGCTTTCCGCACGGCCTCGAAGCGACGCGCGCCATGATGCACGTGCGCAAAGCGGTACCGCCGAGGCGACCAGAACGCGGTGCAAATCGGGACAGCAAGCCCCCCGAAGAATCGACGTCGGCCCCCGGCCCTTCCCGCGCTCTGGGCGGCGAGGCCCCTCCGCCGGATCGTCACGCCCGGGTTCGTTCGAGCGTCCGCGTCACTCGGGAAGATCGAGAACCGTGTCCCGCGGCAGTTTCCGGATCGCCGTCACCTCGTACCCGCGATGCCCCGGCTTGGTCCAGTGCGCGAAGGTGAACTCAACCGCGTCGCCGACCGCCAGCCCGTCGAGGCTCACGCCCTTGGCGACCGGGAACGGCATGATCATCGCCGGCATGCCGACCGTGCCGTTGGGATTGACGAGCGTGTCGATCGCCTCGTGGTGGATCTGCAGATCGCTCATCGGCTTGCCCGCCTCGGGCAGCATCACCACGCGGCCGCGCACGGTGTAGACGGCGTCGGGCTCGGGGCGCTTCGGCGACGCGGCCGCCGGGCTTCGCTTGCACGACACCAGCGCGAGAATGCCTACGCCGGAGGCGATCAGCACGACGGAGATCAGCACCACGCGCAGCATGGACAAGAGTAGCCGCGGGCCGACCGGCAAAAAAACAAGGCCCGCCGGAGGGCGGGCCATGTCGTGGTTCGTGCCGAGAGATCGCGACTCAGGCCGCCTCGATGCGCACCAGCGGCTCGACCGAGCGGAGTTCGGCCGCGAGGTCGTGGTTGTACACAAACGACCAGTTCGCCCCGGTCCGCATGGCGACGATCCGCGCGCACGGGCGACGCTGCACCCAGTCGCGGTTGCCGCGGTTGTAGACGACCGTGTTGCGCCGACGCGCGACCTGGGCGCGACGCAGGGCCTTGACGTTCTGCGGGTCCAGCAGCATCAGCGAGCGCAGGGTCTTGGCGTTGCCGCGGGAGCGGGGCAACTTGACCAGCGTGCAGCGGACAGTCTGGCCGGGCTTGAGCGTGTCGATCATGGTTCGAGTTCCGGAAAGTGGGGCCCGAACGATAGGACGACCCCCCGCAAGCGTCCAGCGCGCCGGGCTTTGCGCGGCGGCCGCCGGTGCGGGCCGATTCGGGCAATGGTCGGTGGCCGATCACCCGCCGCGTCGGATCGGGCTGCACCCTCCCGCCGACGGTCTACGATCCGCACATGAGCCAGTCCGACGCCAATCCCCCCGCTCCCTCGGCCCCGAAGTTCGACCCCGGCGCGGCCCACATGCGCCGACCCAAGTTGCGGCCTGTGCGCGGGTTCCCGGCCCAGGGCAAGGGCCCCGACGGTCAGGAGGTGCAGTTGATCGGCCTGGCCGACGCGCGGCAGATCTCCGACAAGGTGATGTTCACCATGCCCGCGGCCCAGATGGTCTTGCCGCTCATGGACGGCACGCGCGACATCGACCAGATCGTGCAGGAGGTCGGGCGCGGCCTGACGCCCCAGATCCTGCAGAGCATCGTCGCGCAACTCGACGATGCCTGCCTGCTCGAGGGGCCGACGTTCGACAAACTGTGGAACAAGGTCAAGGCCGAGTTCGACTCGGCGACGAACCTGCCGCCGGGCAGCACCGCCGCGTTTGCCGACTCGCTCGTCGTCTCGGCGCTGGGTCAGAACGTCGACGAGAGCGTCAAGAGCGAGCAGGGCCCGTCGCGCGTGCGCGACCTGTTCAACCAGTGGATGGACAAGGCGCTGGAGAAGGTCGAGAAGCCGAGTTTCGACCAGTTGCCGCGCGCCGTCGTCGTGCCGCACGTGGACTACCCGCGCGGGTGGATCAACTACGCGCACGTCTACGGGCGCATGCGCGTGTGCGACCGGCCCGACCGGGTGATCGTGCTGGGCACCAACCACTTCGGGCAGGGCACGGGGGTCGTGGGGTGCGACAAGGGCTACACCACGCCGCTGGGGACCTGCGAGGTCGACAGCGACGTCGTGCACGCGCTCACCTTCGCGCTGGGCGACAGGTTCCTGGCCAACCGCTACGACCACGAGCGCGAGCACTCGGTCGAACTGCAGATGATGTGGATCCAGCATGTCTTCGGGGCCGACGAGAACGGGCGCTTCCCGAGGGTCTTCGGCGCGCTGGTGCACGACCCCGCCGTCGCCAACGGCGAGAGTTACGACGGCAACGGCGTCGCGCTCGAGCCGTTCGTCAAGGCGCTCAAGGACTGCGTGAGCAGCCTGCCCGGCCGCACGCTCATCGTCGCCTCCGCCGACCTCTCGCACGCCGGCCCGGCCTTCGGCGACAAGCAGACCCTCGCGGGCGACTCGCCCGAGGCCGACGCGGCCCGCAAGCGCGTCTTCCAGCACGACATGGGCATGCTCGACCTGGTCCGCCAGAACAAGCCCGGCGAACTCGTCGCCGCGATGGCCTGGCAGCAGAACCCCACGCGCTGGTGCTCCACGGGCAACATCGTCGCCACCCTGCTCACCGTCGAGCCCTCGCGCGTCGAGATGCTCAACTACGCCGCCAGCATCGACCAGCCGGGCACCACGATGGTCTCGAGTTTCGCCGCGGCGATGTGGTGATCGCTCCGCGCCGGGTCACCGCCCGGTGCGCATGCGGTGCATCCACACGCCGTACTCGACCACGGCGCGGGCCACCTCCATTTTCGATTGCGGCGCGCCGCGCCCGAAGGCGGTGTAACGCCGCCACGCCCAGTACGCCCCGCGGAAGCGGAACCGCGAGATCACCGCCAGCCGCGCCAACTGGTAGAGCCCGCCGAAGAAGTCGAGTGTCCGCGTGATCATGCGCCGGCGTCGTTGGGGCAGTGGTCCTTCGCGCCCCGGTACCAGTCGATCGTTCGGCTCAGCCCGTCCTCCAGCGAGACCACAGGCGAGTAGCCGAGCAGTTCGCGCGCCAGCGTCAGGTCAGCCTGCGAGTGCCGCACGTCCCCCGCGCGCGGCGGCTCCATCCGCGGCGCCAGATGGGTCGCGCCGCAACGCTCGGCGATCAGCCGCGCCAGTTGCAGCAGGTCCAGCCGCGTGCCCGAGCCGACGTTCACCACCTCGCCCCGCAGCGGCCGGTCGGCCGTCGCGGCCAGCAGGTTGGCCAGCACGGCGTTGGCGACAAACGTGAAGTCGCGCGACTGCAGGCCGTCGCCGAAGATCACCGGCGCGCGGCCCGACAGCAGCGCGCGGGCGAAGACCGCGATCACCGCCGCGTACGGCGAGTCCGCCGGCTGTCGCGGGCCGAAGATGTTGAAGTACCGCAGGCTCACCGTCGAAAGGCCGTACGACCGCGCCCACGCGAGCATCACGTGCTCGCCGGCGAGTTTGCTCGCGGCGTAGGGCGAGACCGGCGCGGGCACGTCGGTCTCGACCTTCGGCAGCCGCTCGCCGTCGCCGTAGGCCGAACTCGACGCCGAGTAGACGATCCGCCCGGCACCCGCGCGCCGCGCCGCCTCGGCCACGCGCAGCGTGCCCAGCGCGTTGACCGCGTACGAGCGCTCCGGCTCGGCGATCGAGCGCGGCACGCTGGAGACCGCCGCGAGGTGGAACACCGTGTGCGCCCCGCGCACCGCGTCGTCGAGCGCGCGGTCGTCGAGGATCGAGCCGTGGATGAACTGCACGCGCTCGGGCTCCATGTCCACCAGTTCGGCCACGTGCCTGCCGTCGGCGTTGGAGAGGTCGTCGATCACGCGGATGCGGCAGCCCAGGCTCAGCAGCGCGTCGACCAGGTGCCCGCCGATGAACCCGGCCCCGCCGGTGACGCACACCGCCCGCCCCTGCAGTTTGGGGCGCAGCCGCGCGACGGAATCGTTCGGGAGTTTCAGCACGCCGGGGGTATGGTAACGGCCTGCGCGGTCGTTTGTCACGCGCCGCGCGGCGGATCCGCGCCGATCCGCCGCGGTCGGGGCGCTCTCGGTCAGCGGCCGACGCGCCCGAGCATCTCGGCCACGGCCCGGCCCTGCTCGTCGTCGCGCTTCGCGGCCCAGTCGCGGGCCGTCCAGCCGTTGATGCGGTCCTTGAGCGTGGGGGACGCGCCCCCGTCGAGCAGCGCGGCGACCTTGGCCTCGTCGCCCGCCTCGGCCGCCTTCATCAGCGCGGTCACGCCGTCGTTGTCGGCCTGGTCCGGCGGCGCGCCGGCGCGCAGCAGCGTCCGCAGCACCGACTCGTCGGCGTAGGTGCTCGACGCGGCGATCGAGAGCGCCGTGTCGCCGAACTGGTCGGCCAGATCGACGGTCGCGCCGGCCTCGAGCAGCGCGCCGACCTTCTCCAGCGAGCCGGTGCGGGCCGCGGCCATCAGCGCCGTCTGCCGCCACCTGTTCCGCTCGTCCACCCGCGCGCCCGCCGCGAGCAGCGCGCGGACCGATTCCACGTCGCCGCGTGCCGCGGCGAACATGAGCGCGGTCATGCCGTCGGCGGCGCGGGCGTCGGTCGCCGCGCCCGCGGCCAGCAGCCGCTGCACGCACGCCGCGCCGCCCCAGCCGGCGGCGAAGATCAGCGCGGTCCGCCCGTCGGCGGCGCGGGCGTCGGTCCGCGCGCCGGCGTCGAGCAGCGCGGCGACGCACGCTTCGCTGCCCTCGAAGCACGCGACCATCAGCGCGGTCATGCCCGCGCGCGACGCGGGCGCGGAGCCGTCCGGCAGCGTTCCGTTCACGTCGGCGCCCGCGGCGAGCGCGGCCCTGATCCCCGCGGCGTCCTTGCGCGCCACCGCGTCGAACAGGCCCGTCGCGGGCTCCGCCGCGCGCGCGGCGGTGCCCGGCGGGCCGTCCGCGCCGCCGAGTTCGCGCCCCATCAGGAACGCGATGACCAGCGCGGCCGCCAGCCCCGCCAGCACCAGCGCGCGCATCGTCAGGCCGAGCGTCGATCGTTCCGACTGGTTGGTTCTGCTCATGTGCGCCTCCACGCCGGGGGTCAATCCGCAACGGCCGCGCCGTGCCGCTGTAGTTGAACACATCCCGGCCCGGAGGGCAAGCGCGAGTTTCGGCTAGCATGTCCGCCGACCACGAACCCGCGCCCGCGCGGCGCACACAGGAACCGACCCATGGCCAGCAGATCCCGCGCAGCCCGTGCCGCGAAGTGCGCCGCTGTTTGCATTTCGGTAAGCCTCGCCGCGTTCGTGCCGGGCGTCGCGGACGCCGCGCCGTTCCAACCGCAGGCCGTGATGCTGCAGTCCGGCGCGGCGCGGTTCGTGCCCGAGCATCTGCGCAACGAGCCGCTGGACCCATCGCCCGCGGTCGTCGTGCCGCAGCAGGCGGTGCCCGGGCGGCCGACGACCAACGCCGCGCCAACGTTCTTTGTGGCCGAGGACGGTCGGTTCGGCGCGCGCATCCAGACCGAGCCGGGCACGAGCCTGTACGGCACGGGCGAGGTCGCGGGCCCGCTGCTCCGCAACGGTCGCGTGACGGTGTGCTGGAACACCGACGCGTACGGCTACACGATCGAGAACCCTTCGCTCTACCAGTCGCACCCGTGGGTGCTGGCCGTGCGGACCGACGGCACCGCGTTCGGCGTGCTGGCCGACACCACGTGGCGCTGCACCATCGACCTGCGCGACGGGATCGTGTTCCTCGGCGAGGGCGCGCCGTACCCGGTCTACGTGATCGACGGCGCCGGCCCCAAGGACGTCCTGCAGGTGCTGGCTCGCCTCACGGGCACGATGCCCCTGCCGCCCAGGTGGGCGCTGGGCTACCACCAGTGCCGCTACTCCTACAACCCCGAGGCGCGCGTCCGCGAGATCGCCGACGGCTTCCGCTCGCGCAGGATCCCCTGCGACGTGATCTGGTTCGACATCGACTACATGGACGGCTACCGGGTCTTCACGTTCGATTCCTCGCAGTTCCCCGACCCGAGGAAACTCAACGCCGACCTGGGCGCGATGGGCTTTGAGCGCATCTGGATGATCGACCCGGGCGTCAAGGCCGAGCCGGGCTACTTCGTCTACGACCAGATGATCGCCGGGGACCTGGCCGTGCGCACCGCCGGCGGCGAAATCTACAAGGGCGAGGTGTGGCCCGGCATGTGCATCTTCCCCGACTACACGCGCCCCGACGTGCGCGCGTGGTGGGCGGGTCTGTACAGGGACTTCATGGCCACGGGCGTCTCGGGCGTGTGGAACGACATGAACGAGCCGGCGGTCTTCAACGTGCCGAGCAAGACCATGCCCGAGGACAACCGGCACGGCGGCGGCGCGTGGGACTACGGCGGCACGCTGCCACCCGGCCCGCACCTGCGCTACCACAATGTCTACGGCATGCTCATGGCCAAGGGCACCTTCGACGGCATCCTCGCCGCGCGCCCCGACAAGCGCCCGTTCGTGCTCACGCGCGCCGGGTACATGGGCAGCCACCGCTACGCGGCGACGTGGACCGGCGACAACTCCGCCGAGTGGGACGATCTCGAAGACTCCATCTCGATGGCGCTGAACCTCGGCCTCTCGGGCCAGCCCTTCTCGGGGCCGGACATCGGCGGCTTCAACGGCAACGGCCCCGGCGGCGCGGAGAACGGCCGGCTCTTTGCGCGGTGGATGGGCCTGGGCGCGCTGCTGCCCTTTGCCCGCGGCCACACCGGCAAGGGCAACATCGACAAGGAGCCGTGGGCCTTCGGCCCCGAGGTCGAGCGCGCGTGCAGACTCGCGCTGGAGCGGCGCTACCGCCTCATGCCCTACCTGTACACGCTCTTCCACGAGGCCTCGGAAACCGGCCTGCCCGTGGCTCGCCCGCTGTTCTTTGCCGACCCCGCCGACCCCGCGCTGCGGTCGGAGGACGACGCGTTCCTGCTCGGCGACGCGCTGCTGGTCGTGTGCAGGGTCACGCCGCTGGGCGACCGAGCGGTCGTCATGCCCAGGGGCCGCTGGACGCGCCTCGAACTCGTGGGCGAGGGCCGGCACCCCGACCTGCCGGACCTCTACCTGCGCGAGGGGGCGATCCTGCCCTGCGGCCCGGTCATGGAGTGGACGGGCCAGAAACCGCTGGACCCGCTCACGCTGTACGTGAGCCTCAACGACCGCGGCGTGGCGCAGGGCGAACTCTACGAGGACGAGGGCGACGGCTTTGGCTATCGCGAGGGCCGGTCGCGCCGCACGCTGTTCAACGCCTCCATCGCCGCGGACGGGCGGCTGTACGTTCGCGGCGCGGGGATGGGCGACTACACGCCGCCGGCGCGAAAGGTCCGGGTCGTCCTGCTGGGACGCGACGGCGCCCAGCGCGTGATCGAGAGCGACCAAGAAGCCGAGATCGTGATCGAGATGCCTTGAGAGGGGGGAGGGGGGCTAGATGCAACAAAGTTGCATATAGCCCTTGACGCCGCCCCGGCGCGCCCGCATACTTCCGGCAGTCCCCGCGCACGGCGCCGCGGGGGCCGAACGATGCGACCACGGCCCGGCCCATCCCGATTCGGCGGAACGCCTGGCGCGCTCTGCGCCGCTGCGGCGGTCGTGCTCGCGGCGCTCCTGCCCGGCCTGCACGGCCTATCGCTGAGCGGGCACGCATGCGGCGTGGGAGGGTGCGCGCACACGACCTGCGGGCCCGGGGCGCGACAGCCGGCCACGCCCGCTCCCGTCGCCAAGCGTTCGCGCTGCGCCTGCGGGCACGATCACGATGCCGAGGCGGAGGCCCGGGCGCCCCTCGCCGCGGCGGCGGGCGAGGGCGAGCGCGCCGGCGCCGCGCCCGCCAACGAGCCAAGGCCCGCCCCCTCCGAGCCGCACGACCACCACAACTGCCCGGTCTGCAAGGTGATCTTCACCGGCGCGCACCGGTTCGCGGCGGACATCGCCCCCCCGGCGCTGCCGGTCGCCGCGGCCAAGGCCGACGCGCCTGTCGCGTCGCACGCCGAACCGCCGCGAGTTTCCCGCTCGCGCGATGCGCAGCCGCGCGCCCCGCCCGCGGTCGGCCGCGTGCTGCGCGCCTGAGCCGATCCCGGCCCCGCCGGGGTGTCTCACTCGTTCCATCGTGTTCATCCGAGTCGTTGCGCACCGGCGCTGCCCCGTGCGCGGCGCGTTCGCACCCGTGCACGCCGCCGCGCCGTCTACCCGACGGGGCCGCGCCACCGGAGCGGAGCATGGTCATCCGATCGCGTGCCTTCACGCTCATCGAGTTGCTGGTCGTCATCGCCGTCGTCGCGCTGCTGGCGGGGTTGCTCCTGCCGGCGCTGGGCGCGGCCCGGCGTTCGGCCCGCGCGACGGCCTGCCTGGCGAACGCGCGCTCGCTGGCGCTCTGCCAGACGCTCTACGCCAACGACCACCGCGGCGCGCTGGCCGACGTGGGCCTTGCCCACGGCGGCGCGGGCGACCCGGACCTGTCGTGGGTGAACACGCTGCGCGAGTACTACGCCAACCCGGCCGTGCTCCGTTCGCCGGGCGACGCCAGCCCCTTTTGGCCAGAAGAGCAGGGCGGGCAGGGGCAGACGATCAACGGTGCGCACCGCGTGAGCAGTTACGCGATGAACAACTACCTGTCGCGCACCTACAACCCCGGCCTCTCGCCGCGCGAGCCCTGGGACAACATCAACAAGCTCCCCGTGCCCTCGGCGACGGTCGCGTTCCTCATGCTCGCCCGCGAGGGCGAGTTCGCCGTGTCGGACCACGTGCACGTCGAGAACTGGGGGCAGGGCACGCAGCCGCCCCTCCGCGCCTCGCAGCAGGCGCAGATCGACGCCTGGGGCGGCCCGGCCCGTTCGTTCGCCTCGCGCGCCAACTACGCCTACCTCGACGGGCGCGCGGCGCTGCACCGCCTCGACGTTGTGTACACCGACTTTGCAACCAACCGTTTCAACCCCGCCGTCGCGCGGTAGCGCCGCGGCGGACAGAACAGAAGAAAGGTTCCACCCATGAAGTTCACGACCGCTCTTGTCGCGGCGATCGCCGCCGCCACTCCGGCCCTCGCCCAGCACGCCGGCGATGTGTACCTCACCGTCGAGTCCGGCCGCATCGTCACCAACCGGCAGGAGACGCCGGGCGTGCCCGAGCCCGCCCGCGTCTTCCCGGCCGAGATGGGCGAGTCCGAGCCCCACTTTGCCGACGAGCCCGGCTTCGACTGCGCGCCGGGCACGTTCCCCGTGCCCAGCGCCGTCGGCTTCCGCGTGCGCGGCCCGGTGCTGTGGTGGAACGGCTCGCGCCTGGCCGCGGAGGACGCGCCCGTCTTCGCCGTCGCCTTCGCGAGCCTCGGGCCCGTGTTCACGCCGCTGTGCAACACCGTCGTCGAGGGCTTCACCCTCCCCGTCGCCAGCAACGGCACGTGGCACCGCCACCTGGAGATCACGCGGCTCGATCCCGACGGTCCCGGCGTGTTCGTTGTCGAACTCGAACTCTTCAGCACCGATCCTTCCCTCGGCGCGTCGCGCCCCTTCTGGTTCGTCTTCAACGACGGGGCCGACGAGGCCGACCACGACGCCGCGGCCCACTGGGTCGAGGAGCACCTGGTTCCCCAGCGCTGCCCGGCCGACTTTGACCGCGACGGCGAGGTCGGCGTGGCCGACATCTTCGCGTTCCTGACGGCGTGGTTCGCCGGGCCCGGCGGCGCGGAGTCCTGGCGCGCCGACTTCGACGGGTCGTGCACCGCCGACGTGTCGGACATCTTCGCGTTCCTCGCGGCGTGGTTCGCCGGCTGCCCGTGATCGGCATGGCCGGTTGAAACCACCGCGCGGCGCCCGGCGGAACCGCCTCCGCCGGGCGTCTTTGCGCGCCGGCCGCGACGGTCGAAAGGTCTGTCGGGTATGCTGTCGTACCGACGCACGCCGACCCGCCGTCCCGCCGCGAGTACCCGCCGATGGCCGCACCCTCTTCTCCGCAGGCCGTGAACGACGCCCCCGCCCTGCCGCTGACGCTGGACCCGATCCACGGCCCGCCGTTGCCGCCGATCGAGGTCCCCGCGGGCCAGTCGATCGCGCTGGGCCGTTCGTCGGCGTGCCAGGTGGTGCTGGCCGACGAGGCGGTCTCGCGTCGGCACGCGTCGGTGCACCAGGCCAACGGCACGTGGTTCATCTCCGATCTGGGCAGCCGGCACGGCACGATGGTCAACGCCGTGCGTCTGGAGGCCAACGGCATGGCCCCGCTGCGCATGGGCGATCTGGTCGGCATCGGCCCGTGGACCTTCCGCGTGCGCGTCGGCGCCGCATCGGGCGGCGCGGGGCTGGTGACCACCGTCGACACCGTCGGCCGCCAGCGGGTCGAGCGCGTCGCCGAGCGCGAACTGGCCGCCATCACCCAGCAGCGGCTCACGCTCATGATGTCGTGCGCCGCGTCGGTCGCGGGCGCGGCGGACAAGCAGAGCCTGGCGGGCATCGTGCTCAAGGCCGCGGTCGAGGGCACCGGGTTCCCGCGCGCCGCGCTGCTCGAGGAGGCGGGCGGCGACGGCGCGGAGGTCCGCGTCGTCGGCGAGTACGACGCCTCGGGCAGGAGCGCGGGCGGGGCCACGTTCAGCCGCTCGCTCATCGCCGCGGCGCGGTCGGGCGAGATGGTCCGCCTGACCGGCGACTCGCCCATGAACACCGGCGAGAGCATCATGCGACTGGGCATCCAGACCGCGCTGTGCGCGCCCATCGTCATCGGCTCGGCCGTCGGCGCCTACCTCTACCTCGACTCGCGCGAGGGCGAGGCCGCGCGCGGCGCGATGGGCCGCACCGTCGTGCAGGCCGACGCCGCGGCGTTCTGCCAGGCCATCGCCAAGATGTGCGCCATGGCGCTCAACAACATCAACGCGCGCGAACTCGAGGAGCGGCAGCGCGACCTGGTGCGCGACCTCACCACCGCGCAGGAGGCCCAGCGACTCATCATGCCCCCCGACGAGGGGCAGATCGGGCCGGTGCGCTACGCCGTGCGGCAGAAGTCCGGGCGATTCGTCGCCGGCGACCTGTTCGACGTCGTCGAACTCGGCCCGGGGCGCGTCGGCGTGTTCCTGGGCGACGTGGCCGGCAAGGGCATCGGCGCGGCGATCCTGATGGCCACCGCGCAGACCCACCTCAACGCCTCGCTGAAGGTGCACAACGACGCCGCCAAGGCCGTGCGCGAGGTCAACGCCTACATCTCGCAGCACTCCGCGGCGAACAAGTTCATCTCGCTCTGGCTTGGCATCTTCGACGCCAACGACCGCAGCGTGACCTACGTCGACGCCGGGCACGGCCACTGGCTCTACCTCACGCCGGGCCGGCAGACGGGGCGCGTCGACGCCGCGGGCGGCATCCCGCTGGGCATCGACGGCGACTACGAGTACAAGTCGGCGCGGCTGGAGATGACGCCGCAGTCGCGGGTCATCGTCTTCTCCGATGGCGTGGTCGAGCAGCCCGGCCCCGGCGGCCCCGGCGGGCGCGAGGAACTCTTCGGCCTGCAGCGCGCCATCGACTGTCTGGACCCGGCAGGGGCGGTGAACGACGACGTGCGCCGCATGTTCGAGGCCGTGTTCAAGTACGCGCAGACCGACTCGCTGGCCGACGACACGACGGTCGCGAGCGTGCAGATTCTCTGATACGGACTCTCGCTCGATCTCGGGCGTGACGGACCGAAGGCGGGACACACCGCAGAGCCGCCGAGGACGCCGAGAAAGCGGGAGGAACACAGGATCGACCGCGAATCCCGAAGCGTTCGCAATCCCTGACGGCTCGGTGCTCTCTGCGCCACGGCGGTCAGGTACTTTCGAGCGTTCTTTGCGGCACGGGTCTGATCGGGAAGGCGTATGACAGAGCCCGCTCGCCGCCGAACAAAAACCCCGGCCGCGGGGCCGGGGTTGGTGGGGGTTGTTGTTGTCCCGCCGACCTGGAGGTCGGCGGCACGCATCAGCGCTTGGAGAACTGGAAGCGGCGGCGGGCGCCGGCCTGGCCGTACTTCTTCCGCTCGACCTCGCGGGCGTCGCGCGTCAGGAAGCCGGCGTTGCGGAGCGCGTCCTCGGTGGTCGGGTCAAAGTCGCGCAGGGCGCGGGCGATGCCCAGCCGCAGCGCCTGGGCCTGGCCCATGAACCCGCCGCCCGAGAGGCGGACGATCACGTCCATCTTGCCCAGCGTGCTCGTCACGCGCAGCGGGGCGAACGCGTCCGCGCGGTCGCGCTCCTCGGCGAAGTACTGCTCGACGGTCTTGTACTTGTCGTTGCCGACCTGCACCTTCACCTCGCCGTTGCCCGCGGCGTTGGGGCGGATGCGCACGCGCGCGACGGCGCGCTTCCGCCGGCCCGTGCCCCACCACCAGCCGTGCTTGGGCTCGGCCGGCGTGCGCACGCGCCGCTTCATCTGCTCGGGCTTGGCGATGTCCGCCGGGTTGATCGTCGAAAGGCCGGTGATCGATGGGTTGTTGATCTGCGTCATGGTTCAGCCTTGGGCTGGTGCGGGTCGTTTCTGGTTTCGGTTCGCGGCGTGCCGCGGGGGGCTTGGGAGGGAGTGCGCGGGCGGGTGGTCAGATGGTCATCGCTACCGGCTGCTGCGACTGGTGCGGGTGCTCGGCGCCGGGGTAGACCTTGAGTTTGGCGAGCATGTGCCGGCCCATGCGATTCTTGGGGAGCATGCGACGCACCGCGTCCTCGATCAGTTTCTCGGGCCGCCGGTCGCGCAGCGAGCCGTAGGTCTCTTCCTTCAGACCGCCGGGGAAGCGCGTGTACCGCTGCTTGACGTTCTGCTCGGCCTTCGATCCCGTCAGCCCGACCTTCGAGCCGTTGACGACGATCACGAAGTCGCCGCAATCGACGTGCGGCGTGTACTCCGGGCGGTGCTTGCCCATCAGCACCTGCGCCACGTCCACCGCGAGGCGGCCGAGGGAGACGTCGGTCGCATCGACGATGCGCCAGGTCTTGGCGGGAACGGTCTGCGGCGTGGCGAAATAGGTCTGGCGTCGCATGGCCGAAAACTCCTGTCGAACCGAGAAAGGACCGAAGCGCAAACTCCGGGCCCCGGGGTGCGGGGTGAACTCGCCGCCTACCGGGCGGGGCGGGCCTGCAGAGCCCGAGTGCGACGGGCGGTGCAGGCAGGATTTCAAGGCGTTTCCGCCGGGCGCGGCCGCCGCGGCAGGAGAGCAAGGTTAGGCGGCCGAGCAGGCGGGTCAACTCTGAACGCAGTAAGGCGGTTATCCGGGTTCGGCCTGGGCCGGCTTGAGTTGGCCTGCCGATCATTGACCGATGCCCAACCCCTCCGACCGCTACCCCGCCGCGCAGCCTGACAGCGCGATCAGCCCTGCAGGCCCGAACGGCTCCGACCCATGGGGCGAGCACCATCGCCGCGCCGGGGGAAACGGCCCGTGGTGGTTGTGGGCGCTCCTGTTCATCCTGCTGGCGGCGGTCGTCGTGCGGCAGCAACGGTCCGAGCCCGTCGAGCCCGACCTCGCCGTGCGGTCCGCGACGGGCACGATCAGGTACCCCACGGCGTCGATCGAGTACACCTTGCCGGCCAAGTTGTACTTCGGCCTTCGCGACGTTTCGCCCGACCCCAACCTGCCGCGGATGCTGCAGGAATCGGTCGATGCCACGGCGGGCTTCGCCGACCTGTGGCCGCAGAAGCCCGCGCTGTTCCCGGCGATTCAGCGCTCGCCGGGTGCGCCGCCGCCCGCCGCGCACGGCAGGCTCTACGCGGCGATCCTCGCCGCCGACACGCTCGACCGGCGCGAGGCGCTGCGGCGGCTGGACCTTGTGGAGCCGCAACTCGCGCCCGATTCGCCGCTGGTCGCCGACGTCGCGTTGCTGCGGCGCATCTACGCGGACGACGCGCCTCCCGCGCCGGACATCGCCGCGGCGATGGAGCCCGCCCAGCGCGAGGCCTTCGAGAAGCGGCACGGGCTGTTCGCACGCCTCGCGCTCTCGTTCGGCGACGAGTCCGCCGCGGCACGACAGCAGGCCGCGCGCAGCGGCCTGACGATGCTGCTGGCGATCGTGCTCTTCGGCGGCGCGGCGGGCGCGGCGGTCCTTGCCGGCTTCGCGGTGCTCATCTCCTTCGCCGTGCTCCTGCTGCAGGGCCGGCTGCGCCGGCGCTTCGTGCCGCCGGGCCGGTCGGTCGGCGAGTTGCGCGACGACGGAGGCCCCGGCCAGGGCGTGTGGCTCGAGACCGTCACGCTCTTTGTCGGCGGGTTCCTGCTCATGGGGCTGGCCGGCGACCTGCTCGGCGCCGCGGGCGTGTCGCGGGCCGGGTTCCTGACGCTGGGCCTGCAGTGGCTGCTGCTGCTGGTGATCTTCTGGCCCGTTGCGCGCGGCATGAGTTGGGAGCGCTGGCGCGGCGAGATCGGCTGGCACCGCGGCCGCGGCGTCGCGCGGGAAGTGGGGGCGGGGCTGCTGGTGTACCTGGCCGCGCTGCCGATCTACTTCCTCACCGCGTTCGTGCTCGTGGTTGCGATGCTGCTGTGGTCGGCGTTCTTCGGCACCGAGCCGGCCCGCCCGCTGGAGGACAACAAGGTCTTCGAACTCGCCTCCTCGGGCAATCCGCTCGTGCTCGTGCTGATCTTCGCGCTCGCATCGGTGTGGGCGCCGATCGTCGAGGAGTCGGTCTTCCGCGGCGCGTTCTTCAGGCGGCTGCGGCTGCGCTTCCCGTTCTTCCCGGCCGCGCTCGTCACCGCGGCGGTCTTCGCCGTCATGCACGGCTACGCGCCGATCCAACTCGTGCTCGTCGGCGTGCTCGGGCTCATGTTCGCCGTCATCCGGGAGTGGCGCGGCTCGATCATCGGCGCCGCGGCGGTGCACTGCGTGCACAACACCATCGTGTTCTCCTTCGCCGTGGTGCTCTTCGGGCAGGCGATGGCGTGAACCCTTCATCGGGTGCGCGGCGAGTCAGGCGAGCAACTCCGCCGCGGCCCCGCACACCGCCGCGCGCCACGCGCTCTCGCCGAGCCGCTCGGGCGAGTCCGGGCCGAACCGCTCGATCACGCGGTCGAGGACGGCGTCGAGTTCGCGCCCGCGCCGGCGGGCCTCGGCGTAGGGTACGGTCGAGAAACTCACGAGGTTGTACTGCGGGTGCACGAGGTCCGGGAACGCGTCGTGGAGGGTCTGCTCCACGCGCTTGCGGTAGCGGAACGCCGGCGAGCCGACCTTGTCGCGCATTTCGACGAAGTTCTCGATCGCCATGTCGGCGATGGCGTCGGCGTTGGGCTTGCGCAGCGCGTGGTACTCGGCCAGCGCCGCGCGCAGGTCGCGAGAGCGGTCCATGCACTCGGCCAGCACGCGCACGTCCTCGAAGCCCGCGTTCATCCCCTGGCCGTAGAACGGCACGATCGCGTGGGCCGCGTCGCCCGCCAGCACCGTCGCACGCAGGCCGTCGCGCGCCACGCGGTACCACGGCGCGCAGCGCACCGTCACCAGCGAACCGGTCGGGTTGGCGAAGAAGTCCTGCGCCAGCGTCGGCATGAGCGGCACCGCGTCGGGGTAGTGCGCGCGGAAGAAGTCGAGCACGCGCGACCGCTCCGCCTCGCTCGGCGCGGCGCGCGGGTCTGTCGCGCGGCGCGCGGCCAGATCGCTCTCGAGGCGCGCGAACGAGTGCTCGCCCTCGAACGGCCAGAACAGCGTGCACGTGAACGACCCGTCGCGGTTGGGCAGCGCGATCATCATCGACCCGCCGCGCGGCCAGATGTGCAGCGCGTTGGGCTCCATGGCGAACGCCACGCCGTCGCGCCGCGCCACGCCAGCGATGCCCAACTCCGCCGCGGGCGGGATGTGCAGTTCCTTGTACCCGTGCGCAAGGTACGACTGGCTGTACTCGAACCGGTCGGTCTTCTGCATCGCGCCGCGCACCGCCGAGAACGCGCCGTCGCCGCCGAAGATCAGGTCGGCCTCGATCACCTCCGGCGCTGCGCCGGGGTTCGCGTCATTGACGAACGTCGCGCGGCAGCGGTCGAGGTCGACGTCGAGGCAGCGACGCTCGAAGGTCAGCGAGACGCCCGGCGCACCCGCCGCGGCGTGCAGCAGCGTGAGGTTCAGCCCGCCGCGCGAGACGCTGTTGATCGCGTCCGCGGGGTTCTTCGAGTACGGCTGGAAGATCGTGCCCGCGGCGGCGTCCGCGCCCGGCGCGGGGTGGATCATGCGGCCGGGCATGGGGATCGCGTCGCGCTCCAGCACCGCGCGGTCGAGATCGACGCCGGCCAGCCCCCACAGGCCGCGCGCCGAGAGCGCGAGGTTGATCGACCGCCCGCCCGCGTAGCCCCCGGCGCGCGGGTCGGGCCGACGCTCGACGACGCTGACGCGCCAGGCGCGCCGCGCGAAGTACACCGCGGCCAGCGAGCCCACCAGACCGGCGCCGACGATGAGGACGTGCTGAGCCATAAGCAGGATCTATGGGAGCGAGGTGCGCGATTACCCCTGTTTATCATCGGCGCGGCGCGGCCAGTTCGCGCAGGATCGCCGCGAACCGCCACGCGTCGAGGAAGGTGTTGTAGAGCGGCACGGGCGCGGCGCGCACCACGTCGGGCTCGCGGAAGTCGCACACCACGCCCATCGAGAGGAGTTGGGCGAGCAGTTCGCGCCCGTGGCCGGGCACGCGGATCGAGAGCTGGCAGCCGCGCGCCTCGGGCTCGCGCGGCGTGAGGACCTCGATCCCCGTCGCGCCGCGTTCGGCGCGCAGCAGATGGTCGAGATAGCCGGTGAGTTTCTTCGACTTCTCGCGCAGCGCGCCGACGGTCGCGCGGTCGAACACGCCGAGCGAAGCGCGCACCGCCGCGAGCGAGAGGATCGGCGGGTTGGAGGTGCTCCACGCGTCGGCCCGCGCGACGGGCACGAACTCGGGCCCCATCACGAAGCGCGTCGAGGGGTCGTTGCCCCACCAGCCCGCGAAGCGCGGCAGCGCGGCGTTGGACAGGTGCCGCTCGTGCACGAACGCCCCCGCGACCGAGCCGGGGCCGGAGTTGAGGTACTTGTACGAGCACCACGCGGCGAAGTCGACGCCCCACTCGTGCAGCGCGAGCGGGACGTTGCCCGCGGCGTGCGCGAGGTCCCAGCCGACGGTGACGCCGCGGGCCCGCGCGTGCGCGGTGATGCGCGCCATGTCGAACACCTGACCGGTGCGGTAGTTCACGCCGCCCATGAGCAGCAGCGCGGCGGAGTCGGCGTGGCGGTCGATGGCGTCGAGGACCTCGTCGGTTGTGTACACGCCGGAGCGTTCGTCGCGTGCGACCAGCCGCACCACCGCGTCGCGCACGTTGAAGGCGCCGTTGGAAGCGCGCGCGTGAAAGTCGGCCTGCGAGCGGATGGCGTAGGAATCCGACGGGAACGCCGAGTCCTCCATCAGGATGCGGAAGCGGTCGGCGCGGGGGCGGTAGAACGACACCATGAGCAGGTGCAGGTTCACCGTCAGCGAGTTCATCGCGACGACCTCGGTCTCCTTGGCGCCCACGAGGCGGGAGAGCGGGCCGCGGAGTTCCTCGTGCGCCGGGTACCACGGGTGCTTCGCGTGGAAGTGCCCCTCGACACCGAGACGCGCCCAGTCGTCGAGTTCCTGCACGACCGCGTCGCGCGTCGAGCGCGGCTGCAGGCCCAGCGAGTTGCCGGTCAGGTAGATCGCGGGCTCGTCGTCGGCGACGGCCAGCGGCGAGACGCTGCGGGCTGCCGCGGCGGCGCGGCGCAGGTCGCCGGCGAGCGGCAGGCAGAACTCGGCGCGGAAGCCGCGCAGCGGGTCGGCCGCGTCGAGTTCGCGCGCAAAGCCCTCGTCGGTGCGGGGGTTCTCCGGCATGGGGCATTGTTGGCGCGTCGAGTCGGAGCACGGGCGGGACGGCCGCGCTACAGCCGCAGGAACTCCGCCGCGGTCTTCCACAGCAGTTGCTCGCGCATGGAGTCGGGCAGGCCGCGGATCGATTCGATGAGCGCGCCGGGGTGTTCCTCGCCGAGCGGGAAGGGGTAGTCGCTGCCGAGGGCGACGCGCTCGGCCCCGAGCAGGCCGCAGATCGTGCCGAGCGCGCCCGCGTCGTGCACGAGGGAATCGACGTAGAAACTCGCGGGCCGCACCTCGCCGCGCTGGGCATCGACGATGCGTAGCACGTGCTGCCGCGGGCTTTTCTTGGTGTCGACGGCGCACAGGTCCGGGCGCGCTTCGAAGCCGTGCTCGAGCCGGCCGATGGTCCCGGTGAAACTGCCGCCGCCGTGGGCGAAGCACATGCGCAGCCGCGGCAGTTTGTCCAGCAGGCCGGACAGGAGCACGGAGGCGACGGCCATGCCGGTCTCTGCGGGCATGCCGACCAGCCACGCCATCCAGTACTTGGCGTAGCGCGGGTGCGCCTCGGGCGGCACGGGCGGCGGGCCTTGGTTCGTCGGCCTGTGCCCGAAGGTCGCGCCGAGCATGTCCCACGGGTGGACGAAGACCGCGGCGTCGAGCCGCTGCGCCGCCTCGAAGAAGGGGAAGAGCTCGGGCTCGCCGAGGTTCAGCCCGTTGACGTTGGTGCCGATCTGCACGCCGCGGAGGCCGAGGCCGCCGCGGTCGGTCGGCGTCGTGCAGCGTTCGAGTTCGCGGATGGCCAGGTCGATGTCCTGCAGGGGGACGGTGGCGAGGCCTTCGAAGGGGCGGGAACTGCCGCCAAGGGCAGGCGGGACGCCTGCCCCACCAGTGCCATGTGCCGAGACAACCCCGGAGACGTGGTCGTTGAGCAGGCGGGCCAGGTCGAGCGCGTCGCGCGGGCGGGCCCAGTAGGAGAACATCACCGGCACGGTGCTGAGCACCTGCGTCGTCACGCCGGTGCGCTGCATGTCGGCGAGTCGCGCCTGTGGGTCCCAGAGATTGGCCCGCACGTCGCGGAAGAACCGGGGGGGGCTGCTGCCGTCGGTGCTGCAGGTCTGGCACATCCTCGCGCAGCCCGCGCCGTGGTGCTCGAGCGCGATCCAACCCGCGTAGCCGGACTTCCTCGTCCAGTCGGGCCACTTCTCGGGCAGGATGTGCGTGTGCAGGTCGATCTTCACGTGGCGGAGGTTCCTCGCCCGCAGGGCCGGGCATTATTGCAGACCCGGCGCGTCTGCGCGGCGCGGCCCGCGTCGCGTACGCTTGGGCCGTGGACATTGCGACGGCCACCATCACGGACCTTGCCGACGCGATCGCGCACAAGCGTGTGAGCGCGCGGGAGGTGACTGGCGCGTGCCTGGACCGCGCGGCGAAGTGCGAGCCCGCGCTGCACGCGTTTCTCGAACTCTTCGAGCGAGAGGCGATGGATCAGGCGGGCGCGATCGATGAGCGGGTCGCGCGGCACGAGCACCCGGGTCCGCTGGCGGGCGTGCCGATCGCGCTCAAGGACAACATCTGCCTGTCGTGGGGCCGGACGACCTGCGGCTCGCGCATGCTGGAGCGCTACCGCTCGCCCTACACGGCGACGGCGGCGCAGCGGCTGATCGACGCGGGCGCGGTGGTGATCGGCAAGACGAACATGGACGAGTTCGCCATGGGCAGTTCGTGCGAGAACTCGGCCTTCGGCCCGACGCGCAACCCGTGGGACCTGTCGCGCGTGCCGGGCGGGTCGTCGGGCGGGTCCGCCGCGGCGGTCGCGGCGGGGGTTGTGCCCGGCGCGCTGGGGTCGGACACCGGCGGTTCGATCCGTCAGCCGGCGGGGTTCTGCGGGGTCGTGGGTCTGAAGCCGACGTACGGGCGCGTGTCGCGGTACGGGCTGGTCGCGTACGCGTCGAGCCTCGACCAGATCGGGCCGTTGACGCGGAGCGTGCGCGACGCCGCGCTGCTCACGCAGGTGATGGCGGGCGCGGACGCGCACGACGCGACCAGTTCGCAGCGCGCGATGCCGGACCTGCTGGCCGGACTCGAGGAGGGGGTGAACCGGCTGAACATCGGCGTGCCGCGGATTGCGCGGTCGGACTCGAACCACGCGGCGGTGAACGAGGCGATGGCGCGTGCCGCGGTGGCGCTGAGCGACGAGGGCGCGGTGGTGCGCGAGGTGGACCTTCCGCACGCGGGCCACGGGATCGCGGCGTACTACCTGGTGGCAACGGCGGAGGCGTCGAGCAACCTGGCGCGGTTCGACGGCGTGCGGTACGGCCGGCGGGCAGAACTCGGGCCGGGCGACGGGCTGGACGAGTTGTACCGCCGCTCGCGCGCCGAGGGGCTTGGGCCGGAGGTCCAGCGGCGGATCATGCTGGGCACGCACGCGCTGTCGAGCGGTTATTATGATGCCTATTACAACACCGCGCTCAAGGTGCGGCGGCTGATCCGGCGCGACTTCGATGCGGCGTTCGAGTCGTGCGACGCGCTGCTGCTGCCCGCCTCGCCGGGGCCGGCGTTCCGTCTCGGCGAGAAGACCAGCGACCCGCTGGCGCTGTACCTCGAGGACGTGTACACCGTGGGCGTGAACCTGGCGGGGCTGCCCGCGGTGACGCTCCGCGCCGGCGCGGCGTCGCTCGACGGGCGCGAACTGCCCGTGGGCGTGCAACTCGTCGGCCCGGCGTGGCGCGAGGAGCGGCTGCTGCGCATCGCGCGGATGCTGGAGCGCGCCCTGCCCCCGGTGGCCGTCGCGCCGGTGTGAACAGCACGGGCGTGTGTGATATCTTGCGTCGCAGGAGTCCCCGCATGCGATTGCCCCGCCTGCTGGCCTACTACCGCGCGTACCCGGAGTTCGACGGGTACAGCGACGAGCAATGCCGCAAACTGCTCCTGCAGGCGCGGCTGCGGCGCGGCGACGCGGCGTGGGTGCTGCCGCTCGTCGCCGCGGCGGCGGCGGCGGGGTTCTGGCTGTTCGTGGCGGCCGGGCTGATGCACGCGCTGGCCGCGCTCCTCGGCATCACGATCGTCGGTGGGAACTTCCTGCTCGCGGTGGCGGTGCTGGTTTCGCCGGTGTTTGCCGCGGCGTTCGTCGGCGTGCGGCGGGCGCTGCTGGTGCGCTCGGTGCGCCGGCTGGTGAACCGCGCGGCGTGCCCGTTCTGCGAGTTCTCGCTGGTGGGATTGCCGGTCAGGGTCAACACGGTGCGGTGCCCGGAGTGCGGCGAGAAGGTGCGGTTGAGCGAGCACGGCATCCGTCACGAGGACCTGCGGCCGGGCCTGCCGTACCCGCCCGCTCCGCCGAGAGAGGGGGGACACCGCGAATGAGACTCCGGCTCTCCAAGGCCTACCGCGCGTTCCCCGAGTTGGACGCCTTCAGCGACGAGGAGTGCGAGAGGTTCGTCGAGCGTGTGAAGTGCGAGGCACGCTCGCGCCGACGTCGGGCGCTGCTGGACGTGCTGGTGATCGTCGCCGGCCCGCCGGTCGGGTTTGGTGCATCGGCGGTCGTGTACCGGGCGGCGGAGCCGCTCGGCGTCGCCGCGTCGTTTCTGAGTGTCTCGGGAGTGATCGTCGCGGTCGTTGTGGCGGTGCTGTTCATGCGCGACGGGCTTCTTCGGAGGTATCTTGCGCAGCGCCTGTCGCGGGCCGAGTGCCGCGCGTGCCGGTACAGCCTGCTGGGGCTGCCGGTGGCCGACGGCGCGGTGCGGTGCCCGGAGTGCGGCATGGTGATCCAGCTGCGGGCGCACAACCTGACGGCCGGGGACCTGGAGATCTGGCGCGCGGACGAGGCCGCGGGAGACGCGGGGCGCGTGAGTGCTTGATATTGAACCACGGAGTCGCACGGGGCGCACCGAGGTCGAGGCAGCGACACGGGTGCATCAGATCAAGGCGTGGATGATCCGGTCGCGTGCTGCGCCGCGAGCGCTCGCGCTGACGCTTGATCCACATATGAAACGCGCCGATAGGCAGCCCGAGCGTGAGCGAGGGCGATTCCGCCGAAGGCGGAAGGCGCGCGTGTGCTGCCCGCGGCGTCGCCGCAAGTGTCAGCGCTGACGCTTGGGCTGATCATGTCCGCTTGATCACGTCGAACGGGCGGTAGGACCCTTCGAGGATCTTGCGCGAGTCGGCCTTGAGCCAGTGTTCGAGGATCGCGGCGTACACGCCGCGGAAGTCGGTGTTGAACTTCAGGTCGCCCTGGTCGAGGTCGGTCAGCGAGGGGTGCCTGCCGTGCACGCCGGCCTTGACCATGGGGCCGAAGAGGAACATGGGCGCGGCGGTGCCGTGGTCGGTCCCGCCGCTGGCGTTCTGCGCCACGCGCCGGCCGAACTCGGAGAAACTCATGGTGAGCACGCGCCCGTCGTTGCCCTGCTTCTTGAGATCCTCGTAGAAGGCCTTGAGCGACGAGGCGAGCGTGTCCATGAGTTGGGCGTGGCGGCCCTGCTCGCCGCCCTGGCCGGCGTGCGTGTCGAAGCCGCCGAGGTTGGCGTAGTACACGCGGGTCTTGAGCCCCGCGCGGATCATGCTCGAGATCATCTGCAACTGGCGCGACAGTTCGTTGTTGGGATACTGCGACAGCGGGCGCTGCGCGACGGCGCGCCGGATCTGCTCGCTGGAGATCTGCGCGTCGAGGGCGGTGCGCATGAGGAACCCGGCGTTGGTGTCGGCGGGAACGCCGTCGACCACGCCGCGGCGGTTGATCTGCTCGTAGGGGTCGTCGAGCGATGCGTGCACGTCCTTGCCGAGCCAGCGGAAGAGGTTGGGGTCCTCGAAGCCGATGGCGCGCGACAGCCGGCCCTGCATGGCGAGCGGGGCCTCGCGGCCGATGGCGATGCCGGCCATTGGCTCGGGCTCGGGCTTGCCGCCCTCGCCGACGCCGCAGCACTCGGCGTCGAAGTAGCGGCCCAGCCAGCCGTCGCCGGTGGCGGAGGTGTCGGCGGTGTGCCAGATGTCCAGCGACTTGAAGTGCGAGCGGTTGGGGTTGGGGTAGCCCACGCCCTGCACGATCGCGCACAGCCCCTGGTCGTGCAGGTCCTTGATGCCGCGCATGCTCGGGTGCAGGCCGATGCCCGCGGCCTTGTCGAGTTTGAGCGCGTTGTTCTCGCGGATGCCGATGGAGGGGCGCGCGCGGTAGTAGGCCGGGTCGCCGAAGGGCACGACGCTGTTCAGGCCGTCGTTGCCGCCGCCGAGCTGCACGACGACCAGCACGTGGTCTGTCGGCACGCCGGGGATCTCGGACATGAAGTCGGCGGGCATCGGCAGGCCGAGGGCCGACCGGTTGATGAAGGCCGGGACCGTCGCCGCGGCGGAGGTGAGCACCAGCCCGGTCGAGAGAAACTGGCGGCGCGTGAAGGCGATGGGGTCGGGCATGGGGAGGCTCCGTGCGTGAGCGCCAAAGCAGCGGATCAAGAAAGCAGGAAAGCAGCAAAGAGGGCGGGGGAGGATGGGCCCTTCAACACAACTGGTACTCCGGCATCGCCGTCACCAGCAGCAGCAGGCCGGTGACGGTCTCGGGCGTCACGCGCCCGCCGTGCTGGCGAAGGAAGGAGGAGAGCGTCTCGCGGTTGCGCGGCGTGTTGTTGCCCAGCGCGAAGCGCAGCACGTAGTCGACGACGGCGTCGGGATCGGTCGCCGCGCCCGAGTCGCGCAGGTCGGCCAGCAGGTCGGAGGGGTCGTACCTCTCGACGTCGCGGAGGGCGTCGCGCCGTCCGGCGGGCAACTGCCCGGTGAGCAGGAAGCAGAGGATGTTCTGGCGGGTGTAGAGGGTGCTGGTGTTGATCCAGGCGCGTCCGCCGTCCCAGCCCTTGACGCTGGGGGGGAAGAACAGGTTCTGGCCCATCAGTCCCAGTGCGTCGGTGAGCACGCCGATGTCGCGCACCGGGGTGTTGAGCGAGCGGACCGCGCCGACGACCAGTTCGGTCGGCGACTTGATCATCTCGTTCATGAGCGCGGGCTCGTAGAAGTGCTCGGAGAGGAACAACTGCCGCAGCACGGGGCGGAGCGCGTACCTGCCGCTGACCATCGTCGCCGCGAGCCGGCGCATGACGGCGTCGGCCGGTCCGTCGATCTCGGGCCGGCCGGTGGGGTAGTCGGCGGCGAAGAAGCGGTACAACTTCCGGGCCATGTAGCGCGAGCACGCGGGCTGCTTGAGGATGGCGCGGACGAAGCCGTCGCCGTCGAGCGTGCCGCGCTCGCCGAGGATGACCTTGGGCCCGTCGTCGTGGTTGTTTCGCTGGAAGACGAACTCGTCGTCGTTGAAGGTGTAGCCGGTGAGGGCCCGCGCGCCCTCCTTGATGTCCTGCTCGGTGTAGTTGCCGACGCCGAGGCTGAAGAGTTCCATCAGTTCGCGCGCCAGGTTCTCGTTGGGCCGGCCCTTGCGCGAGTCGTTGTTGTCGAGGTAGGCGATCATCGCCGGGTCGCGGATGATCGCGAAGAGCAGTTCGCCGAAGTTGCCCGTCGCGTTGCGCCGGAACAACTGGTTCTGCACGAACATGTGGTACGAGTCCTCGATCGTGCGGTACGAGGTCGCGAAGTGCCCGTGCCAGAACAGCGTCATCTTCTCTTCGAGCGGGCGCGGCGTCTCGATCATGCGCCTGAGCCACCAGCGCTGGATCCTGCGCATCTGCTCGCGGTCGTTCTGCTCGGCCCGCTGGCGCTGGGCGCGGAGTCGGTCGATCGCGGCCTCGTCGCCGCGCATGCGCGCCCGGGCGATCTCGCCGCGCTCCTCGGCGTTCATGGGGCGCATGATGTCGCGGTCGAAGAGCGTGCCCTTGACGTCCTCGGCGGGGATGTCGTCGTAGTTCAGCAGGTAGTCGACCGCGCGCTCCGGTCCCCACGAGGCGAGCGTCTGGATCTGCTGGGGCGTGCCGCCGAAGCCGGCGCGCCACAGCAGGTGCCGCGCCTGCTCGAAGCCGAAGTCGCGCGCGCGGATCGGCGCCAGCGACGAACTGATCGGCCTGCCGCGCGGGCGCCGCGCGGGCGCGCCGCCGGGGTCGTCCGGGGGTGCAGTCGCCGGGCCGCCGGGGGCGGCCGGCGGGACGCTCGATCGGCTGAACAGGTGGCGCGGCATCGGAACGGTCCCTCCGTGTCGATACGTCGGCCAAACGCCCACGGTATCACGGAATTGCCGCTTTCCCGCGCGGATTCCGGCGCGGTTGGGCGTTTGGCCCGGTTTATCGAACCCCGATCAGGCCGTGGCCCGCCAAAGGACCCAGCGCGACCAGACAAAGCCCAGCGCGGCCAGCGCGATCAACGCCGCGCCGTTGGCCTGGTGGGCGGTGCGGATGATCGCCTCCAAAGGCGACGCGGCGGTCCGGTGTTCGCCGCCGACGAAGAACGCCGCCCACCCGAGCGCGAACTGCACGCCCACGATCACGACCATGCCCCAGCCGATGCGGCCGAGCGTGCAGGACAGATCGACCGCGCCCGGCTCGTTGCCGAGGGGCGCGGGCTCGTTATCCTCGGCGGAGCGCGTCAGGCCGATGGCCGCAAAGCCCGCCAGCAGCGCGAGCAGCACGACGATGAGCGAGAAGCCGGCGTGGGTCCAGAGGGCGTGCCCGTGCCGCATGTGCCGGTACATCGCGCCAAAGACCAGTTGCAGGATGAGTGCGTGCGTGAAGCCCGTGGCGAAGGCCTTGAAGCGCCGGTGCGCGCGGTTGGGCGGCAAACGCAGCGGAGACCTGAACAGAGGCGAGAGCGTCGCGGCCAGCGCGACGATCACGCCGAACACCAGCTGCGCCAGCACGCCGTGCAGCATGGCCATGGCGCGGTTGTCGGCCGCGGCGTCGGTCGAGCCCATGAGCACGCGCCCGCCGCCGATCACGCCCTGCACGACGACCAGCCCGAGCGCGACGCCCGCCAGCACGCGGACCCGGCCGCGCCGGTCGCTGGCCCACACCCACGCGGCGAGCACCAGCGTCATCAGGCCGATGAGCGAGCCGAACAGGCGGTGCGAGTGCTCGAGATAGGTCGCGGCATCGGAACGCGGGCCGAGCGGGTAGAGGAACATGTTGGAGCCGTAGGTATTGGGCCAGTCGGGCACGGCCATGCCCGAGTCGGTGCTCGTCACCAAGCCGCCAACCACCAGCAGCGGCACCACGCCGACCGAGACGACGATGCCGAATCGCGACAGGCTGTCGCCGGCGGCCCGCTCGCGCGGCAGGAGGACGCTCACCACGCCGCCGATCAGCCCCAGCACCGCCCCAAGGGCCACGAAGCCCGGCACGATCAGGTAGACGGGCGGAAGCGACGAATCGCGCGCGACGCCGACGGGGCCCTCGGGCGTTGCGTCGGGAACGATCTTGCTGCCGAGGATGAGCAGGCCCACCAGGCCACCCACGACACCCGAGAGCAACCCGACCTGGGCGCGGCGGGACTCGCCGATCCAGCCGATCGCCGCGGCGGTGGCGATGACCCAGACACCCAACAGCAGGGGAATGCTCGTGGATTCGGCCATGCCGATCCACGGCAGGTGGGTGATGAACCACGAGGACCAGACGGCGACCGCCGCGGCGAATCCGACGACGATGGCCCTGCTCAGAAGCCCGGCCCGAGGTTCGGGATGGATGCCCGAGGGTGGGAGCAAATCAGCCATGTGGTTCTCCGGAAGACCACCGAGACTGGTTGAGACTCAATCTCATTTGAGTTTGATGGCACTCTCGCCTTGACAGAGTAGGAACATACCTGCGAGACTTCCTGCCTGACCGCAAATCTTGCTCTTGAGCGGGAATGGGCGGTCGATAACGGTGCCCGTTTGGCGGGACGGCGCGGCGGCCCTGCCGCGGCGGCGGCGCAGCATCAGGCCGGAGGAAGCACACACGTGTCCACCATCTTCCCGAAGTGGTTCAACAAACTCCCGCCGCTGATTCTCGCGGGCGTTCTCGGCGGCGGGAGCGCGGCGGTCGCGGGCGTGTGGTACTACGCGACGCCGAAGTTCTGGCGCGTCGGCTACATGCCTTCGCAGCCGTACCTGACTCCCGAGTACGAGGACGTGCTGCTGCGCGAGGCCAGCCCGCGCGTGCCGGGGGTGATGTACCCCGGATTCAGCCACCAGATTCACGCGGGCAAACTGGGCCTTGACTGCCGCTACTGCCACAGCCACGTCGAGGAGTCGTCGGAGGCGAACATCCCGAGCGTGAGCACGTGCATGGGCTGTCACGCCGAGGGCCACGTGGACGAGAAGTTCGCGCGCCCGGCCAATCTTCGTTTCGTGCGCGACGCGTGGGCCAGGGACGAGTCGATCCGGTGGCGGCGGGTGCACAAACTGCCGGACTACGTCCGCAACTTCCCGCACAACGTGCACATCAACGCGGGCGTGTCGTGCTTCTCGTGCCACGGCAACATCATGGAGCAGGAGGTCGTGCACCAGGTCGAGTCGCTCTCGATGAGTTGGTGTCTGGACTGCCACCGCAACCCCGAGCCGCACCTGGTGCCGCGCGACAAGGTGACGGACCTGTACTGGGTCCGGAACCAGTTCCGCAGCACGAAGTTCCTGAACACGGCCAGCAGCGGGCTGGGCGGTCTGGACTCGGGCACGCCGGGCGGCGCGGCGCTGCTGAGCGGCCTCCGCGAGCACGACCTGCACCTGCTGCCCGAGAACTGCGGCGCCTGCCACTACTGACCCGACCCGACACGACTCTCCGCGACACCCCGACCGGACCTCGCGACACGGATCACACGCGATGAGCATGGACCAATGCCATTCGACAGTCGGCCAACTGCCCGCGGCCAAGCCGCGCCAAACGCCGCACGAACTCGTCGGCGCCAACGGGCGCGCCTACTGGCGCGGGCTCGATGACGCCGCGGACACGCCCGAGTTCCGCGACTGGCTGGAGCGCGAGTTCCCCGCGGGCGCGTCGATGATCAACGGCGAGACTCGGCGGACGTTCCTGAAACTGATGGGCGCGTCGGTCGCGCTGGCGGGGGCGGCGACGATCCCCGGCTGTCGCAGGCCCGACCACAAGATCATGGCCTTCTCGCGCGAGGTGCCGGAGGACGTGATCCCCGGCAAGCCCGTGTACTACGCGACGAGCATGCCGCTGCCCGGCGGCGGGGCCGAGGGCCTGCTGGTCGAGACGCACGAGGGCAGGCCGACCAAGGTCGAGGGCAACCCGAACCACCCGATCAACCGCGGCAAGAGCAGCCTGTGGTCGCAGGCGTCGATCCTCGAACTCTACGACCCGGACCGCCTGAAGGACCCGGTGTACGTCCCCTCGGGCGCGGACGTGCCGCGCTCGTGGAAGGACTTTGCGGTGTGGTCCAGGCAGCACTTTGCGCGCCTGGCCGAGCGGCGCGGCGAGGGGCTGGTGTTCATCGTCGAGCGCAAGACCAGCCCCGCGCTGGCGGTGATGCGGTCGCGCGTCGAGGAGCGGTTCCCCAAGGCCCGGTGGTTCTACTACGACCCCGCCGGCGCGGACAGCGCGATCGATGGTTCGACGCTGGCCTTCGGCAAGCCGATGCGCGAGTCGCTGCGGCTGGAGAACGCGGACGTGATCGTGACGCTCGACCGCGACCTGCTGCTGCACGACGACGGCGGCAACGCGCTGGCCAACGCGCGCGGCTTCGGCGCGCGGCGGCGGGTCGTCTCCGGGGCCGACGGCATGAACCGCCTGTACGCCGTCGAGTCGGCTTGGACGGTGACGGGCTCGAAGGCCGACCACCGCGTGCGCCTGGCGCCGAGCCAGGTGGGCGTGTTCGCGGTCGCGCTGGCCGGGGAACTGGTGAGGCAGGGTCTGAAGAACGCCGGCCCGCTGGCCGACGCCCTGAACCGCGCGCCCGCCGCGTCGGGCGTCGATCAGAAGACGGTCTCCGCCATCGCCAGAGACCTGCTGGCGCAGCGTCCGGGCCGGACGCTGATCGCGGCGGGCCCGACGCAGAGCGCCGAGGTGCACGCGCTGGTGCACGCGCTGAATGTCGCGCTGGGCAACGCGGGCTCGACGGTCAACTACCGGCCGATGACCGCCGCGGAGAGCATGACCGCCGACGAGGCGATCAACGGCGCGTCGTCCGCGCTGGCCTCGGGCGCGGAGACGGTTGTGTGCATCGGCGTGAACCCGGTGTACGACGCGCCGGCGGGCGCGAGGTTTGCCGAGATGTTCGCGCGGGCCAAGGAGCGGATCGTCGCGAGCGTGGGCGACAACGAGACGGTCGCCGCGGCGACGTGGAAACTGCCGCTGGCGCACTTCCTCGAGTCGTGGGGCGACACCGAGGCGGCGGACGGGACGCTGGCGCCGATCCAGCCGATGATCGCGCCGCTGTTCGGGGCTAGGGGCGAACTGGAACTGCTGGCGATGCTGGCGGGCGAGGAGTCGCTGGACGGGTACGAGATCGTGCGGACGGTGTACCGCTCGCGCGTCGGCGGGGCCGACGCGGGCGCGGGCTTCGAGGGCTGGTGGCGTCGCGCGCTGCACAACGGCGTGTTTGCGCAGGGCGAGGCTCCCGCGGCGGGCGGGCTGGCGGGCGTGCAGGGCGGCGCGGCGTCGGTCATGGGCCGTGCCGCGGCCGCGCTGGGCAGGTGGGAGCCGCCGCGTGCGCCGGGCGAGAACAGCCTCGACGTGGTGTTCTCGATCGGGAACGTGGGCGACGGTCGCTTCGCCAACTGCTCGTGGCTGCAGGAACTGCCGGACCCGCTGAGCAAGATCGTGTGGGACAACGCGGCGATGGTCAGCCCGGCGACGGCCAAGCGGCTGGGCATCGAGCAGACCGACCCGACCGACAAGAAGCCCAAGGGCCGCATGGTCAAGGTGACGGTGAACGGCGCGAGCATGACCATCGCGGCGTGGGCGGTGCCCGGCATCGCCGACGACACGGTGGTGCTGCCGCTGGGCTACGGCCGCACGGTGTGCGGGCACGTGGGCACGGGCGTGGGGTTCAACGCGTACCCGCTGGCCTCGGGGCGCAACCGGCGCACGGCGCGCGGCGCGGAGGTGGTGCGGACGACGGTCGGCTCGCCGTGGTACAACATCTCGACGACGCAGTCGCACGGGTCGATGGAGGGTCGCGCGATCGTGCGCGAGGCCGACCTCGCGGCGTGGGCGGCGTACGGCGACGACCCGTTCAAGGGCCTGTCGGCGGAGGAGAAGAAGCGGCTGACGATCGACCCGTACGGGCAGGAGCGTCAACTGAACTTCGCCGAGCGGATGGGCGAACTGGCGCACGCGCCGGCGAACGTGAACGCGTACACGAACCCGCAGCGCGGGCTGAAGGACCCGCCGGTGATCGGCGGGCCCGGGCCCACCGCCGCGCCCAGCGGCGAGACCGGCACGCCGCCGGACTTTGCGAAGAACCCGCAGTGGGGCATGAGCATCGATCAGACGCTGTGCACGGGCTGCAACGTGTGCACGATCGCCTGCCAGGCGGAGAACAACATCCCGGTGGTGGGCAAGGTCGAGGTGAACAAGGGCCGCGAGATGCACTGGATCCGCGTGGACCGGTACTTCACCGGCCACGACCGGAACGACCCGAACCCGGAGGTGGCGCACCAGCCTGTGGCGTGCGTGCACTGCGAGAACGCGCCGTGCGAGACGGTGTGCCCGGTGAACGCGACGGTGCACGGCCCCGAGGGCATGAACTACATGGTGTACAACCGGTGCATCGGCACGCGGTACTGCGCCAACAACTGCCCGTACAAGGTGCGTCGGTTCAACTTCTTCGACTACGGGGTGAAGAAGTTCAACGGCGACTACATCGGGCGGGAGACGCTGTCGGCGATCAAGGCCGACCCGGGGAACGTGAACCTGATCCCGCCGCGGCTGCGCCAGCGGCTCGACGAGATCCAGAAACTGCAGATGAACCCGGACGTGACGATCCGGTCGCGCGGCGTGATGGAGAAGTGCTCGTTCTGCGTGCAGCGCGTGAACGAGGCGCGGATCGAGGCCAAACTCAAGGGGTTGGAGCGCATCCCCGACGGGATGGTGCAGAGCGCGTGCCAGCAGGCCTGCCCGACGGACGCGATCGTGTTCGGCGACATCTACGACACCGGGACGGCGTACACGAACGCGGACGGGAGCAAGCGGACCGGCAGCCGCGTGCACGCGATGCGGTCGTCGGGTCGGACGTACCAGTTGCTGGGGTACCTCAACACGCGGCCGCGCACGACGCACATGCTCGCGGTCCGCAACCCGAACCCCGAGCTGGTCTCGGCGGAGCGGAAGCACCTGTGGGACCACCCGTTCGACCACGGGCACGGGGGGAACGGCAAGGCCGGCGCGGGCCACGCGCACGGGCCGATGATGTTTGACACCGACAAGGCCGAGCAGGACGCCGGGTACCGGCTGAGCCTGAGCGTTCTGGGAGCGCATGCATGAGCGCGTTGCATCCTGACGAGATCACCGCGGGACGGCTGACCGGGGCGCTTGTCCCGGATCGGCCGCTGACCATGGACCCGCAGACCGGGGACGGCACGCTGATCGACGACCCGTCGAAGCGTGCGCCGCTGGTGCTGAACAACCGGAGTTTCCACGACGTCACGGAGATCGTCTGCGGCTACTGCGAGCAGCGTCCGGGCGGGTGGTGGCTGCCGGTGTTCGGCCTGGTGTCGACGCTCGCGGGCATCGGCACGCTGATGATCCTGTACCTCTTGGTGACGGGCGTGGGCGTCTGGGGCCTGAACAACCAGGTCGACTGGGCGTGGGACATCACCAACTTCGTGTTCTGGATCGGCATCGGCCACGCCGGGACGCTCATCTCCGCGATCCTGTGCCTGCTCAAGCAGAAGTGGCGGACGAGCATCAACCGCGCGGCGGAGGCGATGACGATCTTCGCGGTCATCTGCGCCGGCACGTTCCCCGGCATCCACGTCGGGCGGATCTGGATGATCTGGATGGTCTTCCCGATCCCGAACGCCAACGCGATCTGGCCGAACTTCCGCAGCCCGCTGCTGTGGGACGTGTTCGCGGTGAGCACGTACTTCACGGTCTCGCTGCTGTTCTGGTACATGGGCATGATCCCCGACTTCGCGACGCTGCGCGACCGCGCGGCGTTGCGTCTGAAGAGGGCGACGGGCCCGACGGTCGCGCCGTTTGTCAACATCCGGCAGGACCAGTTGCGGGCGTGGATCTACGGCCTGCTGTCGATGGGCTGGCGGTTCAGCACGCGCCACTGGCAGAACTACGAGAAGGCCTACATCATGCTCGCCGGCGTGAGCACGCCGCTGGTGCTCAGCGTGCACTCGATCGTGTCGTTCGACTTCGCGACGTCGATCCTGCCGGGCTGGCACACCACGATCTTCCCGCCGTACTTCGTGGCCGGCGCGATCTTCGGCGGCTTCGCGATGGTGCTGGGGCTGATGATCCCGGCGCGCGAGCTCTACCCCAACATGAAGGAACTCATCACGCTGCGCCACCTCGAGAACATGGCCAAGATCATCCTGGTCACGGGCTCGATGGTCGGCTTCGCGTACGCGATGGAGTTCTTCATCGCGTGGTACTCGGCCAACAAGTACGAGGCCGACGTGTTCATGTACAACCGTCTGATGCCGCCGTTCATCGCCGACTGGCTCGGGCTGGAGCGCAGCGCGCCGTACTGGTGGGCCTACTGGGCGATGATCTCGTGCAACGTGCTGAGCCCGCAGTTGTTCTGGGTGAAGCGGTTCCGCACCAGCCCGCTGTGGATCTTCGTCGTCTCGATGGCGGTCACGGTCGGCATGTGGTTCGAGCGGTTCGTCATCATCGTCACGTCGCTGCACCGCGCGTTCCTGCCCGGCGAGTGGGGCATGTTCTTCCCCACGCCGGTGGACATCCTCACGTTCGTCGGCACCGTGGGCATCTTCGTCACGCTGTTCATGCTCTTCCTCCGCTTCCTGCCCGCGTTCGCGATGAGCGAGATCAAGAACGTCATGCCGCAGGCCAGCCCGCACCCGGATCACCACTGAGTTCGCGTCCCCGCGCACCACGCACACGAGTTGACCCATGAGCAAGGCCCGAAAGATCTACAAGACCGAGGACGGCGGCGTCGTCTACGGCGTGATGGCCGAGTTCGACACGCCCGCCGACCTGTTCCACGCCGCGGAGATGGTCCGCGACGCGGGGTACTCGCGCTGGGACGTCTACTCGCCGTTCCCCGTGCACGGCATGGAGGAGGCGATGGGCCTCAAGGCGACCAAGCTCCCGCTGCTGACGGGCATCGTCGGCCTGTCGGGCGCGGGGCTGGGGTATCTGTTCCAGTGGTGGGTGACCACGAAGGGCTACGCGACGGTCGTGCAGGGCAAGCCGTTCGACGCGTTCCAGCCGTGGGTGCCGGTGACGTTCGAGATCGGCGTGCTCTTCACCGCGTTCTGCGCGCTGCTGGGCATGTTCGCCTTCAACGCGCTGCCCATGTGGTACCACCCGCTCCTGAAGAAGGACCGGTTCCTCCGCGTCTCCGACGACCGATTCGTCATCTGCATCGAGGCGTCGGACCCCAAGTTCGACCCCGACCGCACGCGCGAGTTGCTCGAGAAACTGCACGGCAGGCACTTCGACTTCGTGGAGGAGTGAACGCGGGCGCACGGGCGCGGACCCCTGCACGGGACAGCAACGCAGCACAACACCGAAGC
>CALKJW010000005.1 GCA_937995595.1 uncultured Phycisphaerales bacterium | reverse complement strand
CGCAATCAAACGCACCATGGGCAGCACGCTGCGGAGCCGGAAGCAGAACACCCTCTTCGCACAGGCCGCGTTCAAGGTCGCCGCCTACGCCATCAAGGTGTAGGGACCCCAATCCACGATACCCTGTTCTGGACAGAGCAGCTCGGCATCACGCCGTTCCATGCCCCGCCGATTGTATCGGCTATCTGAACCTTACGCCACAAACTCTGCACGCAGCCGACTGCCGCTGTACATCACGGCCAGTTTCTTCAAGTACAGGTACGGATCATCTTTGGGGTCAACGAACGACCCGTCGAGCAACCGGAGCGGTTGGGTGGGGATGCCGAGCATCTCCGCCGCGACCTTGTTGCCGGACACACGGAGCACACCCCCTTCAGCGAGGGTGACGACGAAGACCGTCTCTTGGGTGCCGTCGTCTTCCGTCTTCCTGAAGATCGTGACCATGAGTGTTCCTATCGACCCGGCTTCTGCCGCCGGGGATCGTTGATGCCCAACGGCACGCCCCGCTCGTCAGACCGCCCGCGAATCCAGTTCTTGAAGTTATCGCTGATTTCGGTGATGGTAGCACCGGCATCCTGAGCGAGAATGAATCTGGCCCGGTCAAAGATAGAGTCGATTTCCTTATCAGTCAACCTGCCACTCAGGGCTGCCCGCACTTCGGATTCCTTATCCATGAAGAGTTCGATCATCGTGATCGTCTCTTCACTGAACCCGCGAACATAGTCGGGGCCGGGCTGCCGGAAGCCGGAGAAGGACCGCGAAAGTTTCTCGTTGTCGAGAAGCGAGAATCCGTTGTCGATAGCAACCCACTTGCCGACGCCGTTCTCCACTTTGATCATCGCGTTGCCGTTGTGCCGGTCCACGTTCGCGATCAGGATGTCGAAGGCGAAGAACCGGTCGTCGTATTGCAACTTCACCGGCGACTCGTACGGCAACTTCGCGTTCTCCACGAACCGCTGAAGCGACCCGACGCCGCGTGAGCCGTTGAACTCCACCGTTTCCGGCACAAGGTCGAACCCCGCGAGCCGGTCGATGATGTAGGCGGAGATTTCGCGGTTGTACACGTTCTTGTAGCCCGCCCGTGCGAAGTCAGCGTCCACACCCGCCTCGGGCTTGTAGACGCCCCTGGTCCCGTCCTCGAACTCGATAACCGACGTGGCGTTGATGCCGGTTTCGGTGCTGAGTTCCTTCTCGCTCCGGGGTTCGGCCTTCCCGAAGGACGGTCCACCGCCGACGGGGGCCGGGGTGGGTCCGGGTGGGGACGGAGGGACCGGATCGGGGGCGGGTGCCGCCGCACGCCGGGCCTCGGCCTCCGCCGCCCGTGCCGCTTCCTCCGCTGCTCGCCGAGCAGCAGCGGCCTCGGCTTCCGCCGCCTTGCGTGCCGCCTCTTCAGCGTCCGCCCGTGCCCGTGCCGCCGCTGCCTGCGTCTCCGGTGACGGGGGCTTCGGTGCCGGTGCCGGACGGGGCTTCCGGGGTGCCGGGGGATCAAGCCCCTCCCGCCGGCGGAGTTCGTCGAGGGTGAGGTGCCGCCCCCGATCATCGACGAACCGCTCGATGGGCACGGGTGCGAGTGCCCGCAGAAACGCGGCCTCTGACACCGGCCCGTTGTACTGGGGTTCGGGGTCTTGCGGTGCGAGTGCCCGCAGAAACGCGGCCTCGCCCTATCCGGTGGGGCAGGCGTCTCGCCTGCCCCACCGGTTCGCGTTCCTGATCCGGAGTTGCCGGCCCCTCAAGCATGCGCTGAACACGCCGACGAACTCATGCCAACGGGCGCTGCGGCACGTTGTGACCGAGTGACGTGTGTTTGCCTCCCCCCCCCCCACCGTCCCGCCCTACGCGCCCATTCGATGCTGGCCCGTGGCCCGAGCGCCCCGGCCGGCTATCCTCGACGCACCACCAGACACCGCCTTCCTGAAAGGTGACACATGCCCTATGTCGACGGCTTCGTCCTCGTTGTCCCCACCAAGAACATCAAGGCCTACAGGAAACTCGCCGCGGTGGGCGCGAAGGTCTGGAAGGAACACGGCGCGCTGGAGTACCGCGAGTGCGTCGGCGACGACATGAACGTGCCGTTCGGCCTGAAGTTCCCCAAACTCGCCAAGGCCAAGGCCGGCGAGACGGTGGTGTTCTCGTGGATTGTGTACAAGTCCAAGGCCGACCGCAACCGCATCAACGCCAGGGTGATGAAGGACCCGCGGCTGGCCGCGTCGTGCGACCCCAAGAACATGCCGTTCGACGTCAAGAAGATGTCGTGGGGCGGGTTCAAGGTGCTGGTCGAGGCCTGAACGCCGAAGGCGGCGCCGCGCAGCGCAGGTAGGACACGCGCGCCCGGTGGTGCGCGGTCCACTCAAGAATCGGAGCATCCATGAACGCCAACCCCAAGGGGCTGACCATTGTCGGCTGGGTACTCACCGCCCTGCTCGGGCTCCTGCTGACCTTCAGCGCGACGATGAAGTTCCTCCGCCCGCCGGAGATGATCGAGCAGTTCGAGGGCGTGTTCGGCTACCCGGCGCGGCTCGCCGCGCCCATCGGCTTCGTCGAACTGGCCTGCGTCGTGCTGTTTCTCGTCCCGCGGACGGCCGTGCTGGGCGCGGTCCTGCTCACGGGCTATCTCGGCGGCGCGGTCGCGACGCACGTGCGCGTGGGCGACCCGTTCATCGCGCCGGTCATTGTCGGCGTGGTCGTGTGGCTGGCGATCCTCTGCCGCGAGCCGCGCGCCCGCGCCCTTCTCCCGCTTCGGCGCGTCTGATCGGGGCGCGCCCGCACGCGGCCGCCGCGCCCGGGACTACCGCCCGTTGGGCCGCGGCACGTGCTGATCGACCAGGATCGGGTTGCCGTCCGGATCGAGCAGCATGAAGAACGCGGGGCCGTCGGTGGCCTCGTCGGCCCCGGCCACGGGGACCACACCCCGCGCGACCAGCGCGCGCTGGATGTCGCGCACGTCCTGGAACTGCGCCAGCGGCTTGGCGTTGCGGTCCGAGCCCGGGTTGAACGTCAGCGTGTTCTTCTCGAACATCCCCTGGAACAATCCGATCGTGCACGTGTCGTTCTGCATGATCAGCCAGTTCGCGGCCGGGTCGCCGCCGAAGGTTCTGAACCCGAGTCGCTCGTAGAACGCTCGCGACACGGCGAGGTCCTTCACCGCGAGGCTGATCGCGAAGTTGCCGAGTTGCACAGCGGGCTCCGCCCCTTCGGCGGCCCGGCTCTCCCGCTCGCGTTGGTTCGCGGCCGCGCAGCCCGATGCCGCGAGCGCCAGCAGGACCACCAGAAGGCCCGGACAGACGGCCAGAAGCCCGAGCCGATCGACGGCGCTTGTGTTGCTCATCGGTGCAAATGTACCAACAGGTTGTTGACGGTGCGAAGAAGTCACCGAACAATCGGCAGACCGATCGCCCCGACCACGAGCCCCACCATGATCGAAGGCTGTTGTTGCAACACCGTTCGCCGCGCCGGGTGAGGCCGAGGCATGCGCCCCGACCGGCCCGTGCGCCGGAAGGAGGTCCGCATGCGGAACCCGCTGTTCACGCCCGAGATCCGCGAGATGCTGGAGCGCGACGACCTGTCCGCGCTCGCGGCGGCGGCGCACGACCTGCACCCGCGAACCGTCGCCGATTGCGTCAGCGACCTTGAGCCGGCGGAGCGATGGCGCGTGCTCGCCGCGCTGCCGATCGACCTGCGCGCGGCGGTCGTCGCCGAGTTTGAGCCCGAGGTGCAGGACGAACTGGTGAGCGGGACGTCGCGCCCCGAGATCGCGGCGGTGCTGGAACGCATGCCGCCCGACGACCGGGCCGACCTGGTCGGCCGTCTGAGCGAGCAGGCACGCGAGGAACTGTTGCCGCTGCTGAACAAGGCCGCGCGCGAGGACGTGCGGCGCCTCCTGGCGCAGGAGCCGGGGACGGTCGGCGCGATCATGAACACCGACTTTGCCGCGCTGCGACCGACGATGACCGCCGCGGGGGCCGTCGCCGAACTGCGCCTGCAGGCCCCGCGCAAGGAGACGATCTACTACGCCTACGTCACCGACGACAGCGGCCGACTGGTCGGGTTCGTGTCGCTCAAGGACCTCATCCTCGCCGCGCCGTCTCGGCTGGTGCGCGACATCATGCACGAGGACGTGCTCCGCGTGGGCGCGTCGGACTCGGCCGAAACCGCCGCGAAGATCGTCGAGGAGTACGACCTGCTTGCGCTGCCCGTGGTCGACGCCGACGGGAGGATCGTGGGCATCGTGACGCACGACGACCTGGCCGACGCGGTCCGGCGCGAAGTGACCGAGGACTTCGCGCGCATAGGCGCGGTCGCGCCGCCGCGCGAGGACGAGACCTACCTCTCCACGCCCGCCCGCCGGCACTTCCACCGGCGCGTGTACTGGGTCGTCGGGCTCGCCGCGGCGGGACTGATCTCGGGCATGGTCATCCACGGGTTCGAGGACGCGCTGACAACGCTGGTGATCCTGGCCTTCTACATGCCGATGGTGGCCGACACGGGCGGCAACGTTGGCAGCCAGGCGGCGACGGTGGTCGTGCGCGCGCTGGCGGTGGGCGAGATCACGCCGCGGGACTGGTGGCGGGTGATCCTGAAGGAGGGCGCGGTGGGGTTGATGCTGTGCCTGCTGCTGGGCGCGCTGGCGTTTGTCAAGGTGATGCTGCTCTCGGGCGGGACGGAACTGCCGAGCGGCTTCACGCTCGGGCAGATCGCGTGGGTGATCTCGATCGCGCTGGCGGTGCAGACGGTGACCTCGACGATGGTCGGCGCGGGCCTGCCGGTGATGGCGCGCTCGCTGCGGCTCGACCCGGCGGTCGTCTCGACGCCCGCGCTGACGACGATCGTCGACATCACGGGCCTGTTGATCTACTTCACCACGGCGAAGGTGCTGCTGCACCTGTGAAAGCGGGGCTGTCAGTCGGCGTTCGAGTGAAGGCGCCGCCGCCCGCGGCGGTGTACGAGCGCGAACCCCACCGCCGCCGCGAGGCCGGTCGATGGCGCGGGCACGAAGTACGCCACGCCGTCGCCGAATGCACCGAACGACCCGGTCGCGAGCAGTTGGCCGGTTTGTGTGTACAGGTTCAGCGTGTTGCTCGCCGAAATGCTGACGATGCGGCCATCGGGGAGTTGGTCGACGTCGGACAGGTTGCCGTATCCAAGGCCCGAGACGATCGTCGACACCGGCCCCGCGGGCGGGCTCCAGCGCTGGATCGTCCCATCGCCGAACGCCGTCAGCAGCAGGTCGCCGTTGTTGGCCAGTTCCATGCCGGTGCGGACCCAGCCACCGATCGAAAGGTTGCTGATGGGCTGCAGGCCCGCGGTGAAGACGCGCAGCGTGCCGTTGGTCTGATCGACCGCGTACACGACACCGCCCGCGCCGAAGGCCACGCCCGAAGCGCGCGTGAACACGTCCGCGCTCACCGCCACCGTGTTGAAGTCCGCGTCGAGCAGGCGCACGCGGCGCTCCTCGGCGACGACGTACCTGTTCGTCGCGGCGTTGTAGTCGACGTACGAGCCGCGGAGGAGCGAGCCGCCGGTGTTCAACGTGGTCGAGCGGACGATCTGGCCGAAACCGTCGACCTCCAGCAGGCGCGGCGCGTTCTGCCGGTAGCCGATCATCACCATGTTGCCCGCGCCGTTGAACACGATGCCCGTCGCGCCGCCGAGGCCCGAGATCGGCACCGACCGGGTCACCTGCAACGACGTGTCCCATTCGACGAAACCGCCGTCGTAGGACGAGTAGATCCGCCCCGCGACAAAGCCGTCGCCGTACGTCTCCGCCGCGGCGGCGCACAACAACACCGCCGCCGCCGCATGACACATCGCGCGCATCGTGGTCTCTCCTCCGCGGTTTCCCGCGAACTCAGCGTACCACGCGGCGACGGCTGGTGCAAGGACGCACTCGACGAACTGCGCCTGATCGGCGCCGATCGATCCGCGTGCCGTGCGTTCTCAACTCGCTACAAGTCCAATGAACATGGGCCGCGCATCACGGCCGCCCTCTTCATCGATTCGTAGTGAGAGCATTTTCGCGTCGCTTCGCTCCGCGGCGCCTCGCGGCGCTCGGCGTGAACCTCCGATGCATCCTCGCCCTTCGGGCGCGTCGGCGGTCGGGGGGTTCAACCATGACTCCGCCATGGGCAAAGACCCCGCCGCGGGGGCAGGGTCTTTGTCCACAATCGGGGTGACAGGACGCCAGTTGAACTGTTTGCTACCCGGATTGGCGCATGGCGAGGGGAATTCCGTTTGCTGATCAGCTCGTGCATGAAGTGATGCACGCTGCTCCAAGTGCTGGGACGGGTCCATGAACAGCTCGGCTCCGAGATCGTACAGTTAGCCATTGACCTTACTGTTGAAGCAGGCTACATTCCGGAGATGGCAGCCCAAACGCTCACATTGGATCTGGCCTTTCACGCCCTGTCGAACCCGACCCGACGTTCGGTCATCGAGAGGCTGCGGCAAGGCCCCATGACGGTGAAGTCGCTGGCCGAGCCGTACGGGATGACTCTGCCGTCGTTCCTCCAGCACATCAGGGTCCTGGAGGCGGGCGGGCTGGTGCGATCACGAAAGCAAGGGCGAGTTCGGACCGTCAAAGCGATACCAGCACAGTTCAGGTCCATGTCGGCTTGGCTCGAAAGCCAACAAGACATCTGGAATCAGCGTCTCGATCAACTGGACGCTCACTTGAAAACAATGGAGAAAGACGATGAGTGATCGACCCGACATCAACCCACTCCTTGACCTTGTCCTCGAGCGTGTCGTCGATGTACGGCCCGAACTCGTTTGGCGAGCATGGACAGAGCCGGAACATTTGGTCAAGTGGTTCACGCCCAAACCATGGGAAACGGTCAGTTGCAAGATCGACCTGAGGCCGGGGGGCATCTTCAGCACGATCATGCGTTCACCCGAGGGCGCGGAGACCCCCGATGAGGCGGGCTGCTACTTGGAGGTGGTGGAGAACCGAAAGCTCGTCTTCACCGACGCGCTCGGGCCGGGCTATCGCCCCAAGGGGGGGGCCTTCATGACGGCGTTTATTCTGCTTGAGCCGGAAGGCACGGGAACTCGGTATATCGCGATCGCCAAACACGCCGATCCCGAGAGCCGAAGGAAACACGAGGAGATGGGATTCCACAAAGGCTGGGGCACCGCGCTTGATCAACTCGTGGATCTCGCCATGACATGGTGAGGATCGGCATCCTTCCAACCCACCGGTCCGGTGTGGTGTTGTGCTGTTCGGGCGATGACCGAGAAGAGGGGGCCGATCGTCAATCTCCGGCCGTCGGACGATACTCGCGTCGTGGGATTCGATCCTTACGTTTAGACGACGACCGGCCCCGCTTGGGGCGGGGCCGGTCGCTGAATCGGGGTGAGAGGATTTGAACCTCCGACCTTTTGGTCCCGAACCAAACGCGCTACCAAGCTGCGCTACACCCCGGATGTCTGCTTATCGTGCCGCGAACTATACGCACGCGAGTCGAAAGGTCGAGCGGACGGCTCTCGCGGCACGCGGAGGCCGCGGAAGCGTCCGGAAACCCGGTCGTTCTGGCCTCTCCCCCTGCGTGCCGGCGCGGGGTCAAACTACTCCAAGTTCCGCGTTTCGGGCGGGAACTCCGGCTTCTTCGTGTACACGTTGTCCGACCGCGTGCCGGGGTCGCCATCGGGCCCGGCCGAGTAGAAGTACGGCCGGTTGCCGGGGCAGATGCCCTCGTCGGCGTCGCCAACAGGATTGGCCACGCCGGGGTTCGCGGGGTCGAAGGGCCGGTACGACCGGCGAATCCGCTCCTGCGCCGAGATCGACCCGTTGCCGTTGACGTCGTACTCGAGGAACTGCGGCCGGCCGCCGGTCACGCTGGTGCCGTTCCAGTAGTCGCCCGCGCCGCCCTGCCAGATGGGGTGCACGAAACGGATCGGCCGGTTCCACGCGTCCTTCACCACTAGCGCGTTGACGTTGGTCAGCGTGCCGTTGACGTACTTGCGAACGAAGTTCCCGTTGGTGCCAATGGTCGCGCGCGAGACAAACTTGGCGTCCAAGCCCTGCAGCGTCGTCTCGACCTCCGGCACTTCCGCCGCGATGAGCAGGAACAACTGCACGCTCGGCTCCGCCGCGGCGTCGGCCGCGGAGCCGACCGCGCGTCCGTCCCACAGCGGGTGGAAGACGTCCGCGTCGTCCTTATAGGCCGGCGGCACCGACGCCTCGCGCGAAGCGACGTAACTGTCCAGCGCGGTGTCGAGGATGCGGATGATGTCCTGCGTCGCCTGGATGCGCCCGCTGTTGGTGACTCGACCCGCCACCACGACAGCGATCGACGTCAGGATCGCGATGATCGCAAGGACCGCCATGATCTCGATGAGCGAGAACCCGCCGCGAACTCGCCCGGCCCCGATGTGTGTGCGCATGGATTGGCCTCCTGCGGCCGTTGGGTCGGTCCGAATCCCCCACTCCTCTGCTCGCCCCGCCGCCGACCTCCGTCGAGCGGGGACAACGACAATACGCCACGAACCCCTCCAGAACAGGTACGAACGCGGAGGGCCGGGGGATGCCGGCCAACCCCGAACCGGAAAGAAAAGACCCCAGCACGCGGCCGGGGTCATGGTCGATCCTGAAATCGGGGGTTGAAACCGGACCGGCCTTACCAACTCCGGCCGCCGCCGCCACCGCCGAAGCCGCCGCGGCCGCCACGGTCGCCACCGCGCCCGCCACCGCCGCCGCCGCCCCAACCGCCGCGCCCGCCGCCGCCGCCGGCCTCCTTGGGACGCGCCTCGTTGACCACGAGGGTGCGGCCGCCGAGCTGCTGCCCGTTCATGGCGGCAATGGCCTTGCGGGCCTCCTCGTCGTTGGGCATCTCAACAAAGCCGAAGCCGCGCGGGCGGCCGGTCTCACGGTCCATCACAATCTGGGCCGTGGCAACCTGGCCATGGACCTCAAACGCCGTGCGCAGGCCGTCATCGTTCGTGCTGAAAGGCAGATTCCCGACGTAGATCTTCATCGTCACTCGAACCTTTGCCCGGGAGAATCCATGCGAGTCGAACCGTTCGTCAAACACCCAGGCAAGGCTCGGCGTCGGTCCTGCCGCGAAGGATCGGACATCCCGACCCCGACGCGGCTCCACGGATGGTAGCCATCGGCCACGAGGCCGGCGGACCATCACCCGAACATGCGCCAGGATGCCGCCCCCGGTTCCGCTTTTCGGACCACGCATCGACGATTACTCGCTGCTTGTCGCCGCGGCGGAGGCGGGCTCCCTTGGAGGTCGGGCGGCGACGGCGGGCGCGCCATTGCGGACAGTGACGTCCGCCGTCATGCCCGCGCCGCTCACGCGGCAGCCCAGCGCCCGCACCCACGACGCGACCTCGTGGTTGCAGTTGTGCCCGAGCGAGTACTTGGTCGCATCGCGCACGAACGTCAGCCCGCGTCGCTCGTTGAACACGTTGCCGTTGGACTGCGACTCCCAGCGCGCATCGAGCATCGCGAGGACCTCCGCCGCGGCGGAACGCTCGACGCGCAACTCGTAGAGCGCCTGCATCGGCGGGTGTCGCCCGAGTTTCTCGAGCCGGTCGTGCACGCAGTCGTAGTCGCACGGGCCGTCGAAGTCGCGCCGGCCGAGCGTGCCGTCGTTGGGGATGAGCAGCGCGAACGGCGAGCGGTACCAGTCGTCGTGATCGAGCGCGGCCCAGTGCCACTGCGAGTAGGCGTACTGCGCGATGCGCCCGTCTTCCCGCGGCAGGAGCAGGCTGGTGTGGATGCCGTGGTCGGCGATGAACACGCTGACGGGGTCGCGCACGTCGGCGGGCGGGGTGATGGTCATGCCGCAGCCCGAACAGACCGCCGCAAACACAAGGACAAACACACGCACAAAGACCATGAAGCCTCCGAGGTCCACCCCGCGGGTGCCGATGATACTGTTGTCGAGTGCGCTGTGCCGCTGCGCCCGCCGAAGGGGAATGCGCATGATTCGATGGTCGGCCAAGTTCCTCATGCCGCTGCTCGCAGCCCCGTGCCTTCTGGCCGGAGCGTGCTCCAAGCCAACCGAGGAGCAGGCCTCCGGCGGCGCACCGCCGCCGATCCCCGGGCCGACGCCCGCGGCGGACACCCCGACCGCCGAACCGCCGATCGATCCCGGCGTGGCGGCGACGCTCCGTGAGTTTGCCGGCGCGCTCCACGACGCCGCGGCCACGATTGCCGGCGATTCGCCGCGCGTCGCACGCGACCGCGCTGGCGTGCGGATGTCGCGGCACGGCGCGATCATCGACGCCGCGGCAGAGGTCGTTGAGTGGACCTGCGTGAAACCGGACGACCGCGCCGAAGCGGCCGGCCTTGGTCGGATCTCGTTGGCCCGGGAGGTCTGGGCCAGGTCGTTCCTGTCGTGCTTCGAGTTCGATCGGCCGTTCGCTCTTTGGAGTAACGGCTCGTTCGCAGTTCTGGAGATTCCCGCGCGCCTGCGAAAGGGCCTCGAACCGCGCGACTACCCGTACCCGGTCTGGCATTCGAGCGACCTGTGGCGCGCGTGGCACACCGCCGTCGCCATCAGGTTCGTCCTCTCGGGGGACACGGTCGTCGAGTCGCAGATCGTCAGCGCCGACACCGCCGCCGCATCACTCCCCGCGGCACCGCAATGGGACGGGCGGTGGACGTGGGCCGATGAACGCGGCGCGGCGCAGCCGCGAGCCGCGCAGATCGCGTACGTCCTCTCGCCCGACAACCCCCACGTGCGCCCGATCGACCGTGCCTACCAGCGGCTGGCCGAAGAGTTCCAGACACGCGGCTGCCTGGCGTGCCACCAGCCCGACAACCGCGCGGGGACGCGCGCCGCCCATGTGCTGGGCAGCCCCGCGCTGGCCGTCGCGCTTCGGTCCAAACTGGTTGATGCGCTGGATTCAAGCGGTGACGACAGCACCGCGGACTCGCGTTGCACGCTCCGCACGCTCGCACAGGGCGAAACCGCGGGCGAACTGCGCCGGCTGCTCGAGCAATTCCGGACCGAGTGCGATCACGCCTTCGAGTACGAGTCGATCTACATCATCCGGCCGGAGGAATACCCGGATCGCCCGTGGCGCGACCAGCCCGCAAGCCTGCCCCCGCCGTAGGGCGGCGATTCACTTCGGCGCTGGCTCGGTGGGCGGCTTGGCGAACAGTTCCTCGTAGGCGAACGCCCGGTCGGCGTGTCGCTCAAACTCCTTGGCCAGTTCGATCAGTTCTTCGATCACCGCGCGGTCCCTGAGGCCCTTGGGCTCGCCGGCGGTGAGGCTGCCGGGCGGCATTTCGTTGGCCTCCAGGATCGTGACAAGCGACTTGCGCATGATCAGCGCCTGGTTCGGGTAGTTCAGCAGCAGGAGGTTGTTGATCCGGCCGCGATTGTCGGGCTCGTGGCAACTCATGCAGTTCTGCTCGCGGAACCGCGCCTCGAGTTTGCGGAAACTCTCGTCGAGCGGCGCCACGTGCGGGTTGTCCTTGGTGAACAGGTAGTCGAACAGGGCGACCCGCGGCTGCGTCTGGCCGTGCTCGTCCACCCACGTCCACTTCGCGTCCCACTTCCGACGGACGAGCGGCAGCGATTCGGGGTGCGGCGAAACGCGCAGGGCCGATACAAGGCGGTCGTTCTCGAAGACCATCGCGATCTTTCTGACGTTGACGTACGCCGTCCACTTGTTCGGCGAGTGCCAGAAGGGGTAGGGATAGTCGCCCGGCGGCAGTTCGCCCCGGAAGACCGTGTCGAGTTCGAGCACGATCGCGTCCCCTTCCCTGCGGACCTCGTAGCCGCCCGGGAACATGAACATCGACAGATAGAGTTTGGCCCAGACCTTGGGGTTGAACTCCGTCAACTGGAAGTGCGTGATCGGGCTGGTCGAGTTGAGTTCGTAGGCCGACGGTGAGTAGCCCTGGTCGGGGTTGTAGCCCCCCCAGAGGATCTCGCCCTTGGCCGCGTTGATGAGGTCTTTGCACTCGGCCAGTCGTTCTGCCGCGGCGTCGCGCGCGGCGATATCGCCGGGTTCGGCGACCGGGCTGGCGGCGATGACCTGCCGCGCGATCCGGTGCGCCAGCATCTCGGCCAGCGGCGTGTCCATCAGCGTCGGAACCGTGGCGGGCGGCGTCTTGGGCGGCTCATGGGCAGCCACGATGCCGGCGAGAAGACCGCCTGTAAAAACCGCGAAGAATCCCGTGTGCATCCGTGCGCTCCTGTGCAGAACAGTCGCCGTTCGAGATCGGCTCAGGGCCGCCGATCACGCGAAAAAGGCGTACGACAAGCCCGTCAGGCTCGGCGGACGCCCTTGCTCCAAGTCGTGTCACCGCTGCGAGAGCACGGTCAAGGCCTCACTGCCCCGGCGTGCAGTCGGCGAAGTAGAGGTTCACATAGATCTGATAGTCGGTGTAGTCGATGTTCCCGTCGCGGTTCATGTCGGCGATCGGGTCGCCGGCGAAGAACGCGTTGGTGTAGATCGTGATGTCCTTGGCGTTGACGACGCCGTCCTTGTTCAGGTCGGCGCGGCAGGTCAGCGGGCGCAGGTGGTTGCGGAACACGTAGTTGCCCAGCAGCGTGCCGGACGAGAACCCGATGTCCGCGTCGACGCGGAAGTGCACGCCGAGGTACACACGGCTCACGCCGTTCTCGCGGCCGGCCTCGGTGAAACTGTGGAACGTGCGGGTCACGTTGCTGACGATCGGCTCGTCGGTGCCGACGGTGAACGTGATGTCGTCGGTGCCGAACCAGTTCCGCATGATCGCCGCGTGCGCAGCGCCAAAGGTGGCATGGCCCGAGGTGTACGCGGGGAACGGCGGGCTGAACTCCATCAGCGGCAGCCAGTCGGGGTCCATCTCGGTACGCGGGTTGTCGTCGGTGTTCGCCTCGCGAATCGCCGTCACCGGACGCCACAGGTCGATGTTGGTCGCGTACTTCATGTCCCACGCGACCAGCCCGGCGTCGGCCATGGCGATCGACACCAGCGCGAACAGGTGCGCCTTCTGATCGAGATTCAGGCCCTGGTCGTTGGCGACGACCTGCGTGATGTGGAGCAGGTGCCCCGGCGGCTTGAACGTTCCGTCGCGGTCGTTGGCCCAGAACCACGCGATCTCGGTCTGCTCGGCGGTCCGGTGCGGGCTGTTCCGCTCGCCTAGGCGCTTCACCTCATTGAACTGCCGCGCATACCGGGGCGCCCTGAGCAACCGGTCCATGCGGCGGAAGCCGAACGGACCGGTCGGACGGAACTCGCTGCCCGTCGCCATCGTCCACGGCTTGGTCGTGCCCCAACCCGGATTGAACGGGGGCTCGGTAAAGTCGGGCGGGGTCGGACGGTACGCGCCGGGTCGGTCCTCGTAGATGTACACCGGCTCGGAGTCCGTGCGATCGTCGGATCTCGCGGCAAGGATCTGCTCCGCCGCGGCGATGCCCACCGAGATGCCGTTGAACTTGGCCCGGCTGTTGTTGAGCGCCGCGAGGTGCTGCTGCAACTGCGCGTCGTACACGGCCGCGCGCTGCGGGTACAGCGTCGAGAGGACCTTGTGCGCCGCCGCGGCGACAGCGGCACGCTTGACCGCGGGCCCCGGGACAGGAACGAAATCCAGGTACGGCTCGTGCTTCGGATCGATCGAGTTCACGGCGTCGTAGATGGCCGTGAACATGATCGCGCCGTTTCGCGCGATGGGACACGGCGGACCGCCCACCACGCGGACGGTGTCGAGCCACTGCTCGTTCCAATCGTCGATGACGTCCGCTCGGGAAGCGCTCCCCGCGACCAGCACGGCCACGCCAACCATGAATGCTCGTGCTCGGAACATCTTCAGTTCTCCAACCAGTTCCAGCGCGACACCTGCCTACAGCGGCGGCGTTGGCTCGCTCTACCCGAAAACGACTTGGCACTCATGGCCGACAATTGGACACAGAATACCCGGATTCAGGGTTAATGCAACGCAATCCCGGCAACAAAATGGACCAGATCAACCGATTATCGGTCGATGAGCCGTCCGCGACTTCAGATCATCTGATCAGACGTTGAAGTACTTGGCCGCGGGGTGGTGCACCACGATCGCGCTCGTGCTCTGTTCGGGGTCGATCTGCCAGTTCTCGGTCAGTTCGCACCCGATCCGCCCCGGCTCGATCAGCCGGAACAACTTCTCCTGGTCCGACATGTCCGGGCAGGCGGGGTAGCCGAAACTGTACCGCGAGCCGCGGTACTTCTGCGTGAACAGGTCCTTGACGCGCGGCGAGTCGTCGCCGGCGATGCCGAGTTCCTGCCGGATCCGCTTGTGCCACATCTCGGCCAGCGCTTCGGCGGTCTCGACACCCATGCCGTGCAGGTACAGGTACTCGGTGTAGTCGTTGCGCGCGAACAGCTCGCGGCAGACCTCGCTGACCCGCCGGCCCATGGTCACGCAGTGGAACGCGACCACGTCGGCGCGGCCGCTCTCCACCGGCAGGAAGAAGTCCGAGATGCACAAGCGCTGGCGGTCGGGCTGGCGGGGGAAGCGGAATCGCTCCAGTTCGCGCTGGCGCGGCGCGCCGGGGTCCCAGACGATCAGGTCGTCGCCCTCGCTGTTGCACGGGAAGTAGCCGTAGACCGCGGCCGGCCGCAGGACGCGCTCGTCGCGGCACTGCTTCTTGAGGCGTTCGAAGACCGGCAGCACCTTGTCCTCGACCAGCGCTTCGTACTCCGCCTCGCTCATCGCGCCCTTCTTCATCTGCCACTGGCCGCGGAAGAGCGCGGTGGTGTTGATGAACGGGTAGATCTGGTCGAGCGGGATACCGGTGACGACTCGCGAGCCGAAGAACGGCGCGACGGGGATGTCGTCGGAACTCAGCACGGGCGTGGCCGAGCGCCCCCCACTGTCGCCGGCGCGTGCCCGGCCGTTCCCGCCCGGTCGCGCCGCGTGGGCGGCGCAGCACGACACGCCGCGGGCCGCGTCTGCGGGCGCTTCGATCACGGCCACGCCCTGGGCCGCTTCCTGCGCGGCGGCGCGTCTGGCCTTGCTCTGCGCGATGACGTCCTCGGCCCTGCTGCGCTTGCCGAGCCGCTCGTCGATCTGCCGGTTCAGCACGTCGATGGCGCCGGCGACGATGCCGTCCATGGTGCTGAGTCCCTCGAACGCGTCCTTGCCGTAGAAGACCGGGCCGTTGTAGACGGACCGGAGGTGGCTCTCGCAGTAGTGACGCGTGAGGGCCGCGCCGCCGAGCAGCACGGGAACGCCGATGCCCTGCGCGTTCATCTCGTGCAGGTTCTCCTCCATGACGTTCACGCTCTTGACCAGCAGGCCGGACATCCCGACCGCGTCGGCCTTGTGCTCGCGCCAGGCTCTGACGATCTCGGCGATCGGCTGCTTGATGCCGAGGTTGATCACCGTGTAGCCGTTGTTGCTGAGGATGATGTCGACGAGGTTCTTTCCGATGTCGTGCACGTCGCCCTTCACCGTGGCCAGGACGATCTTGCCCTTGGTCTGGCCCTCGACCTTCTCCATGTACCGCTCGAGGTGCGCGACGGCCATCTTCATGACCTCCGCGCTCTGCAGCACGAACGGCAACTGCATGCGTCCCGAGCCGAACAGGTCGCCGACGGTCTTCATGCCGTCGAGCAGGTGATCGTTGATGATCGCCAGCGGCGTGTACTTGGCCCGAGCCTCTTCGAGCGACTCGATCAGCCCCTGCTTCTCGCCGTCGATGATGTGCGCCCGCAGGCGCTCCTCGATCGAGAGGTCCGCCTTGGCCGCCGCGGCGGCCGCGCCGGCGCCGCCGGCGTCCTTGAACAACTCGACGAACGCGGCGAGCGGGTCGAAGCCGTCGCGCCGCCGGTCGTAGATCAGGTCCATCGCGGCCCGCCACTGCTCGGGCGGGATGCGGTTCTCGGGCAGGATCTTGCTCATGTGCACGATCGCGCTGGTCAGGCCGGCGGCGCGGAGTTCGTGCAGGAACGCGCTGTTGAGGACGATCCGCGCCTGCGGCTTGAGGCCGAACGAGACGTTGGACAGGCCGACGCACGTCTGGCACTCGGGCATCGCCTGCATGATGCGGCGCGTGCCCTCGATGGTCTCCAGCGCGCTGCGCCGGTCGCTCTCCATGCCCGTCGAGACCGGCAGCACGAGCGGGTCGAAGAGCAGGTCGGCCGGGTCGAGGCCGTGGGTCCTGGTCGCACGCTCGAAGGCCCGCTGCGCGATCGCGAGTTTGCGGTCGGCGGTGCGGGCCATCGAGGCTTCCCTGTCCTCGTCGATCGAGCCGATCACCAGCCCGGCGCCGTACGTCCTGGCGAGGCGGCAGAGTTCGTCGAACTTCTCCTCGCCGTCCTCGAAGTTGGCGCTGTTGATGATGCACCTGCCGCCGGCGTGCTTGAGGCCGGCCTCGATCGTGCGCACCTGCGTCGAGTCGAGCATGAGCGGGGCGTCGACCTGGCGGACCAGCCGCTTGACGATCTCGGCCATGTCGCGGGCGTTGTCGCGCCCGGCGTAGTCGACGTTGAGGTCCAGCACGTGCGCGCCGTCGTGGCGCATCTGCTCGCGCCCGAGCGAGATGATGCCGTCGAAGTCCTCGGCCTCGAGCAACTGCTTGAACTTCCTGCTGCCCGAGGCGTTCATCCGCTCGCCGACGATGAGGAACGAGTTGTCCTGTCGGTACTCGGTCGGGCCGTAGAGGCTCGACACCGCGGGGCGCGGCGCGTCGACGACGCGCGCCGGTCGCGCGGCCCGGTCGCGCAGGCCGCGCTCATCGATTTTCTTCACCAGCGCGCCGATGTGCGCCGGCATGGTGCCGCAGCAGCCGCCGACGATCGAGACGCCGTCACGCTCGACGAACGCCGCGAGGGCTTCGGCGAACGGCTCGGGCTTGAGCGGGTACTCGGTGCGGCCCTCGACCAGCACGGGCAGCCCGGCGTTGGGCAGCACGCTGACCTCGCCGCGCCAGTGCCTGCCGAGCCACGCCACGTGCTCGCCCATCTCCGTCGGGCCGGTGGCGCAGTTGAGGCCCAGGGAGAGGATCGGGTACCCGCGGAGCGCGGCCGCCGCGCCCTCGATGCTCGTTCCGACAAGCATCGTGCCGGTCGTCTCGATGGTGACCGAGACCATGATCGGCACGTCGTCGGTGCTCAGCCCGCGCTCGTGCAGCGCACCGAGCACCGCGTTGATCGCGCACTTGACCTGCAGGATGTCCTGACAGGTCTCGATGATGAAGACGTCAACGCCCGCGCCCGGCTTCGCATCGGCGCGCGGCCTGCCCGCCAGCAGTCCCAGCGCCTGCTCGCGGTAGGACGCCAGCATCGTGTCCCAGTCGGTGTTGCCGAGCGTGACGAGTTTGGTGCCCGGGCCCATCGAACCGGCGACGAAGCGCGGCCGTCCGTCTTCCCTCTCGACGGCCTCGCACGCGGCGCGCGCGACGTCGACCGCGAGTCTGTTCAACTCGAACGCCCGGTCGGCGATGTCGAACTCGGCCAGCACGAGGCGGTTGGCCCCGAACGTGTCGGTCTCGACGACGTCGGCGCCGACCCGCAGGAACGACTCGTGGATGCCGCGGATCACGTCCGGGCGGGTCTTGACCAGGAGGTCGGTGCAGTTCTCGCAGCCGAGATAGTCCTTCTGCAGATCGAGGTCGTGCTGGTGGATCGACGTGCCCATGGCCCCGTCAAAGACCAGCACGCGGCGGGCAAGTTCGCTCAGGAACCGACTCGGCATGGAGCGTTCGCCTCCCAAAGAATCCGGAACCCACTGACCACGGCCCAAGTGTATTCATCCGTTCATCCGGATCAATGGATGAATGGATCCGACCGGGATAACAGGACAGTCTGGGAGGGCTGCGCCCGGTCCCGTTCGTGTCCGCACCCAATCGTCGGACCGACAAGCCCTTGCGCTGAACGACAGGACTGGTTAGCGGACGAACAGACACCGCGCCCGCATCATGCGAGCAGGCGGTCGGCGGGGGCCACAGACGGTGAGAACGCCGTGACAGAAGTCGCGGCTAGCCGGCCTTGGTGTAGACCACCACAACCATGATGTCGGAGGGGCCGAACCGGCGCGAGTGGCCGTGGTCGGCGCCGGGCAGGGGCGTGGGCCCCGACGCGCCGGGCAGGACGGACTGGGGCGCGATGTTGCCGAAGATGCTGACGACCCGGGCCTTGGTTTCGACGAGCCAGTCGTTGATGCGGTGCTCCAGATCACCGACCGCGCCCTCGGTGCCAGTGAAGATCTTGACCTGGTGGATGGACATGCGTGCAGTGTAACGCGGCCCGGACGCCGCGGGCTGGTGCGCGGCAAACCCGTGCTACCTCGCGAACTCGACCGCCCGGGTCTCGCGCAGGACCGTCACGCGGATCTCGCCGGGGAAGGTCATCTCCTCGCTGACGCGCTTGGCGATGTTGAAGGCGACCATCTGCGCCTCGTCGTCGCTGATGCGTTTGGCGTCGACCATCACGCGCACCTCGCGCCCGGCCTGGATGGCGAAGGCCTCGGTCACGCCGGGCTGCTTGAGCGCGATGTCCTGCAGTTCGTTGAGCCGCTGGATGTACTTCTCCATGCTCTCGCGCCGCGCGCCCGGCCGCGCGCTGCTCACCGCGTCGGCCGCCATGACGATCGGCGTGTAGAACGTCGTCGACGGGATGTCGCCGTGGTGCCCGCCGATGACGTTGAGGATCGGCTCCTTTTCGCCGTACTGCTTTGCGAAGTCCATGCCGATCTTGGGGTGACCGCCCTCCATCTCGTGGTCCATCGCCTTGCCGATGTCGTGCAGGAAGCCGGCGCGCCGCGCGACGGTGCCGTCGAGCCCCAACTGGTCGGCGATGATCTGCGCGAGGTAGGCGACCTCGATCGAGTGCCGCAGCACGTTCTGGCCGTACGAGGTGCGGAAACTCAGTTTGCCCATCGCCTCGACGACCTTGGGGTGCAGGCCGCGGAGGTTCACCTCGAGCACCGCGTCCTTGCCGGCCTTGAGCACGCGCTCGTTCATCTCGCTCTTGACCTTCTCGACGACCTCCTCGATGCGCGAGGGGTGCATGCGCCCGTCGGCGATGAGGCGGTTGAGCGCCTCGACCGCGACCGCCTGCCGGATCTTGTCGAAGCACGAGACGACGATCACGCCCGGGGTGTCGTCGACGATGATGTCCACCCCCGTCGCCTTCTCGATGGCGCGGATGTTCCGCCCCTCGCGACCGATGATGCGCCCCTTCATGTCGTCGTTGGGGATCGGCACGGCCCGCACCGTGCTCTCGGCGGTGTGCTCGGTCGCGTAGCGCTGCACGGCCATGAGCGTGATTTCCTGCGCCCTGGCCTTGGCCTCGTTCTGCGATTCCTCGACGATCTTGCCGACGACCTTGGCCATCTCCTGGCGGCAGTCGCCCTCGATCCGCGCCAGCAGTTCCTGGCGCGCCTGCTCCATCGTCAAGCCCGCCACCTGCAGCAGGCGGTCCTTCTGCTGCTGGAGGAGGGCCTCGACCTCTTCGTTGCGCCGCGCGAGCAGCGCTTCCTGGGCCTTGAGTTGCTCCTGCTGGCGAGAGAGGTGCTCCTCCTTGGCCGTCAGGGTGTCGAGTTTCTTGTCCAGCAGGTCCTCGCGCTTGGACAGCCGGCGCTCCGCCTCGCGGAGTTCCTTCCGACCCTCTTCCAGTTCCGCGTCAAGGGCCGCCCGCTTCTCGAGCGCGAGTTTCTCCGCCTCGACCCGGGCCCGCTCGACCAGCGCCCGGCCCTCGTCCCTGGCGCGTTCCTCGATCCGGCGGGCCTCTTCCCGCGCCGCACCCAGCGACCGGCCACGGAGGGCGCTCAGAATGAGCATGCCGACCGCCACGCCGACCGCCAGCGCCGCCAAGGCGATACCCACGGCCGCGGGGACCGAGAGGTCCGCCAGCGTCAGGATGTAGTTGGTGTGCAATCCGTCCATGCGCGCGTCCTTTGCACTCGCGCCGTGGGAGCGCCACGGTCGCGCCGCCGCTCGGCCGGGCAAGCGGACGGGCAAGGACCTCTCGCGCCGGCGACGCGGACGTCGCCCTGCGCTGCGGCATGTTCACCGGATCAAGACGTTCTGCGGTGCGGATTCCTCGATCGGTCGCCGGATACCCCGCGCCGAGAACTGGTCATTCCCGGTCGCCTGTACATCACCCGGACCTCCAACCGCTGACCTGGTCCAAACTCCAAGACTTGCCGAACGCACTGGCACGCAGAACTGGCTCGATCTATGCCGCCCGGCTCGGCCGCGAGACCGGTCGGACGGGTACGGGACGCCATCCCGGCGTCCGCGGCCATCGCCGCGGGAGGCCGTTCAAGGCCCGTACTGAACAGCCGCGCGGTCTCCCGCTTGTCGGGGCCGGTCGGCAGTGAACTCTTCCCGAGGTCGGCGGGGCCTCGCCCGGGCGTGTCATAGTAGACCGGAATGTGAACGGATCGTCAAGTCGCGTGCGTCCTGATTGGTCGGCAGCACGGCCCAATAGTCCGCGGACGCCGGTTTGGCAACCGGCCGCGGATACCGTACCCTCTGGCCTGTAAACCGTTTCCGCAATGGAGAACCCTCCTTGTACACCGTTGCTCTGACCCCCGTTCGTCGCCGCGCCGCCGCGGCGTTGGTGGCCGTGTCCGTGTTCGCCGCGCCGCTCTTTGCGGACGTCACGCCCAACGCGGCGATGCTCCGCTTCCCCGACGTGTCGGCCGACCACATCGTGTTCGTGTACGCCAACGACCTGTGGATCGCCCCGCGTGACGGCGGCCTTGCCTCTCCGCTTGCCAGCCCCCCGGGGGCCGAAACGCTGCCGCGGTTCAGCGCGGACGGGAAGACGATCGCGTTTGTCGGCAACTACGACGGGAACCGGGACATCTACACGATCCCGATCACCGGGGGCGTGCCGACGCGGGTCACGTACAACCCGGCCGCGGAAGCGATCGCCGACTGGACGCCGGACGGGCGGATCATGTTCGTCAGCAACGCGCTGGCCGGGTTGGCGCGGCAGTCGCAACTGTTCGTGACCTCGGCCGAGGGCGGCATGCCCGAGAGGCTGCCCGTGCCTTACGGCGCTTTCGGTTCCATCTCGCCCGACGGCAAGTGGCTGGCGTACACGCTGCACTCGACCGACACGCGCACGTGGAAGCGCTACCGCGGCGGCATGGCGACCGACGTCTGGCTGTTCAACCTCGACACCAAGCAGAGCCGGCGCGTCACCGACTGGGAGGGCACCGACACCCTGCCGATGTGGCTGCCGGGCAACGGCGCGACGCTGTACTACCTCTCCGACAACGGGCCGGAGCACCGGCTCAACATCTGGTCGTTCGACGTGGCGACCGGCGCCCGTACGCAGGTGACGACCTTCGCCGACGACGACGTGCGGTGGCCTTCGGTCGGCCCCGCGGCGGGCGGCGCGGCGGGCGGCAGCATCGTCTTCCAACTCGGGTCCAGACTGATGCGCCTCGACCTGCCCGGCGGGCAGTCGACCGAGATCAAGGTGACCATCCCCGGCGATCGGCCGCGGATCCGGCCCCGCACGGTCAACGCGGCGCCGCTGATCAGCAACGGGACGATCTCGCCGACGGGCCGGCGCGTGGTGCTGGAGGCGCGGGGCGAGTTGTGGTCGCTGCCGGCCAAGGACGGCGTGACGCGCAACATGACGCGGACGGACGGCTTTGCCGAGCGCGACCCGTCGTGGTCGCCCGATGGGAAGTGGATCGCGTACTTCTCGGATGAGCCGGGCGAGTACGAACTGTTCATCCGTCCGGCCGACAGCCGCCCCGCGGCGGAGGAGAAGAAGGACGAGCCCGCTCCGTTGGCCGGTCCGTGGTCGGATGCGCCGCCGCGGAAACTCACGAGTCTGGGCGAGGGGTTCCGGTACTCGCCGACGTGGTCGCCGGATTCGAAGTTCATCGCCTTCCACGACGCCAACGGCCGGATGTACCTGACGACGGTCGAGACCGGGGAGACCAGGGAGTTCGACAAGGACCCGTGGATGAACGGGCCGTCGTTCTCGTGGTCGCACGACTCGCAGTGGATCACCTACGCGCGGGCCGACTCGGACAACGCCAACGGGTGCGTGATCCTGTACAACGTCAAGAGCGGCGAGCGGACGCAGGTGACCAGCAACATGTTCGACGCGTCGTCGCCGGCGTTTGACCGCAAGGGCGACTGGCTGTTCTACGCGGCTCGGAAGGATGTCTCGCGGCCGCGCTACTCCGACATCGACGGCACGTTCATCTACGCCGACTCGGGCGTGCTGCTCATGGTCCCGCTGCGGGGCGACGTGAAGAGCCCGTGGCTCACGCGCAGCGACGAGGAGACGCTCAAGAAGGAAGAGGCGAAGAAGGACGACAAGAAGGAGGAGAAGAAGGACAACGGCGACAAACCCGGCGCGGCCGACGACGGCGTGTCGGGCACGTGGGAGATGACGGCCACGGGCGGGAACCTCCCTCCCGGCGGGCTGGTGTTCACGATGAAGGTGAAGGTCGGCGCCGACGGGCGCGTGACCGGGTCGCTGTCGTCGGTCATGGGCGCGGGCTCGGGCGAGGGCACGTTCAGCAGGGACACGGGGACGTTCGAGTTCGTCGCAACGGTGAACGGCGCGGCCGTGACCATCCGCGGCGAAGTCAGGAACGGCGAGGGCACGGGCACGTGGGTCGTGCAGGACCAGCAGGGCGAGTGGCGCGGACGCCGGACCGCGTCCGATGCGCCGGCCGATGACAAGAAGGCCGACGACCCCAAGCCCGACGCGAAGAAGCCCGACAAGTCCGGGGACCTGAAGATCGACATCGAGGGCTTCGAGGCCCGGGCGATCCAGATCCCGCTGCCGTCGGGCAACTTCGGAGGGTTGATGGTCGCCGACGGCGACCGCCTGATCTTCGCCCGCACCGGCGGCCGCGGCGGCGGTGGCGGCGGCGACGCCGGCATCAAGATCTACAACTACAAGGACGACGAGAAGGAAGAGAAACTCGTCACCGCGCTGGGTTCGTACTCGCTCTCGGCCGACGGCAAGAAACTGCTGGTCATGCGCGGGCCGGGCGCGACGATCGTCGACGCCGTCGCCGGCGGCGGCAAGGCCCAGACGCCCTCGACCGCGGGCATGATGATGACCATCGAGCCGCGGAACGAGTGGCGGCAGATCTTCACCGAGGCGTGGCGCCTGCAGCGCGACTTCTTCTACGAGTCCACGCTGCACGGGGTGGACTGGGCGAAGATGCGCGAGCACTACGGCGCGATGATCGAGGACTGCGCCTCGCGCGAGGACGTCGCGTGGGTGCTGGGCGAACTCATCAGCGAACTGAACATCGGGCACGCGTACATCCAGGGCGTCGGCGACGGCGAGAGCCAGCCGAGCCAGAACGTCGGGCTGCTCGGCTGCGACTTCGAACTCGACCGGAGCGGCGCACAGCCCGCGTACCGCATCGCCACCATCCACCGCGGCGGCCCGTGGGATTCCGACGCCGTCGGCCCGCTCTCGCAGCCGGGCGTGAACGTGTCGGAGGGCGACTACCTGCTGGAGGTCAACGGCGTGCCCGTCGATACCAGAAAGGACCCGTGGGCGGCGTTTGTGGGCATGGCGGGACGGCCGACGTACCTGACCGTCTCGAAGAAGCCGACGCTGGACAAGGACGCGCGGCTCGTGCTCGTCACGCCGATGGGCAGCGAGGTCGGCCTGCGGTTCCGCTCGTGGATCGAGTCCAAGCGGAAGTACGTGGAGGAGCGGTCCGGCGGCAAGGTCGGGTATGTCTACGTGCCCAACACCGGCGTCGACGGGCAGAGCGAACTGTACCGGCAGTTCTTCGGGCAGAAGCAGAAGGCCGCGATGATCATCGACGAGCGCTGGAACGGCGGCGGGCAGATCCCCCACCGCTTCGTCGAACTGCTCAACCGACCGGTGACGAACTTCTGGGCGCGGCGCGACGGGAATGCCTGGCCCTCGCCCGACAACGGGCACCAGGGGCCCAAGTGCATGCTCATCAACGGGCTGGCGGGTTCGGGCGGCGACATGTTCCCGTGGCTGTTCCGCCACCACAACCTCGGCAAACTCATCGGCACGCGCACGTGGGGCGGGCTGGTGGGCATTTCGGGCAACCCGCGGTTCATCGACGGCGGCTCCATGACCGTGCCGACCTTCGGCTTCTACAAACTCGACGGGCACTGGGGCGTCGAGGGGCACGGCGTCGACCCGGACATCGAGGTGATCGACGACCCCGCGCTGATGTGGAACGGCGGCGACCCGCAACTCGACGCCGCGATCGACCTGATGCTCGCGGAGATCCCGACCAAGGGCTTCAAGCCGCCGCCGCGACCGGCCTCGCCCGACCGCTCGAAGATGGGCATCCCGCGGCACGACTGGTGACACTTGTGTGCCGCGGCTCATCCGGGCCGCGAACATTCGGCACACGCTCCATCGGCAAAGCAGATCCCGGCCCGCTCGCGCACGGCCGGGGTCTTTCTCTGCGCCGCCGGTTGCTACGCTGCGTGCATGGGCAGAACCGAGCGATCCGTCCGTCCCGAACACGCCTCCCGCCTGCAACTGGCCGTCGCGCTCGGCGATTCCGCGCGGGCGATCGCGATGCGGCACTACGACCCCGCGGGCGTCGCGGCCGACGACAAGGCCGACGGCTCGCCCGTCACCATCGCCGATCGATCGATCGAGGAGCACGTCCGCGCGGCCGTCGAGCGTGAGTTTCCCGGCGACGGCGTCGTCGGCGAGGAGTTCGGCACGCGCGAATCTCGCACCGGCTTCACATGGGTGATCGACCCGATCGACGGCACGCGCTCGTTCGCCCGCGGCATCCCGACGTTCTCGACGCTCATCGCCGTGCTGGAGGGCGAGCGGGCCGTCGTGGGCTACGCGTCGATGCCGGCGTGGGGCGAGAGCGTGCACGCCGTGCGCGGCGGCGGGGCGTGGTGGCTTCCCGCGCCGGGAGCCCCGCCGCGGCCGGCGCGCGTGTCGGACCAGCGCGACCTTGCTCACGCGCTGGTCGAGACGGTGCAGCCGCACGGCTACTTCGAGATCGGCGACTACCCGGCGTTCGAGCGGCTGGCTCGCGCCGCGTGGCGCACGCGCGGGTGGAACGACGCGTACGCGTACATCCTGTGCGCCACGGGGCGCGTCGATGCCGCCGTCGATCTGAGCCTGAAGGTGTGGGACGTCGCGCCGTTCTCGGTGATCATCGAGGAGGCGGGCGGGGTGCTGAGCGACTGGCGCGGCGACACGTCGCGTATCCCCACGCAGCGCGTGCTGATGAGCAACCCGCGCCTGCACGGTGTGCTGTGCCGCGTGCTGCGCGGCGAGTGACCGCGCCGTTGACGCTCACTTGGCGAGTTTGGCGACCAGCCGCCAGATGTCGTGCGGCGAGAGTTCGCGCCCGGCCTGCTGGTTGAAGGCCTCGACCAGCCCGTCGAACCGCGGGTCGTAGGGCAACTGGTCGCGCTGGCCGAGCGAGCCGGTCATGGCGATGACCAGTTCGCGGAGCAGGCTTTCTTCATCCTCCGAGATTCGAGGCGGGGCGCTCGCCGAGCGACCCGCGGGCGGGAGTTTGCCGGCCTTGCGCAGATTCTGGAGTCGCTGCAGCGCGGCGCGCTTGGTCAGGCCCGCGCCGGCGCTCTGGAGTTGCGCGTGCATCGCGTCGAACTCACTCGTGTAGGGAAGGTCGTCGAGCGTCCGGCCGGTCTGCTGGTAGGCCGCGATGAGCGCGGCATCGGTGCTCCGACGGGCGGCGCTGTCGCGCGGATGGTCATCCGCGCCAAAGAGCGACGCGGGAGCGCCCGGCGCAGGCACGGTCGGCGCGCCCGCGTTGTCCGCGCCGGCGTGGCGCACGGAACGCTCGGCCGCCGCCCGGGCGTCCTCGAACAGTTCCCGGTGCGTCGCATCGGCCGCCAGCCAGTCCCGGTAGCCGAGCGGACCCGTGCCCGCGTGACCCGCGGACTTGTACGCCGCGGCGACGTTCCGGGGGTTCAGCACGTCGTACACGGAGCGATCGACGACGACCCTTCCGTACCCCGCGGCGTGGATCGCGGCGTTGAACTCCTCGACCCTCAACTGCGAGAGCGCGTGGCGGCCGGTGGCTTCGCACTCGCGCACGAGTGCGCCGACGATCTGGTGCGCGGTGCGAAACGGCACGCCCTTGAGCACGAGGTGCTCGGCCAGCGCGGTGGCATCGAGATAGCCGCGGTCGAGCCCGCCGCCCGCGGCGTCGATCCGCGACTGGTCAAACTCCGCACTGGCGACGATCCGCGAAGCCATAACGATGCAGTCGAGCGTGGTATCGAACGCCGCGAAGAGCAGGCGCTTGTCTTCCTGCAGGTCGCGGTTGTAGGCCAGCGGCAGACCCTTGCACAGCGTGAGCAGGCTCGTGAGCGAGCCGATCACGTTCGCGCTGCGGCCGCGGATGAGTTCGAGCATGTCCGGGTTGCGTTTCTGCGGCATCATGGACGAGCCGGTGGTGAACGCGCTGCCGAGTTTGAGGAACCCGAACTCGGTCGTGCCGTAGATGATCCACTGCTCGGCCAGCCGCGAGAGATGGACCGCGATGCGCGACAGGAGGTACGCGAAGTCGAGCGCTTCATCGCGCGAGGCGGTCGCATCGATCGAACTCATCTCCGGACCCGCGAACCCGAGCGCACGCGCCGTCGCCGCACGATCCAGCGGCAGGAGCGAACCCGCCACCGCGCCCGAACCCAGCGGCGAGGCCAACAGGCCCCACTCGCCGCTTTCCTGCTGCGTGCACAGGTTGGCATCTCGTGCGAACATCGACCACCACGCCATGCACTCGGCCCCGACGGTGCCCGGCTGGGCGCGCTGCAAGTGCGTGTAGGTCGGAAGGACGATCGGTCCGCATCGGCGCGCAAGTTCCTTGAACGCTTCGAGCAGTTCCGACAGTGCGCTGTGAATCGCCGGCGCGGCCTCGTCGCGCAGCCACAGGCGCAGGTCGAGCGCGACCTGGTCGTTGCGAGACCGCCCCGTGTGCAGCCGCCGCCCGGGCTCGCCGATCTTCTCGATCAGCGCAGCCTCGATGCACATGTGCACGTCTTCAAGGTCGATCTTCCAGCCCGGCCACGCGCCCGCCACACCGACCGCGCGCGGGCCGGCGGGCGCGGCCTCGATCTCGCGCTGGATCTCGCCCAGCCCGCGTTCGATCGCCGCAAGGTCGTCGCGCGAGATCAGCCCGACCTGTGCCAGCATCTGCGCGTGCGCGATCGAGCCCCGGATATCCGCCGCGTACAGGCGCGTGTCGTAGGACAACGACTCGACGAACCGTGCCGCGAGCGGGTCGGTTGCGGATCCTTCGCCGGCTTTGGCGTGCTCCCAGGGCTTGGGCGTGGTCATGGACAGAGATTAGTCTGCCTTGGTGCGCGTCGGCGCTCCGCGCCGCGTTGGCCCGTGACCCTGCTCGCGGCGCGAATGCCCCGAGCGCACCTCGCCGATCACTTCGCGGCGCTTTCCGGCCGCTGGTTCGGCAGGTTGTCGAACAGCGTGCCGGGCTTGGCAAACCCGCCCGCGGGGTTCACCTCCGCGATCCACACCTGACTGGACGGCTTGGGCTCGCCCTCCACCATCGGCCCGCGCTGCGCCGTCCACATCATCAGTTTGCCGTCGTCGCTGAAGACCGGGAGCACGTCCGCCCCCGCGGCGAACGTGACGCGCCGCTGCCGCAGGTTCGCGCTGGGCTTGCCCGGGTCGACCTCGACCGCGAAGACCTCGTAGTTGCTGTGCCGCTGCGGGTCCACCGCCGAAGAGCCGTACACGAGGAACTTGCCCGACGGGTGCCAGTACGGCGCCCAGTTGACCGCCGAGTCGTCTGTGATCTGGATCTCGCGCCTGATGCCGACCGGCCTGCCGTCCATCCAGTCGATCTCGGCGATGAACAGTTGCAGCAGGTCGTCGCCGCGGCGGTCGGAGCGGTAGCAGATCCACTTGTCATCGGGCGAGAAGAACGGCCCGCCGTCGTACCCGTCGGCCACGACCAGGGGCGTGTGCTCCCCGGTCTGCGTGTCGTAGATGCAGATATCGGCGTCCGGTCGTCCGCGTGTCGGCTCGTCGCGCACGTGCGCGTAGAGCACGAAGCGCCCGTCGCGCGTGAAGGAACACTCGGCGTCGTAGTTGGGCAAGCTGAACAGGACGCTCGGCATCGTGCCCTCTCGCGCCGGGCCGCGCGGGCCCGCGCCGCCTCCGGCACGGTCCGCGACGGCGAAGACCTCCTGCTGCACGACCTCCATCTCGGCGGGGAACATCCACACGTAGCGGCGCGAGCCGACCTGAAAGCCGGACTTCTGCTCGTTGGAGGGCGGTTCGATCGTCGAGCCGTAGATGACGCGCGAGGGGTTCACAGGGTCAAACCACCCGCAGGTGTTGGCGCTGCCCGGAGGGCTGATGCGCAGCGGCTCGTCGATGCCGGTGATCCGGCCTGTGGCGTCGCGCGTCAGTTTCGCGACGTACATCGCGTAGTGCGGGTCTTCCTTCTCGCCCGGCACGGGGACCGGCACGGCCTGGAAGATGATCCACTTGGGCGGCGATTCGTGGTCGAAGTACGCCTCGCCCGCCTTGACGAACCGGTCGCGCGTCGTGATCTGCACGTGGTTGACCAAGAGCGGCGCTTCGAGCGTTCTCCAATCCAGCGGTTGCGGTTCGGGCTGGTGGGCGGTCGAAGGCTGCGCGGCGGTGCACGCCGCGAGCGTCAGGGCGAGTGTGAGCGTCATGGCGGGCTCCTTTCGCGTCTGGGCAAGGGTATTCGTGCCGCGGCGGGGGTGAAACGGGTTCTGCCCGGAAACTTCGTTCTCTACCATCGTGTTCAGGTTTGCTGCACGTCACCACCGATATCCGACTTCCGCGCTCATCCCGCATGCTCCCCGTCGTCCACGCCACCGACCGCTTTGTCGTCGTGAACAAGCCCGCGGGGCTGCTGTCGGTGCCGGGCAAGGGGCCTGACAAGCAGGACTGCGTGGCCGCGCGGGTGGCGAGGATGTTCCCGCGGGCCTCCGGCCCGCTGGTGGTGCACCGGCTCGACATGGACACCTCGGGGCTCATCGTCGTCGCGCTCGACGCCGAGGCGCAGCGCGAACTCTCGCGGCAGTTCGAGCAGCGCGAAGTGGAGAAGGCCTACGTCGCGCTGGTCGAGGGGATCGTGCCCGCCGACCGGGGGACGATCGACGCGCCGATCCGGCTCGACATCAACCGTCGGCCGTACCACCTGGTGGATCCGGTGCACGGCGCGCCTTCGCTCACGCACTGGACCGTGCTGTCGTTCGAGACCGACCGCACGCGGCTGCGCTTCGTGCCGCACACCGGCCGCACGCACCAACTCCGCGTGCACGCGGCGCACATCGGGCACCCGATCATCGGCGACCCGCTGTACGGAAGACGCGAGCACCCCGAACAACGCCTCATGCTGCACGCGGCGGAACTGGCGTTCCGAGATCCCGGCTCGCCGAGCACGCGGCTGCTGCGTTTCTCAACGACGCCGGATTTCTGAATGCACGCGGGCACGTGCCCGCTGCGCACGCGTTGAGTCGCTCTTGCGCCACGGCCCAGGACTTCAGGACACAGCACCTGACTCCGACGAGCGCTCCGCGCCAAGCAGCATCTGGAGCAGCGTTCGGCCGGGATTGGGATCGTGCATGCTCGACGCACGCTCCGCGGCGGCAAGGCCCATCTCGCGCCAGCGCGGCCGGTCGGCCCACATCTGCTCCAGCGCGAGCATGACACCCCCGAGGTCGGCACGCGGGGCGAGCCACCCGTTGACGCCGTGCTCGACCCAGTCGGCGCACCCGCCGACGTCGGTCACGAGGCACGGGCGCGCCAGCAGCATCGCCTCGACCATCGCCAGCGGCGTGCCCTCGGCGCGCGAGGGCAAAGCGAGCGCGTGGTGCGTGCGCCAGATCTCGCGCACGTCCGCGGCGTGGCCCGCGAAAGTCACACGCTCGCCGAGCCCGAGTTGACGCGCCAGTGCGCGGAACAGTTCTTCGTCGGGTCCCTGGCCGAAGAGCGAGACGCGCCAGTCGCGGGCCTTCCACGCCGCGCCGCACAGCGATTCGAGGAGCAGGTCCTGGCCCTTGGTAGACGCCTGCAGGCGCGCAACGACCGCCAGCCGTGCCGGGCCGTCGTCACCCGGCCACGGGAGGGGCGAGAGGTCGCGCAGGTTCACGGGGTTGCGCAGCACGCAGGATCTGGGGATGTCGTGCCGCAGCGCGCGCGCGGCCTGCTCGATGTTGCGGCGCGCCACGAACGCGTTCACGTGCGCGTGCGCGTTGATGGCCCGCGCGATGCGCCGGGTACCGCGCCGCAGGTCGTCGTCGTCGTCGTTGTACTGCACGACGTTCACCAGCGGCACGCGCGACGACAGCACCCAGCGCACGAACGGGTGCACGCTCCTGCGGCCCGCGGCCTCGTACGCCCCACCCTGGCTCAGGCACACCCGGTCGGGCGAAAAGGCCGTCACCTCCCGCATCCACGCGGGCGCGGCGAGTTTCTCCAGCAGTCTGCGTCGCTTCAGCGGCCGCCGAATGATCCGGACGCCTGCCCGCTCCAGTTCGCGCAGGCGGGCTGCTCGCAGACCCGATGACTCCGGCCAATCAAAGATGCACGCGGCGACGGTGTGCGCATCGCGGGCCGCCTCCATGGCCGCGGCGTGCCAGAGTTCCTCGCTGCCGCCCCACGGCGAGCCCTTCATGGTCGAGAAGAACAGGACCTTCACGGGGCGCTCCCCGACGCCGCGGCGCCGTCGTTCCGCGTCAGCACCATGAAGTTCGACAGGTACAAATCGCCCACGCCGCCGCGTGCCGCCGCGCTCCGCGGCACGATCCGGCGTCGGACCCATCGCGCCCGCAGCAGGGCGTGCAGCAGTTTCCGACCGCGCCGCGCAGCGCGAGAGAGCACCCACGCGCCCGGCCCGCGCCTCGTGGCTTCGGGCGCCGCCGCGGCGATCACGGTGCCCAGCACGTCGAACGCATCGCCCAGCGCACGCTCGTCGATCACCGACAGGCCAGCGCGTGCCGCGAAGGCGCGCAGCGCGTGCATCGTCGGCCGCCAGAAGTCGTACGGCTCCTCGTGCAGCGGGTACACGTGCGGGCACGTGACGACCAGCCTTCCGTCTGTCGCGAGCAGTCGCGACAGGTTCGACCACGCCCGCGGCCAGTCGAGGACGTGCTCGAGCACCTCCGTGCACAGGATCAGGTCAAAGCCGCCGCGCGGGCCGTTCGAGGCCGCGTCGAGGAGCGCCGCGGGCAGGTCGTTGTCGATCGCGCCGAGGTGGTCGAGCGTCAGGCCGGGCTGGGCCTGCGTGTCGAGCCCTGTGTACGCGTATCCCAGCGACTCGATCAACGCACGGAAGGGTTGACCGCCGCAGCCGACATCGAGCGCGCGACGGTCGGGCCGGCCCGCGTCCGCCGCCGCGGCTTCGCGGATGGCCGCCTCGATCGCGCCGCGCAGCAGCGGCACGATGAACTCCTCCTGCCGGCCGCGGGGCACGTAGGCGCGGCGTTCGTCGAGGTCGGGCCGTGACAGCGGCGATGTCGGATCGAGAGTCGGCAAGCGCAAAGCGTATCGGGCCGTGCGCGGGCGCGCCTGCGCACCTACCCTCCCGCCGTGTTCATCGATGAAGCGGTCATCACGGTCAAGGCCGGCGACGGCGGGAAGGGGTGCGTCTCCTTCCGTCGCGAGAAGTACATCCCCAAGGGCGGGCCCGACGGCGGCAACGGCGGCGACGGCGGCAACGTGGTGTTCGTCGCCGACGAGAACGTCAACACGCTGCTGGACTTTCGCGGCACGCACCACTGGCGCGCCCAGTCGGGCGAGGCTGGACGCAGCAAGCAGCAGTCGGGCCTTGCCGGGCAGGATCTGATCATCAGGGTCCCGCCGGGCACGATGATCTTCGACGCGACGACCGACGAACTGCTGGCCGACCTCGGGCACGGCGCGCAGGCGGTGATCGCCAGGGGCGGCAAAGGCGGCTGGGGCAACGAGCACTTCAAGTCGTCCATCAACCAGGCGCCCAAGACCGCCGACCCCGGCGAGCCCGGCGAGCAGAAGCGGCTGAGGCTGGAACTCAAACTCATCGCCGACGTCGGGCTGATCGGCATGCCCAACGCGGGCAAGAGCACGCTGCTCTCGACGCTGACCGCCGCGCGGCCCAAGATCGCCGACTACCCCTTCACGACGCTGGTGCCGCAACTGGGCATCGCCGAACTCGGGCCCGAGCGGCGGCTGGTGATCGCCGACATCCCCGGGTTGATCGAGGGCGCGAGCAGGGGCGCGGGTCTGGGGCACGAGTTCCTGCGGCACGTGGAGCGCACGCGCGTGCTGGTGCACCTGCTCGACGCCGCGCCGACCGACGGTTCGAACCCGGCGGACAACTACCGCACCATCCGCGCCGAGTTGGCGGGCTACTCGCCGATGCTGGCCGAGAAGGACGAACTGATCGTGCTGAACAAGATCGACCTGCTGCCGGAGGGCGAGGTCAAGGCCGCTGTCGCGCGGCTGCGTGCCGATCTGCAACTGGGGCGCGACGACGAGGTCCTGGCGATCTCGGGCGCGACGCACGCGGGCACGCGGGAACTGCTCGAGACGCTCTGGTCGCTCCTGAAGCCCAAGGTCGAGAACTGGAAGCCCTGACCCCCCACCACGTCTGCCGGTGTGTGCACGATGCCCGAACCCACCATCCGCCCGCTCACCCCTGACGACGCCGCGGCCTACGCCGTGCTGCGGCGCGAGATGCTGCGCGATTCTCCGCTCGCGTTCGCCGCGAGCGAATCGACCGACGTCGGGGTCGACGCGGTGAAGATGGCCCAGCGGCTGTCGGACCCCGCGAACAGGATCCTGGGCGCGTTCGCCGCGGGCGCGCTCGTCGGCGCGGCGGGCGTGATGCGCCAGCCGCACCCGAAGATGGCCCATCGCGCGTACATCTGGGGGGTGTACGTCACGCCCGAGTTCCGCGGCCGCGGCGTGGGCGAGATGATCATGCGGGCCGCCATCGACACCGCGCGTGCGTGGCCGGACGTGGACAGCGTCGGGCTCTCAGTGAGCGCGGAGACGCACCTCGCGCGCCGCCTGTACGAACGGCTGGGGTTCGTGGCCTGGGGTGTGGAGCCTGGCGCGCTGCGATGGGAGGGCCGTGCGTACGACGAGGTGCACATGTGCCTGTCGCTCTGAGCGTTCGGGCACGCCGCTACGATCGAACGCACCAACCAACCGGAGACCCTGCCATGAACAGCATCGCCAACGCCATCGTTCCCGCCGGCAACCTCGCGCTCCGTTACGCGGAGATGCTGCTCAAGGACGTGAAGGCCGCGGACTTTGCGCGCTTCCCGGCGCCGGGCGGCAAGGCGATCGGGACGAACCATCCGGCGTTCGTCTGGGGGCACCTGTCGATGTACCCGCAGCGCGTCATGGACATGCTGGGCCTGCCGCGCGGCGTGACGGCGACGCCCGAGACATGGGAAGGCCTCTTCAAGGCGGGCGTGGAGTGCCGCGACGACGCGGGCGGGACCATCTACCCGCCGATGGAGAAACTGGTGTCGTTCCACAAGGCGGCGTACGAGGCCGCGATCGCGGCGGTCTCCGCGGCGAGCGACGCGCAACTGACCGCGCCCAACCCCAACGAGGGACGGATGAAGGAGTTGTTCCCGACGGTCGGCGCGATGGTCAACTTCGTGCTCGGCGCGCACCCGATGAGCCACTACGGGCAGGTGAGCGCGTGGCGGCGGTGCATGGGGCTGGGCAGCGCCATGTGAGGGCGGCTCATGTCGTGACCGGCTCGCCGGTGATCGGGTTGCGGAAGTGCGCTTCCTGCACGGGCACGAGGTGCTCGAGCACGTGCTGGAGCACGCGCGCCGGCGAGCCCATCGCGTCGACCTCCGCGATCAGGTTCGACGGGTAGCAGTCCAGCACGGGGTAGGTCTCCTTCTCGTAGACCTCCCACCGGCGCTGGATCACCTCGATCTTGGCATCGTCGAAGCGGTTTTCCTTCAGCGCGCGACGCTGCAGACGCTCGATCATCTTGGTCTTGTCCGGGCAGACCAGGTGGATGACCTTGAGCACCTTCACGTACTTCTTCATCATCACGGCCTGCGCCGGGTTGCGCGGGATGCCGTCGAGCACCAACAGGTCGACGTTGGGCTTGTAGAGGCTCAGGATCGTCTGGGCGTGCATGTTCTGGTGCCACATCTGCACGGTCACGTCGTCGGGCACCAGTTCGCCGCGGCTGGAATACTCGCGGAACGTCCTGCCGAGTTTGGAGTTCACGTCCAGCGTGCGGAAGACCTCGCCGCAGGACAGGTGGAAGAACCCCGGGATCTGCCCGAGGATCTTGCCCTGCGTGCCCTTGCCCGCGCCGGGAGCGCCGAAGAGGAGGACGGTCTGGTAACGCGTGGCCATGCGGTCGGATCCTTGGCCGCGGGCGCAAAGCCGGCCCCGGCCGGGTCTTGGAGTGTGGACGGTAACCCGGATCGGCCTGATCGGCAAGCCGGGAGCGCCGGTCGAGGCCGGACCGGCCCGGCCCGTGCCGGCTGGGCGGTCTGCGCAACGCCCGCAAAAACGCGGCGGGCACGGCCGAAGTCGCCGCGCCCGCCGGGGTTTCGGTGTTGCCTCACCATCTCGCCGCGCCGGGTCGGCCGGCGCGCGGGCGGTCTTACTCGCCCTTCTCCTTGATCTCCTTGACGAGGTTCGCCGGGAGCGGGCGGTACTCGAGGAACTCCATCGTGTTCGAGGCGCGGCCCTGCGACATGCCGCGCAGCGCGGTGGTGTAGCCGAACATCTCCGACAGCGGCACCTCGCAGGTGATGAGTTTCACGTTGGCGCGGTCCTCGGTGTCGACGATCATGCCGCGGCGGGAGGAGATGTCGCCGGTGACGTTGCCGACGTAGTCCTCCGGGCAGGTGATGACGACCTTCATGATCGGTTCGAGCAGCGTCGGTCCCGCCTTGGCGACGGCCTCCTGCAGGGCGATGCGCCCGGCCTGTTCGAAGGCGACCTGCGACGAGTCGACCGCGTGGAACGAGCCGTCGACCAGCGTGACCTTGACGTTGATGAGTTGGTATCCGGCGAACGGACCGGTCTTGGCCGTCTGGCGTACGCCGTACTCGACCGACGGGATGAACTCCTTGGGGATCGCGCCGCCGACGATCTTGTTCTCGAAGGCGACGCCGTCGGTGAAGTCGAGTCCGGCCGCCGCGGCCTCGGCGGCGGTGAACGGCTCGATGTTGATCGTGCAGTCGCCGTACTGGCCGCGGCCGCCGGTCTGCTTGACGAACTTGCCGCGGACGTACTCGGCCTTGCGCGTCACGGTCTCGCGGTACGACACCTTCGGCTTGCCGACGGTGACGCCGATCTTCATGTCGCGCTTGAGTTTGTTGGCGATGATCTCCAGGTGCAGTTCGCCCATGCCGGCGATGATGGTCTGGCCGGTCTCCTCGTTGTAGTTGGAGCGGAACGACGGGTCCTCGCGCCGGATGACGGTGAGGGCCTCGGAGAGTTTGCGCTTGTCGTCCTGCGTGTTGGGCTCGATGGACATCGAGATGACCGGCTCGGGGAAGGTCATGCGCTCCAGCACGATCGGGTGGTCCGGGTCGCAGAGGGTGTCGCCGGTGTAGGAGTCCTTGATGCCGACGACGGCGACGATGTTGCCCGCGGTCACCTCGTCGAGCGGCTCGCGGTCCTGCGCGTGCATCTCGAAGATGCGCGACGCGATCTCGCGCTTGCCGTTCACGGGGTTGATGCAGCGGTCGCCCTTCTTGAGCCGTCCCGAGTACACCCGCATGTAGGTCAGGTCGCCGTGCGTGTCGGCCACGACCTTGAAGACCAGCGCCGAGAACGGCGCGTTCGGGTCGTGCGGGCGGGTGAGTTTCCTCTCCTTGTCGCGAGGGTCGGTGCCCTCGACGTCCGGGCACTGGGCCGGCGCGGGCAGGAACTCGCACACCGCGTCCAGCACCTTCTGCACGCCCACGTTCCGCAGCGCGGCCCCGCACAGCACGGGGAAGCAGCGCCGCTCGATCGTGCCCTTCCGCAGCGCGGCGCGGATCTCGTCGGCCGTGATCGCGTGCTCGTCCATCAGGTACTTCTCGGTCAGCGACTCGTCGAGTTCCGCCGCCCGCTCGACCAGTTGGTGCCGCCACTTGGCCGCGGTGTCCTTCCAGTCCTCGGGGATCTCCTTCTCGGTGACGACCGCGCCCTTCTCGCTGGCGTCGTAGTAGAACGCGCGCATCGTGATCAGGTCGATGATGCCCTCGAGTTCGTGCCCCTTGCCGATGGGGTACTGGATCGCGATGGCGTTGGCGCCCAGCCGCTGGCGGATCGTGCTGAACGAGAAGTCGAAGTCCGCGCCGATCTTGTCCATCTTGTTCACAAAGCACAGGCGCGGCACCTCGTACCGGTCGGCCTGACGCCACACCGTCTCGGACTGCGCCTCCACGCCCTCCTTGCCGTCGAACACCGCCACCGCGCCGTCGAGCACGCGGAGCGAACGCTCGACCTCGATCGTGAAGTCCACGTGGCCGGGCGTGTCGATCAGGTTGATCTTGTACTCGACGCCGTTGAAGGTCCACGGGCAGGAAGTCGCGGCGGACTGGATGGTGATGCCGCGCTCCTGCTCTTCCTGCAGGAAGTCCATCGTCGCGGTGCCCTCGTGCACCTCGCCCATCTTGTAGTTCTTGCCGGTGTAGAACAGGATGCGCTCGGTGACGGTCGTCTTGCCGGCGTCGATGTGGGCGCAGATGCCGATGTTGCGGATCTTGGACATGTCGGTGAGCATGGGTCTTCTCGTGGGTGCCGGCTCGGTTCGTCCGGCGGTTGGGTGGTGCGTTCGTTCGTGCGTGCCGCGGTCGGCGGCGTCGGGGCTGTCGAGGACCGCCCGCCGCGCCGCTCTGGTCGCAGGAGGGCCCGGGTTTGAGTTCGCGCGGAACCGGCCTTGGGCCGGGCAGAGGTGACTGGAGAATCGACGGATCCGGCGCGCGTCGTCAGCCGGGGTTGTCGGGTTCGTCGCCGGCGTCGGGATCGGCCATGGGTCGCCTCGCGAGTGCGTTCGCAGCCGCTCGGCAAGACCTCCCGGTGGGCCGACCCTGCCAAGCCGCGAACAAGCGGGGATAGTAGCGCAAAACCCTGCCCGATCAAGGGCTCCGGAGAGCGTCTTCGGCCTCCGATCGCTCTTCGGGACGCAGGCCGCGGGCGAGCGGGTCCAGCCGCATCAACGGACCCAGTTCGAGGACCTTGCCGGCCCACTTTCGGGTCGCGGCGGGGTCGTTGGCGAGGCGTGCCGCCCGCATGGCCCGGATGGCGACCTCAAGGTTCCACGGGTCCAGCCGGGCGGCGTGCTCATAGGCCGCCAGCGCGGCCGCGGCTTCCTGAGATGCTCGTGCGGAATCCGTCTCCGCCGTGGCGGCCCGGGCCCGATCTTGGTAGACGATCCCGAGCCACCGCCACTCCGAGGCGGTGCCGGCGTGGTCACCCGCATCGGCCGCTTTGGGCTCGGGCAGCCCCATGACCCGAACGGCTTGATCAAGGTTTGACCAGGTCCTGGCGCGGTCGCCCAGCCCCTCGGCGCACGCCATCGCGGCGCGCAGGTGCAGCCGGCTGGCCTCGCGCCGGACCCGCCACTCGTCGGGGTAGCTTTCGCCGGCCCGCGCGAGGAGCGCGGCGGCCCGCGGCAGGGCAAGCGATTCGAGGAGCGCGATCTGCCGACGCACGCCGTCGGTCGAGGGCTCGGCCCTCGGCGCGACGGACCCGGTGCGACCGGCGATCGCCGTGCTCAGCCACGTCGAGAACCCCGCGGGTGAGTCGCCGCCGGCCTGCCCCGCGACCAGCGCGGCAAGACGCTCGTGCGCGGCGGCCACGTCGGCGACTTCGTCGTTCGCGGCAAGGAGGTGCGATTGCCAGGTCATCGCCCGCGAGGGATTGAGCAGCACGACGGCGACGGCCGCAAGCACTGCCAAGCCCATCGCGCCGACCGGTCTGCGCGACACCGCCTGGGCAGGCCCGGCGGGGTCAACCGTCGATGCCGCGAGCGCGACCAGCAACGCGACCAGTCCGGCGGACTGCGTCCAACTCGCAGCGACGTCGATCTGCGCGTGCGCGATGACCGCCAACGCGCACGCGCCGAGCGCCAGGCCCGCGAGCCGCGCGCTGGCCATCGCGTGATACGCCCCGACCGCCGCCGCACACCAGAGGGCCAGGCCGACGACACGAACCGCCGCGCCGTCGGGCGTGATCGCGCCGCGTTCGACCCACGCCGCGGCGAGCGTTGCCAGCGCGGGTACGGCCAACACGAGACGGAGCGAGTTGCGGTCGGTGCTCGCGACGGGCTCGGGCGTCGAAGCCGGCAGCGCGTGCGCGAAGAGCCCTCGCCCGGCGGCGCACGCCGCGAGCACCAGCAGCGCGCACCACGCCAGCCCCGCGACGCCGAGCATCGCCGACCAGTCGAGCAGGATGCTGTGCGGGCTGGTGACTTCCTCCGGGCTGATCGGCGGCTTGGCGAGCAGGTACGCCTGCTGGAACCCGTTGGGCCCGACGCCCAGCGGGTGCGCGGCGAAGATGCGGGCCGCGCCCTGCATGTAGAACCATCGGAACAGGAGGCTCAACTCGCCGATCCGCTCGCCGATCATGCCGCGAACGACGATCAGCGCAACCGGCCCGAAGACCGCCAGCGCGCCGACCGCACAGCCGATGCGCGCAGCGATCGAACCCGTTGAGTCGCTCCACGTCCGAGCACGCACACGCGCGACCAGCAACGCCAATCCCAATGCTCCCACGCCCGCACACGCGGCGAGCACGCCGCCCTTGGCGTTGGCCGCGGCGAGCGCTCCGAGCGCGCCCGCTGCGCCCGCGACCACGAACACCCGCCACACGGTCGGCACTCCGACGCCTCGACGCAGCACACCGACCGCCAGCGCGCACATCGCCGCGGTGAACCCTGCCGCGAAGGTCGCGTAGACGTTGGCGAGCCCGAACCACCCGGTCGCCTCGGGCTGCAGGAGCCGACGCTCGAACGCGCGGGCCATCGGCGATTCGGGCGAGAAGCCCTGCCCGGCCATGTACCTCGCCGGGTCCGCCCGGTACGCGGCGACGGTGTGCGGGTGCTCGATGAGCAGTTGCTGCGCGCCCTTGGCGACGAGAACGAACACAAAGCCGAGCAGCGCCGACGCGACGGCGCGGCGCAGTTCGGCATCGCGCCGCGCCATGAAGACCGCCGCGCCGGCGCACACCGCGCTGAGCCACGCGACGCCGATGCGGTGATCGCCGAGCGACGGGCCGTGGCCGGGACCACCGAAGCGTGCGTGCCAGAGCACCGATGCCGCCCCCGCCACGACCAACAACGCCACGAGCCCGTCGGGCCAGATCGCTCGCCGCTCCGTGCGCGCGCCCAGAGCGACCATCGCCGCGCCCAGCAGCGCGACGCAGTCGATGATGATCGACCCGGCCGGGCCGATTCCCCCCGGGCCACGACCGGCGAGCGTGCCGAACACCAGCGGGTCGATGTCCCACCCCGGCAGCGGCGAGAGGAGCGACATGGCGCGGCACAAAAACCCGACCAGCACGAGCGCGACGCCGACACGGCGCAACAACGCGGCCCGTGTGTCGTCGCCCGAGTTTGCCGGGGGCGCAGCGCGGGCTGGTGCCGTCGCCTTCATCGCGCGGCCCCGTTCGAGCCAGGCGTGCGGGCCCACTCGTAGAGCGCGATCACCATGAGCACGATGAGCGTCTGCACGCCCACCAGCGCGGCCTGCCACCACTCCAGTTTCGGCAGCGAGATCGCGCCGATGCCCGTCACCGCCGTGCAGCCGTAGATGACCAGCACCGCGGCACGCCTGCTCAGCCCGTGCCGCACCAGCCGGTGCGAGAAGTGCTGCAGGTCGCCCACAAACGGCGAGCGGCCCTGCGAAAGGCGGATGATCGTGACCGAGGCGAAGTCGTACAGCGGCACGGCCAGCACGATCACGGGCATGAGCACGCCCCACGCCGGTGCGCCGACGCCCGCGGCCGCGCCGCCCTCGGGGCCGACCGCCGTTCCGACCCACGTGATGCGCACCGAGAGAAACGCGAGCACGAAGCCGACGACCAGCGAGCCGCCGTCGCCCATGAACACGCTCGCGCCGCGCGCGGCACGCCACGGGAAGTTGAACACCAGGAAGCCCAACAGTGCGCCGATGAGCAGCGCCAGCGCCGCGCCGACAAACCACTGCTCGGCGACGACCGCCGCGGCCAGGAGCGAGGCCCCGCAGATCGCCGCGACACCGGCCGACAGGCCGTCCATGTTGTCGAGAAAGTTGAAGGCGTTGGTGATGACGATGATCCACAGCACGGTGAGCGCGACCGAGAGCAGGTGGCCCGCGGGAAAGGCGTCCAGCATCGTGAGCAGGCGCGTGTCCGTCAGGTACGCCGCCGCGGCGGCGGCCAGCGCCATCACGCCGAGTTTGCCGAACGGGCCGAGCGGTCGGCGGTCGTCGATCAGACCGACGACGTGCAGCACGAGGATCGCACCCAGAAGGATCAGCGCGTCGCCGGTTCTCGCGGCAAGGCCGGGCAGGTGCGGCGCGACGGCCGGGAACCCCGCCGCGAGGCGATCGGCCGCGCCCGAGTTCACGGCGACGAGCGCGGCGGCGATCGGCGCTGCGAAGCCGAGGAAGATGCCGATGCCGCCGGTGTTCGGCACGCGGCGCGGGGCCTCTTTCACCTGCCCGGCGACGCCCGGCGCATCGAGCGCGTTGAGGCGTCGCCCGATCGCGCGGGCGGCCCACGTCGCCGGAACCGCGACGGCAAGGCCGACAAGCACAAGCAGGGCGCACAGGACGGGCATGCGGCCGAGTTTAGCGGCCGGGCTCGCGCGGTGCGTGCCCGCGGCGCGCCGCGACCGCCCACGGCAGCCACAGCAACACCATCACCAGAACCGTCAGCGCGGCCATCGGCAGCAACCGCAGCGGCCACGGGCCCAGACGGTCGATGATCGTCGGCTGGTCGGGCACGGTGTTGCCGATGTAGCCGTAGTTCCAGCCAAGGGCCAGGTCGATCGGCAGCATGACGGCCGCGTACGCCGCCATCGCGCCCAGCGCGACGCCGAGGTCCCGCCCTCGCGGTCGGAATCGCCGCACAAGCAGCACGTACGCCGCGGCCCCGACGATCAGCGTGTGGCTCTCCCAGAACAGCCAGAACTCGGTGACCAGCGGCCCCCAGCGCACGACCGGCGTGCAGAACGCCTGCGTCGAGAGGCCCAGGCCCCAGAAGTACAGGATCGCCGTCAGCCAGCGGCGGCCCGTCAGGAGCGCGAGCGCGGCGATCAGGCCGTTGAGGTCGCACACGTGCAGCGGCAGGCTCTGGTGCGCGTCGAACCGCGCGGGAATGTTCCACCACGCCTGCTGCGCCAGCCAGTGCGCCAGCGCCAGCGCGCCGAGCACGCGGCCGGCCGGGTCGACGGTGTGCGGGTCGGCCGGCGGCGAGGGCGCGCCGGGGCGCACGGCACGGCCGACGACGATCACCGCTGCCACCGCCAGCGCGCACGCCGCGACCGCCGCCCAGTGCTCGCGCGTGAACGGCTCGAAGAGCACCAGCGAGCGGTACGCCTCGGGCGCGAGGTCCGCGGTGAACGGCGTAGATACCGGGGTTGTCGGAGGTTCGGCCGGCACGGTTCAACGCTTCCAGAGTTGAGCCAGACGCTCGGCCTGCTCGGCGGAGCCGACCAGGCCGAGGGAGACGGACAGGGCGCGTGCGGCGCGATCGCCGCGCATAGCGCCGTCGAGGTCGTTGAGCCACTGCTTGGTCGCTCGCAGGCCGACGGCCGGCTTTGCGGCAAGTTCAGATGCGACCTGCTCCGCCCGCGCGCGGGCCTCGTCCGCGCTTGCGGCGCACTCGTGGGCAAGGCCGAAGCGCTGCGCCTCGACCCCGTCAATGAGCGTCGAATCGAGCAGCCGCGCGCGAGACGACCCCGGGCCCACGTGCGGTAGGATGAACGGCGCGCTGACCGCGGGCGAGATCCCGAGCCGCGTGACGGGGTAGCCGATCTTGGCGCTCGCATCGGTCACGACATAATCGCCGCCGCCCAGCAGTGCGCACCCGCCCGCGATGGCCGCGCCGTGCGCGACGATGACGACCGGTTGGGGCGCGGCGCGCAGCGCGACGATCGCGCGACTCAGGCCTTGGAGCAGTTCGCGCAGCACGTTGTCGTCGTCGCGGCAGAGCGAGAGATCGAACCCGGCGCAGAACGCGTCGCCCTCGCCGCGGAGGAGGATTGCGCGGCAGGCGTTGTCGGTCGCCGCGCACTTGATCGCGGCGCATAGGCCGTTCAACATCTCGGGCGTGAGCGCGTTCTTCTTCTCGGGGCGCGCCAGTGCGATGGTCGTCACGCCGGATGTGTGCGTGGAGTGGATCACGCGGCACCGCCCTTCGCGGCCGCCGCGCGGGCGCGGGTGACGACCTCGCGCGCGTACGCCGCGGCGACCTCGAGCGCATCGAGATCGACACCGGTGACATGCCCCGCGGCGTGGACGGTGCGCACGAGTGTCTCGGTCGAGATGTTGCCGGGCGCGCGTCTGCCGGGCGTGCTGGCATACGGGCAGCCGCCGAGGCCCGCGACGGACCCGTCGAAACTCGTCACGCCGCGGTCGAGCGCCGCTTTCACGCACTCGGCCGCGCGGCCGAAGGTGTCGTGCAGGTGCAGCGTCGTGATCGCCCCGTGACTGTCGATGCCGATCTCTTCGTCGAACCGTCGCAGCAGAGCGTCGATCGTTTCCGGCGTTCCCGCGCCGATGGTGTCGCCCAGGTCGAGGTCGTCGATGCCCAGCGCGAGCAGTTGCCGCGCCACGTCGATCACGCGCTCGGGCGCGACCGGCCCTTCGAACGGGCAGGCGATGATGCACGAGACGTACGCGCGGACCTCGATCCCCTCGTGGCGAGCGGCCTCGACCACGGGCCTGAAGCGCTCGATCGTCTCGGCGATCGTCGCGTGGGTGTTCTTCTGCGAGAACGTCTCGCTCGCGGCGGTGAAGACCGCGACCTTCTCGATCAGTTTCCTCCCTGCGCGGGCGTTGACGTCGAGCGCGGCCTGCATGCCCTGGTTGTTCGGCACCAGCGCACTGAGGCAGACTGTCCGTGATGTCTGCCGCACGCCACCTGCTCCGCGCTCCTGCATGCCTGCAGGCGCAAGCCCCTGAAACACCTCCGCCGCGTCGCCCAGTTGCGGCACCCACTTGGCGCTCACGAACGACGAGACCTCGACCTCGTCGACGCCCGCCGCACGCAACAACTCCACAAGCCGGACCTTCTCCGACGTGGGAATCACGCCCGGCTCGTTCTGCAGGCCGTCGCGCGGCGAGACATCGGTGATGCGGACACGGGTCGTCACGTCGTGTACTCGGCGTTGATGCGTACGTACTCCGCGCTCAGGTCGCAGCCCAGCATCCACGCGTGGCCCGGGCCCGTGCCCACGGTCAGTTCGCAGATGACCGGGTCGGCGTTCATCGCCGCGGCGAGTCGCGCATCACCCTTGCCGACCGAGGTCGGCACGCCCGCGGCGTAGACCTGCACGCCGCCGATCGAGAGCGACGCGTCGAGCGGGTTGAAGGCGATCCCCGCGTTGCCCGCCGCGGTCACGATGCGGCCCCAGTTGGGGTCGCGCCCGTGGATGGCGCACTTGACCAGCGGCGAATCGACAACGGCCCGGGCCATCGCCGCGGCGTCCTCGTTGGTCTTCGCGCCGCGCACCTCGACGCGGAACAGGCGCGTCGCGCCCTCGCCGTCGCGGACGATCTGCGTCGCGACATCCTGGCACAGCGCGACCAGCGCGGCACGGAAGCCGTGAAACTCCGGGTCGTCACGGTGGATCGGCCCCACCGGCGCCGCGCCGCTGGCCATGAGCAGCACCGTGTCGGAGCACGACGGGTGGGCATCGACGCTGATGCAGTTGAAACTCTCGCGGCAGGCGTGCTCGAGCGCCAGTTGCAGGCACGCCGCGTTCACGCACGCGTCGGTCGTGATGAACGCGAGCATGGTGCCGTGCGGCGCGCCGCCGGTGTCGGCCGAACTGTCCAGCCTCGGCGCGATCATGCCCGAGCCCTTGGCGATCGCGCCGACGTGGACCGTGTGCCGGTGCAGTTCGACCTCGCGGTGGGCCTGCTTGGGCACCGTGTCGGTCGTCATGATCGCGCGTGCCGCGGCTTCGTCGGCGTCGTGCCCGCGAGCCAATGACCGCACCAGTCCCGGCAGGGCGGCCTCGATCTTGTTCACGGGCAGGCGGTGGCCGATCACGCCGGTCGAGGACGGCATCACCTCGTCGGGCGTCAGGCCCAGGTGGTGCGCCGCCAGGCGCATGGTCAATCGCGCGTCCTGCTCGCCGGGTTCGCCGGTCGCGGCGTTGGAGCAGCCGGCGTTGATCAGCACCGCGCGCACCGGCCTGGCCCGGCCCTGCCCGCAGGCCTCGCGCCAGCGCCGGCCGATCGCCACCGGCGCGCCGACGACAGCGTTCTGCGTAAAGACCGCCGCGGCGGCGTTGCGGGGCTCGATCGGCGCGCCGTGCCCGCGCAGCGCCTCGGGCAGCGCCGGCTCGCAGACGACGAGCGCCAGGTCCGGCTTGCCGGAGGGCTTGATGCCCGCGGTCGCCGCGGCGGCGCGAAAGCCCATCGGTCGTGTGATCGACACGCGTTGGTCTCCTGTGTTGGCCAAGCGTATCCGCCGGGGGCGTCGGACGGAACGCGCTCAACGGCCCAGGCCGCGCAGGCGGTCCAGCGGCGACTGATCGACGCCCTGCGGCTGGAAGACAAAGCCGATGTTCGTCTCGTCGGTGATGTTGTTGTAGCCGACCGACACGCCGAAGACGGCCTCGGGCACGCGCCGCCGCAGGGTGGCCGAGATGTTCTGGAAGTCCTGCTCGTCGGTGTCGTAGGTGGCGTTGAACGACACCGAGTAGCGCCGGGTCAGTCGGTACGCCGCGCCGAAATCCACGTAGGTGGTGTCGAGGGCGTTGATGTACCGCACCTCCGCGAAACTCGCCAGGTCCGGGTTGTGCTGGACGAGCAGGCCCGCGCTGCTGCGCGCCGGCTGGCGGTCGTCGAAGTCGTACACCGTCCCGCCGGTGATGGCGATGGCGTCGGTCGCCTGCCACGTCGCCTCGACCACGCCGAAATCGCCCAGCAGCGAGTACTCGGGTCGGTAGTCGAAGAACCTGCCGATGGGCGACTCGCGGTCGGCGTCGGCGGTGCTGCTGACGTAGTCGGTGCGGAGCGTGAAGAAGTCGACGCTGCGCCAGCGGCCCGCGCCGCCGCGCTGGGTCTGCCATGTCTGCGTCACGCCCGCGCGCACCGCCGCGCCGGTGGCCAGCGATTCGACGTCGTCGTCGTAGACCGGCAGGTCGTTCTGCGACAGGTTCGCGCCCGCGTACCACGCCGTCACGTTGGGCTCGATGATGTGCCGCACGCGGTGCAGGTCGAACAGCTCGGACTCGACGTTGTTGTCGATCCGCGTGATCTGCGTCGAGGCGCGGACACCCGTCGCGTACCACACGCGGTACTGGTCCTGATCGGCGTCGCCGCTGAACTCCTCGAACGTCTCGTCGTACCCCGTGAAGCGCCCGACCACGAAGGGCGTGACCTTCACCGGGCTCAGGTCGATGGTCGCGGCCAGTTCGTGGCGCGTGTCGAACCGCAGCACGTCGGACTCGTGCAACCCGCGCGCCCGCAGCTGGTCGCCGATCGACTGGTTGGGGTTGATGCCGAACGCCGCCTGCGACCGGCGCAGCGTCTGGAAGCCCAGTTCCGCGGCGGTCGGCTCGGTGAAGTTCAACTGCATCCGCGACAGTCGCGTGTCGCTGCTGTAGGTCAGCCAGCCCGGCGAGTTGCCCGACAGGATGTCGTCGGCCAGTCGCGTGTAGCGCAGTTCGGGCAGTTTGTCGGTGTAGTAGCCCGGGGTCTGCAGCAGGTACTGGTTGGGCGTGAAGTCGAGGTACTCGCCCTTGGCCAGAAAACTCAGCTGGACGTTGTCCTCGGTCCGTCGAAGGAACGCGGCGTTGGTGAACTCGCGCCCTTCGGCGGCGATGGGGCGGAAGAACGCGTCGACGAAGTTCTCGTCGCTCACCGCCGCGCCCTCGAGTTGCAGCGACCAGTACTCGTCGAACCGGATCTGGTGCTCGGCCATGAAGATGCCGCGGAACTCGAAGTCCCGCCCCACCTTCGCGCCGCTGGCCAGCGAGTCGCGCCCGAAGTCGATCGGCAGCGTGTAGGCGAAGAGCCTGCCGCCGGAGCGCTCGTCCTTCCAGTCGCCTTCGAGGCCGAACGCGGGTCCGCGGTCGAAGTACTGGTCGTACAGCGCGTTGAACTTCACGCCCTCGGGCGGCGTCGTGCCGGTCAGGCCGAAGATGTCCCACGCGGTGCGGATAGCCATGCCCGAGCCGGACGAACTGTCGACGCGCAGGTCGCGCAGCGGGAAGTTCTCCAGGTCGCCGCGGAAGCGCGGGTACCAGAAGAACGGCACGCCGCCGGCCTGCAGCGTGACGCCGCGCGCGTCGACGCTGGTGCGCGTCCGCTCGCCGCCTTCGCCGCCCTCGCCCGGCGGCGCGGGCTCGGTGCGCTGCGAGATGGTGACGCTCGTCGCACCGATCGCGAACACCGGGTCGAAGAACGACGTCGTCGCCAGCCGCGCCCGCGAGGCCGACCACCTGTCGGCCGACAACTGCCGGATCTCCGCCGCGCGGACGACGATCGGGATGCCGCGGCGCGCATCGAACGTCGAGAACACGGCCTCGACCATCGTCGCGCGGTTGGTCCGCAGGTCGTAGTACACGCGCGGCCCGCGCAGCGTGTAGGTCCCGTCCGACGCGACCACGTCGCCCTCGAGGTACACGCCCTTGACGCTCTGGGCGTCGAACCGCAGCAGGTCCTTCACAGGGCCCGGTTCGAGGAACACGACCGCGCGCTGCGCGTTGATCTGCAGGGTGCGGTTCCGCGAGACCTGCGTGTACTGCAGGAGCACGCCGCCGCTCATCAGCACCGTGCGGTCCTCGCCCGGCTCGTCGGGCATCAGCACGATCGGCTCGGCATCGCCGGGACCGGCCGTTGCGCCCGGCGCAGCGCCGAGGCGGTTCGTGCCCACGGCAAACGTCAGAACGCCGTCGCGCGCAAAGATCGGCTCCTGTCGATCGACGACCTCCTCCGCGGGCGCCTGCTCGGGCGTGCGCGGCCGGCGAGCGAAGGGCGAACCCGGCTCGAACGGACGCTCGATGCCCGGCCGCGCCGGACCCGGCCCCGCGGCGGGCACGGCCACGCCCGACGGCGCGAAGCCCGCCTCGGCCCGAAGATAGTCCGCCAGCCGCCGCTCGGCCTCGCGCAGGAACTCGGCGCCCGCGCCCTCGGGCCTGCCGTTTACTATGTCGTCGAGCCGAACGGCGAGGTCGCCGCGGACGAGCCCTGTGACCAGCAGCCGGTCCGCCGCCTGCGCAAAGCCCGCCTGCGCGCCGGGGTCGGAGACGCGGTCGAAGTAGATCGCGACCTGCCGGACCGGCCTGCCGGTGCCGTCGCCATCGGACAGGTGCTCGATCCACACCACCGCCTGCGCCGCGCTGAACGAGTAGGTGCCGACCTCGGCCCGCACGTCGCCCTGCAGGAACAGCCGCCGCACGTCGCGCGAGCCCGGCTCGTTCCACAGCCACACCTTCGACGCGCCGAGCCGCACGTCGGCCGACTGCACCTGCCCGCCGATCAGCATGTCCGCGAAGTCGCGACCCGTGATCGCCAGCGCATCGCGCGGCGGCGCACGGCCCGCGCCGAGTGGCTCGGCCGTCTGTCCGAGCGCTGTTCCCGCGGCGAGCGCGAGCGCGAGCGCCGTTGAAGGCCGACCGGCGAGAGCCGACAACACACTGGGCAAGCGCACACGCATGGTCCATCCTGGAAGTGCGCCGGCCGCGATCGTGCGGCCGGCAGGCGGCGTGTTGTACCAGATCCTCTCCCGCCGTGCCGACACGGCCGGAGTGCGTCAGGGTACCTCCCCCTCCCGCTCCACGACGCCGCGAAAGAGTGAAACCAGCCGCGCCAGCACCGGCCCGGGCTTGCCCCGGCCGATGGTCCGCCCGTCGATCCGCGTGACCGCGGCCAGTTCGCCCATCGTGCCGGTGCAGAAGACCTCGCGGGCGCGGTAGAACTCGGTCAGCGACAGGTCGCGCTGGTCGCAGGCGATGCCGTGCGCAGCGCAGATATCCAGTACAACTCGTCGCGTGATCCCCTCCGGGCAAGCGACGAGCCGCGGCGTCAGCACGCACCCCGCCTCGTCGACGAGAAACAGGTGCGTCGCGTTGGTCTCGGCCACGAACCCGCGGGGATCGAGCATCACCGCGTCGTCGGCACCCGCGGCGTTGGCCTCGATCTTCGCCAGAATCGACTGGATGAGGTTGCAGTGGTGGATCTTCGGGTCCAGCATGTCGGGCGCGAACCGCCGCACCGAACTGGTGATCAGCGAAAGACCGCCGGTGTCGTACACCGGCGCCTTGTGCTCGGCCAGAACGATGAGCGTCGGGCCGGACTGGTTCAGGCGCGGGTCCATGCCGCTGGTGATCTTCACGCCACGCGTCAGCGTCAGGCGGATGTGCACGTTGTCGTGCATCGAGTTCGCGGCCAGCGTCTCGCGGATCGCGGCGCGGACCGCCTCGTGCGTGGGGATCTGCGCGAACGCCAGCGCGAGCGCCGAGGACCGCAGACGGTCGAGGTGCGCCGTGAGCCGGAAGATGCGGCCGTTGTAGACGCGCAGCCCCTCCCACACCGCGTCGCCGCCCTGCACGGACGAATCGAACGGGCTGACAGCGGCATGGTCGCGGTGCACCAGTTTCCCGTTGACGTACACAAGGATGTCGCGGTTGGCGGGGTTGAACTTCTGCTGCATGGGCAACCTCAGGCGAGTCGCGCGGCGTGGAGCGCTTCGAAGTACGGCGTGCACGCGGCGAGCAGCGGCCCGTGGCGCGGGTCGAGCTGGTCGTGCCTGGGCTTGTACGGTTCGAATCCCGTGCTCGCGTTCACGGCGTCGTACCAGTACCGGGCCCAGATCCCGTCGGTCGGGCGCGGCCCGGCGGGCCAGCGCAGCATGCGCTCGTCGAACGGCACACCGACCGCCGCGCACAGACGCGACAGCGCGCCGCGCGGGTCGGTCAGCACGTCGCTCGCGTCGACCACCGGCGGCGTGCGGCCCGTCCGGGCGCGTTCCTGCTCGAACAGTTCGACCTGTTGCGGCAGGCCGGTGTCGGCCAGACCCGCCGCCGGATAGACCTTCAGCAGCGAGGCGAGCATCTCGCGCGGGTCGCGGATGAGGAACACGTTGGTCATCCCCGCCACCCACTGCCGCGGCATGCCCGGCAGCAGGTGGTGAGCCATGTGCTTCTGATACCAGATCGCCCTGCCCGGCGGCGAATAGGTCGTCAGGTGCTCGATCACGCGGGCGGCATCGGAATCGTGATGGGCGATGACCTCTTCGCGTCCGGGGTGATCGACGCCGGTCACCTTCAGATAGTGCGCGTACAGCGGCTCGTCGGTCACGGCCGTGTCGGCGCGGTTGCCCCACGAGCGCATCATCGCCGTCGAGATGTTCCGCGGCCCGGACCACACGGCCAGCCGCAGCAGGGCGCCGCTCATGGCCGCAGCGTATCACGCCCGCTCAGGCGTTGCTCTCGGCGACCAGCGCGTCGAGCGTCCGCGAAGCCGCGCCCGAGTCGATCGCGCTGGCCGCCTGCGCGACGCCGTCGGCAAAGTCCGCCGCGGCGTCGGCCGCGACCAGTGCGCCGGCGACGTTCAGCATGACCATGTCGCGGTGCGGACCCTTGGCGCCTGCGAGCACCTCGCGCGCGATGCGCGTCGCGTCGTCGAGCGTCGCCGCGGCGAGCGACTCGAAGGGCGCGGGCGTCAGGCCCAGCGACCGCGCGTCGAGCACGCGCGTCGAGATCGCGCCGCGCTCGACAGTGTGCACGATGTTCGTGTCGGTGATGGTGAGTTCGTCCAGTCCGTCGTGGCTGGTGACGACGATCGCCTTCTCCGCGCCGAGGCGCGCCAGCGTGTGGGCGAGCTTGTCCGCCAGGCTCGCGCTGTAGGTGCCCATCAGTTGGCGCGGCGCGCCGGCCGGGTTGGTCAGCGGCCCGAGCAGGTTGAAGATGGTCGGAAACCCCAGCGCCTTGCGGGCCGGCGCGGCGTGCTTCATGGCCGGGTGGTGGTGGATTGCGAAGCAGAAGCACACGCCGAGTTTCTCCAGGCAGCGCGACTGGGCCTCGGGCGTTGCCGCGACGTTCACGCCCAAGGACTGCATGAGCTCCGCCGAGCCGCGACCCGTTCGGCTCGTGCTGCCGTGCTTGGCGATAAGCACGCGCCCCGGCGCGGCGGCCGCGGTGACAATCGCGGCGATCGTCGAGACGTTGAACGCCTTGGGCGCACCGCCGGTGCCGCAGGTGTCGATGAGCCGGCCCCGCGCCCCCGCCGGCAGCGCGACGGGCGTGACGTGCCGACGCATCACCCTTGCCCCACCGACGAGTTCGTCGACCGTCGGCCCGCCGGGGCGCGAGGCGATCAGCGCGAGCATCGCACCGATGTGCGCCTCGCTCCACAGGCCGGACAGGATCTGCTCGAACGCCGCCTGCGACTGCCGCTCGCTCAGCGGCGCGCCGGTCAGCAGTTGCCTGAGGATTTCCTGCGGCTCGGTCATGGCGTGCACCCCGCGTCTGATATCGGCCCGGCGGGCCGCCGTCCTGCGTCGGGGCGGCCGGTTTCTCAACCTTCACGGACCCTCAAACGTACCATCCATGCATGACCCGCGTGCACGCCGCCATCGCCGCCGCACGGCGCAGAGCCCTGCTGGCCGACCTGACGCGCCGCGTCGGCACGGCAACGGCGTGGGGCGCGGCGCTCGGGCTCGCTCTCGTGCTCGTTGACCGGTTGGTCGGCATCGGCCCGCATTGGGCGCTGCTGCTCGGCGTGCCGACCGCGCTGGGCGTGGCGGTCGGAGCGGCGGCGGCGGTCTCGCGCCGGCCCGGCGAACTCGCCGCGGCGGGGATGCTCGACGACGCGCTGGCGCTGCGCGACCGCCTGACCAACGGCCTGACGCTTTCCGCTGCGCACGGGCAGGACGCCGCGTTTGTTGCGCTCGCGCTGCGCGAGGCGGAACAGGTCGCGGCCACGGCGCAGCCGCGCCGCGCGATCGCGCTGCGCTTCGGATCCGCGTGGCGCACGTGGCCCGCGCTGCTGGCGCTCGGTGTCGCGGCTGCTGTGCTGTTGCCGCCGCTGGACCTGCTCGGGCGCGCCGCCGCGCGGGAGCGGGCCGTGCTCGAACAGTCGCGGCGTGCGCGTGTTGCCGAGCAACTGGCCGCGGCGGTCGAGGCGGTGCGGCCCGCCGCCGCGCCTGAGTCGCCCGATGCTCCGGCTCGGCCCGATCCACGAAGCGCCGAACTCGACCGCATCCGGCAGGAACTTGAGCAGGGGCGACTCTCACCGCAGGACGCCGCGGCACGCGCCGTGCAGGAACTGGAGTCGATCGCCGAGCGCGAGCAGCGCGAGGCCGAGACCGCGGCGGTGCGGCAGCGGGAAATCGAGGACGCGCTGGGCGGTCTGACGCGCAGCCGGCCGCGCAGTGCGCCGGAGAGCGCCGACGAACAGGGCGATGTCGCCCAAGGCGGCGCGCCGAACGAGGGAAGCCAGACGGAGGAGTCCGCCCTGACTCGTGCGATCCGCCGGGGCGACCTCGCCGCGGCACGCGAGGCCGCGTCGGAACTGCTGCGCCCCAGACAGCCTCTGGACGCCGCGGCGCGCGAGCAACTGGCCAACGACCTGCGGCGGCTGGCCGAGGACATCGAACAGTTGGAGCGTCAGGAGGCCGGGCAGGCCGCACGCAACGCCGCGGCCGAGGCACGCGAGCGGTCAGCGCGAACCAGCACGCCGGATGATGAACAGCCCGAGGGTGCGAGGTCGGAGGGGGAAGATCGGACACGGCCGGAGAACGCGGCCGATGCCGCGAAACCCGAGGATTCTCGGCCGCAGCGCGATGAACGCGCGCAGGAACCCGGGGAGCAGGCCCAGCAGGGCAAGCCCGGTGAGCAGGTTCAACGTGACATCGGCGAGCAGAGGCCCGATGGGCAGCGCCGGCAGAGCACACCCGGCGAACAGGCGCAGTCCGGCCAGCGGCGCGAAGCGCCACGGCCGGTCGATCCCGAGCAGTTGCAGCGACAACTCGAGCGCGAGGGTCTTTCGCCCGAAGATGCCCGCCGCGCGGCCGAGCAGATCGCCCGCGAAGCGCAGCGCGATCTGGCGCGCGACCAGGCTCGCGAACAACGGCGCGAACTGGCGGACCGCCTGCGCGAAGCCTCGGATGCACTCAAGCCGCAGCAGAGGGACGGTCGCGCAACGCCTCAAGGCGACTCGCCCCCTCCCGATCAACCTCGGCCCGGCGAACAACCACATGCCGATTCACATGCCCCGGACCAGCAGCGCGATGCCGGCACGTCCGGCGCGCCGACGGCTCGACCGGAGCAGGGTCAACCGACTCCCGCCGATGTCCCACCCACTCCCGCCCCGACGCCTGCGCCGTCACCATCGCCCGGTGCGTCTCCCCAGCCCAGCCCGGACGGCCAGAAGCAGGAACCCGAACCCACGCCCGCCCCTCAGCCGGGGCCGGATGGTCAGCGGCCCGAAACCGCGCCCGCGCCGAAGCCCGAGGCGAACGGGCCCAAGTCCGACCGCCCCGCCGGAGTGCCCGATGGGCAGCGACCCAGCGGCGATCCACCCGCGCCCGGAGCAGAGCGATCGCCAACTCCGCCACCGGACCAGAATCAGCCGGGTGATGAGCAACAGGATGTTCCCGACGGATCGCTGCCCGAACCCGGCAACCTCCCCGAACCCACGCCCGAGGCGATCGAACGGCTCGCCGAGCATCTCAAGGACATGGCCCGGAACAGCGACCGCCGGCAGCAAAGCGCGGAGGCCGCCCGGCGCGCCCGGGAACAGGCCGAGCAGATCGCCAAGGGCCTGAGCGACGACCAGCGCAAGCGACTGGAGCAATGGGCCGAGGCGCTGGCGCGCCAGCGGCCCGACGTGATGGACGAACTGGCCGGAAAGTCGCCGGGCGGTCCGAGCGACCAGCAGGACCCGCCGCGCCGCGACGGCGGTGGGCCGGGGACTCAGGACGCGCGGCAGGACACCGGCCCGGCGCCCACGCCCCCGCCCGGTCCGCGTCGCACCGAGATCGTCGACGCCCGCCCGCGCGAGAGCGGCCCGCGCGGCTCGGAGCGCGAGCAGGTCGTCGCCGAGTGGCTCTCGCCGCCGCGCGAGGGCGATGCCTCGCCGTCGACGGCGACGCCGCGCGAACGGCTGTTGCAGGCGGCCCGCAGCGCGCAGAAGGCGGTGGACGACCGCGCGATCCCGTCGCGCTACGACCGCCTTGTGCAGCGGTACTTCCGCCGGCTGCCCGAGCGCGTCGAGGAGGACGCCGCCGAGCGCCCCGGCCCGAGCGGGAGGACGCTGCCGTGAACGCCGGGGCCGCCGCGTGACGCTGCGATTCGACGAACCCCTGTGGTTGTGGGCCGTCGCGCTGGCCGTGCCGATGGCGGTGGTCGGGGCGCGCTGGTTCGTCTCGATGAGTCGCGTGCGCAGGTGGACGTGCATCGCCGCGCGGTGCGCGCTGCTGCTGGTCGTCGTCGCGATGCTCGCCGGGGCGACGGCGGTTCGCCGCACCCAGAGCCTCGCGGTGGTCGCCGTCGTGGACGCGTCGGGCTCGGTCGGGGCGTTCTTCGAGGCACGCGACCGGGACGGACGGGCAATCCCCGCGATGCAGGCCATCGCCGCGGCCCTGCGGCCCGCGCTCGCGCCGCGCGGGCCGGACGACCTGCGCGGCGTGGTCGTCTTCGGTCGCGAGGCGTTCGCGTGGAGCCCGGTGTCGCGTCAGGACCCGTTCGAGGAGCCGTTGGAGCCGCGCGTCGGCGAGGGAACGAACATCGCCGAGGCGCTCCGGCTCGCCCGCGCGATGATCCCGGCGGACGCGACCGGCCGGATCGTGCTCGTCAGCGACGGGAACCAGACGGCGGGCGACGCGCTGTCCGAGGCGCGTGCCGCCCGCGCCGTCGCGCCGATCGACACGGTCGCGCTGCGCTACCGCGTGGAGTCGGAGACGATCGTCGAGTCGGTCGACGCGCCGACGGTCGCGCCCGCAAACTCGCCGGTGAACGTGCGTGTGACCATCCGCGCCACCGCGCCCGCGCGCGGCACGCTGACGCTCCTGCACAACGGCGAGCCGATCGACATCTCGCCCGACGAACCCGGGCTTGGCCTTTGGCTCGACCTTGCGCCCGGCCGGCGTGTGCTGGTCCTGCAGACGCCGCCGCTGCGTGGGCGCGTGCACCGATTCGAGGCCGTCTACTCGCCGGACCTGGTGGACCCCGACGACCCCGCGTCGGGCTTTGTCGGCGACCGGGTCGCGGCCAACAACCGCGCCGCGGCGTTCACCTTCAGCCCCGCCGCGGGCGCGGTGCTGCTGGTCGACGGCGTCGGTGGAGGCAGGCCCGACGGCGCCGGTTCTCCGCTCCGCATCGCGCTGGAGCGCGGCGGCCTCGATGTCCGCATGGTCTCTGCCGAGGCCATGCCGACCGACCTGCTCGGGCTCGAAGCGTTCGACCTGGTGATCCTGCAGAACGTGCCGCGGCACGCGCTGGCCGAGCAGACGCACGCCCTGCTCGCATCGTACGTGACCGATCTTGGCGGCGGGCTGGTGATGGTCGGCGGGCCGGAGTCGTTCGGCGCGGGCGGGTGGAAGGGCTCGGCCGTCGAGCCCCTGCTGCCGGTCGTGCTCGATTTGCCCGAGCAACTCATCAAGCCCAGCGCGGCGGTGGTGCTCGTGCTCGACAACTCGGGCTCGATGAACCGCACCGTGATGGGCTCGACACTCTCGCAGATGCAGATCGCCAACGAGGGCGCGGCGCTCGCGGTCGAGAGCATGGACTCGACCGATCTGGTCGGCGTCGTCGTCTTCAACAGCACCCACCGGGTGCTGGTCCCGCTCGGGCCGAACACCAACGCGGCGCAGACGGCGGCGAAGATCCGCGGCATCTGGGCCGACGGCGGGACCAACCTCGGCCCCGCGCTGCGCGACGCGGGCCGGATGCTCGACGGCGTCGAGGCGGAGGTCCGGCACGTGGTCGTGCTGTCGGACGGCAAGAGCGTGGCGACGGAGACGCTGCCGGTCGTCTCGCGTTCGCTGCACGAACGCGGGATCATGGTTTCGACGATCGCCGTCGGCGACAGGGCCGACAGCGAGACCATGGCGACGATGGCGGAGGTGGGCGGCGGGCGGTTCTACCGCGTGATCGATCCGAACATCCTGCCGCGTATTCTCGTGAAGGCGGTGCGGGTGGTTCGATCGCCGCTGGTGCGCGAGGGGGACTTTGCTCCGGTGGTGCTTGGCACCGGCTCGGCGTTGACGGACGGCCTGCCGGCGGGCGTGCCGCCGCTGGGCGGCCTGGTGCTGACGCAGGCGCGGCAGGATCCGACGGTGGTGTACGCGATGGCGACGCCGACCGGCGAGCCGCTGCTGGCGCACTGGAACGCCGGGCTTGGGCGCGTCGCCGCGTTCACGTCCGATGCGCACCACTGGGCCGCGCGCTGGCTCGACTGGCCGGGCTACGAACGGTTGTGGACGCAGATCGCCCGCGTGATCTCTCGCCCGCCGGCCGATCGGCGGCAGGAGTTCTCGATGGAACTCGTGGGCGATCGGTTACGCATGCGGCTGGACGCCACCGACGACGACGGCCGGCCGCAGGACATGCTCGCGGTCCCCGGCGCGGTCTACGCCCCGGACGGCCGGCGCATCGACATCCGGCTCGGACAGACCGGGCCGGGGCGCTACGAAGCGGAGATCGCGGCCGAGGAGACCGGCACCTACGTCGCGATGCTCGCGCCGCGCCGCGGCGGGGTCGCGCTGGCACCGGTGGTCGGCGGCGCGACACGGTCCGGCGGCGCGGAGTACGCGAGGCTGGAGTCCAACGAGTCGCTGCTCGCGGCCATCGCCGACGCGTCGGGCGGGAGGGTGATCGAGTTCGACCAACTGGGCGCCACGACGCTGCACGACCGCGCGGGCGTTCGACCGACCGAGGCACGCACGCCTCTGTGGCCCCTGCTGCTGCCGTGGGCGGTCGCGCTGCTGCTGGTCGACGTCGGCGCGCGGCGCATCGCGTGGGACCGGCTGCTCAGCCGCGAACTGGGCGCGAGCCTGCGGCGCGAAGCCGCGGCGGCGATGCGCGGACGCGGCGAACAGGCCGCGGCCACCGCCGAGCAGCTGCGCCGCGCCGAGGGCGCGGCGGCGCGGCAGGTCGAGCCGGCCGGCGGGCCGCTGACCGAAGCCGACGCCATGGCGATCGTGCGCGAACAGGCCGAGCGGCGGCGCGCCGAACGCGAGGCCGCACGCCGGGCGCAGCAGCGCGCCGAGCCCGCGCCGGACCCGACCACGGCCCGGCGGATTGATGACGAGCCGCCGGCGCCGGTGGCCGAGGGCGGCCTTGCCGCGGCCAAGCGCCGGGCACGGCAACGGATCGAGGAACAGGCCGACGACAACCCGGACGAGGGCCGCGGGACATGAGCGACCAGTCGCCCCTTCACGCGCAGAACCCGACCGGTCGGTTCTCCGACCGGGTTCGAGACTACTCGCTGTACAGACCGACCTATCCCGGCGCGGCGGTCGACGCCGTGCTGGACGGCCTGGGTTCAGCCGGCGAACTCGTCGCGGCGGACATCGGCGCGGGCACGGGCATCTCGTCGCGCCTGCTCGCCGCGCGCGGCGTGCGCGTGCTGGCCATCGAGCCCAACGATGCGATGCGGGCCGAGGGCGCGGCGATCCCGCACGCCGGGCCGGGGCGCATCGAGTGGTTCAACCGCACGGCGGAGCAGACCGGGCTGGCCGATGAGTCGGTCGGCCTCGTGCTGTGCGCGCAGGCGTTTCACTGGTTCCGGCCCGAAGCCGCGCTGTCGGAGTTTGCGCGCGTGCTGCGGCCTCGCGGGCGCGTCGCGCTGGTGTGGAACGACCGCGACGAGCGCGACGGGTTCACGCGCGGGTACGGCGAACTGATCGTCCAGGCTTCGGGCCGCAACCCGGCCGCGATCAGCCACACGCGGCCCGAGCCGCTGTTTGCCTCGCGGCTGTTCTCAGGCGGGCGGCGGCTGGAGTTCACGCATGCGCAGAGACTCGACGAGAACGGCTTGATCGGCCGGGCGCTGAGCGCCAGTTACGTGCCCAACGCCGGGCCCGCGCGCGAGCGGCTGGAGCGCGACCTGCGGGCGCTGCACCGCGCACACGCCGCGCAAGACGGCGCCGCCGACCTGCGGTACGTCACGCGCGTGTTTCTGGCGGAGCGGGCGTGAGGCCGTCCGTTCGCGTCGGCGCCGGCGCGAGCAACGCGAGGTACTCGGCGTTCCCGTCGCGGCCGCCCTTGCCCGCCCCGCCGCGGATGGGCGAAAGCGTGGACGCCAGCACGCGGGCGCCGAGCGCGGGCATCGAGGCGAGCACCGAGTCGGCGATCCGTGCCGCGGCATCGGCGTCGAGCACCGGCACGCGTGCCGACGCCGGACCGGGCTGCTCGTAGTGCGGCTTGATGAGCGTGACAATGCGGGCCGCGTCGTCGTTCCGGAGCCACCGCAGCGCGGCGGGGACGCACAGGCGCTGCGGCGTCCAGCCCATGTCGATGACGACCAGACCGACGCCGCCCGGCGGCGGCGCGGCGTGCAGCGCGTTGGTGCGTTCCATGACGACCACGCGCGGGTCGTTGCGCAGCGTCCACGCCAGAGCGCCGTAACCGGTATCGACCGCGTAGACCTTCGCCGCGCCCGCACGCAGCAGGCAGTCGGTGAATCCGCCGACGTTGCAGCCCAGGTCGGCGCACGTCCGGCCGCGCGGGTCGATTCCGAACGCGTCGAGCGCGTGGCGCAGTTTCAGCCCGCCGCGGGACACGTACGGATGTGGAGGGTCCGCGGTCACACCTGCGCCGGCGGGACGCCGACGACCGCGATGCCCAGCCGGTCGGCCAGGTCGAGCAGTTCGGGCTTGTCGACCATGATGACGTCGCCCGCGGCGAGCGCCAGGCAGCGTCCGCCGTGGGCGTGCATGTTCTCGATGGTCTTGACGCCGACGGTCGGCACGTCGCTGCGACGGTCGTGCCCGGCCCGCGCGCCCTTGCAGAGCGTCCAGCCGCCCGCGCGACAGAGCGCGCCGACACGCTCGATCATCCGGTCCGTGCCCTCGACCGCCTCGACCGCGATCACGTCGCGGTCGCGCACGGCGATCGACTGGCCGATGTCCAGCCGCAGCGTCTGGGCCAGGAGCGGCCAGGCGAAGGCGATGTCGGCCCGCTGGTCGGTCGTCGGGGCGCGGCGCGTCATCACGCCGGCCTCGGCCAGGGCATCCGTGATGGGGGCGGTGGAATCCAGCAGCGCGACTCCGTTGCGGCCCAGTTCGTCGGCGATCGCCGCGAGAACCTTGTGCGACCGGCGGTCGTGCCGCAGGTGCTTGTACCACGCGACGACCGTCCGCCAATCCGGGACCAGTTGCATGATACCCCACGGGTCGTGCATCAAGGATTTCTCGACGCGGCCGACCATGATCGCGTGGCGCACACCGGTCCGGCGGAGTTGCCGGCCCCACGTGCCGACGCGCAGCACCCCCACACGACGGAAGGTCGTGCACAGCGAGGGCAGCGTCTGGTCGTACTGGCCGCCAAGGCCCAGCCCGTGCACGGGGTGACCCATGGCCCGGAGGCCTTGGGCAATCAGGATCGGCAGTCTGCCGCCCCCGGCGATCAGGCCGATCGGGGTCGGAGGGGGCGGCGGGTCGGGCAGAATCGCGAGCGTGGCGGCCATTCTCATCGCAAGTGCCTGTCAAACAAGCACTTGTTGATTCTCCTTCGTTCCAACACCAACGCCGGGGTCGGCATGGAGCGATTGAGGATATCGGCCGGGACCCCGCTTCGCCAGTGAGGGAATGTTGGATCCAACTGCCGCTGGGGGCCGGCCCGAAACGGGCGACCAAGCCGGCCGGGCAACAATCGGCGATGGTCACCTGGCAGACAATCGCGGCGTGGTACACGGTGGCGGGCGTGATCGCCATGGCGGCGATGGCGGCGGACAAGGCCGCGGCCGGACGCGGCCTGCGCCGCGTGCCCGAGCGGGTGCTGCACGCGCTGGAACTCTGCGGCGGCTGGGCCGGTTCGCTCGCGGCGGTCTACCTGCTGCGGCACAAGTCGGCGAAGGTCTCGTTCTTCGCGGTGTCGTGGTTGATCGCCGCGTGCCATCTCGGCGCGTGCGCGGTCGGGGCGAGCATGGGCTGGATCGTCTGAGGCGCGCCGCGTCCGATCAGCGCCCGACCTCGGGGTGGAGCGGGACCAGTTCGTGGATGTCCTCGACCTCGACCTGCTCGCGCTCGGGCAGCGGCACGCCGCGCCAGGCGTAGTAGAGCGCGGCCCGGACGTCGTGACCGATGAGCAGAAGGCACGGCAGCACGATCAGCACGATGAGCGTGGCGGACATGAGGCCGAAACTGATGGTGATGGCCATCGGGATCAGGAACCGTGCCTGAAAACTCTGCTCCATCATCAGCGGCGAGAGGCCGCCGACGGTGGTGATGGTGGTGAGCAGGATGGCGCGCAGCCGCTGGCGGCCGCTCTCCAGCGCGGCCTCCATCACCGTCTCGCCCAGCCGCCGGCGCATCATGTAGAACTCGGTGAACACGATGGCGTCGTTGACGACCACGCCCGAGAGCGCGACGAACCCGATCAGCGACAGGAGCGTCATGTCGAACCCGAGCAGCAGGTGCCCCCAGACCATGCCGACCACCGCGAACGGCACCGTGCACAGGATGATCGCGGGCATGGTGTAACTGCGGAACAGCCACGCCAGCGCGACGTAGATCAGGCTCATCGACGCGAGCATCCCCAGCGGCAGCGACGACAGGCTGTCGCGGACCTGCTCCTGCCGCCCGCGCGGACGGATGCGGAGGTCCGGGTTCTCGCGGAGCACCTGCGCGACCGTCGGCGCGAGCTGCGCCGCGACGGCCTCGGGGCTGACGACGCGCTTGTCGACCTCGGCCGTGATGGTGACGGCGCGCCTGCGGTCGACGCGACGGACGGTCGCGAACGTCTGCGATTCGGAGACCTGCGCGACCTCGCTCAGCGGCACGGCGCGCCCGTCGGGCGTGAACACGTGCATGCTCTCGATCGCGACCAGGCTCCGGCGGGCGGGCTCGGCCAGGCGCACGCGCACGTCCACGTCCTCGCCGGGCGCGGCGAAGGTGTGGGCGTCGATGCCGTAGACCGCCGCGCGGACCTGCATCGCCAGGTTCTGCGACGTGAAGCCCAGTTCGCGAGCGCCGGGCAGCAGTTCGACGCGGAGTTCGCGCTGGCCGCGGTCGGCGTCGTCGGCCACGTCGTACACGCCCTCGAACGAGGCCATCTGCTCCTTGAGCCGCGCGACCGCCGCGCCGATGCGGTCGGGGTTGTCGCCGCTGACGGTGAGCGAGAGCGGAGGTCCCTCGGGCCCGCCGCTGATGCCGTCGATGCGCAGGCTCTTGACGTTGCGCAGTTCGCCCGCGGCCCGGCGGATGGCGACGATGAGTTCGTCGCTGGTGCGGGTGCGCTGCTCGGCGGGCGTGAGTTCCATCCACAACTGGCCCAGGTGCGGCTGGGAGATCTCGTTGGTGCCGTCGGTCGATCCCTGCGCCCCGACGACGGCCACCACGGTCGTGACCTCGGGCTGGGCCAGCGCGGCGGCTTCGAGCCGCGACACGATCGAGTCGGTCACGCTCGCCGGCGTGCCCACCGGCATGCGGAGATTCGCGACGATGGTCTCGCTGTCGTTGGTCCCCAGGAAGTCGAACCGCGGACGGCCCGACGCCGCCATGCCGATGGACACCGTCAACACCGCGAGGGCCACCGCGAGCGTGAAGTAGCGGTACCGCAGGGCCGGACGCAGCAGCGCGAGGTAGCGCGGCGCGAGCACGTTCATCAGCACGTGCTGCTGGGCCCGCTGCAGCGCAGCCTCGACGCGCTCCAGGCGTGACAGCCGCGCCGGCCCGCGCGCGTCCATCTTGCGCAGCGTGTGGCCCACGTGGCTGGGCAGCACGAACAGCGCCTCGACCAGCGACACGGCCAGCGCGACGGCGACGACCATCGGCAGGACGCCCAGCAGGTCGCCCATGCGGCCGCCGATGAGCAGCAGCGATCCGAAGGCGAAGATCGTCGTGACCACGGTGGCGACGACGGGCCAGGCGACCTCCTGCATGCCGTTGACCGCCGCGCTGAGCGCGGGCTCGCCGGCCTCGTGGCGCGCCAGGATGTTCTCGCCGACGACGATCGCGTCGTCGACGAGGATGCCGATGACGATGATCAGGCCGAACATCGTCAGGAGGTTGAGCGTGATGCCGGCAAAGTGCATCGCCGCGAGCGTCCCGGCGATGGCGACCACCAGCCCCGCCGTGACCCACAGCGCGACGCGCAGGTTCAGGAACAGCAGCAGGAGGATGAACACCAGCACGCCGCCCTGCAGCGCGTTGCGGGTCAGCAGTTCCAGACGGCCGGAGATGAACCGCGAAAGGTCGGTGTGGAGCGTGAGGCGACCGCCGACGCCGCCGGGCGGCGCATCGGCGCGCGACAGCCCGAGGCGGTAGGCCTGCGCCCGCTCGTCGTCGGCCGGCTTGCCGCCCGAGAGCAGCGCACGCAGCCGGTCGAGCCGCGACCGCTCCAGGGGCTGGCCCGTGCGCCCCGCGGCGTAGGCGCGGACCATCGCGGCCATGCGCACCGCGTCCTGCTCGCCGACCTTGAACACGGTGAGCGAGACGGCGGTCTGGCCGTTGATGCGCGTGCGGAGGTCGCTGTCCTCGAAGCCCAGCCGGACATCGGCGATGTCCTGCAGCCGGACGAGCGCGCCGCCGGGTTCGTCCGGCTCGGCGCCGGCCCGCACCACGATGCGGCGGACCGCGTCGGCGCGCTCCTCGACGGGCACCGTGCGCACCGCGACGTTGGCCGTGGGCGTGCGGGCGACGCCGCCGGGCACTTCGGACATCGCCGCGCGGACCGCCTCGGCCACGGCGGTCAGGCTCAGATTGTGCTCGAGCAGGGCGCGCGGGTCGGCCTCGACGGAGATCTCGTCCTTGCGGATGCCGCTGATGACCACCGTGCCCATGCCGGGCAGCGTGCGCAGGTCGTCTCGGATGCGGCGGGCCTCCGCCTTGGCCAGCCGCTCGTCGACGTCGCCGTGGATGGTCAGGCTGATGGTCGGGAGGTTGGGCTCCAGTTCGCGCACGACGATGCGCTCGGACTGCGCCGGCAGGTCCTGCAGGGCGTCGACGCGGCGCTTGACGCGCGCCACCGCCTCGTCGATGCCGAGCGTCCCCTCGCGGAACTCGACGACGACGGTCGCCAGGCCGTCGGTCGCCGTGGTGGTGATCTCCTTGATCTCGTTGAGGTCCTGCAGCGCGTCCTCGATCTTCTGCGCCAGCGAGGATTCGACCTGGTCGGGCGTCGCGCCGGGGTAGGGCGCGACGACGATGACCTGGTTCGGGCGCACCTCGGGGAAGAACTCGCGCCGGAGCGTGACGCCGAAGACCAGCCCCGCCGCGAGCGTCGCGAACACCAGCAGGTTCACGACCACGGGGTTGCGGACGCTGAATCGTGCGAGCCAACGCATGGTGGGTTCGGCCGACGGGTCGGGAGGCGGCACCGCTCAGGGCGCTTGCGGCGTGCCGGCGCGCACGCGCGCGCCGGGGTGCAGGTCGTCGAGGTTGCTCACGATCACCAGGTCGCCCGGGCTCAGCCCGGCGCCGACCACGGCCCACTGCGTCTCCAGGGGATCGAGGTCGGGGAACGGCGACTCGACGTGGTAGAGCACGGTCACGGGGCGCGGCTGGGCGCGCGTCGCGCCCGACGCGTCGGTCACCGCGGCCCACACGCGGTCGTCGGCAACCGCCCTGCGCGGCACAACGTACACCGCCGACCCCGACGACGCTCGGCCGGGCACCCGCGCCGTGACGAACTGGCCGGGCATGAGCAGCGACGCCGCGGGCGCGGAGTCGTCCTGCTCGATCTCGAGGAACACGAAGATCGTCCGAGTCGAGTGGTCGGCCTCGGGCGCGACGCGCGCGACCCGCGCCTCCCACGAGCGCGACGCGTCGGCGCCGACCGACGGGCGGACGCGCGCCACCGTGCCGATCTCCACCTCCGACTGGGCCGCCGCCGCGACGCGCAGCGGGACCTCGATGCGCCGCAGACCGACGACGCGTGCGATCGCACGCCCGGGCTGGACGATCTCGCCGACGTGCACGTCGATGCGCTGCAGGACGCCGTCGATCGGGCTGGCGATCGTCGTCCGCTCGACCTGCCGACGGGCCATCGACTCTTCGTTGCGCGCGGCGGACAGTTCGGCGTCGAGCGCCTGCCGGCGCGACGGCACGAGTTCGAGTTGCTGCGCCAGCCTCGAGCGGTCGGACTCGAGCCTCGAGAGCGCGGCGCGGAGACGGACGAGTTCGAGTTCGGTCGCCGCGGCACCCGCCCGGGCCTGCTCGACGCGCTCGATCTCCCAGACGGTGAACTCGATCTGCTGCTGCACGCTCGCCAACTGGTCCTGCACGCGGTCACGCTCCACATCGAGACCCTCGATGCGTGCGAGCACCGACTGGGTCGCGCTCCGAGCCGCGGCGAGGCGCTCGGCGTAGTCGGCCTCGTCGATGCGCACCAGCACGTCGCCGGCGCGAACCCGGACACCGGGGTCGATCCCCGGCCCGCGGAACACGACCCGTCCGCCCACTTCCGCCGAGAGGTCGGCCTGGTCGCGGGCCCGCGCCGTGCCGAAACCCTCCCACTCCCGCGGCACCGACGCCGCCGGGCGCGGGTCCATGCGGATCACGTCCACCCCGCGGACGACCTCCTCGAGCGGCGACTGGTGCGCGGTTGGGCGCGTCGCGACCAGCGCGGCCGCGATCCCCAGCCCCGCGCCGACCACGAGCACCCCGGCGACAAAGCGCACCATGAACGGGAACCGAGGCTTGGCCTGCGGCGCGTCGGACTTTCGTGGCGCGGCCGGGCCGTTCGCGCCGACCGCGCGCGTCGAGCCATCGGCAACGGCCGCGGACGCGGTGGTCTGCGATGGTTCAACGGCGCTCATGCTCGGGTCATCGTAGCCGCGGCCGCCGGAACCGCATGGTGTTTGAACACGGGCAGCGAGAGCGATTCCGCCGGATCGGATACCGCGGCGACTACCGACTGTCGCGGCTCGGCGGATCGACTGTTCCCGTCAGTCCGAGTTCCTGCATCACCGCGCTGGCGATGAGTGCGCCCAGAGCACGCTGCCCGGCCGCGCTGGGATGGACGTTGTCGCCGGGGAGAAAGAAGTTCCTCCGCGGCACGCCGTTGGCGGTGAACGCTCCCGACGTGTCAACGGTTCGAACCTTCGCCGCGTCGGCGACGGCCCGTATCGCGGCGTAGCCCGGCTCGGGAGTTCCCGAACTGCCCAGTTCGGACTGCTTGAGGTACTGAACCACGACCACGCGCGCGCCCCGGTCGCGCGCCTTGTCGATCAACGCGCGCAGGGCGCCAAGGGCCTGCGCCACGTCCTGCTCGTGCGTCGCAGCGCGCGCCGCTGTGTCGCGGCCGCGGATCCCGAGACGCGCCAGCAGCCTCGGGCCGTAGTTCTCGGCGACTTCCTGCAGCGCCAGCAGCGGCCGGCGCGTGGGCCACTGCGGGCCGATCGGCTCAAGGCCCGGGACGTCGTCGTAGTCGTTGCTGTTCAGGACCAGCACGACGGCGTCGGCCTCGAAGAACCCGAACCGCTCCGCGTACGCGAGGAGGTTCGGCGGCCCCCAACTGCCCGCGCTGGCGTTGCCCACCACGACGGGCCGGCCCGAAGCGCGGGCCAGTTCAGGGCCGATGACCGTCGCCGCGAGTTCGGACTGGTCGACCCGCCCGCCGCCCGCAAGGACGCTGTCGCCCATCAGCAACACGCGCAACTCGCGCGGGTCGGCCTTGACTGCGGGAAACTCGTCGGCGCGCATCGACCACTGGTTGATGCGCACGGTGTTGCCGAAGCGGTGGTACGTTGACGACGGCCTGTGGATGTACTCGATCTGGTCGTCCAGCACGTACAGCGGCGGATCTCCGAGCCCCACGACGGTGCGCAACACGACTTCCGCGGCGGCCAGCGCGACAACCAGCGCGACCAGCAATCCTCCGGCGACGCGTCCGAGCCGCCGTTTGCGACGGGGTCGTGGTCCAGCGGGGGTTTCGACGGCCTGGGGCATGCGGCGAGTGAGGAAGTTCGTCGGTCGCGGAGCGGGAGTGTACGTGCGCGCGATACCATCCCGCGAGTCGGTGCTGCGTGTGCCGCTGCCATGACCCAACCGGACCATGCCCACGCCGCGACGGAACGCCTTGAGATCCAAGGCATGTCGTGCGCCGCCTGCGCGGCGGCGGTCGAACGCGCGCTGTCACGGGTGCCGGGCGTGTCGTCGGCGACGGTCAACCTCGCGACGCGCGAGGCGACGGTCCGGCACGACGGGTCGGCGGGGGCGGAGTCGCTCGCCCGAGCCGTCCGCGGCGCGGGGTACGACGCATCGCCTATCGAGGCCGCACGGCCTTCGGACTCTGCCGCGCGAAACCTCCATGACGTATCCGGCGGGCAGCACGCCCGCCACGACGCCGATCGGGGGCTGCGACTCCGGCTCATGGTCGGTGCAGCGCTGACGGCTCCGCTCTTGGTGATCGCGATGTCGCACGGCGCACTGCCGGGTCTGCACGGGCCGCTGGGCAACTGGGTGCAGTTCGCGCTGGCCACGCCGGTGGTGCTCTGGTGCGGGGCGAGGTTCTTCGTATCCGCGCTCAAGGGGCTGCGCCACGGGCGTGCGAACATGGACACGCTCATCGCGCTCGGCACGGGCGCGGCGTACCTGAGTTCGGCAGTCGCGACGGTCGCCCCGGAGGCCGCGGCACGCCCGCTGGGCGCGCACGCCGGAGGTGCGCACGGTCCGCCCGTGTACTTTGAGGCCGCCGCGGCGATCATCGTGCTCGTGCTGCTGGGCAAGCACCTCGAGGCGCGCGCGACGGCGCGGACCGGCGACGCTCTCCGCGCGCTGATCGACCTGCGCCCGAAGACGGCGCGCGTGGTTCGGGGCGACAGCGAGGCCGAGGTGCCGGCCGGATCGGTTCGCGCAGGCGAGTTGGTCCGCATCCGCCCCGGCGAGAGCGTCCCGGTCGACGGGACCGTGCGACAGGGCGGGTCGTCGGTCGACGAATCGATGCTCACCGGCGAGAGTGTGCCGGTCGACAAACGCCCGGGCGACGCGGTGTTCGGCGGCACGCTCAACACCACCGGCTCGCTGCTGGTCGAGGTGACCCGGACCGGGGGCGACACGGCCCTTTCGCGCATCATCCGCCTCGTGCAGGAGGCGCAGGGCGACAGGGCGCCGATCGCGCGTCTGGCCGACCGGGTCAGCGGCGTGTTCACGCCGGCGGTGCTGGTCGTCGCGCTGGTCGCGGCGGTCGCATGGCTGTTGCTCGGCCCCGCCGACGACCGCGGAACGCTGGCGCTCACGGCGTTCGTCTCGGTGCTCATCATCTCCTGCCCGTGCGCGCTGGGGCTCGCCACGCCCACGGCGATCATGGTCGGCACCGGGCGCGCGGCACGGCTGGGCGTGCTCTTCCGCAGCGCGGCGACGCTCGAACTGCTCCACCGCGCCCGCGTCGTCGTGTTCGACAAGACCGGCACGCTGACGCGCGGCGAGCACGAGGTCACGGACGTCGTCGCCGCCGCCCCCGAACGCCAGACCGAGTTGCTCTCGATCGCCGCATCGGCCGAGAGCGTCAGCGAGCACCCGCTGGCCCGCGCGATCGTCGCCGCGGCGGCCATGCGGGGCATCGAGGCCCGCGCTCCGGAACGATTCGAAGCCGCCGTCGGCCTTGGCGTGGAGGCGTTCGTCGGGGGCAGACGTGTCGCGGTCGGCAACGAGAAGTTCGTGACTGCGCGCGGCGCGACGGTGTCCGCCGAACTGCGCGCCCGTGCCGCGGAACTCGCCGCATCGGGCAAGACCACGGTGCACGTCGCGGCAGACGGCGCGGTCATCGGACTTGTCGCGCTGGCCGATTCGGTCCGCGATGAGGCGACCGAGACCGTCGCGCGTCTGAAGGAGATGGGTGTTCGCGTGGCGATGATCACGGGCGACAGCCCGCCCGCCGCCCGGGCCGTCGCCCGGCAGGTGGGCATCGAGTCCGACGGCGTGCACGCGAGCGTGCTGCCCGGCGACAAGGCGGCCCGCGTCGCCGAACTCCGCGCTGGCGGCGCCGTGGTGGCGATGGTCGGCGACGGGATCAACGACGCGCCCGCGCTGGCCGCGGCGGACGTGGGCATCGCCATGGGCAGCGGCACCGACGTCGCCATCGAGGCGGCGGACGTCACGCTGCTGCGCGCCGATCTGCGCGCCGTGACCGACGCGATCGCCGTCTCGCACGCCACGATGCGCACCATCCGCCAGAACCTGTTCTGGGCGTTTGCGTACAACGCGCTGGCGATCCCGCTCGCGGCGGGCGCGCTCTACCCGGCGACGGGCATGATGCTCTCGCCGATCGTCGCCAGCGCGGCGATGTCGGCCAGCAGCGTGAGCGTGGTGCTGAACAGTCTGCGCCTTGCGCGTCGGCGGCTATGACGGCCACGGCCCGCGCACGGCGAGCGTGATGCCGGGGTTCTGGATGTTCACGAACATCGTGCTGCCGTCGGGCGAAAAGCACGAGCCGGCGAACTCGCTGGCGTTGAGCGCGTTGCGCGCAAACAGCGCGACCTCGCCCGCGGGCGAGACCATGAACAGCCGCTGCTCGTCGTTGTCCGAATCCTCGCACACCACCAGCCCGCCCCACGGCGTCACCGACAGGTTGTCGGCGTTGGCGATGGCGCGCGGGCCGTCGGACTCGATGAACAGTTCGAGCATGCCGGGGTCCGAAGCCTCGTCGGGCGTGCCCTCGCGCGGGCTGGGCAGGTAGCGCCACAGTTGGCCCAGGCGCTTCGGCCCGCCGTTGGTGCAGGCGAAGTACACGCGCCCGCGCGAGCGGGCCGCCGCGGACGGGCGCGGGCCCAGGCCGAACCACATCCCCTCGCCGCGGGCGAATCTCGCCGCGCCGCGGGCAAAGCCGCGGTTGCGGAGGTCATCCACGGGCGTGTCGACACGGTCGAGGTCGACCCAGTCGACGGGCAGCGCGCGACCGACGGGGATCAACTCCTTGGAGTCCTCCCAGTTGCGCGTGCTGACCGCGCCCTTGCCGCGCAGCGCCAGAGCCTGCAGTCTGCCGCCCTTGTGCAGGTCGCGCTTGTCGATGGGCAGGTAGCGGTACAGCAGGCCGTCGGAACGGTCCTCGGTGAGGTATACCGCGCCCGAGGCCGGGTCGATCGCGACCGCCTCGTGGTTGAAGCGGCCCATGGCGCGGATCGGTTCGGGGTTCATCTCCAGCCCGTGCCCGGGCCTGCGGACCTCGAAGACGTAGCCGTGGTCCTGCTCGAATCCGTCGCCCCTGGAGTCGAAGCACTCCTCGCACGTCAGCCACGAGTTCCACGGCGTCGCGCCGCCGGCGCAGTTGCGCACCGTGCCGGCGAGGGACAACTCGCGGCGGAGCACCTTCTGCGAGCGCGTGTCGAAGATGATCGTCGAGCACCCGCCGCGGGCGCGTCGGCCACGGTCGTAGAACGCGCCGGCCGGTGCGAGGTCGATCCGCTCGTCCTTGCGGCCGAACGCGCCCAGCGGCCCGTGCGCGGGGATCTCGACCTCGTGGTTCACGACCAGCGAGGTCGTTCCGTCGGGTCGCGGGAACGCGGCCATCGCGTCCTGCTTGCCGGGCACGATGAACCCGTCGTCCATTTCGTCGCCGTAGCGGGCGAGCACCTGGTAGGAAAACCCCGGCGGCAGGTCGAGCAGTCCGCCGGTGTCCTTGACAAGCGGGCCGAAGGCCCCGGCCGAAGACGCGGGCTGCACGAACCTCGCGTGGGCCAGGCCGGCACGCAGCCCGACAAACCCCGCGCCGAAGGCCGTTGCACGTCGGAGGAAGTGTCTGCGGTCGATCATCGCCGCGACTATACGTGCGGCGGAGGCGAACGGTCGCCGCGTCGTTGCAAAGACTGAGCAAAGCCGCAGCGGGGCACGGCCGCGGCAAAGCCGGTATCCTCTGGCCATGCTGCTATCACGGAGGGTGAGCGAACTCAAGGCCTCGTCCACCGTCGCGGTCATGAACCGCGCCAAGGATCTGGCCCGGCAGGGCGTGGACGTGCTGAGTTTCGCGGCCGGCGAGCCCGACTTTGACACGCCCGAACCCATCAAGCGTGCCGCCATCGACGCGCTGCTCGCGGGCCAGACCAAGTACATGCCGACGCTGGGCGACCCCGACACCCGCGCGGCCATCGCCGAGAAGGCCGCGCGCGACAACGGCATCCCCGGCGTCACGCCCGAGCACGTCGGCGTCTCGGCCGGCGGCAAGCACGCGCTGTACGTGATCTACCAGTGCCTGTTCGACGCGCCGCGGCCGGGCGAGCCGCGGGCGGAGATGGTCCTGCAGACGCCGAGTTGGGTGTCGTACGCGCCGCTGGCCGAACTGGCGGGCGCGAAGGTCGTCGAGGTGCCGACGACCGCGGCGACGTCGTTCAAGATGAGCCCGGAGCAGTTGCGGGCGGCGATCTCGCCTCGGACGCGGGTCGTGATGCTCAACTCTCCGAGCAACCCGTGCGGGACGATGTACAGCGAGGCGGAACTGCGTGCGCTGGCGGCGGTCATCGCCGAGGCCGCGCGGACGACCGTGCCCGACATCGCCGTCGTCTCCGACGAGATCTACGAGAAGATCGTCTACGGCGGCGTGCCGCACTTCTCGATCGGCTCGGTGCCGGAGATCGCCGAGCGCGTGATCACGGTCAACGGCCTTTCGAAGGCGTACGCCATGACCGGCTGGCGCGTGGGGTACACGGTCACGAGCGGCGCGGCCGGGCTGAAGTTCATGAAGGCGATGGCGACGCTGCAGGGGCAGATGACGACGAACATCACGTCGTTTGTCTACCCGGCGATCGGCGTCGCGCTGCGGCAGTGCGCGGGCGAAGTGGAAACGATGCGGTGCGCGTTTGCACGCCGGGCGGAGTTGATCTACGCGTTGGCGCAGAAGATCCCGGGCCTCAAGGCCGCGAGGCCGACCGGCGCGTTCTACCTCTTCCCCGATGTCTCGGCGTACTTCGGCAGGACCGGTCCGGACGGGCGGAAGATCGGCGGCGCGCAGGACTTCTGCGAGTCGCTGCTGGCGACGCAGCGCATGGCGTGCGTGCCCGGTGAGGACTTCGGCGGGTGCTCGACGAACCACATCCGCATGAGTTTCGCGTGCTCGGAGAAGCAGATCGAGCAGGGCATGGCGCGGCTGGGCGAGTTTGTCGCGTCGCTGCGCTGACCGTGTCGTTCACAATCGCCGCGAAACGCTGCCGCGAGAAGCGCCCGCATGATCTGGTTCGACGCCCACCTCGACCTTGCGTGCCTTGCGCTCAACCGGCGCGACATGCTCGCGCCGCTCCCGGCGGACACCACGGGCATCGGCCCGTTCGCGCCGGCGAGCGTGACTCTGCCCGAACTGGCCGCGGGCAACGTGCGCTTCGCGCTGGCGACCGTGTTCACCGAACCCGATGGCGACGACGCCGTGGCGTATCCGGCGGGCGATGCGCAGCGGGCCCACGCCGTCGGCCGCGCACAGGTCGAGGCCTACCTCACGTGGCGCGACCTGGGACTGGTGTCGATCGACCTGCCCGCGTGCCTGCGGAGCGAGCCGGGCATCGGCGAAATCCGCGGCGGGATGGGCGTGGCCTCGGTCGTGCCCGTGCCTCTGGAGAAGCGCCTCGCACGCCTGAGCAACACGCTGCACATCGGCATCCTGATCGAAGGCGCCGACCCGATCCGCACGCCGGATGAACTGCCATGGTGGAAGGACCGCGGCGCGTGCGCCGTCGGGCTGACGTGGGCCCGCACATCGCGCTACGCCGGCGGCAACACGACCGATTCGGGCATCACCGACCTCGGCCGCGCGCTGGTGAGGGAGATCGACCGGCTCGGGCTGGTGCACGATGTCTCGCACCTGAGCGACAGATCGTTCGCCGAACTGCTCGACCTGACCGACCGGCCGATCATCGCGTCGCACTCCAACTGCCGCGCGATCGTCGATCCCTCGGGCGCCAACCAGCGGCACCTGACCGATTCGCAGATCCGGGCCATCGCGCGGCGCGGCGGCGTGATCGGCCTGAACCTGTTCAGCAGGTTCCTCCGCCCCGCGGGCAAGGATGGCCGCGCGGCGATCGCCGAAGCGGTCGCCCACGTCGAGCGCGTGTGCGACGTCGCCGGCTCGCGCGCGCACGTCGGCCTCGGCAGCGACGCCGACGGCGGGTTCTCCGCGCTCGCGCTGCCCGAGGGCATCAACCGCCCGCGCGACTTTGACAAACTGGCCGAAGCGCTGGCCGCGCGGGGCTGGAGCGACGACGAGGTCGCGGGCTTTGCGTGGAAGAACTGGGCGCGGTTCTGGGCGGAGAGATAGCCGATGGCAGGTATCCAGAACCGCAGAGAACAGATCGACCCATGCCCAACGACCGGCGCGATCCCCAACTTGACAATCTGACCATCTGCTACCTGCGCTCGCGTGCTTCCACCAGCCCCGCGCGCCAGGTCCACCGCTTCAGCGGGAGGTGGTGCTCATAGAGTGCGTTGAGCAGCACGGTCGAGTGTGGGCCATCGACCGAACCTGCCGGCACCGCCGCCAGCGCTCCGAACGACCTCCGCAGCCGTTCGGCCAGCGGCTGTTCACGCTTCACGAACTCCCGGCTGTACGCGAGTTCCTCCGCCGAGGCGATGTCGCGCCCGAAGATCTCCGCGGCGCAGCCCGGCGCGGCCGCGGCCAGTTGCAGGGCCGCCCCGCCCATCACGCGTTCGCGCGCCAGGTACGACTCGGGCGTGATCCGGTGGTCGTGGTGCGCGATGCACGCCGGGCGGTACAGCACCGGCACTCGCCCGCCGTCGTGCACCCGACGCGCAAACTCCAGGTCCTCGTAGCACGCGAAGGTCAGCCGCTCATCGAACCCGCCGACGCGCTCGAAATCCGCGCGCGGCAGGCTCAGGTTCAGCGTCCACGCGTGCCGGTATCCCCAGTCGTGCTCGGGCCCGGCCTGCCCGGCGTCGATCGCCGCGTGCATCCGGTCGTAGAAGAAGATCATCGACGTCTCGCGCACCAGACGGTCGAACAGCGTGTCCTCGCCCTCGGTCGGCCGGACCCACGGCGCAGCGCCGAGGATCATCGCCGCGCGGCCGCGCCGGTCGTCGTGCGCCTTCAGGTGCGTCGAGAGCAGGTCGGTCTCGGGCAGCACGTCGTCGTTGAGCAGCAGCAGCAGGCGGCCCCGGGCGTGCCGCGCGAGCCTGTTGCGCGTGGCGCCGGGGCCGGCGTGGTCGAACTCGTGCACAACGGCCCGCATCGCGCCCGCGCTGGTCGACGCCAGCGCGTGCACCGCCTGCGCCGCCTCGTCGTCGGGCTCGTTGGCCTCGTCGCGCCCGTCCACGCCGACGAGCACCTCGAACCTGCTGTGATCAAGGTCCTGGTGCGCCAGCCGCGCAAGGCACCGCGCGAGTTTGCGTGCGCGGCCGAAGGTCGGGATGAGAACGGTGATGTCCATCGGTCGGATCACGCCGCGCCAACGCCGCGCGAACGCGGAGTAAGGTACGCTCCCCGTACGCCGCGAGCCGTCGCACGCCCGCGGCCGCGCGAACGGGAGGCCGCACACGCATGGTCGGCTGGTTGTACATCGCGGCGATGGTCTTCCTGCTGCCCGCGCTGGCGGCACGATCGGCGCACGCACTGGACTCGGGCAAGGTCACCCTGCCGGCGCGCAGCGCTGTCCACCTCAACACGCTCGTCACGCTCGCGGTGCTGCTCGGGGTATCGCTCACGGTCGCGCGGCTCGAGGGCGTCGCGCTGTTCCCGCCGTGGTCGCCGGGCCTGGTCGACGCCGCGGCGGTCGCGGCGTTCCTGCTCGTCACGCTCGCAGCGCTCAAGGCCCGCATCGGACGGCTCGACCGGTCCGTGCGCAGGCGTCTGGAACGGGTCTCGATGAACAACTGGCGCGACCCGCGACAACTCGCGCCCTACACGCTGGTGTGCGTGCTCGCGGGTGTCGCGGAGGAAGTCGCCTACCGCGGCGTGCTCACCGAACTCCTGACGCGCTTCACCGGCTCGCAGATGGTCGCGGTCACCGTCGCGTGCGTCGCGTTCGGCGCGGCCCACGCCGTGCAGGGCTGGCGCGGCGCCGCGCTGGCGGGCCTCTTCGCCGCGCTCTTTCACGCCGTCGTGCTCGTGACCGGGAACCTGTACGCCGCGATGATCGCGCACACGACATACGACCTGCTGGCCGGGGTGGTCATCGCCGAGCACGCCCGGCGCCGCCGCGCGGAGGCGCTCACGGCGAACCCGCCCCACTTCCACCCGCCCCCCCCGCCGGCGCCCCCCGCGGCACCGTGATGCCGACCTTGTAGATGCCCGCCGCGTCGCACGCCGCGTGCACGCGGATGACGTCGGGGTACGGCACGCGCGGGTCGGGCCGGATGACGACCTCGAGTTCCGCGGTCGTTTCGTTGCGGGGGAACTGGGCGACCCGCGCCAGGAACTGGTCCAGGCTCGCGTTCTGCAGGTCGAGAAACGTCACGGTCGTGACGCCCTCGGGCGTGACGCCGAGCAGAATCTCGAGCGGCTTGAGCGGCAGCGCGAGCGGGTCGCTGGGCTTGGACAGACTCGTGCCGCGCCCGGCCTCAAACGGGATCGCCGCCCGCAGAAACCACTCGTTGCCCATGAACGCCGCCGTGGCCATGAAGAAGATCAGGATGACCATCACGATGTCCACCATCGGCGTCATGTTCGGGCCGAAGTGCATCGTGTAGTTGTGCAGCGCGTCGCGCCGCCGGAGAGCCGTGGCGCGCCCGCGTCGTCGCTTGGCGCTCATCGCCCTTTCTCCGCGGCGAGGTTCACCTTCCGCGCCCCGGCCTGCCCGCACGCGCGGAAGACCGGTTCGAGTTGCCCGAACTGCAGGCCCGCGTCGCCGCGGATCTGGATCGACGCGTTCCGGTCCTGAGCGAGTTTGGTCCGCACCGCCGACTCCAGAAACGCCACGTCCGGGCAGTCTTCGCCGTCGGCCTGCACCGTGATGCCGAGTTTGTCCCAGATCGACCCGGTCGGCTGCCGACCGTCCGGGTGCGGCGCAACGGTCAGGATCAGGATCGTCGCGGCGGTCTCCTCCTGCCCGGCGACGCTCTTGGGCAGCAGGACCGCAAAGCCGCGGTCGGTCGCGAGTTTGCCGACGACGAGAAAAAAGATGATCAGGCACATCACCACGTCGATCAACGGCGTGGCGTTGATCCCCTCGAACGACGAGTGCGTGCCGGTGATGAGTCGTCGTCGCATGCTTCCGCCTGTCCGTGGCCGGTTGCCCTTCGTTGCATGGTACCGCGACCGCCGCGGCGGCGCGGCTCAGGCGCCGAGCATCCCCGCCAGCCCGCCCAGGCCCGGCAGCCCGAGCGCATCGGCCTCCTTCACGGCGATGCTCTGGGCCATGCCCTTGGCCTGATCGAGCGCGTTGTTGACGGCCTCGGCGATGAGTTGTTCGGCCAGCGCGTGGTTGGCCGGGTCCGAAAGTCCCGCCGCGAGCGCGGGCTCGATTCGGATCGAAACGATCCGCATCTCCCCGCTGGCGGTGGCCTGAACGGCCCCGCCGCCGGCGCCGCCCGTGGCACGGGCCTCGGCCAGCCGACGGCGGATGCGCTCGCTCGCCTCCCGCAGCGCGTCCTTGTTCTTCATCAGGCCGGCCAGCGCGCCGGCCATCTTCAGGTGCTCGAACATCTCGACTCCTGTCAACTCACGACGGCGCCGCCGGACGGCGGTGCTGCACATCCACGATACGAGCGCCGAACAGTTCCATGGCTTCGCGGATGAGCGGATGCTCCGAAAGCGCCTGCGGCGGACCGGCCGGGACCGCGGGCGGAGAAGATGGACGGGGCTCGCCTTCAGCCCGATCAGCCGGAACCTCCGAGGCGGGGAGGTCGGGCTCGCCCGGTTCGGCGGAAGGTTCGTCCGCCTCGACGTGCAGTTCGACCGCGCGGCCCAGTTCGCGCCTGAGCGCATCCACAATCAGAGCCTGCCGCGAGCGCGCCGATTCGGCGTACTTCGCCTCGCCCGCGATCACGACGCGCCCGGAAGCGGCATCGACCGACCGGACGCGCAGGTTGCTCAGAATCGTCCGCAGGACCTGGGTCATGCCCGGCCCGCGGAGCACACGCGCCCAGAGGTCGCCCGTCGGCGCGGGCTCGGCCACGGCCGGAGGGCGCGGCGTCGCGGCGGGCGTCGATACAGCCGGGGGCGGTGCGACGGGTTCCGCTTGGGCGGTCGCGCCGCGCGGCGCGTTCACGGCCAGCGTCCCTTCGCCCCCGGTCGGGCCCGCAACTCCGACGTCTTCCTCCCCCCGCCCCCCCCCCGGGCTCATTTTTTTGCCGCGGCGCTCCCGTTGGCGCCGGCCGTGCCGGCGATGAGCGCGGCGACGTCGGCCATCTTGTCGGCCATGGCCATCCGAACGATCGCCGCGTCGAGCAGGGCGCGCCCGCCGGCGAAGTCTCGCGCCGATCGGCGCACGCCGTCGCAGATCGCGATCAGGTGCGTGAGGCCCGCGGTGTCGAACCGCTGCGCCATCGCCGCGGCCTGCTTGCGCGACTCGTCGCCCAGTTCGACCAGGTCCGAGTCGGGGCCGCAGACGCTGATGACCATCAGGTCGCGGAAGGCATCGGCCAGCGTGTTGAGCAGTTGCTCGGGCGAGACGCCGCGGTGCAGCAGCGCGTCGGCGTTGCGGAGCGCGCCCGCGGCGTCGCCCTCGGCGATGGCCTTCACCACCGCGCCCGTCAGGTCGCGGTCCGGCGTGCCGATCAACTGGTCCAGCAGTTTGACGGTGAGTTTCTTCTCGCCCGCGGCGAGCAGGCGGTCCAGCAGGGACAGCGCGTCGCGCATCGAGCCGTTGCCCAGCCGCGCGACCATGTGCACCAGTTCCGGCTCGGCGGTCACGCCCTCGCCCTTGAGCACCTCGCGCAGGTGGTCGGCGATCTTCGCGGTCGCGATGTTGCGGAAGTCGAACCGCTGGCAGCGCGACTGGATCGTCGCCGGGACCTTGTGCGTCTCGGTGGTGCACAGGATGAAGACCACGTGCTCGGGCGGCTCTTCCATGGTCTTGAGCAGCGCGTTGAACGCCTGCATCGAGAGCATGTGCACTTCGTCGATGATGTACACCTTCTTGCGGCCGCGGAGCGGGCGGTACTGCGCGTTGCTGATCAGGTCGCGAGCGTTGTCCACGCCGGTGTTGCTCGCGGCGTCGATCTCGATCACGTCGGTGTCCTGCCCTCGCATGATCGCCGCGGCGATCTCCGGGTTCTCCTTGCCGCTGTCGTCCACGGCGTTGAGCGCGCGGGCGAAGATCCGCGCCATCGAGGTCTTGCCCACGCCGCGCGTCCCGGTGAAGAGGTACGCGTGCGCCACGCGGTTCTGTCGGATCGCGGTGCGCAGCGTGTTGGCGATGGCCTCCTGGCCCACCACCTCGTCGAAGGACTGGGATCGGTATCGTCGTGCAAGAACGGTGTACGCCATGGCGAACAGAGTGTAGCGGCGCGCCGTCGGGCCACCCGCGCCCGGCGGGACGCGAATAATGCCCCGCTAGGAGGCCAGCATGCCCACCCGCCGCCGCCGACCGACCGGGGCCGTGACCCGCCTGACGGTCCTCACGATGTTCATGGTGTTCCTGATCGGCGTCTTCGCCGCCCGCATGGCGGCGATGGCCCAGCCGGGCGCACGCGCCTTCACCGACCCGATCGCGGAAGTCTTCCGTGTGCTGAGCGCGCAGTACGTCGACCCGATCGACATCGGCAAACTGCAGAAGGGCGCGATCGCGGGCCTCGTCGGCGCGCTGGGCGACCCCTACGCCGAGTACATCCCGCCCGAGGACGCGGCCGAGTTCTCCAAGCAGATGACCGGGCAGTTCTCCGGGATCGGCTGCCAGATCGAGATGCGCGACGGCTGGCTCACCGTCGTCACCCCGCTGGAGGACTCCCCCGCGTGGGAGGCGGGCATTCTGTCGGGCGACCGCATCATCAGCGTCGAGGGCAGGAGCACCTTCGGCCTGACCAGCGACGAGTGCGTGAAGTTGCTCACCGGCGCGCCGGGGTCGAAGGTCACCTTCGTCGTGCTGCGAGCCGGCAAGGAGACGACCTACACGCTCACGCGACGGCAGATCACCAACAAGTCGGTGCGCGGGCTGCGACGGTCGAACGCGGGCAACAACGGCTGGGAGTACCTGCTCGACCCCGCGAGGAAGATCGCGTACATCCGCATCACCCAGTTCACCCCGACCGCGCCGGAGGAGTTCGGCGCAGCGCTCGCCGACGCGCGCAAGGCCGCGGGCGGATCGCTCGGCGGCCTCGTCCTCGACCTGCGCGGCAACCCCGGCGGCGTGCTCGACGCGGCCGAGCGCATCGCCGACGCGTTTCTCGACGAGGGGGTCATCGTCTCGGTTCGCGGCCGCACGACGCGCGAGCAGGTCATCCGCTCGCGCAGGGGCGGCCCGGCGACCGACTTCCCCGTGTGCGTCCTGGTGGACGGCTCTTCCGCCTCCGCCAGCGAGATCCTCGCCGGCGCGATTCAGGACCACGGGCGCGGCGTGGTGATCGGCACGCGCACCTTCGGCAAGGGCCTCGTGCAGACCGTCGTGCCGCTCGACCGCCAGCGGAACGGGCAACTCAAGTTCACCACGCAGAAGTATTACCTGCCCTCGGGCCGGCTGATCCAGCGCACCGACGACGCGACGACCTGGGGCGTGGACCCCGACCCCGGGTTCTACGTCCCCGTCTCGGACAGCGAGGTGCAGGCGCGGTTCCTGCGTCGGCGCGAGTTCGACGCCATCCACGGCAACGGCGCGCCGCCGCCCGCGCAGGCTTGGGCCTCGCCGGACTGGATCGCGCGCGAGGCGCACGACACGCAACTGGCCGCGGCGCTGCGCGCCGCGCAGGCGCGCGCCGACACCGGCGCGTGGAAGCCGGTCGGCGACACGGCGCCGGCCGAGAAGGCGATCGCCTCGGCGGAGTTGCGCCGGCTCGAGCGCTCGCGCGAGTTGCTCAGCCTCGAGTTTGCGCGCATCGACAAGCGCATCGCTGCGCTCGAGTCTTCGGCCGCGGCCGGCGAGGCGCGCCCGCCGCGGATCGACCTCTGGCCCGACGACATCGAACTCGAGGGAGGCAGGGTGCTGATCCGCGACCGGAGCGGCAACACCGTCGCGACGCTGCGCATCACCGGGCAGGACCTGGAGCGCTGGCTGCTGCAGGCCGACGTCGAGGTCGAAGGAAGCGGCCGGTGAACGCGCCCGACGCCGAACGACTCGTGCTCGGCATCGAGACCTCGTGCGACGAGACCGCCGCGGCGGTGGTTCGCGGCGGACGGACGGTGCTGTCCAATGTCATCGCCTCGCAGCACGACCTGCACAGCGAGTACCGCGGCGTGGTGCCCGAGATCGCCAGCCGCGCGCACGCCGAGCGCGTGCTGCCGGTGGTGCGCCGCGCGCTCGCCGAGGCGGGCGTTGATCTGCGAGGTGTGCACGCCGTCGCCGTCGGTAACCGGCCCGGGCTGATCGGCTCGCTGCTGGTGGGCGTCGGCGCGGCCAAGGGCCTGGCGTGGGCGCTGGGCGTGCCGGTGGTCGGCGTCGATCACGTGCAGGCGCACCTGGTCGCCGGGTGCATCGGCCCGGCGGGCGCCGAGCCCGCGCCGGTGCGCTGGCCGGCGCTGGGGCTGGTCGCCAGCGGCGGGCACACGTCGATGTACGTGTGCGGCTCACCGACGCGCGCCGTGCGCATCGGCGCGACGATCGACGACGCGGTCGGCGAGGCGTACGACAAGGTCGCGACCATCCTCGGCCTGCCCTTCCCCGGCGGGCCGGAACTCGACCGGCTCGCACAAACGGGCCGCGCGCACCGGCCCGGCTTCCCGCTGGCGCGCATCGCGCCCGACTCGCTCGACTTCTCGTTCTCCGGCCTCAAGACCGCCGCGCTCTACGCCTTTTGCGGCGTGCCCGAGAGCCCGCAGGCCCGCGCGCGGCGCGAGGCGCGCGGCGAGCCCGAGCACGGCCCGACGATGAACGCCGCGGACGTCGCGGCGACGTTTCAGGAGGCGGCGGTCTCGGCGGTCGTGCTCAAGGTTCAGCGCGCCCTGGACCGTCGCCCCGACTGCCGCGCGCTGCTCGTGGGCGGCGGCGTGAGCGCCAACTCGCTGCTGCGACAGCGGCTGCTCGCGCTGGGCGAGGCACGCGGGGTCGAGGTCCGCCTGCCGCGGATGGAGTACTGCCTCGACAACGCCGCGATGGTCGCCGCGCTGGGGCACGCGATCCTCGCCGCGCGAGACTGGCGCGGCGACGACTGGTCGATGACCGCCTCGCCTTCGACGGCGTTCTGCGCCGGCCCGTCGGGGACGGGTGCGCCATGAGCGCCGAGCGCCGCGAGGGACGCTGGCATCACCCGGCGTGCCTCGACGACGAGGCGCTGCTGCGACAGTGCAAGGCCACGACCGGCCGCACCAGCGGGCCGGGCGGGCAGAACCGCAACAAGGTCGAAACGCTGGTTGAACTGCGCCACGAGCCGACCGGCGTGTGCGCCCATGCGGGCGAACGCCGCAGCCAGGCCGAGAACAAGCGCGTCGCGCTGCGGCGGCTGCGGCTCGCGCTGGCGTGCGCGGTGCGCACGGGCGTGCCCATCGGCGAGATCGGCTCGGCGCTGTGGAAGTCGCGCGTGCGCGGCGGGCGGATCGCCTGCGACCCCGAACACGAGGACTTCCCCGCCATGCTCGCCGAGGCGCTGGACGTGATCGCCGCGTGCGGGTGGGACCCGCGCAAGGCCGGCCTCCGGCTCGAGTGCTCGGCGAGCCAGTTGATCAAACTCGCCAAAGACCACCCGCCCGCGCTGCTGGCGTGGAACCGCGCCCGCGCCGAGGCCGGCCTGCACCCGCTCAAATGACCGACGGCCGGAAGAGCGCCAGCGCCGCGCTCTGCCCGTGCACAAACACCCCCTCGCCGATGGGCCCGATCTCCCCTCCCGCGAAGAACCCCGCCAGCGGCATGAACTGCCGCGCCACCGGCTGCGGCTCGGTCGGGTCCTCGCCCGGCGCGGCGGGGGTGAACAGGTCGGCCTCGCGCGGACGGGCAAATGCCCGCGTGATCATCGCGGCGTCGTGGCTGGGCGTCGAGAACAGCCGCGACCCGCGCCCGTTGCACGTGCACAGCAGGCCCGCGAACGGGTCGTCGCGCAGTTGCTGGGCGTCGAGCAGGAGCGCAAGGTCCTCCGACGCGGTCGCCTCGTCGCGCACGTGGAACTGGACCGTCTGCCCGACACGCAGCAGGTCCGCCACGGCGACCGACCCGCTGGACTGCTCGACGCCGATCACGTTGCGGATCAGAAAATCGTCGCGCCCGAACCGGGCCTTGTACTCCGTCACGGCGCGCCCGACGAACAGCCCCTTCTTGAGCCGCTCCTTGGTGCGGTCGTCGAGCGACTCGATGATCTCCGAGAGCACATGCATCGCGGGCCGCCCGCCGAGGCCCGAGATCATCTGCCCCTTGCCGGCCGTGATGACCAGCGGCTGTCCGATCGGCCTGCACCCCTGCGACACCAGCGCGTCGACCCGCACCGCGCCCGAGAGCGACACGCCCACGCCCCCCGACGCCGCGATCGTGTCGTTGAGGATCAGCCGGTTGCCGCCCGGGCGTGACGAGGCGCTCGCCATGCCGCCGAGGATCGGCGCCGGAGGGCCGCCGCGTCCGTCCGCGTTCCGGACCGACGGCCTCGCGCGAGCCAGCGCGGGCAGGATGGTGATCATCGGCACCGAGAACGGGTCGGCAAAGAGGAACGTGGCGCGGTGGTCGGGCCGGTCCATGCCCGCGGCCTTGGCCAGCACCCGCAACTGGTCCTCGCTCGTCGGCGGCTCCTTGAACTCGGGCCACTGGTCGGTCCGGAAGACCCCGGCGTGCACGCCCGGCAGGCTCAGCGCCAGGGCCGAAACCCCCGGTCCGTTCTCCACTTCCTGCGCACCGGCCAGCACCGACTCGGCCGACACGCCCAGCAACGCGCCGGGACCCATGGCGGTGCGCACCTGCGCCGCGATGTGCCCCGACACCGGCGCGTGGTGCGCCGTGAAGAACAGCAGGACCAGCGTCGTGCGCCGGCCCTTCAGGCCCTCGCGCAACTGCGCGACCACCTGATCGGCCGCCGCGCCGTGGTTCGACAGCGTGCTCAGCGCGGCCGCGGCGAGCGGCGCGGCGTCGGTCGCATCGTGGACTTCGGGTCTGCCCATGTCGTGCCGAGTGTAGGAGCAACCCGGCGCGCTCCCGACCTCGGCCCGCCGGCGGGCCGAGGTCACTCCAACGGCTCGTCGTCCGCCAGTTCCAGCGCGACGTCGTCGAACCACGCCTCGCCCGTGCCCGTCAGCGCCGCCCGCACCGTGACGACCGTCACGCTGGGAGCCAGACGAACCGGCTTGGACTGCACGCGCTTCCAGTCCTGCGTCCCCTTGATGGTCTCGGTGCTGCCGAACGAGGACAGGTTCACCAGGTCCGTCCACCCCTGCACGCAGAGGTACGCGCTCTCGGCGTTCTCCGACTTCACCCAGCCCGAGACGCGCACCACGCGACCCGCGAGGTCGTACGGCACCGACTGGGCCCAGTTGTTCGTCACGGCGTCCGGAGAAGGGCGCGGGTTGATGATCATCACCGCGGCCTTGCCCGACCTCGCACCCTCGGACACGCGGCGCATCAAAAGCCCCGGCGCGGCGACCATCGCCCTAGTCCAGTTCGACGGCTCGTCCGTGCGCGTGCTGTCGGCGTCTTCGAAGCCGGGATTCGCGACCAGGTTGGCTCCGCGCTCCTCCGGCGGCTTGGGCATGCGTGGTGCATCCTCCGGGCGCAGGCTCAGTTCGTCGAACCACACCCTGCCGCGCCCGGTCAACCCCGCGCGAACAACTACGGCCCGTGCGTTGGCCGGGATGGTCAACGGCCCGGTTGCGAGTCTTTGCCACTCGCGCGTGCCGCCCAGCGGCTCGGACGCCACAAACGCGACCATGTTCTTTGCGCCCTCGTCCCACGCCTGCACGCAGATGCTCGCGCTCTCGGCGCGGTCGGTCTTCACCCACGCGGCAAGCACGTACGTCTCGCCCGCTCTCCACCCCTCCACGCGCTGCGCCCAGTTGTTGAACCGCGCTTCGGGGTACACGTGCGTGCTCCCGACAAACAGCGACCGCCGCCCGGCGCGGAAGACCGTGTCATCCACGCGCATCGTCAACCCATCCGCCGGCGCCTTCGCGGCGGTCCACGAGGCGGGTTGCGACGCGTCGGCCCTGGAGATTTCTTCAGCGCCCGAGTTCTTCAGAAGGTTGACATCCGGCGCCTGCGACCACGCGGTCGGAGCAAGGACCAGCGTCGCCGCGCACGCGCTCACAAGCAGATATGGGGAGATCGCCAGCATCGTCAGACGTCCTGCACAATGATCTCCGCCGCGCATCGCGAGAACCACCATCTACGCCGGACGATCCGGCATCGGGGCGCCGCCGCTTTCCGGGCAGGGGCCATGGATGCCGCGGCGGTCGTACCCGCAGGTCGGACACCCCCACCGCGGGATGCGCCGGTCTTTCGCCTTGTGCACCTCGGCCCATGTGAAGAGCGACACACCGATGAGAAGCACGGAGCCGAAGACCATGCCCGGCAGACTGGTCAGCCATCGGACGCCGATCTCCATCAGCCCGATTTACAGGATGACAATCGGGAACATCATCAACGCGCCGAGTATCGAGAACGCTCCGTGCTTGAGCACGCGCCTGCGGTGAAACGCCACGCTAACGATCGCCCACAGGAGCGCACACGTCGGAACCGCGAGGATCACGAAAAACACGTAGATCACTCGCGGCCTCCGCTTCTCAACGCGCCGCTGCTACAGCAGCGCGGCTCCGAACTCGCCGACCTCGAACGCGTGCAGCCGAGCGGGCTGCGCTTCAAGACGTACCGTGGCGCCGGGGATCAGCCCGTCCGCCGCGGGCACGCGCGCGACGATGCGCTCGCCGCTGGCTGTCTGGCAGACCAGGTCCATCGTGTCGCCGAGCGGTTCGACGACCAGCAACTCCAGCACGAACTGGTTGGTGTCGGGGAAGTCTCGGCCCGGCTCCTGTTCGGCCGCGAGCGAAAGCGCCTGCGGCCGGATCCCCAACACGATCGGCTCGCCGAAGTACGGCCGCAACCGCTCGGACTGTTCGGCGCTGAACGCGAACACGAAGCGCTCGTTCACAAGGTTGGTCGCATCGCTGGCAAAGTGCGCGTTCTCATACTCGCCCGGTTTGCTGAGCGTTCCGGCAATGAAGTTCATCGGCGGCGTGCCGACAAACCCGGCCACGAACCTGTTCGCCGGATGCCGATAGATCTCCATCGGCGGTCCGGCCTGCTGCACCCTGCCGCGGCACATGACCACGACCTGATCGCCCAGCGTCATCGCCTCTTCCTGATCGTGGGTGACGTACAGCGTCGTTGTGCGGAGTCGCTGGTGCAGGGCCTTGAGTTCTGCCCGCGTCGAGACGCGCAGCCTTGCATCGAGGTTGCTCAACGGCTCATCGAACAGGAACGCCTTCGGCTCGCGCACGATCGCCCGGCCCACCGCCACCCGCTGCCTCTGACCGCCCGAGAGCTGCCCCGGCCTGCGGTCCAGCAGGTCCTCGATGCCCAGTGTCCTTGCGACCTCGCCCACGCGGCGCTCGATCTCCGCGCGCGGCGTCCTGCGCATCCTGAGCGCAAAGCCCAGGTTCTGCCGCACCGTCATGTGTGGGTACAGCGCGTAGTTCTGAAAGACCATCGCGATGTCGCGGTCCCGCGGCGGAACGTCGTTCACGGTCCTTCCGTCGATGACGATGCGCCCGTCCGTCGCCTCTTCCAGCCCCGCGACCATCCGCAGCGTCGTGGACTTGCCGCACCCCGACGGCCCCACCAACACCGTGAACGAGCCGTCGGGAACGGTGAGCGAGACCGAGTCGACCGCCGCCGCGCCGCCGCGGGGATAGACCTTTGTCACGCCTTCGAGTCGGATCTCGGCCATGGGCGTGACAGGATACACGGACGCGACCGCACGCACCGCCGCTAGAGTTCGGTATGCTCGCGACGCTTCTCTTCGCCGCCGTGTCGATGGCCGAACCGCCCGTTGTCCGCGTGAGCGCGGACAACACCGAGATCACCCGATCGTGCATCGTCGAGATCGACCCCGCGGCGACCATCGCCGACGCCGACGGCAACGGCGTGATCCACATCCGCACCCCCGGCATCACCGTCGAGTTCAGGGACGGCGCAGCCCTCTGGGGCGGGCCGCGGCCCGCGAGCGTGCCCGACGGACCGTGGGACAGGTACGCCGGCATCGGCATCCGCATCGACAATGCTCGCGACGTGACCATCCGCGGGGCGCGGGTGCACGGCTTCAAGGTCGGCATCTGGGCGACGGACTCGGACGGCCTGACGATCGACGGGGCCGACCTGTCGGACAACTACCGCCAGCGGCTCAAGTCGACGCCCGAAGCCGAGGACTCGTCCGACTGGCTCTACCCGCACCGCAACGACAACGACGAGTGGGCCGTGCAGCACGGCGCGGGGCTGTACATCCGCCGCGCCCAGCGCCCGGTCGTCCGGGGCGTCAGGGTCCGCCGCGGGCAGAACGGCATCCTGCTGCACTCGGTCAACGGCGCGCGCATCTACGACAACGACTGCTCGTTCCTCTCGGGCTGGGGGCTTGGGATGTTCCGCTCGTCGGGCAACCTCGTCTGCCGCAACGCGCTGGACTTCTGCGTGCGCGGGCACAGCGAGGGGGTCTACAACCGCGGGCAGGACTCGGCGGGCATCCTGATGTTCGAGCAGTGCTCGAACAACCTCATCGTCGAGAACTCCTGCACGCACGGCGGCGATGGGGTCTTCGGCTTCGCCGGGCTGGAGGCGCTCAACGGCGAGGGCGCGCCGGCGGACTTCGACTTCGCCCGGCGCGGCTGCAACGACAACCGCTTCATTGAGAACGACCTCTCGTACGCGCCGGCGCACGGGCTGGAAATGACCTTCTCGTTCGGCAACGTCATCCTCGGCAACCGCTTTGTCGAGAACGCGATCTGCGGCGTCTGGGGCGGGTACTCGCAGGACACCGTCATCAGTGGCAACGAGTTTGTCGGCAACGGGGGGATGGCCTACGGCCTTGAGCGCGGCGGCGTGAACATCGAGCACGGCGCGAACAACCTCATCGTCGGCAACGACTTCGTGAACAACCGCTGCGCCGTGCACCTGTGGTGGGACCCGCACGGCGACTTCGAGACCAAGGCGTGGGGCAAGGCCAACTACAAGGGCGTGGTCGGCAACATCGTCGCGGGAAACCGCGTCGTCATCGACGACCGGCACCCCTTCGGCCCGATCGGCGCGAACCGGCGGCTCATCGGCCTGCACGTCCGCGACGAGGGCGACCGCGTGCACGTGCTCGATACCGTCTGGGCAAACAACGACGTGCGGATCGACGACGGACTGGGCGTCGAGACCGTCGTGCACCCCGGCGTCGCGCTCGTGCGCGAGTGGCGCGGGGGGCTCGCGCCGCCGCAGGACGTGCCGCGGATCGGCGATTCGCGCCCCGTCGGCGCGCGGGCGCACCTCCGCGGCCGGCGCAACATCGTCATGGGGCCGTGGGGGCCGTGGGACCACGAATCGCCGATGCTGCGGGCGCGCTCGACCCGCGGCGGCGCGCACACGTACGAACTCTTCGGCGCGGGCACCGACCTTGTGGCCGAGCCGGATCAGGGCGAACTCGGCAACGCCGACGGCCGCTTCGCCATCGCGGCGATCAACCGGCGCCTCGCCGGCCAGGGGCGGCTGGAGGACCCGGTCACCATCACCTTTGCGCCCAAGGGCGAACGCTCCGGCGTGTTCCCCTACGAACTGACGCTCCGCACGCGCGGGACCGAGCACCACCTCCGCGGCACGATCGTCGCTGCGCAGTGGGACGCCGCGTTCTTCGCGTGGGATCAGTCCACCGACCCGAGGACCAATCTCGACGCGTGGCGCGCGCTCGCGGCGGGTGCGGCTGCGCACCGCGTCACGCTGCCCGTTCTCGATCTCGCCTACGCGCACGGCGGCCCGCGCGACCAGCGCTGGGCCGGCGCAGCACGCGACCGCCTGCCCGGCGGCGACCGTTTCGGCATGATCGCCACCGCGCGATTGACGCTCGGCAAGGGCCGCTGGACGTTCACCACGCTCTCGGACGACGGCGTGCGCGTGCTCGTGGACGGCACGCCCGTGATCGAGAACTGGACGTGGCACGCGCCGACCGCCGACTCCGGCGTGCTGAACCTGCCCGAAGACCGCGAAGTCCTCGTCACCGTCGAGCACTTCGAGATCGACGGCTACGCCGTGCTGAAACTCGAGATCGCGCCCGCCGACTGACCGCGCCTACCGCACGGCGCGGCCCACCCACTCGCGCACCACGCCGACCAGTTCGCGGTCGGCCGGCGGTGCGCCGTGCCCGTTGGGCGGGGCGAAGTACTGCTGCTCCAGTTCCTCGATCTTCGCCGCAAGTTGAGCCCGCTCCGCGCCGGAGAGCGCGACGTCCGGCACGCTCAGCACGCGGCGCAGCAGCGCGATCGCCCCGACCGGCGAGACATGCTCGGGCACCACGAACCGCGGCGGCGCGACCGCCGTGCGGCGCTTCGCCCGGCCTCGCACCCACACGTACACGGCCGCGAAGAGCCCGCCGATCACACCACCAGCCGCGGCCGCGACCCACCACGGCCGACGCCCGACGATGCCGGCAACGGCGATGGTCGGCTGGGCGTCGACGATGTCCGCGTCGGCGTACTGCTTGAAGGCGACCTTCGCGTCGGCCAGCCTCACCGTGGGGAACGAGAAGGTGGTCGGCTTGGCGACCGTGGGCCGGATCTCGAGCGCAAAGCCGCGCTCGGTCACCGGCACAACCGCGTCGCCGGTTGTATCGAGTTCGAGGATGTTCAGTCCCTGATCCTCGGTCTTCACGACCTCGTACCCGCGCATCGCCGCCAGGTCGACGATCCTGTCGAGCGTGGGGACCAGCCCCCTGGCCTTGGCCCGCACGTCGAGCCGCAGCACGCCGGTCGCGTCCTCGCCCGTCGCGCCGCGCGCGTCGAGCACCTGCTCGACCGACACGTCGCTCACCGGGCGTGTTGCGCCCACGCGGTCCTTGGCGTCGATCAGCACCACCTGCGACGTCACCGGCAGGATCACCATCCCCTGCCCGTCGGAGAAGTCCATGTCCATCTTCAGCGGCACGATCCGGTCGACGCTCGGATCGCGCGGCTTGAGCAGCATGTAGGCCAGCGGCCACTGCTCCCACCCCGCGCGCGGCAGACCGATCGGCTGCACCTGCGGCTTGTGGAAGTACACCGTCAGCACGTCGAAGCGCTCCGACAGCGTCTCGCGGATCTGCTTCTCAAGGTCGTTGCGGTAGTCGACCTGCTGGCCGGTCATCGGGTGCCACTGCTCGTTCTGCAGGTACTTGCCGAACCCGCCCGACTCGCGCGAGACCGCGCGCGTGCACCACACCGCCAGGTGCGCGCCGAACGCGTCGCCGTGCCCGACCTGCGTCGGGCCGTCGACCGACACCGTGAGCTCGATCTCGCGGAGCAGGTCGTCGTAGTACGCCACACGCTCGCGGACGGCCTTGCCGTCGGGGTGATCGCCGATCACCGCCGCGGCGTGACGCATGTAGCGCGGCTTGAGTTCCGGGTTCGTCCGCTGGCTGTTGGCGACGATCTCCCCGGCGAACAGGCCGATGTGCCGCTGCGCCTGCCCGTCGGGCAGACGCTCCATCGCGGCCCGGACGGCGGCCACCTGGTCGTCGTCGGCCGCGTCCTGACGCGTCAGTTGCGCCAGGTCGCTCGCCCCCAGCGCCGAGGAGAACCACTGCACGAACACGCGCGCCGACGGCTTGATCAACCCGCTCGCCAACGCGTCGCGGTACATCGCCGCGGCCCGCGCGTAGTGATAGAACGCCTGGTTGCGAACCTCGGAGTACGTCGCCAGATCGGTCTTCTGTCCGTAGAGAAACTCCGACTTGTCGAACAGCAGGTCGGCCAGCGTGCACGCCCCCTCCCACGACGCCGGGTCCGTCGAGGCGTCCATCGCCGGCAGGAGCGCGATCGCCACGTCGTAGCCGCGCATGACCTCCGCGGCCATCTCGCGGTCGCTGCGCCGCGTCTGGTTCTGCTGCTGGATCTGCGGGTTGCGCCACGTCGAGACCAGCCGCGTCCGCATGTTCGCGGCGATCGACCGGCGGAGTTCGTTCGAGAGCGACGACACCGGGCCGAAGACGCGCTCGATGTCCGCAAGGTCGTAGACCTCTGCCTCCGAGTGGCTCGCGGCGAACGCCTCGACGACCAACGCGTTGGGCATGTCGCCCAGGCCGAGCGACCGCAACTGGTCCAGCGTCCACGCGAGTTTGTCCAGGTTCCGTCGCTGCTTGGCACGCGTCAGCGGGGTCGCCCCGCTCATGCCGTAGCCGCCGTAGTAGAACCGCCGACCGTACATGTACGGGTTGTAGCCGTACTCGTCGTAACGCGGCTGGGGCTTGACAAAGGTCGGCCACGCCGCGACCAGCGCTTCGGCCAGTTTTCGCGCCCGGTCCGGGTCAGTCGCGACGATCGGCCGGATCATCGCCAGCACGGCCTCGGTGTCGCCCGCGCCGCCCGATGTTGACGCGACCATCACTTCGAGTTTCGCGGCAAGGCCGGGGTCGATCGCCGCGAGCCACGTCGCGTCCGGCAGCGCGATGTTCAACTGGTCCGACGAGATCACCGGGGTGCGGTCGTGCGGCTGGCGCTGGGCGCGGGTCAGTTCCGCCTCTTCGAGGATCGACACCGTGAGCATGTTCAGGCCGGTGCGCCACGCCGCGACCGACTCGCCAGCCCCCGCCAGCACGCCGTTGCCGACGCGCCGGATGAGCAGCAGGGCCTTTAGCCGGTCCTCGGCCGGGCGCTGCTGCTGACGCATCACGCGAGATCGCGCCGCGGCACGGTCGATCGCCTTCCACCCAACGTCCGAACCGGGATCGGCAAACAGCGACGCCAGCCAGGCGTCGCCCGACTCCTGCGGCACGTCGGCGAGGAACACCAGCGCCCGCTCCAGCGCCTTGGCCCGCTGCGCCGCGGGGGCGGTCTCGATCAGCAGCACCTCGCGGCACACGTCCCAGCCCCGGTCGATCGCCGCCTGACGCTCCGCCCCCTGCCTGTCCTTGGCCAGCGCGGCGAAGTACACCGCGTACAGGTTGAGCAACTCGGGGTCCTTCGCCTGGCGCGCCTGCGTCAGCGGCGGCAGGTACGCCTGCGCCTCGACGGGCAGGCCCGCCGCGACCAGCAGCGTCGCGGCACGCTTCCGCGCCGCGGGGTCCTCGCCGCCGAAGTGCCTCGTGCCGAGCCGGATCTTCGCGGCCACCGCGCCCGCCTGGCTGCCGCGCCGCTGCGTGGCCTTCAGGATCGCGCCGAGTTTCTCGATGAACTGCTCCTCGAGATCCGCCGGGCAGGCGTCCGACAGGTCGATCACCTCGTCGGGCGTCATCGCCTGGTCGCGCATCTGCAGTTGCGTCAATGTAATATTATATATCGCCAGCGCGTCCTCGCCCGCCTCGGTGCGGAGGAACTCCCCCACCGCCGGCCAGTCGCCCGCGATGACCAGCACGCGGTACCGCTCGGCCTGCCGGGTGATCGCCGCCTGTTTCTCCTGCATCGCCCTGATCTGCTCGGGCGTCATCGGCGACGCGCCGGGCTGACCCGGCGTCATCACCATCCCCGGCGGCGTCCCGTTTTCGCCGTGCTCCTCGTCGCCCATGTCCTCGGGGTCGATGCCCATTGCGCCCGCCTCGGCCATCGCCGCGCGGATCATGTCCATCGCCTGCTCGGGCGTCACGCCCGGCGGCAGTTCGTTGCCCGGGATGACCGGCGCCGCCGGAAAGGGTTCCGGCGCCGCGTCGGCCGGGGCGGCTGCGCCGTCAGCCGGTGGCTGCGCCGGGTTGAGCAGCAGTTCGCGCCGCTGCGCGGCGAGTCGCGCCCGCGCCGCGAGCACCCACTGCTGATCCCGCGTGAAGTCCAGTTGCGCGATCCGCTTCCCCAGATCGGTCCTGGGCGTCAGCCGCGGGTCCTGCTGTGCGCCGGCCCCGCGCCGACCGCGGGCCTCGAACGGGTCAAAGTCCGGGATCTCATCGTCGAACTCGCGGCCCCGGTTCATCCCAGGCCCGCCCATGTTCATCTCGTCGTCGCCGTAGTACATCATGGCCGGCGTCGAGACGCTGAAGTACTGGCCGAGGGCCGTCAGCGCAAGGGTCGCGACGCCGGCGCCCGCGACCAGCAGCGCGCAGCACGGGGCCCGGAAGATCGTTGTGTCTCTCATGCGTGCCTCGTGTGTGGCTCGAACGGCGCGCGGCTCACGACCCGTTGCCGCGCTTCTTGGCGGTGTCCGACGCGTCCTTCCTGATCTCTTCGCGCGCGTCCTTCTCGCCCGGGTTCCTGCACTGGCTCATCCGCTGCTTGCGCTTCTTGTCGCACAGGTTCTTGCAGTTGCCGCAGCACTTCTTCGGCAGGGGCAGCGCGAGCAGTTCGCTCAGGTCCATCTGCTCAAGCCGGATCGCCGCCTCGAGGTTCCTGCTGTAGGTCTCCGCGCTGGCCGCGTCCTCGGTCGTCTCGGCCAGCAGGCGGAACTGCTGACGTGCCTTCTCGGTCTCCGGCTTCCATTCGTCCGCCGTCGCGCCCTCGATCCGCATCATCCACGCGGTCAGGTACGCCACCTCGCCGAGTTTGGCGCGCATCTCCTCGACCGCCGCCGCGTCCGGTTCGGCCGCGGCCTCCTGCTCGGCGATCAACTGCTCGAGTTGCCGAGCGCCCTCGACGAACTCGCCCGCCTCGATCCGGGCCTTGGCCTCCTCGATCGACAGACGCAGCGCCTCGGCCTTCGCGCCCTCGGGCAGCGCGTCGCGCGCTGCGGCGTAGGCCGCCGCCGCCGCCGCCCAGTCCTCGCTCGCCACGGCCGACGCCGCGTCTTGCAGGCACTCGCCCGCGCGGTCGCGCTTCATCATGCACTGGCCCGGCCCCAAGTGCCACGCGCCGACCGCCACCGGCACCAGAGCCCAGATGCTCCAGAAGACCTTGGACTTCATGTGTCGGCTCCCGAGGTGCTCCCCACCAGTGTACGTGATACCGCCCGCGGGCCACTGGTGTTCCGCCGCTGTTCATCGGACCGCGCGGCGAGCCGGCTCGCGACGGCTCGCTCGGCGCGCCGCACGCCACGGGGCAAGCCAAAGGCCGCAAGGAGCGGCGACACACCGCATACGAACAGACCGCCAACGCCCGTCGCCGCCAGCGCAACGGTCCGCTGCGCGACGCGTTGATCTCCCTCGTTCCGCAGCATCCGCAGCCCGGCCAGCACGCTCGTGGGCAGGTGCTGGGCGTTGCCGTCGTGATAGACGCCCCGCAGCCGCGCCGCCAAATGCTTGAGCGACGCCGCGTCCTGACGCGACGACCGCCCCGCGATCTGCGAGCCCCGGTGCGGGTTGCCCACGCCGATGACGAGCGAATCGACGATCGACCGCGGCATGGTCGGCGGCATCGAGTCCGGCAGCGTGTCGCCGTCGGACACGACGATCAGCATCGCGCTGCCGGGCGGCCAGGGCTCGGCGATCCGCGCCGCCTCGCGCACGCCGGAGTACATGTTCGTCATGCCCTCCTTGAACGCGTGCTCCAGCGGCAGGTCCTCCAGAATGTTCGCGACGACTTCGAGGTCGAACGTGTCCACGACCACCGGCTTGGCGGCGGTGTAGAACGCGACCACGCTCACGCGCGTCGTCGTCATGTCGAGCCGGTCCAAAACCGACTGCAGCACTTCCCGCGCTCGCTTGCCGCGCGACATCAGGCCGCCGGGCCCGGCGTCCTCCAGGTGCATGCTCGGCGAGACGTCCAGGCAGATCAGCACGCGACGGACGGGTTTGCCCGCCGCGGCGTCGCCGCGCGGCGCACCGTCGATCGTCAGCAGCGTGACCAGACCCCATGTCAGGATCGCGAAGCCCGCCACGCGCACCCACGGTGCGGCGAGCGCCACGACGGACGGCGCAGCGTTGCCGAGCAGCAACCCGCGCACCCGCCCGATGCGCCGCGCGTGCAGCCACTCGGCCAGCCCGACGACGGCCGCGGCGCACAGGGCGATGACGATGGGCAGCGGCGTCACCATGGCGTGTACCGAAGGCCGAACAGGCAGAGCCCGTGCAGCGCGAGCGCCGCCGCGCACGCCGCGGCGAACGGGAAGAAGAAATCGATCGGCTCGGGCTGCGTCGAGCGGATGCGCACCGGCACCATGCGGTCGATGTGCTCGAAGATGCCGACCAGCGAGCGCGGGTTGTTGGCGCTGAAGACCTGCCCGCCCGTCGGCGAGACCACCTCGTACAACTGCGCCGGCACCTGCTCGCTGCCCACGTGCACGGCGTAGAGGACGATGCCCTCGTCGCGCAGCTGGTTGCCGATCTGCTGGGCCACGCCGCCGTTCAGGTCCGGGCTCTCCCCGTCGGAGATCAGCACGATCAGTCTGTCGCCCTCGGGCTGCTTGGCCAGCGTCCCCATGGTGAACTTCAGCGCGTGCGCGATGCGGGTCGACATCAGGTGGTGCGGGTTGCTCGCCGGGTCCAGAAACCTCGGCGCGTTCTCGATCGCCGACAGGTCGCGCGTCAGCGGGACCCAGCGGATCACCTCGCCGCCGAAGGCCGTCAGGCCGTAGGCGTCGTTCTTCCGCATCCTGCGGAACTCCGAGATGGCGTTCATCGCCGCGCTGAACCGAGTCACGCCCTCCTGCCCGCCGATCGGCCAACCCATGCTGCCCGACACGTCGAGCACGATCTCGATGTTCGTCAGCACGCGCTCCTGCGAGGGCGGGCTCATGCGCTGCGGGCCCGCCAGCAGCACCAGCACCAGCGCCAGCACCGCCGCGGGCAGAACCGACGCGGCCGCCAGCAGGCGCGACGCCCACCGCCGCGGCCGGTGCTCGCGGTGATCGACCGGCACCGGCACGCGCACGCCGCGCCGGGTGAGCTCCCACGCCGCCAGCGCCGCCGGGACGATCAGCAGCAGCATCACCCACGGGTGCGAGAAGCCGATGCTCATGCTCTCCACCCCGCCGCCGCCGCGGCACGTGCCGACAGGTCCACGGGTCGCGCGTCGCGGTACCGCTTCAACACGGCCGACACTTCCACGATCCGCTCGCCCTGCCGTCGCGGCATGTGCAGCCAGCGGTCGAGCGTCGCGAGCAGTTCGCCGGCCTCCGCGTGCTCGCGCAGCGCGCGCACCGCCGCGGCCTGGTCGATGCCCGCGCCCAGCCCCAGCCGTTCGCGCCAGTACGCGAGCAGCAGCATCTCGAGCCGCGCCCGGTCGGCGACCGACATCTCGCCGCGCTCGGCCATCTCCACCAGCGGCCGCAACTGGTCGGCCAGTGTCCGCGGCGGAGCCTCCGGCGCCGGGGGCGCGGGGCGTCGACGCGCCAGCCGGCGCGCCAGCACAACGACCGGCACCGCCAGCCACAGCGCGCCGATCACCAGCAGCGCGACCTGATACCCGCCGAGCCGCGGCAGGCGGCCGCCACCGATCTCAAACAGCGCGCCTTGGTGGTCATCGGGTAGGAGTTTGCCGATCGAGACCGGCAACGGCTCCGCGTTGGTCAGCGGCGCGCCATCGGGCCGGCGCAGGCAGTCGCGCAGGTCAAACTCCCCGGCGTACTGCGCGATGAAGCGAAGGTCGTACAGCACGAACTCCCCGTCGCGCGTCTGATCGGCGATGCGCACGACCACCGGCGCCCTGTCGTCCACGGGCACGGCCTGCACCGGCTCGCTCGCCGGGTGGCGGAAGACCGCGCGCCCCTCGATACCGATCGTCGTGCGCACGGCCTCGCGGCGGACCTGCGCAAGAGCCCCGGCGGCGCACAGACCCACCGCCAGCACCGCCAGCATGAGCGTCAGGCGCCGGGTCATCGCCCGCCCCTTCTCGACCCGCCGCCGCGCAGCGTGAGCATCCGCCGCACCGCCGGGATCGCCGGCTCATCGGTCCGCAGCAAGAGGTGATCGACGCCCGCGCCGATGAGTTCGGCCCGCACGTCGGCCCCCGCCAGACCCCGACGCGGCAGCAGGAACTCGCGGCCCGATTCCGCCTCCCGCGCACGGACGAACCCCGCGTGCAGAGGAGCGTCCTCCGACGGGTCGCGCAGTTCGATCACGATCACGTCGTGCCGCTGGCCGAGTCGCTTGACCGCCTCGACCGCGCCCGGCTCGTGCAGGTCGCTCAGCACGACGACCACGCCGGTATGCATCGCGAACGATTCGACCTTGTCCACCTGGCGCGCCAGCGTGGTCCCCTCGACGCGCGAGGAGCCGCGGAGTTGCTCGATCCGCCGCCACACTCTCCCGGTCGAGAGCGTCGGCGCGCCCTCGGCCCCCGTGTCGCGCTCGCCGCACGAGAGGATCGACACCGGGCTGCGCCGCCGCAGGCCCACCAGTGCCAGCGCCGAGCCCAGCCACACCGCCAGGTCGTGCTTGCTGGGCCTGCCGGGGCCGAGCGAACTGACCGCCATCGACGCGCTGGTATCGACCAGCACGAACAGCGGCGAACGCTTCGTCGCCTCGTACTCCTTGACGTGGAACCGCCCCGTCCTGGCCGTCACCTTCCAGTCGATGCTCCGCACGTTGTCGCCGTAGGAAAACGGGCGCGTCTGCGCGTAGTCCACGCCCGCGCCGACAAAGCGCGACGCGTCGGTGCCGTACGTCAGGTCGTCGGCCAGACGGCGCAGCACCAGCTCGAACTGATCCGCGGCCAGTTCGGCCGGCGTGGCGAGAATGTCGGGGTGCGGCGTCAGGCGCGTGCTCCCGGCTCAAGGCGTGCGAACCCGATCAGGACACCTGCTCCATCAGTTCGCGCAGCACCTGGCGCGTCGTACGGCCGCGCGCCATCGCCTCGTAGGTCAGGCGCATGCGGTGCATCAGCACGTCCTCGGCCAGCGCGAACAGGTCGTCGGGGATCACGTAGTCGCGTCCGAAGATGAACGCGCGGGCCCGCGCGGCCTGCGCCAGCGCGATCCCCGCGCGCGGGCTGCACCCAAGGTCGAGGTCCGGGCTGTGGCGCGTGCGGTCGACAAGGTCGATGCAGTGCCGCAGGAAGACGTCCGACACGTGCACACCCTGCACCGCCTCCATCGCGCGGGTCAGGTCCTGCACGTGCAACTCGGGCCCGTCGTCCACCGCGTCGAACGCGCTGCGGGGAACCGCCCCGCCCTCGGCCGACTTGCTCAGGCCGAGTTTCAGGCTCCGGCGGACGACCTCCTCCTCCTGCTCCTTGGTCGGGTAGTCCAGCCGGTGGCAGAGCATGAAGCGGTCGAGTTGCGCCTCGGGGAGTTCGAAGGTGCCCGCCTGCTCGACCGGGTTCTGCGTCGCGATGACCAGGAACGGCACCGGCAGGCGGTGCGTGGTGTTGCCGATCGTCACCTTCCGCTCCTGCATCGCTTCGAGCAGCGCCGACTGCACCTTGGGCGTGGCGCGGTTGATCTCATCGGCCAGCAGCAGGTTGGTGAAGATCGGCCCCTTGTGCACGCGGAACTGCCGCGTCGCCTCGTCGAGGATCTCGGCGCCCACGATGTCCGAGGGCAGCAGGTCGATGGTGAACTGCACGCGCCCGAACTGCAGGTCGATCGCCCGGGCGACGCTGTGCACCAGCAGCGTCTTGGCCAGTCCCGGCACGCCCTGCAGGAGCAGGTGCCCGCCCGTCAGCAGCGCGATCAGGATGCGCTCCACGACCGTGTCCTGACCGACGACCGTGCGGGCCACGCGGGCGCGGACGCGCTCGGCCATCGGCGCCTGCCGCGCCGAGCCGGCCGCCCCGTTGGCCTGTTGGTGCCCCGCGCCCCTGCCCGCCGCCGCCCCGACCGCTTCCGCTGGGTGCATACATGTCACTCCGTCTCGCCGCGCACTCGCACCGCCGCCCCAAGCCCGTATCCCGCCCACTGTCGCGCCTGCCCGGCGGTTCAATATACGTCCTTTGACCGATGCCCGGGTCGGCCGGTTGCCCGATTCTTGCAACTTTACGGTGCACCCGCCGCACCGACCCGGGAGGCCCGGCTTGTTACGCCCGACGCGGCCGCCGCCCGTCGGCGAATCGCGCAAAGGCTGCCAGCGTCTCCTCGCTCACATGGTGCTCGATCCCCTCCGCGTCCGCCTGCGCCGTCGGTTCGCTGATCCCCAGCGCGCGGAGGAACCGGACCACGACCTCGTGGCGGCGGGCCGAGTCCTCGGCCAGCAGGCGGCCGCGGTCGGTCAGGTGGATCGACCGGTACGGCCGCGTGACGACCAGACCCTCCCGCTGCAGGCGTGCGACTGTCCGAACGACCGTGACGTGCGACACGCCCAACCGGTCGGCAAGGTCCACCACGCGGGCCTCGCCCACGGTCCTGATCAGGTCGGCGATCGCCTCGGCGTAGTCCTCGGCGGTCTCCTGCGCGTGGGCCTTGCGGGTCGCCTGGTGGGCGCGGGCGGTGTCCGAGGCGGTTCGGCGCGTAGGCGCGGCGGGCTTTCGCCCTTTCTTGCCTTGGGGCATGGGCCCGAGCGTACCGGGCCGTGGCCCCCGCGGCAAGCGCAGAGGGGTGGACAAAGCGTGTAGCACATGCTACACTTTGCAGGTTCGTATTCGTTCGGCAGCACGGGTCACATTCCCGGACCCGGCCGGCCGAGGAGGAAACCGCGCATGCGCCCGCTCGCTTTGCTCGCGTGTCTGCTTCTCCCCGTCGCCTTCGCTTCCGGCGCTCCGCCGCTCAGGGTCGTCGCCACCACCGGCATGATCGCCGACGCGGCACGGAACATCGCGGGCGAACGGGCGCAGGTCACGGCCCTGATGGGCCCCGGCGTCGACCCGCACCTGTACAAGGCGACACCCGGCGATGTGCGTTCGCTCCAGTCGGCCGACCTGATCCTCTACAACGGCCTGCACCTGGAGGGCCGCCTGGCCGACGTGCTGGTCCGCCTGGCGCGAACCAAGCCCACCGTGCAGGTGACCGAGACCATCGACGAATCGCGCCTCCGCGAGCCGCCGGAGTTCGAGGGCCACTTCGATCCGCACGTCTGGTTCGATGTCGAGCTCTGGATCACCGTCGCCGAGCGGACACGCGACGCATTGATCGAGCGCGATGCGGCGGGTAAGGAGACCTACACCGCCAACGCCGCAAAGCACATCGCCCAGCTTCGCGAGCTGCACGCGTGGTGCAAGGCCGAGATCGCCCGCATCCCCGAGACCGACCGCGTGCTCGTCACCGCGCACGACGCGTTCGGCTACTTCGGCCGCGCCTACGGCCTCGAAGTGCACGCGATCCAGGGGATCTCGACCGACTCCGAGGCCGCGCTCAAGGACATCAACGCGCTGGTGGACCTGCTGGTCGAGCGCCGGATCCCCGCGGTGTTCATCGAGTCCAGCGTCCCGCGCAAGGCGGTTGACGCGCTGGTCGAAGGCTGCAGGGCCCGCGGCCACACCGTCCGCATCGGCGGAGAACTGTTCAGCGACGCGCTCGGCCCGCCGGGCACGAGCGAGGGGACGTACATCGGCATGATGCGGCACAACGTTCGAACGATCGTTTCGGCGCTCGCGCCGGGCGCGCCCGACGCACCGTCGCGCACGCCCGCCAAGGAGACCGCGGCCCCATGAGAACCGGCCCGGCCGATGGTCCCGCGACGGCTCTCGCCCCGGCGGCGTCGCCCGCGCCCGCCGCGCCGGCGATCGAGGTCCACGACCTGACCGTCGCGTACCACCGCAAGCCCGTGCTGTGGGATGTTGACGTGTCGGTCGCGCCCGCGCGGCTGACGGCGATCATCGGCCCCAACGGCGCGGGCAAGTCCACGCTGATCAAGGCGATCCTCGGGCTGGCGCCGCCTGCATCGGGGCACGTGCGGGTGCTGGGCCGGCCGCTGCGCGAGGTGCGCCGGCGCGTGGGATACGTGCCGCAACGCGAGTCGGTCGATTGGGACTTCCCCATCGACGCGCTGGGCGTCGCGTTGATGGGCACGTACGGCGCACTGGGGTGGTTCCGCCACCCCGGGCGTGCCGAGCGCGACCGCGCCATGGCCGCGCTGCAGCGCGTCGGCATGGCCGACTTTGCCCACCGACAGATCGGCCAGCTCTCGGGAGGGCAGCAGCAGCGGGTGTTCCTGGCCCGCGCGCTGGCGCAGGACGCCGACGTGTACCTGATGGACGAACCGTTCGCCGGCGTCGACGCCGCGACCGAACGCGCCATCATCGACGTGCTTCGCGACCTGCGCGCCCGCGGCCGCACCGTCGTCGCCGTGCACCACGACCTGCAGACCGTGGAGGAGTACTTCGACGACGTCGTGCTGCTCAACCTGCGCCTGGTCGCCTCGGGGCCGGTGGCCGAGGTCTTCACCACCGCCAACCTGCAGCGCACCTACGGCGGCCGGCTCACGATCCTCGATCAGGCCGCGGAAGCCGTCCGAACGACGCACACCTGACCCCCTCGCCCCGATGTTCTGCTCCGTTCACGTCGCGATGCACCTTCCGTTTGCTGCCGTGCCGATCTGCTGATCTGTTGATCTTCCCGTGAACACCTTCCTCTCCGACCTTGCCCGATTCCTCTCGCTTCAGGACGCGAACACGCGCACCGTCGTGCTCGGCGCGTGCGCGCTCGGCGTCGCGTGCGGCGTGGTCGGCTGCCTCGCGACGCTGCGGCGCCGCGCTCTGCTCGGCGACGCGGTGGCGCACGCCGCGCTCCCCGGCGTGTGCGCGGCGTTCTTCATCGTGCAGTCGCGCAGTTTCGCCGCGCTCATGCTCGGCGCGCTGGTCTTTGGCGCGCTCGCCGCGGGGCTTGTCGCGCTCGTGCGTGCATGGACGCGCGTGCGTGAAGACGCCGCCATCGGCATCGCCATCGGCTCGTTCTTCGGCCTCGGCGTCGTGTGGTCGGGACTGATCAGCCAGCGCCCGCAGGGCGCGGGCGCGGGCCTCGACGGGTTCATCTTCGGCAAGGCCGCGAGCATGACCAGGGCCGACGTTGTCGCCATCACCGCCGTCGCCGCGGCGTGCCTCGGCGTCGTGGCGCTGCTCTACAAGGAGTTCAAGGCGCTCGCGTTCGACGAGGAGTTCGCCGCGGCACAGGGCTGGCCCACCGTCGCGCTCGATCTGGTCGTGATGGCGCTGGTGTGCGCGTGCACGGTCGCGGGCCTGCCCGCCGTCGGCGTGGTGATGGTCGTCGCGCTGCTGGTCATCCCCCCCGCCGCGGCCCGCTGCTGGACCGACCGGCTCGGCGTCGTGCTGCTGCTCGCCGGGGGCATCGGCTTGTTCGCGGCGGCGGTCGGCGTCGGCCTGAGCGCGACGCTGCCCGCGCCGCGCGGCGCGCTCACCCGCGGCTGGCCGACAGGGCCGTTGATCGTGCTTGTGGCCGCGGCGGTGTTCGTGCTCGGCGCGTTCTTCTCGCCGCGAAGGGGCGTGCTGGCGCAGGCCCGCCACCGCCGCGCCGTGGAGGCCCCGCCGCCGTGAACGTCTTCTCGCTCATCGACTGGTGGACGCTCTGCATCGCCGCGCTGTGCGCCGCGTCGTGCGGCATGATCGGCACGTTCCTGGTCGTCCGCCGGCTGTCGCTGATGGGCGACGCGATCTCGCACTCGGTGCTGCCGGGCCTTGGCGCGGCGTTCATCCTCACCGGCACGCGCAGCCCCGCGGCGATGATGGCCGGCGCGCTGGCCGCGGGCGTGCTGACGGCCGCGCTCGCCGCGGGCGTGAAGCGAATCGGGCGACTGCCATACGACGCCGCGCTGGGCGTGGTGTTCACATCGCTGTTCGCCGTCGGCGTGCTGATGGTCACGTGGGTGGCGCAGAGCATCGACCTCGACCCCGGCTGCGTGCTCTACGGCCTGCTCGAACTGGTGTCGCTCGACCGCGTGGAGGTGCTGGGCGTGTCCGTCCCGCGCGCTCTGCCGTGGCAGGCGGGGCTGTTCGCGGGCAACCTGCTGCTGATCGTGCTGCTGTTCAAGGAACTGCGCATCGCGTCGTTCGACCCGCACCTGGCGACCGCGCTGGGGTTTCACGCGGGCGCGGTGCAGGCGCTGGTGCTCACCGCCGTCGCGGCGACGACCGTGGTGTCGTTCGAGGCCGTCGGCTCGATCCTCGTGGTCGCGCTGCTGGTCGCGCCGGGCGCAACGGCGCAGTTGCTCTCCGACCGACTCGGAAGGATGGTCGCGCTCGCCGCCGGGCTGGGCGCTTCCGCCGCGACGCTGGGCTACCTCGGCGCGGTCGCGCTCAACGCGAACATCGCCGGGATGATCGCCGTCGCCGCGGGCGCACAGTTCCTGCTCGCCGCGGCTTTCGCGCCGCGCTACGGCGTGGCGGCGCGGGCCTTCCGCCACGCGGCCCTGTCGCTGCGCATCGCGCGCGAGGACGTGCTGGGCGTGCTCTACCGACTCGGCGAACGCGGGCCGACGGGGGCGCACGCCGTTCTGCAGCACGCGCAGGCCGTCCGGGCCGCGGGCGCGACGTGGGCCGCGCGGCTCGCGTGCGCGCAACTCCGCCGGCGCGGGCTGGTCGAACAGCGCGGCGACGAACTGGCGCTCACGCCCCGAGGCGTCGACGCGGCGCGCCGAATCGTCCGCGCTCACCGACTGTGGGAGAGTTACCTCTCGCAGAACCTGCCCCTGCCGCTCGACCACCTGCACGACCCGTCGGAGCGGTTCGAGCACTTCATGCCCGAAGACATGCGCGAGCAACTCGCGGCAGAGATCGGCGACCAGCCCGACCCGCACGGGCGGGAGATTCCGCCCCGCTAGCGGATGCCGCGAATGCGAGCTTCACTCGGCCCGCGCGGCTCGAAGTTTGGCCTTCTGCCGGTCGGCCGTCGGCACGCGGATGTCCCACGCAAGGCCCACCAGCCCCAGCGCGCGGATGACGAGGTAACTCAGATCGAACTGCCAGGCCCTCAACCCGTGACGCGCCGACGCGGGGAAGGCGTGGTGGTTGTTGTGCCAGCCTTCGCCGAAGGCGAGGATGCCGAACAGCGCGTTGTTGCGGCTGTGGTCGTGGCTGCGGAACGGCCGCGAGCCCCAGAGGTGGCAGACCGAGTTCACGCTCCAGGTCACGTGGTGCACGAAGAACACGCGGGCCAGCCCGCCCCAGAGGAAGCCCAGCCCGACGCCGGCCCACGACATGGTGACCAGCCCGCCGACGACCGCCGGCAGCACAAGGCCCAGCAGCATCCACCACACGAACGTGCGGTCGAGGAACCGGACCAACGGGTCCCTCGCAAGGTCCGGCGCGTACTTGGCGAGGTTCTCCGGCTCCTTCATGAACAGCCAGCCGAAGTGCGAGTGCACCAGGCCTTTGACAAAGCCCGTGAACCCCTCACCGTGCGTGTGCGGCGAGTGCGGGTCGGCGTCTCGGTCGCTGTGCTGGTGGTGCAGCCGGTGCGTCGCGGCCCAGGTCAGCAGCGGGCCCTCAACCGCCATCGACCCAAGGGCGCCGAGCGTCGCCTGCACCGCACGCGGCGCCTCGAACGACTTGTGCGTGAAGTAGCGGTGGAACCCGACCGTGATGCCCAGCCCCGTCAGCAGGTAGCCGCCGAGGAACATCGCCAGATACACCCAGTTGAACGCCACGCCCCAGAGCAGGACGACCGCGATGATGAGCCCGGCAAACGGCAGCAGGATCGAGACCAGCGTCGCCAGACGGACCGGCAACGGGGCAAGTTCGAGCGTGTCGGTGTCGCCATCGCCTTCGTACGGCGCGGCGGGCTGCTCCAGTTCGAGTGAGAGTTTGGTGGCCAGCGGGACGGGCGGAGCAATCTGCGTCATTCGGAAGAGCCTCTGAATCTCGAACCGGTCCAGCCTGACGCGCATCCGTGCGCGGTATCGGCGAAAGCAGAGCGTAGCAGGGCTGGGCGTGCCGCGCCGTATGTTCGCAGGGGCGGATCGACCATACCTCGGCGAATCCTTCAGAACAGGGGATTTGTCTATCCGGGCTTTGTACAGAGGCTCGGGCTCGGTATTCGCGCGCAGGCGTCGCCGAAGCGCCCCGGGCGGAGGTCACGGCCATGCCCGGGCAACGGTACATGCCGGGGGCCACACGCGGACAGCACGCCTGCCCAAGGGACCCCGTGTGCGCACCTTGCAGTATCAGCGTCGTGTACCACCGTTCGGGCGGCTCGCACCGCCGCCTGCTCGGACGATTGCCTACACCCATTGACCGGCCCCTGTTAGGAAGGCCGCCTTGCGTCGGCCAAGCCTCAGGCGGCCAGCGGCCGACGGCACGCCGGGGCTGGCTCAAGCCACCCCATGATCAGCCGGTCCGACCGCTGTCCCATTCCTGTGCCTCACGCCTCTGCCTCCCCCCGGTTCCGATCGATCCTGCCCATGACGTGGATGTCCTGATGACCTGACAGTCGTTGTTTTTTGCGGTACACTCTTCACGAGGGCCCCGCGACCCAAAATCCGGAGATGAGACATGCTCCCTGCACCACATGTGTTCACGCTGCGTTTTCGCGTTTCCGCGATCGTCGCGCTCGCGTTGATCACGGCCCCGGGGGTCGCGCGGGCCGACTGCCCACCCGGACCGCCTGTCAGTGCGAGCGATGGACTGTGCGGAGTGATCCAGTTGGTCTGGAACCCTGTGCAGGGCGCGGTCGGTTATGACATCGTGAGAAACACAATCAACTCACTCTCCGGCGGAACGGAGATCGCCACCGTCCATCCGTTCAACATCTTCACCGACACAAACGTCAGTTCGCAGGAGACCTACTACTACTTCGTACGGGTCCGAGTCACGCCGAGTCCCTTCGGTTGCCTGGTGGGGTACGGCACCTGGGGCCCGAGCGACTCGGGCTGGTCGGCGGGAGCGCCGCCGTCGTTGGTCTTTGACCCAGGGGAGGACGTGGACGCGAGCGGCTGCGCCCCGGTCATAACGTTCACAGCAAGCAACCGGGGTACGGTTGAGCTGTACCGCAACGTCCCGCCGAGCGAAAACTTCGCGGATGCCGTGCTGATCGCCTCCTGGACTACGCAACAGGCTCCGCAGGGATTCACGTTTACCGACACCGGAGCGCCGGCCGGGCAGAGCACGTATTGGTTCCGGCGGCACAACGCCTGTGGAAGTCACGTGCCCCCCCCCTTTTCCGTCCAACGTCCTTTCGTGGCACCCCCTGACGCGCCCTCAGACTTCGCGGCGACAAGCGGCAGCGTGTGCGACGCGATCATCCTCACTTGGCACGCGGTTCCGGGTGCGCAGTTTTACACCGTCGATATGTTCCTGACGCCGGAACAGGTGATTCCTTCCGACTCGTTCCAAGTCATCGCCGAGCCCGTGCCTACCAGCGGCATCTACACGGACGTCTATCAGGATCCAACCAACGGCGGTAACCACGGCCCCCAGCGCTATTTCCGGATTCGTGCCGAGAATGCCTGCGGCCAGTCACCAGCGGCCGAAGCGCAGGGATACGCCGGGGGCAACCCGATCCTCGGCGCACCCGCCTGCGTCGTCGTCGGCCTTGGCGACCCAGTGTCGCTTTCGTGCCCGACAGGCTTTGCATCCGCCTTCCAATGGCTGCGAGACGGCGTGCCGCTTACCGACGACGGTCGCGTCACTGGTTCGCTGACCCCGACACTTCACATCAGTTCCGCCAGTGCCGCCGATGTCGGCGAATACGTCCTCAGAGCAACAGGCGCGTGCGGGGTCGTCCACTCCCCTTCCGGCGTGCTGGCCGTGCGAACAACCGGTTCGTGCGCGGCGGACTTTGATGGCAACGGCACGCGCGACGTCTCGGACATCTTTGCCTTCCTTGCCGCCTGGTTTGCCGGATGCCCGTAATACGGGCTTCCTGCCTGCCCGCAGAACAGAACGAGAGTTTGGGCGTGCCGGATCTTCGCAGCGAGTTGCGGCGTCTGCGGCGAGAGGAGGGCACGCAATCCGCAAATCCAGATGCGGCCGAGCGCGGCCGCCACGCGTCTCCGAAGCGCCGTGCGATCGGCACGCGGAATCCAAGTCAAGACACCGTCCCCGCGCACGCACCCGGCACGCAGCGCGTGCTCGCGTGGATGGCCGGCCGCGGCTGGACGCCGTGGGACTTCCAGCGGCAGGCATGGGCGGCCTACGCCCGCGGTGAGAGCGGGCTGATCAACGTCCCCACCGGCGCGGGCAAGACCTACGCCGCGTACCTCGGCCCGCTGGCCGAACTGCTGGACCGACCGGCGGAAGGCCTGGCGGTGCTGTTTGTCACGCCGCTGCGGGCCGTGTCGCGGGACATCGAACTGGCGCTGCGCGAACCGGTGCACGATCTTGCGGCAAAGGTGACCATCGGCTCACGCACCGGCGATACCAAGGCGGGTGTTCGTGCGCGGCAGCGCGAGCGGCTGCCCAACGTGCTCGTCACCACGCCCGAGTCGCTCTCGCTGCTGCTGGCGCAGGCGAACGCGCCCGCGCTGTTCGCCGATTTGCGCTGCGTGATCGTCGACGAGTGGCACGAGTTGCTGTCGAGCAAGCGCGGGACGCAGGTGGAACTGGCGCTGGCGCGCCTGCGCGGCTTCCGCCCCGGCATGAGGACGTGGGCGCTCTCGGCGACGATCGCCAACATCGACGAGGCCGCGCGGGCCGCCGCGGGGACGCGCCCCGGCGCCACGCCCACCGTGATCCGCGCGGCGATCGACCGGCCCATCGTCATCGACAGCCTGCTGCCGCCCGACGTGCGCACCTTCCCGTGGGCCGGGCACATGGGTCTGTCGATGCTCGAGCCGCTGCTGGAGTGGCTCGACCCGGCGCGCTCGACGCTGGTCTTCACCAACACGCGCTCGCAGGCGGAGAGGTGGTACCAGGCGATCCGCTGGGCGCGGCCGGAGTGGCACGGCGCCGGGGGGGTCCGGCTGCACCACGGCTCGATCGACCGCGCCGAGCGCGAGCGCGTCGAGACGGGCCTCAAGAGCGGCGAGGTGCGCATCGTCGTCGCCACATCGTCGCTCGACCTCGGCGTCGATTTCGCGCCCGTCGAACGCGTGGTGCAGATCGGCTCGCCCAAGGCCGTCTCACGCCTCATGCAGCGAGCCGGGCGCAGCGGCCACCGCCCCGGCGAGACCTGCCGCGTGCTGTGCGTGCCGACGCACGCGCTGGAACTTCTCGAGATCGCCGCGGCGAGGCGTGCGGTGCGCGACCTGCACGTCGAGCCGCGCCGGCCGATCGACCGCCCGCTCGACGTGCTCGCGCAGCACATGGTGACGTGCGCTCTCGGCGGCGGGTTCTCGCCCGACAGCCTGTACAACGAGGTGCGTACCACCGCCGCGTTCGAGCGTCTCTCGCGCGAGGAGTTTGACTGGGCGCTCGACCTCGTGGAGCGCGGCGGCGCAACGCTCCGCGCCTATCCGATGTTCCACCGTGTCGCGCCCGACCCCGCGCGACCCGGCGTGTACCACGTGCCGAACGCGCGCATCGGGCAGATCCACAAACTCAACATCGGCACCATCACCGCCGAGGCGACGGTGAACCTGCGCTACCTCAGCGGACGAAGGCTGGGCAGCATCGAGGAAGGATTCGTGTCGCGCCTCCGCGAGGGCGACAAGTTCTTCTGCGCAGGCAGGGTCGTTGAGTTCGTGCGCATGGAAGACGCCGACGCGCTGGTGCGCCCCGCCCGCGGCCGCGCGACGCTCACGCCCATCTGGGGCGGCACGCGCCTGCCGATCTCCGAATCACTCGGCGAAGCGGTGCGGGAGGCCCTCACCGCGGCGGGATCGACCGACGCGCGCGAGCCCGAACTGGCGTGCTTCGCGCCGGTCGCGGCGGTGCAGCAGCGGCTCAGCGCGCTGCCGCGCAGCGACGAAACCCTCGTCGAGATCGCGCACACGCGCGAGGGGCACCACCTGTTCGTCTACCCGTTCGACGGGCGGCTGGTGCACGGCGGCACGGCCGCGCTGCTGGCGTTCAGGCTGTCCCGCGTCCGGCCGCGCACGTTCACCACCGCGGCGAACGACTACGGCTTTGAGTTGCTCTCGTCCGAGCCGATCGAGGTATCGGAAGGCGACCTGCGGGCCGCGCTGTGCCCCGCGCGCCTCGCCGACGACGCCGCGGCGAGCGTGAACCTCGGCGAGATGGCGCGCCGGCAGTTCCGCGAGGTCGCGCGCGTCGCCGGGCTGGTGGTGCAGAGTTACCCCGGCGCGCCCAAGACCGGCCGGCAGTTGCAGGTGAGTTCGAGCCTGCTCTACGACGTGATGCGCGAGTTCGACCCCGACAACCTGCTCATGGTGCAATCCCGACGCGAGGTGCTCGAGCGGATGTTCGAGCACAGCAGGCTGGCGCGCGCCCTGTCGCGCGTGTCGGAAGGCCCGCTGCGGATCGTGCGCACGGCGCGGCCGACGCCGCTGGCGCTGCCGCTCATCGTCGAGCGCATCGGCGCGCACCTCTCGACGGAAACGGTGCTCGACCGCGTGGAACGAATGCGCAAGGCATGGAATGAGTGATCCCGAGACGCCCGCGACGCCTCACTGCCCCTGCGCCAGGCTGTACCCCTTCACGCCGTCGAACGTGCGCAGCAACTCGTACGAGCACACGCTGAACTTCTCCGCGATCTTGTCGAGCAGCGCGATCGCCCGGCTCTGGCCGAACTCGCCCGGACGCACGCCGTCGCGGATCTCGAACCGCACGCGGTAGTAGTCCACGCACTCGGTGTAGATCGAGCCCGTCGGCCACACCTGCGTGCCGCGGTTCGAGATGAGCGTCAGTTTGAACGGCGTGTCCGCCGCGGCCCGCGTCATCTCGTCCGCCACCGCGATCGGCGACAGCGGCGTGTCGAGATAGATGTCGCACCCCACCACGTGCGAGACCACGTTGGTGAACGTGCGGATGATCTCCTGGTGGATGGGCCGCGGCGGCTTGACGAACGTCGGTCGGTCCTCGGTCCCCTCGGGCGGCACCGGCGTGCCCTTGCCGGACCCGGGCGACCTGCCAAGCCGGTCGACGATCGCGCTGGTGTAGTCGCGCGTCGAGAGCGCGGGTCTGCTCTGGTCGCCGAAGTCGCCGGTGCGCACGCCGTCCTCCAGCGCGCACAGTACGGCGTTCTCGATCAGCGCCGCCTGGCGCATCATCCCGATGTGCCGGAGCATCATCAGTCCCGAGAGGATCAACGCGGTCGGGTTGGCGATGCCGCGCCCGGCGATGTCGGGCGCGGTCCCGTGCACCGCCTCGAAGATCGAGATGTGCCGGCCGATGTTCGCGCTGGGCGCAAAGCCCAGACCGCCGACGAGGCCCGCCGCGAGGTCCGACACGATGTCGCCCTGCAGGTTCGGCAGCACCACCATCTGGTACTGCTGCGGCTTGAGCACCAGGTTCATGCACAACGCGTCGATGATCACGTCCGCGGTCTCGATCTCCGGGAAGTCCTTGGCGACGGCCCTGAACCGATCGAGGAACAGGCCGTCGGTCATCTTCATGATGTTGGCCTTGTGCCCGCAGTGCACCTTCTTGAGGCCCAGCCGGCGCGCCGTCTGGAACGCGAACCGGTGCACCTGGTCCGAACCCGGCGCCGAGATCAGCCGCTTGCACTGGATCATGTCGTTGGTCAGCCGGTGCTCGACGCCGCCGTACGTGTCCTCGATGTTCTCGCGCACGACGTAGAAGTTCACCGGGATGCCGGCCTGCGAGTACACGGTGTTCACGCCCGGCAGCGACTGGAAGTGCCGCAGGTTCGCAAACGCGTTCCACATCTTGCGCGCCGTGACGTTGATCGACTTGCCCCCGCTGCCCTTGGGCGTTTCCATCGGGCCCTTGAACAGGATCCCGCAGTCCTCGACCGTGGCGATCGCCTGGTCGGTCATGCCGCGCGTGTTGCCCTGCTCGAACACCGACCGCCCCATCTCCACCGGCACGAACTCCACGTGCTTCTGCACGCCCGCCGCGTCGAACAGGTCCAGCGTCGCGGCCATGATCTCGGGGCCGATGCCGTCGCCGTTGGCCAGCGCGATGCGGAGTTTGGAAGTGGAGACGGACATGGTGCTCTTTCGTCGAATGTTGGGGTGCGTACATCTTGTGCGCCGGGGCGGCAAGCGTAGTGCGGTCAACCCCCGCTCGCGTCACGCTTTATCGCTGGATTATCGGCGGATTCGCGACCGACCTTCGGTCGTATCGCGGCGCTTCCCGGGCACCGGAAACGAAAGCCGGCCCCGCCGCAAGGGCAGGGCCGGCAGGATCGGGACTCAGAACGCGCTCATGGCGGTCAATCTGGCCACCTCAGCGCGATCACTTCGAGCAGCACGACGAAACGGGGGCTGCACAGCACCCGGCCGGGCAGCAGTCCGGCCCGCACTCGCACTGGTCGCAGCACGCACCGCCGCAGCAGCCGCCGGCGCAGCAACCCGCCGCGCAGCACTCGCACCCGCAGCGGCAGTCGCAGCACGGGCCCGAGTTGTTGGCCGCGCCGCCGAAGGCAACCGACGTCATCATGATCAATGCAGCAAACATGTTCTATCTCCTGGCGCATCGCGCCATAAAGGGTCTTTGTCTGAACGATCGCTGAGCATCCTGCGCCAGCGCGGCACGCGCCGCGACGACCGCAAGGTCTCAGCACTTGAACACATGAAAACACGACCGATCGGGGCAGGCGCGCACCGCACCACGCAAAGTGCACCCGCTCGCAGCTTCTGCTAGATTGTCCACACGCAGATGCGGTTCAGCAACGCCGATTCCGCAGGCCGCCACGGCGGCCGAATCGGTGCGCTGGACCGCAGCACCCGCTCGGCCCGCGGAACAAGCATATCGATCGCACCGGCCGCCGAAACGGTCCCGCAGGTCTCGCTGTTCTCTCGCGACTCTTTCCAAGGAGCCCAAACCAGCAACTTCAGGAAATCGCACCCCTCACACGGCCGCATCGGCCCGAAGACGCACAGGCACGAACTCCCCTGCTCTGGCTGGATACCGACCCCGCAACCCGTGCAGCCGTTCGATTCACGCTCGTAGCCACTCCCCTGCGGTTCGGCATCGCAACAGGCAGACGGCCCGCAACACGTGGCCGACTCCGGCTCCGACTGTCCGGCGCAGCAGGTCGGCGTCGCGGCGGGTTGTTCGCAACAGCCCGGCGCGCACACCACCCTCAACGGCAGAACGCCGCTGACAAGGAGCACCAAGGCGATCACAATCGGAACTCGAGCGATCATCGTCAGACGCCTCGCCCCCACACACCCACCATCCCCCGCCGCAGCGTTGCCATCACCTTGACACTACCGGCTTACTGCGACGCAGGTGCACAAGCGTACATCACTTCCTTCTAGTATCGCCAACGACCCACTCGAGTCATCGGCCGAACGCCGTAGCATCGTCAGGCAATACCTCACCAATCCCCAACGGGAACGCGCCCATGGCCCGCAAACCCGCAGCAGCCCGAAAGTCCGCAAGCAAACCCGCAAACAGGAAGCGTGCGAGCACCCGCACGACGACCTCCGCCAAGAAGACCCCCCGCCGCGCGACCAAGCCCGTACGAGCCGCCGCCCCAACGCAGAACCCTGTGCGCCGCGCGCTCGAACTGCTCACCTTCGCGCACGGCTCCACCACCGCGTTGCTCGCCGACTGGCCCGAAGACAAACTCACCTTCCAGCCGTCACCGACCGACAACCACGCGCTGTGGACCATCGGCCACCTCGCCGCCACCTATCAGTGGTTCACGACACTGCTCGACGGCACGCGCGCGCCGCTGCCCGACAACTACAACGCCTTGTTCGGCACGGGGTCGAAGCCCGTCGCCGACCCCGCCGCCTACCCGCCCGCGGCCGACGTCCGCGCCCACTTCGACCGCGCGTACGAGCGGCTCGTCGATCTGGCCGCACGCATCCGCCCGGCCGACGCCGCCAAGCCCACGATCGGCGACTCGCACGGATTCTGCCGCGACCGCGCCGACGTGCTCGACAAGGCCGCGTGGCACGAGGGCTGGCACGCGGGCCAGCTCAGTTCGCTCCGCCGCGCGCTCGGACTCAAGGGCATCATCTGAAGGCGCGCTGCCGCCTCACGCCGGCTGTTCGTCGCCCTTGGGCGCGTGCCGGTCGATCATCGACGCCGCCCACGACAGCCCCAGCGGGATGCCGAAGAACGCGCCCGCGGCCCAATCCAGCGGCAGCGGCCGCGCCAGCGGGAACAAGCGGCCCGCGAGCGCGGCACGCGTCGGGCCAAGGTCGCCCGCGTGCACGAACGTCGCCGCGAGCGGCGAAACAACCGCCAGCAGCACGATCGCCGCGACAAACGTTACCGCCGATGCGCTCGGCGCGCTCATGCGTCCCGCCGTCGCGCCCAGCATGCCCGCGAACGCCGCCGCGGCGAACGTCTGACCCTTGAGCGTGTCCTGCGCGACCAGCCACGCGACCACCCCGCCGATGGCCGCGCCGATAATCAGCGCCTGTGGTGTTGCGGGGTTCCAGAGCGCTCGCGGCTCGACGTGGTGCCGGTGGTGCGCGTGATCCTGCCCTGCGCCGTGCGGCGCAGGGTCCTTCGACACGCGCAGCAGCAGCACGCCCAGCCCAAGCGCGAGCACGCCGACGAACACCCCCTCGCCCGTCAGCGCGTACATCGTCGAAACCGACTGCGTGCGATGCAGGATGCGGTCGATCTGCCCCGTCGCCCACGCCGCCCACGCCAGCACCAGGCCCGCGCAGATATAGCCGTGACCGACGCCGCCGATACGCGCGCCCGGGACGCCCGCCGCGGCGGCCAAGGCGAAGACCAGCAACCCGACCATCGCGCCCCACAGAGGGCTCGTGTTGAGGAACAGACTCGCGTCCGCGCCGCCATCGGGCGCGCGAAGCGTCGCGGCCAGCAGCCCGGCCACGGGCCCCAGCACGAGGAGCGAAGCGAGCAGAACGATCCATCGCCGCAGCAGATGTGACATCGGCGGAGAGGATAGCGTGTGCTGCACCGCAGCACACGATTCACCGCGCCACCGCGGCATGCACCGACGCCCCCTCGCCCCGCCGATCACCGCACGGGCAAACCTCCGACCACCGATGCCGACGGCCCGCGGCAAGGTCACGCAATCGAGATGGGCCGATGAAGTGGGCGCGGCTGGATTCGAACCAGCGAAGGCATAAGCCATCAGATTTACAGTCTGACCCGTTTGGCCACTTCGGTACACGCCCGGAAGGTGCGGACTGTATCGGCCGCGGCGGGCCGAGTCCACACGGAGAGTCTTCGCGCCGGGGCTGGACGTGCGGCGGCGAGTGGTCCCAGAATTGCTGCCCCGCACGGGCCGAGGGCGACCTGCCGGCACCCGGCGACACAGCGAAGCACGCCGGTTGACCGCGTCAAGAGCCGCCGGTGGGAATCGAACCCACGACCTACGGTTTACAAAACCGTTGCTCTACCGCTGAGCTATGGCGGCCTGTCGGGCTGCCGCGCGGCGGGCCGCGGCCGCCCACAATCCGAAAGTGCCGAGGGTGGGACTCGAACCCACGACCTCCGGGTTATGAATCCAGCGCTCTAAACCAGCTGAGCTACCTCGGCGAAGGTCCAACGAGTTTACGCACCCGAATGGGAATCGGCCAATCGGGGAGACGCGATGAGGTCGAGCGGCATGCCCAGCCGCGAAATCGAGACTCGGCGAGCGCGGCGTTCGCCAACCCGACGGCGTTTCGGTACGACGCTCGCCGAGAGATCGGCTTCCCGCGGCGTGAGCGCGGGGAAGCGTTCGGCGACTCAGGAACGGGCGTTCGCACCGCCTCGACCGCCGATCGGGCAGGCGGGACGCCTGCCTCACCATACGCAGCCGGACACATTGCCCGTCAAGGCAGGCACTGCGCCGCGCGGCTCTGAAAAGCGGGAAGCACGCCGATTCAGTTGACCGAATCCGAACGGCTCACGCGCACATCCTGCCCCGCGATTGTCGGCTGCTCGACGCGCGGCGGCGGCGGAGCGGTGTCGCCCGCGGGCGGGAGCGTTGTCGCGGGCCGCGAGGGCGCGGCGCGCGTGCCCTGCTCGACCTCGTCCTCGATGCCACGGATGCCCTTCTTGAACTCGACGATGCCCTTGCCGAGACTGCGGCCCACCTCGGGAAGGCGACGCCCGAAGAGCAACAGGCCCAGCGCCAGCAGGATCAGCAGTTCCCAGGTTCCGAGTCCGAACATGTCGCGCTCCTCTGGCGGGCTCAATCCGCGTCCGCTGCGGTTCGGGCAATTCAAGGGGACCAGAGGCCCGGGGTCAAAGACGAATCGTAGAGCGCCGAACGGCCGCGAAGCGGGGGTGTTGCAGGCCGCGGCGTCGTGGAACGCAACCCGCCTTCCCCTCTCCCCGCGCCAGCGGGGAGAGGTGGCGAGGCCGCAGGCCGAGCCGGTGAGGGGTGGTTTGTGAGTCGCCCCTCACCGCCCTCGCTGCGCTCTCTCCCCTCTCCCCGCGCCAGCGGGGAGAGGTGGCGAGGCCGCAGGCCGAGCCGGTGAGGGGTGCTTCTCGATTGACCATGCGCCCCTCTCCGCCCTCGCTGCGCTCAGGCACCTCTCCCCATCTGCGATGGGGAGAGGGGAACCACACCGATCCGCCCCCCACCGCCCTCGGGGCAACTGGAATTCTGGCATCGGGCCGGTATCCTTCTTTCCCTCCTGCCGATGGAGGCCCGCCGCGATCGGTTCAACCGCCGTGCGGCCCGATGATCCCTGCCGCCCCTACTTTTTCCGCCCGCCCTGCACGAGACGAGCCATGAAGGACAAGATTCACCCTAAGTACTACCCGTGCAAGGTCTACCACAACGGCGAGGTCGTGATGACCTGCGGCGCGACGGTGCCCGAGTTGCACGTCGAAGTGTGGTCCGGCTCGCACCCGTTCTTCACCGGCAAGCAGACGTTCGTCGACTCGGCGGGCCGCGTCGAGAGGTTCCAGAAGAAGTTCGGCGGGAACTACTTCACGCCCAAGAAGAAGTGATCGGGCGGCCGCCCCGGCCCGCGCCCGTCGACTTCGCTCCCGCTTATTCCGCGCGCTGTGTTCACTGATCGGTCCCCGGTGCCGTCGGCTCGCTGCTGCGCGCAGCGTGAGACCGTGTAGACTGCCGCCGCGGGCACCACTGGTCCGCCGGGAACCTGCCCATGACGATTCAGACCGCCGTGCTTGGCGCGGCGCTCATCTTGGCGCTGGCGATGTTTGTCTGGGGGAAGTGGAAGCCGGAGGTGGTGGCGCTGGCACTGCTGCTGGGGCTCACCGCCGCGGGCATCGTTCCGACCGATACCGCGTTTAGTGGCTTTGCGCACCCGGCGGTGATCACGGTCGGCGCGATCCTGGTCGTGAGCGCGGGACTGACGCGAGCCGGGGTGGTTGAAACCGTGACGCGCCCGCTGGAGCGCGTCAAAGGGCATCCGTTCCTTCTGCTCATTGGGTTGATGGTCACGGTTGCGTTGATGTCGAGCGTCATGAACAATGTCGGCGCGCTGGCTCTGCTGATGCCCGCCGCGATCCGGCTCTCGCGCGACAGCGGCCGCCCCGCTTCGGCCTATCTGATGCCGCTGGCGTTTGCCTCGCTGCTCGGTGGAATGACCACCCTGATCGGCACACCGCCCAACCTCATCGTGTCGGGCTTTCGCGCCGAATCGGTCGCCGCGCAGTTCGGGTTCTTCGACTTCGCATGTGTGGGCGTTCCGGTCGCCGCGGCGGGAATCGTGCTGATCGCTGTGCTGGGAGGCAGGCTGGTGCCGATGCGCTCCGGCGCGGTGAGCAGCGACGAACTCTTCAAGGTCGGGCGATATCTGACCGAGGCCGCGATCCCGGCCAAGAGCCGTGCCGCGGGCGCGACGATCCGCTCCCTTGCGCCGGTTGATGTGCAGGTGCTGTCGATCGTGCGCGAGGATGGTAGGATCATCGCGCCTTCGCCCTTCCGCCTGCTGAAGGAAGGCGACCAACTGGTCATGATGGGCGAGAGCGAGGCGATCGAGAAGTTCGTCAATGAACAGCAACTCGAGCTGATCGGCCAGCAGGGCAGCGTCGAGTCCTCGCTCATCGAGAATGATGAGTCCGGCCTGGCCGAGGCCGTAGTCAGCCCGGGCTCGAGATTGATCAACAACACGGCGATCTCGCTCCGCCTGCGCGAGCGGCACGGGATCAATCTCATCGGCATCGCGCGCGAGGGCGCACGGCTCGGCACGCGGTTGGGGCAGACGCGTTTCCGCGCTGGCGACGTGCTGCTGGTGCAGGGAGAGCGCAAGGAACTGTACGGAGAACTTGAGGAACTTGGTTGCCTGCCGCTGGCGGACCGCGCGCTGGGCATCGGCATGGCCGCGAGGCGTTGGACCGCGCTGGCGATCTTCGTCGGCGCCATCGCGTGCGTCGCGTCGGGACTTCTGGGCGCGGCCGTGGCGTTCATGATCGCCGCGCTGCTGATGGTCGTTTCGCGTGTTGTCTCGGTGCGCCAGGCATACAGCGCGGTCGACTGGCCGGTGCTGCTTCTGTTGGCTGCCATGATCCCCGTCGGGATGGCCATTGAGTCGACGGGGCTTGCCCAGATCATCTCCGCGGGCGCGCTGAGCGCATCGAAGGTGCTGCCCGCGTGGACGATGGTCTGCACAGTGCTGGTCGCGACCATGTTCCTGTCGGACCTTGTCAACAACGCCGCGGCGGCGGTGATGATGTGCCCGATCGCCCTCGGTGTCGCAAGCGGGTTGGACGCATCGGCGGACCCGTTTCTGCTGGCGGTGGCGATCGGCGCATCGTGTGCGTTCCTCACGCCCATCGGACACCAGAGCAACCTGCTGGTGATGGGCCCGGCCGGGTATCGCTTCAGCGATTACTGGCGATTGGGCCTTGCGCTGGAGGTGGGCATCGTGCTTGTGGCGGTGCCGCTGCTGATGCTCTTCTGGTATGACTGACGCTCAGCACGATGGACAGCCCGGCTTTGCAGCCCGGAGGTGGTCCAGCGCCTGCGCGACCAGCGGCGCGTAGGTGTACGCCGGTCCGCCGCCCATCATGACGGCGACGCCCGCGACCTCCATGATCTCTTCGGGCTTGGCGCCGGCCTCGAGCGCCTTCTTGGTATGCAGGAAGATGCACGGCTCGCACCTCAAAGCGATGCCGATGCCCAGCGCGACGAGTTCCTTCTCGCGGACGGTCAGCGCGCCCTGCTTCATCAGGCCCTGAAAGAACGGTCCGAACGCGCGGCCGATCTCGCCGCCGCGATCCTTCATCGCGGCCTGCAATGCGGGGTGCGACTCGAAGAACGCCTGTGCCTTGTTGGTCATGCGGAATCCCTTTCACTGCCCACTTTGGGGCATCTGCATAGTTGGAGGCGCGTGGGCGGTGCCGGGTTCCGCGATTGGCGCATCAAGATTTCGGGAACTTCGAGCGGGCGGACCGACTCTCAACATGCGACGTCGCGCGATCGAAGCGCGGCGGCGAAACAAGGAGTCGGGCCATGACCAACCCCATCAGACTCCCGCGCTGGTCGCCCTACGTGGTGGGCGCGGGCATCGGCGTCCTGTCGTGGGTCACGTTCTACTTCATGAACAAGGCCCTCGGCACGAGCACGTCGTTCGTCGGCGCATCGGGCGCGCTGCTGTGCACCGTCGCGTGCGAGCACGTCGAGCAGAACGCGTACTTCGCCAAGACGCTGGGCGCCAAGGGCGGGGGCTTCAAGCCGGTCTTCGACTGGCAGATGGCGCTGGTGTTCACGATGGCGCTGGGCGCGTTCATCTCGGCCTGGTTCGGCCGCACGTTCAAGGTCGAACGCGTGCCCACGCTGTGGCAGAGCCGCTTCGGGCCGAGCGTCGCGAAGCGCTACGCCGCGGCGTTCGTCGGCGGCGTCATCCTGATCTTCGGCGCGCGCATGGCCGACGGCTGCACGAGCGGGCACGGCATCAGCGGCGGCCTGCAACTGGCGGTCTCGAGTTGGACGTTCTTCGTCGCGATGTTCGCGACGGGCATCCTCACCGCGTTGGTTCTGTACGGGCGCGGCCCGAAGGAGGTGACGCGTGTTCAGTAACTTCTTCGCCGATCCCAAGACGCTCGCGCTGGGCGCGGTCACCGGGCTGGTCTTCGGCTTCCTGCTGCAGAAGGGCGGCGTGACGCGCTACAACGTGATCGTCAACCAGTTCCTCTTTTGCGACTTCACGGTGCTCAAGACGATGCTCACGGCGATCGTCGTCGGCGCGATCGGCGTCTACGCGATGCTCGCGCTGGGCATGATCGAGGGCCTGCACGTCAAGACCGCCGCGCTCATGATGAACGCCCTCGGCGGGGCCATCTTCGGCGTGGGCATGGTGCTGCTGGGCTACTGCCCGGGGACGGCCGTCGCCGCGGCGGGCCAGGGCTCGCGCGACGCGCTGGTCGGCATCGCGGGCGGGCTGGTCGGCGCGGTGGCGTACGCCGAGGCCTACCCGTGGATCGGCAAGCACATCGAGCCGATCGCCAACTACGGCAAGATCACGTTCCCCGGAGTCGCGCACGTCACGCCGTGGGTGTTCATCGTGCCGCTGGCGGTCGGCGCGGCGGCGCTGTTCTTCTGGCTCGAACGCCGCGAGCACACCGCGCCGCGTCCGGCGTAGCGCGGCGAACCGTGCAACACGATGCACGCGCCCAACACACTCTGAAAGGAACCTCGTCATGTGCGGCTGCAAGAACGTCGGACCCGTGGACCGTGCCCTGCGACTGGTCGTGGGCATCGTCCTGATCGTGCTCGCCTTCGCCATGCTCGGCGCGGCGGAGGGCTCGGCGGGCGGAATCATCGCCGTGGCTGCCGGCGCGGTGCTGCTGCTGACCGCCGCGCTGGGCTTCTGCCCGGCCTACCTGCCGCTGAAGATGTCGACCTGCAAGGTCAAGGGCTGAGCGACTCGCGCCTGATCGCGTCGAGGATCGCGCGGCGGACGCCCGCGGGCATCTGGCCCTCGGCCAGACTGGCGCAGGCGCTTTGCGCAAGGTCGAGTTCGGCGAAGACCGACCGGCACCGCTCGCACAGCACGTCCTGACCGATCGGGAACCCGCGCCCGCGGTCCATCGCGTCGAGTTTGGCCTTGAGCAGGTCGAGGCAGACCCGCTTGTCGTAGGTCGGGTCGGGCGCGGCGCGGCGCGGCACGCGCTTGAGCATGGCCTGCCGCAGCAGCAGGCGGGCGCGATGCACGCGCGTCTTGACCGTCTCGGGCTTGATGTTCAGCGCCGCGCCGACCTGTTCGATGGGCAATTCGAGCATCTCCTTCATGATGAGCGGCACGCGGAACTGCTCGGGCAGCGTGAGGATCGCGCGGTGCACGGCTTCTTCGGCCTCACGCCGGATGCTGGCCCGCACGGGCGCGGCCTCGCCGTCCTCGGCGGGCACGGGGATCGCCGCGACGCTCGTCTCGCGCCAGGGCATGAGTTGCGACATCGCGGGCATGCGCCGGTCGACGCCGCCCCTGCGGCGCATCCGGGCCTTGCACGACCGCGCGGCGATGCTGTAGAGCCACGTGCCGGGGTCGGACTCGCCACGGAACGTATGCCACTTGCGGTACGCCTGCAGGAAGACGTCCTGCACCATGTCCTCGGCGTCGGCACGGTTGCCGCACAGGCGCAACGCGAGCGCGAAGATCCGCGGGCCGTGGCGTTCGATCAGCGGCGGGATCGCCTCGGCCGCGGGGGTCCTGGGAGATGCGTGCGTCGTCGTCACGGCGGGAGTGTATGGGACGGGTCCGGGCGCGCGGGATCGGCGGGCGGACCCCGGGACGCGCCCACAGCGGTTGCAATCTGATCACTGTCGGCGTATCACAGGGAATGCTCTTCAAGGTGCTGCTGGTCTTTCTGGGCGCGGGGGCGGGCGGGCTGGCCCGCTGGGGCGTGCAGGAGGCGTGCGCGCGGCAGTTCGGCAAGCACTTCCCGTGGGGAACGCTGGCGGTGAATGTCGTCGGCTGCCTGCTCGTCGGCTTTCTGGCGGGGATGTTCGCGACCACATGGAACGTGCGCGAGGAGTACCGACTGGGCATCATCGTCGGCTTCCTCGGCGGGTTCACGACGTTCTCGGCGTTCGGGCGCGAGACCTTCGCCCTCGCCGCGGGCCAGCAGGCGGGCTGGGCGCTGGGCAACATCGTGCTCAACGTCGCGGTGGGCCTGCTGGCGGTGTGGGCGGGCGCGTGGCTGGCGGGGCGGCTCGGGCCGGCGTGACCCGGCCCTCATGACTTTCGTCGCGGTCACGTGACGCGGTACGCTTGGGTTCCATGCCCACCCTCTACATCATCGACGGCTACGCGCAGTTCTTCCGCGCCTACCACGCCATCCGCACGCCGATGACCAGCCCGGTCACCAAGGAGCCGACGAACATGACGTTCGGCTTCATCGGCATGCTCCTCAAACTGCTGCGCGGGCAGGGCAGGATCGGGGCCGACGGCGGCAGGCCCGACTACGTGTGCGTCACGCTCGACGTCTCGGGCGACCGCGGCACGTTCCGCAGCCAGATCTACCCCGAGTACAAGGCCACGCGGGAAGAGCCGCCCGAGGACCTTGCGCCGCAGGTCGAGCGGTGCCTGGCGACGCTCCGGCAGATCGGCGTGCCCATCCTCGGCGCCGAGGGTTTCGAGGCCGACGACGTGATCGCCACGCTGGTCACGAAACTGCGGGCCAAGCACCCCGACCTCAAGATCCGAATCATCTCCAAGGACAAGGACCTCAAGCAGTTGCTGGAGGACGGCGGCGGCGCGGTCGAGTTGTACGACGTGCACAACGACGAACTCATCACCGCCGAGACGCTCAAGGCCGAGACCGGGCTGGAGCCGCGCCAGGTCGTTGACATGCTCGCGCTCATGGGCGACAGCGTCGACAACGTGCCCGGCGTCGAGGGCGTGGGCCCGAAGACCGCCGCGAAACTCATCGCCGAGCACGGGTCGCTCGAGGGCGTGCTGGCCGCGGCGGGGACGATCAAGGGCAAACTCGGCGAGCGTCTGCGCGCGATCGACCGCAGGCAACTCGAACTGTCGCGCCAACTCGTCACGCTGCGGCACGACGTTCCGATCGATCTCCCGCTCGAGGCGGCGCGGACCGACGCCCTGAACCTCGCCGCGATGGGCCCGGTGCTGAAGGAACTCGGCTTCAACCGCTACCAGGACGAACTCAAGGCGCTCATCGGCGGCGCGCCCGCGAGCGAGCCGGCGCTGCCGGCCTCCCTCGAACCGCGTGCGCGCCACGGCGGGCTGTTCCCCGAACGTTCGCCCATCGAGATGCCCCCCGCTTCGGCCGGCGCCAACGCCGCGGCGAAGAGGGACGCCGGGACAACGCCGATCTTCGGCGGCCTGTTCGACGGCGCGCAGAGCGCGGCGGCGCAGATCACGCCGCAGTCGGGCGAGTACCGCGCCGTCGTCAACCGCGAGCAACTCGACGCGCTCGTGAAGGACCTGCACGCGGCCGAGTGCATCGCCATCGACACCGAGACCACCGGCCTCTCGCCGCGGCGGGCCAAACTCTGCGGCATCTGCCTGTCGACGAAGATCGGCACCGGCGTGTATGTCCCCGTGCGCTCGCCCGACCCGTCGTCGCACCTCGACGAAGCGACCGTCGTCGCCGCGCTCAAGCCCGTTCTCGAAGACCCCGCCAAGCCCAAGTGCGGGCACAACCTCAAGTTCGACATGCTGGTGCTGCGCAAGGCCGGTATCCGCCTGGGCGGCGTGTGCATCCCGACTCCCGCGCGCGAGCGCGGCGCGGCGGTGGCGGACGCACCGGCGGCGTCGTCGCACGCGACCTTCGCCACGCCGCGCTTCGCGACCTCGACCGCGTTCGACTCGATGGTCGCCTCGTACCTCATCGACGCATCCCGCTCGTCGCACGGCCTCGACGCGCTGGCGATGGCGCTGCTCGGCCGAACCAACATCTCCATCAAGGACCTGATCGGGTCCGGGCCCGGGCAGCGCACCTTCGATCAGGTGCCGCTCGAGCAGGCCACGCAGTACGCGGCCGAGGACGCGGACGTGGCGCTGCAACTGCGCGCCATGATGCTCCCGCAACTGGGCGCGATGAACCTGACGCCGCTGTTCGAGACCGTCGAGATGCCGCTGGTCGAGGTCCTGGCCGAACTGGAGTGGAACGGCATCCGCGTCGACCGGGCCGAACTCGAGCGACAGCGCGCCCGCCTGCAGAAGCGCATCGACGAACTCAAGGCCGAGATCGAGCGCGTCGCCAAGGACACCATCGGCCGGACGTTCAACCCCGATTCGCCCAGACAACTGGCCGCGGCGCTGTTCAACAAGCCCGACGAGGGCGACGAACTTGGCGGGCCGGGCCTCGGCCTGCGGCCGATCAAGAAGATCAAGACCGGCTACTCGACGGACGCGGAAGTGCTCGACAGACTCGCCGCGGACCCGGAGATCGACACGCCGATCCCCGCGCTCATCGTCGAGTACCGCGAACTGACCAAGCTCGTCTCCACGTACCTCGTCGCGCTGGCGGCGGAGATCAACCCCGACACGGGGCGCATCCACGCGTCGTTCAACCAGACCGTCGCGGCGACGGGGCGGCTGAGTTCGTCCGACCCCAACCTGCAGAACATCCCCATCCGCACCGACATCGGCCGCGAGATCCGCAGGGCGTTCGTCGCCGAACCGTCGCCGCCGCACGTGCTGGTCTCGGCCGACTACTCGCAGATCGAGTTGCGCCTGCTGGCGCACCTGTCGCGCGACCCGGGGCTCATCGAGGCCTTCGAGCAGGACCGCGACATCCACACCGCGGTCGCGGCGCAGATCCACGGCGTCCCGCTCGACAAGGTGACCAAGGCGCAGCGCAACGGGGCGAAGATGGTGAACTTCGGCATCGTCTACGGCATCACGAGTTTCGGGCTGGCGCGCCGGCTGGGCGTCAGCAACACCGAGGCCGCGAAGATCATCGACGACTACAAGCGGCGCTTCGCGGGCATCACGACCTTCCTGCAGGAGTGCATCGACCAGGCGGTGCGCTTCGGGTACGTGCAGACGATGCTCGGCCGGCGGCGGCCGATCGTCGACATCCGGTCCAACAACCCGCAGCGGCGCGCGCTGGCCGAACGCGTCGCGATCAACTCCGTCGTGCAGGGCTCCGCGGCGGACCTCATCAAACTCGCCATGGTCGACCTGCACGGGGCGATCTCGACCGGCGCAGCGCCGGAGGGACTGCGCATGCTCCTGCAGATCCACGACGAACTGGTCTTCGAGTGCCCGCGCGAGCGCGCCGAGGATGCGAGGGCGCTCATCAAGGACCGCATGGAACACGCGATGAAACTGAGCGTGCCGCTGAAGGTCGAGACGAACGTCAGCGAGAACTGGTTTGACGGCAAGTGACCCCCCCGCCCCCGCCCCCGCCCCTGCACACATCACTCCCCTCGCTGTGGCACTCCCGCGGTGGATTGGCCGGCCAAGCGCCGCGGCGCCCGCGCTTCGGAAACCCCAAGCGTCCTGAGCCTACCATTCGATCTTCGACCAATCACCTTCCGGACCCCGAACATGCCCGGCAGGGTTGGAGGGTCTCGAACTTTTCAGTTGAACCACTCATCATGTCCACACTCACCGACGCCGCGACCGCTCACATCCTCCCCGAAGGCACGCGGGAGATCACCTTTCGCGAGGCCCTGCGCGAGGCGATGACGCTGGAGATGCGCAAGGACCCGCGGATCTTCCTGATGGGCGAGGAGGTCGCGCAGTACAACGGCGCGTACAAGGTCAGCCAGGGCATGCTCGACGAGTTCGGCGAGAAGCGCATAATCGACGCGCCCATCTCCGAGAACGGCTTTGCGGGGCTGGCGGTCGGGGCGGCGATGTACGGCCTTCGCCCGATCATCGAGTTCATGTCGTGGTCGTTCTCGCTGGTCGCGGCGGACCAGATCCTCAACAACGTCCCCAAGATGCTGTACATGTCCGGCGGGCAGTGGGGCTGCCCGGTGGTCTTCCGCGGCAACAACGGCGCGGGCGGGCAACTCGGCTCCACGCACTCATGGACCGTCGAGGCGCTCTACGCCAACGTGCCGGGGCTGAAGATCGGCATCCCCTCGTGCCCGGCCGACGCCAAGGGCCTGCTGACCACCGGCATCCGCGACGACGACCCGTACTTCAACCTCGAATCTGAGCGCATGCTCAGCGACAAGGGGCCGGTCCCCGAGGGCGACTACGCGATCCCGTTCGGGCAGGCCGCGCTGCGACGCGGCACGTGGAGCGGCGAGCGGAACAGCGATGTGACGCTCGTCTCGTTCGGCCGCCCGGTGAACTTCTGCCTCGACGCGGCGGACGAACTGGCCAAGGACGGCGTCGCGTGCGACGTGCTGGACATGCGGACCATCCGCCCGCTCGACATCGACTCGATCATCGAGAGCGTGAAGCGGACCAACCGCGTGGTCGTCGTCGACCAGTGCTGGCCCTTCGCGAGCGTCGCCAGCGAGGTGATCACGCAGGTGTGCGAGCGCGCGTTCGATTACCTCGACCACCAGCCGCTGCGTGTCAACACCGACGACGTGCCCACGCCCTACGCCAAGAACCTCGAGGCCGAGTACCTGCCGCACAAGGGCAAGATCATCCGCGCGGTGCGGTCTACACTCGGGCTTTCCTGACGCGTCGGAGCACGCATGACCCGGTCCGCCTTCGCGACAGACCAGACGCAGTCCCCGACCGACTCTCGCCGGATCGTCCCGCCGCTGGTCCAGCAGGAGAACCGATCGTTCCCGCTGTCCTACTACCTCGTGCTGCCGGTGCAGCGCGCGTTCGTGTGCGCGCTTCCCAAGAGCGGGTGCACGACGATCAAGCGCTGGCTGCTGGCCGGCATCGACCCGCAGTCGGCCGAAGTGCCCGACCCGCACACCTATTGCCGGCGGGCCCACTCGCTGGCCACGCGCGACGCCGCCACCGCGCGACGGTGCCTGAGCGAGTTCTTCGGCGTCGTCTTTCTCCGCGAGCCGATCGACCGCATCGTCTCCGCGTTCACCGAGAAGTTCGTCTGCGGCGCGACTCTGGGGTGCTTCCACCCGGCGCGCGAGGCGATGGAGGCGATGGCGCGCATGGCGGGCGTCGACGTCCGGCTCGACACCACCGCGCTCATTGGGCACCCCGAGAGCCCCACCAGGGTCCCCGCGTCGTCGGCCGTAAACTACTCGCGCGGCGTGACCTTCCGCGAGTTCGTCCGCTACCTGTGCGAGTGCGACGATTCGCAACTCGACAGCCACTGGCGCCCCCAGAGCGCGTTCATCGCCGGCCAGAGGTTCGGTTTCGTCGGGCGCGTCGAGCACCTGACTTCCGCCCTGCCCGGCCTGTCGGCGCACCTCGGCCTGCCCGCGCCGGTCAACTCGCGGCACAACTCGGTCCGCTATTCGCCGTGGGACGGCCGTTGTCTGGCCGACGAACCCTCGGGCGACATCCGCCGGCGCGGCATCACGCCCACCGCCGACGCGCTGCTCGACGACGAACTCCGCCGGATGCTCACGCGCCGCCTCGCCGCGGACATTGACGCCTACCAACGTGCCCGGGCCACGCCGGGCTTCGACCTCGACTCGCCGCCCGTGCAGTTCTGACGACCCACCAGATCATGGCCATCGAAATCAAAATGCCCCGCCTTTCGGACACGATGGAGCAAGGCACTATCGTGAAATGGTCCGTCAAGCCCGGCCAGAAGGTCGCCGCGGGCGACGTCATCGCCGACATCGAGACCGACAAGGCGACGATGGAACTGCAGACGTTCGACGAGGGCACCGTCGGCGAACTGGTCGTTGCCGAAGGGCAGCAGGTCCCCGTTGGCACGGTGATCATGACGCTGGTCGGAGCCGGGGAACCCGCCGCGGCCAAGCCCGCGACGGCCTCGGCGCCCGCCGGCGCGCCGGCTGCGCCGGCCAAGGCTGCCGCGAGCGGCGGTTCGTCCGCGTCGGCGACGGTCGCCGCGCAGACCGGGGCAGCGCAACCAGTCGCGGGGACCAACGGGCACCACGCCGGCGAGCGCGTCTTCGCCTCGCCGCTGGCGCGCAAGATCGCTGACGAGTCGGGGATCGACCTTGGCGCGATCCAGGGCACGGGCCCTTCGGGCCGCATCGTGCGGAAGGATGTCGAGGCGGCCTTGGAAGGGCGGTCCGAGGTGGCCCGGCACTCCGTGCCGGGCGTTCGCCCCGCTTCACGCGAACCCGCCAAGATCTCCGGCCTATCCGCCGGCGCGGTGCCGGGCGTGGCGATGCCCCCCACAGCCCCGCTGCTGGCGGCGAAGAAGGTCGCGCTGTCCAACATGCGCCAGACCATCGCCAAGCGACTGGTGCAGAGCAAGGCGACGATCCCGCACTACCAGGTGACGGTGACGGCGCGGATGGACGCGCTGCTGGCGCTCCGCGCGCAACTCAACGAACAACTGGCCTCGCAGGGCGTGAAACTGAGCGTGAACGACTTCCTCGTCCGCGCCTGCGCGCTGGCGATGCACCAGCACCCGTTCGTCAACGCGCGCTGGTCGGAGGCGCAGGGCGGGCAGCCGAGCATCGACATCTTGCCCGACGTCAACATCGGCGTCGCCGTCGCGCTGCCCATCGACCCCGCCACCCTCTCCGGCGGCGGGCTCGTCGTCGCGACGCTCCGCAACGCCGACCGCATGGGCCTGCGGCAGATCTCCGCCGACACCAAGCGCCTGTCGGAGAAGGCCCGCGCCAAGGGCCTCTCGATCGAAGAGATGTCCGACTCGACCTTCACCATCTCGAACCTCGGCATGTTCGGCGTCGAGCACTTCACCGCGATCATCAACCCGCCCAACGCCGCGATCCTCGCTGTGGGCGCGGCTGTCGAGAAGCCCGTTGTCGGTCGCGATGCCAAGACCGGCGAGAAGAAACTCGTCATCGGCACCGAGATGCAGATGACCATGTCGAGCGATCACCGCATCATCGACGGGGCCATGGCCGCGGCGTATCTCGCGACGGTCAAGGAGTTCCTCGAGAAGCCGGCGACGCTGCTGGTGTGAGTTGTCGCGAACCGCGGGATCGGCCCACGGCCACGGCACACCGCCCGTGCCGCGCTGTACACTGGCCCCTCAACCCGGAGGCCCGTCGATGGTCAGAGTCCTCGCGATGTTCGCGTGCGTCGTGTGCGCCCTGTGCCTGCAGGCCTGCCGCGGCACGCAGGAGCGGTGCACCATGCAACCCAGAGCCGAGTGGGCGATCGTGCTGCACGGCGGGGCGGGCGTGATCGACAAGGACACGCCGCCCGAGCGCGTGCGCGAGTACACCGACTCGCTGGCCCGCGCGCTGGCGGTCGGCATCGAGATGCTCGAATCCGGCCGGCCCGCGCTCGACGCGGTCGAGGCCGTCGTCATGACGCTCGAGGACGATGAGAAGTTCAACGCCGGCCGAGGCGCGGTCTTCACGGCCGAGGGCCGTAACGAGCTCGACGCGTCGATCATGGACGGCGCAACGCTGCGGTGCGGCGCGGTCGCGGGGGTGACGACGGTGAAGAACCCCGTGCGTCTGGCCCGCCGCGTGATGGAGCGCACCCGGCACGTCCTGCTCTCACGCGAGGGCGCGGAGGCGTTCGCCGACTCGCTCGGCCCGGACATCGCGCGCGTCGAACCGTCCTACTTCTTCACCACGCGCCGCTGGCGCGTGCTGGAAGAAGTGCTGAAGGAACGGGGCGAGCCGATGCCGCCCCTGCCCAAGGGCGCGTCGCTCTCCGCGGGGGATGCGCCGCCCGCCACGCAGAGTGTCCGTGACACGCGCAACGCGACGTTCGGCACCGTCGGTTGCGTCGCGCTCGACCGCTCGGGCAACCTCGCCGCGGCGACGAGCACGGGCGGCATGAGCGGCAAGCGCTGGGCGCGCATCGGCGACTCGCCGATCATCGGCGCGGGCAACTACGCCAACAACGCGTCGTGCGCCGTCTCGGGCACGGGCACGGGCGAGGAGTTCATCCGCCACGGCGTCGCGCGCGACATCTCCGACCGCATGCTGTACAAGGGCGTCTCGCTGAATCAGGCCGCGCGAGAGGTCGTCCACGGCGTCCTCAGGCCCGACGACGGCGGCATCATCGCCGTCTCGCGCTCGGGCGAGATCGCCATGGTCTTCAACTCCGACGGCATGTTCCGTGCCGCGGCCGATTCGACCGGCCGGCTCGAGGTCGGCATCTGGGAACGGCCCGAGATGCAGTCCTCCGGCGCGCGCTGAGAGATCGGGCGGCTAAACTGTGCCTCCACACTCGCCGGAGTGGCGGAACTGGCAGACGCAGCGGATTCAAAATCCGCCGGGCTCAAAACCCGTGCAGGTTCGATTCCTGTCTCCGGCATTGACTGGGCACGCGACCGCGTGCCCTTTTCCCACATTGCCCAAGTTCGCCCGGTTGACCGGCCCGAAGGGTCGAGAACGTCGCTCCGCGCCGGCCCGAGGAAACCCGGGGCCATCCGGCGGCGAATCTCTTGCTGAGTGGGACGGTCCGTGATTCTCCATCGGCAAACAACCTCGTTGGTGGGTCGCCCGCCGGTGCAGGCTGCGAGTGGCTCCGTCGCGTCGCCGTGCCGCAGGTCGGTCGCAGAGTCGCACTTTGTTCGGCGTGCCGACTTGAAGCGGTCGGTGCTATCCGCTAGCCTCTTGGCAGCGTGGGGCCTCGTCCGGGCGTTCTGCCTCGGACGCGGAGTGGGAGCCGGAATGAACGTAGCGCTGGCCATCGCGGCGGCACGTGGGGGGAGTCGGCGCCTGCGCCGCGCCCGCGGCGGCTTCACGTTGATCGAGATCCTTGTCGTGATCGCCATTCTGGCGACGTTGCTCTCGCTGCTGCTGCCCGCAGCGCGCGGCACGATCGCCTCGGCGCGGTCGTTCCGCTGCCAGATGGCCCTGCGCGGCGTCGCGTTCGACTTTGCCAACTTCGCCGACGACCAGTTGCACCCCAACCGCGGCGACGATGAGTCGCTCGGCGGCGGCCGCGCGTTCAGGCTCGAGACGTTCGTCGAGTATGAGTACAGCGTGGACGAGTTCTGGTCGTGGGGACCGGAAGAGACCTACACCCTGCCCGACCTGCGCGGCAACGACCCGCTGCGGTGCCCGGAGGTGAAGGGCAACATCGTGCTCTCGCGCGGCCTGCCGTGCTCGCAGGGCGCGATCGGCCCGCCGCGGAACGTCTCGTTCGGCTTCAACGAGCGGCTGCGCCGCAGCGAGCGGCAACTGGCGGCGGGCGGGTCGCAATGGGTGGTGCTGACCAGCCGGATCCTGGAGGGCAACGGGTCGGTCTCACCGGCGCAGGTGCCGCTCTCGTGGGACGTGGACGGGGCGCGGGCGGTGCAGGTAAGTTCGAACCCGCTGTTCTCGACGCCCTCGCTCGAGAGCCAGCAGATGTTCGCGAACAACCGGTACTGGTACCCCGGCCTGCGGCACAACGGCGGGCTGAACGTCTCGTTCGTGGACGGGCACGTCGCCTCGACGCGTGCACCGCTGGAGCAGGGCGACTGGGCGTGGGGGTTCGAGCCGGTGCGTTGAGCGGGCCGCGGGGGCGGGTTCGGGGAAGAGCATGTCGCTGCAAGCGAAGTTCGCGCTGATGCTCGGGATGCTCGGGCTGGCGGTGGCGCTGGCGCTCGGGGGCGGGCTGCTGTCGCTGAACTTCATGCACAACGAGGTGCGCACGCCGTTCCAGAGCATGTCGGGCGCGCTGCTGCAACTGGAGCGCGTCAAACTCTCGATCGAGTGGCAGCGGCACATCCTGACGCGCGCCCGCGACGACGCCGAGCGCGACGAACTCGCCGCGGCGCGCGAGGCGCAGCGGGCCGCGATGGCGTCGCGCCTCGACGCGACCGAACGGCTGCCGCCGCGGGCGCCGACCGAGCGCGACCGGACCGAGATGACCCAGTCCCGCGCCGCGATGCAGACGGCGCTGGATGAACTGGCCGGCGACGAGTGGTCGCGGATGGTCACCGGCGGGACCACGCTGGCCAACCTCCGCGACCGGCTCAGCGCGGCGCGCGACCGCGCCGACGCCTGGCTCCACGACGGCGAGCACGCCGCACGCGAGGACGCCGCCGCGCTGCTGCTGAGCGCGTTCGACCTCGTGCGGCGCACCGAGTCGCGCGTCGTCCGCGAGACGCACGAACTGCTGGCCCACGCGACCGACATCCGCGCGCGCCTGCGGAACGTCGCGGCGTTCATCATGCTCACGACCGTGCTGACCTGCGCGCTGGGCGTCATGCTCGTCCGGCGGTGGGTGCTGCGGCCCGTGGCCGACCTGCGGACCGCCGCGGCACGCATCGCCGCGGGCGACTTCGCCCACCGCGTCGCCGTCCGCGGACGCGACGAACTGGCCGGGCTCTCGGCCGAGGTCAACACCATGGCGGGCATGGTCAAGTCGCTCCAGGAAGAGGCGGTCGAGCGCGAGCGGCTCGCGGCGGTCGGCGAGATGGTCCGGAAGATCGCGCACAACCTCCGAAGCCCGCTGACCGGCATCCGCGGTCTGGCGGAGATGAGCCGCTCTCAACTCGACGACGCCGCCGCGCCGCCGTCGCTCAAGGCGGACCTGATCGAGAACCAGTCGCGCATCATCGAGGCGGTGGACCGGTTCGAAGCCTGGCTGCGCGACCTGCTCGGAGCCACCCGCCCGACCAGCGTCGCGCCGGCGCCCGGCGACCCGCGCGAGTGGCTCGAACGGATCGTCAAGGCCTATCTGCCCGCCGCGCAGGCGCGCGGCGTCGCGGTGCGTCTGGAACAGGACAACGCGCCGCACGCGGCGATGTTCGACCCGGCGCAGATGGAACTGGCCATGGGCGCGGTGATCGCCAACGCGCTGGACGCAGCGGGCTTGGCCGCGAGCGGCCAGCGCGAGGTGCAGGTTCGATCGACCGTCGAATGTGAACCCGGGCAGGCGGGGCAGTTCTGGGAACTTCGTGTCAGCGATACAGGCCCCGGCGTGCCCGCGGGTTTGCGTGAGCGGATATTCGCGCCATACTTCACAACGAAGCGGGAAGGCACCGGCATCGGCCTTGCTCTTGCCCGACAGATCGTCCGCGCGCATGGCGGCGAGCTGCGTCTCCTGGAATCCACCCATTCGGGTGGATCCGGACCGGAGGGCCCATCGCCGGGATACGGCGCTGTGTTCTCGCTCCGCGTTCCGTTGCAGAACGCGGCGAGGGGATCGAATGGAGTGGCCAAGGCTGGCCACACGGAGGCTATGAGTGGCCAAAATTCTGGTCATTGAAGACGATGTGACGACCCGGTTCGCGGTCGTGAAAGCCCTTCGCAAGGGCGGGCACGATGTCTCCGAGGCGACCGACATCGGCGATGCCAGAGAGCAGGTTGCCGAAACGGCCTTCGACCTGATCCTCACCGACCTCCGGCTGTCGGTCGACGACGACGGCATCGAGTACATCCGCGAACTGCGCGAGGGCGCGGAAGCGTTCGACGGCGTGGTCGTCGCGATGACGGGGAACGCGTCGATCGAGTCCGCGGTCCGAGCGATGAAGAACGGCGCGGACGACTACTTGACCAAGCCGCTGTTGTTCGAGGAACTGGCGCTCAGCGTGCCGCGCTGGCTGGAGCAGCGCCGCCTGCGGCAGCGCGTGCGGCTGTACGAGCGGCTGGAGCGGTCTCGCACGGAGGACTTTGCAGCCCTGGGCAACAGCCCCGAGTGGCTGGCCGCGCTGGACATGGCGACGCGGCTGGCGCGGATCCCCCTCCCCCCGGCGTCCGAGTCGGTCGGCCCTTCGACGCTGCCGTGCATCCTGCTGCTGGGCGAGACCGGCGCGGGCAAGGGCGTGCTCGCGCGGCACATCCACGCCGAAGCGGCGAGGCTGGCGACCGAGGGCGAGCCGCCGTTCGTGCACGTGAACTGCTCGGCGCTGCCCGCGACGCTGGTCGAGGGCGAGTTGTTCGGCCACGAGCGGGGCGCGTTCACCGACGCGCGCGACGCGCGGCCCGGCCTGTTCGAGATGGCCGACGGCGGCACGATCTTCCTCGACGAGGTCTCGGAGATGCCGCTGGAACTGCAGTCCAAACTGCTGCTGGTGGTCGAGAGCGGTCGGTTCCGTCGCGTGGGCGGCACCAAGGAACGCCGCGTGCGCGTGCGGGTCGTCGCCGCCTCGAACCAGGACTTGGCCCAGCGCGTGGCCGAGGGCCGGTTCCGGCGCGACCTGCTGTACCGCCTGAACGCGTTCACGGTGCGCATCCCGGCGCTGCGCGAGCGCGGCAACGACGCCGCGCTGATCGCCGAGGCCTCGCTGGATCGGTTCGGCAGGCAGTTCGGACGCCAGCCGGTTTCGCTGTCGGACGCGGGCCGCGCGGCGGTGCTGTCGCACGACTGGCCGGGCAACGTGCGCGAACTGGTCAACGCCTGCCAGCGTGCCGCGATGCTGTGCGCCGGCGGCGAGGCGGGGCCGGCGGACCTTGGCCTGGCGCCCGCGCGGGCCTCGGCGCAGGGCGTGCCCGCGCGCGCGGGGGCCGGCGCACTGACCTTCGATTTTGTCGGCGGCGTGCACCGCGCGGCCGATGTCGAGAAAGAGTTGATCGTCCAGGCGCTGCGGTTCACTCGTGGGAATGTCTCCCGCGCAGCGCGGCTGATCGGGATGCAGCGGAGCAGTCTCCGCTACCGCATCGAGCGGTACCGACTGGCGGACCTGGTCAAGAAAGACGAGGAGGCGGCCCGGACATGAAACGCGTCATCCGCAACGTGACGGGGTGTGCGGCGCTGGCGGCGGCGTCGGGAGCGGTCATCGCGGCGGCGACGGATCGCGCCATCTGGCTCGACCCGATCGGCGACGCCCTGCTGCGTCGGACCGACGCGGGGGCGGTCGCGCCCATTCTGCCCAACGCGACGCTGCCCGACGTGGTCTCGGTCTCGATCATGCCGTGGGCGCCGCTGCAGCCCGACTGCGACCCGTATGTCGGCCTTCCCTCTTCGGCCAACCCGCCGGACATGGCGCGCATCGACGTCGTGTTCGCCGGGCTGGTGAACCCGCCCGGTCCGCTGGGCGCCAACGGCACCGAGTTCGCGCCCGACCGCTTCGGCCCCAGCCCCGTGTACGGGTTCTTCGAAATCGACGTGGACAACGACCGGAACACGGGCGGCGAGGGCGCCGCGGCGGCGCGCTCGCGCAGCCTGACCGTGGGCGCGCGGTACGGCGCACGCCCGGCGGACCCGTTCCTGGCCGGGCGAGTGCCCGAGTCCGCCGCGGACCTCGACTACGACTGGCAGTCGCCGCCGTTCTTCGAACGAACGGGGACCGACTTCGCCCTCACGCTGTGCGGCTGCTTCGACGCCGTGATCGTCAGCGAGACCGGGAACATGGACGGACGGCTCGATCCCGGCGAAACGATGATCGTGTGCGGGCGGTTCTTCCAGCGCGCCGGCGGCTACCGCTGGGGCTCGAACATCCACGGCGGCTCGACGCCGGGCGCGTACGACCCGCTGGTGAACATCCGCTTCAAGCACGAGCCGACCTCCAACCTCACCGTCGTGTCGCTCGTGTACCCGCTGACGATGGCCGGCGCGGCCGCGCTGGCGGGCGAACCGGAGCAGCCGATCGACAACCTGATCGACGAGCAGGGCTCGCACCACAGCCTCATCGAGGCGCTCACCGACGTTGTCGCCACCGCGCACGGCTCGCTCAGCGGGCTGCAGGCCGAACTGATGTGGCGGTGGACCAAGAAGGACCCGGCCGACTACCTGAACCCGCAGGCGTGGACCGTCATGTTCGCCGTCGGTACCACCTACGCCGAATGGTCGGGCGCGTGGTACGCGTGGACCGACGTCGGCTTCAACATGACCCGCGGCGACCTGAACGGCGACGGGTCGGTCACGCACGCCGACCGCGAAGCGGTGGTTTCGGCGATTGCCCAACTCGACGGATCGGCGCTCGACGCCGACGGCGAGATCAACGGGATCGTGCAACTCTCGGACCCCGGCACGAACTTCAGCATCTACGACATCGACGGCGACGGCACGCTCTCGACCGCGGACGTCGCGTGGTTCACGTTCCCCTCGTCCTGCCCGCAGGACTGGAACGGCGACGGGCAGGTGAACGTTCCGGACATCTTCGCGTTCCTGGCCGACTGGTTCGCCGGTCTGGCCGACTTCAACCGCGACGGGGAAACGGACGTGAGCGACATCTTCGCGTACCTGACGGCGTGGTTCCAGGGCTGCGCGTAATTGTTTGCCCAACCGAGACTTGTGTCGTTGTTTCGGGTACACTCCGCGACCCCTTCTGTCACGCGGGCGGGCCTGCTCGGGCGGGTTGAACTTCGACCGCGGAGGCGTCATACTGTCTCTATCCAGAGTTCCGGCGGGGACAGACGGCTTGAAGACTGCTCACTCGACAACCCCCGGGCGCGGCGCGGCGGGCTTCACGCTGCTCGAAGCGCTGGTTGTTGTCGCCATCGTGGCGGTGCTGCTGTCGCTCGTGCTGCCGATGTCGCGCGGCGCGATGGCTTCGGCCCGCGGCTTCACGTGTCAGATGGGCCTGCGCGCGACCGCCTTCGACTTCACGGTCTTCGCCGACGACGTGCTGCACGGCCCGCGCGGCAGCGACAGCACGTCGCAGACGTTCACCCTCGCGTCGTTCCAGGACAGCGTGTACGGCCTCAACGAGTTCTGGGCGTGGCCGAACGATCCGCACGTGCTTCCGGACGCGCGGGGCGCCAACCCGATGCGGTGCCCGGAGGTCCGCGGGCCGATCACCGTCCGGGCGAGCATGCCGTGCGACTCGGGCGGGGTGAGCCCGTGGCAGAACGTCTCGTTCGCCTTCAACATCCGTCTGCACGTGCGCGAGGTGGTCTCGCCCGCGCCCGCGGCGACCCCGGTGCGCCTGTCGGCGGCCGCGCTCGCGGCCGGCGGCGCGACCGTGCCTCTGGTGTGGGACGTGGACGCGCCGGCGGCGGTCGCGTCGGACGTCGCGCCGTTCTACTCCGGCCCGTCGCTGGACAGCCCGGCGGTGTTCGCGGGCGATCAGTACTGGTGGCCCGGGCTCCACCATCGCGGCGTGATGAACGTCGGCTTTGTCGGCGGGCACGTTCTGTCGACGCGCCGGCCGCTCTCGGAGTCGGGCTGGCTGTGGGCGTTCGTGCCGGGTTCCTGACGCACCGAACGCGCCGGCGAAAGGTCTGCCGGTGGGCTCGGCGCCGGCGTCGGGCGTACGGGTCATGCGATGTCACTGCAGTTGAAGTTCCTGCTGCTGATCGGCACGCTGCTCCTGGCGGTGGTGGGCAGTGTTGCCGCGGCGTGGTGGTCGCTGCGGCTGGTGCATTCCGAGGTTGCCACGCCGTTCCGCAGCGTGACGCAGACGCTGGGCGAGCTGGGCCGGATCGATGCGCGCGTGGGAGACGTCGCCGCGGTGCTGGACCACGGCGCCAACGGGCCGTCGGGCGCGGCTCGCGCTCCGACCGCTGAAGAAGCACGAGCGATCGCGGAAGCGGCCCAGCGTGCACGGGCGCACGTGTCGAACCTTGAGCGCGACGACCGGCTTCGGCAGCGCATCGGCCTCTCGACGTGGGGCGCGATCCGCTCGCGGCTGAACGCCGCGCTCGTCGATGCGAGCGACTGGGCCGCGAGCGGGGAGGAACGCTCGCGGCTCGCCGCGCTGCGGGAGTGCCGGGACCTGCGCGAACTCATCGAGAACACCGAGGCGCGGATCATCGACGACGCCGGCCGGGCGCTGGAGTATTCCGACCAGGTCCGCTCGACGCTGGCATGGTGGCTGGGGTCGGTGTTTCTCGCGTCGGCGCTGGCGGGCACGCTGGCGGTCATTTTCCTGCGGCGGTGGGTGCAGCGTCCCGTCGGGCAGTTGCGGGAAGCGGCGGCGCGGATCGCTTCCGGCGACTTCACGTACCGCCTCGCGCCCGAGGGGGCCGACGAGATGTCGAGACTCATGGGCGAGGTCAACCACATGGCGGGCATGGTGGACCGCCTGCAGCGAGAGGCCGTGGAACGAGAGCGCCTCGCGGCGGTCGGGCAGATGGTGCGGCGAATCGTGCACAACGTCCGCAACCCGCTGGCGGGCATCCGCGGTCTGGCCGAGGTCACGCGCCTGGACATGCCCGCCGGGACCGAGGGCCGCGAGAACCTGACCCTGATCGTCAACACCGTGGATTCGTTCGAGAAGTGGCTCAACGACCTGCTCGAGTCCACCCGTCCGCTCGAACTGCGCCCGCGCCCGGTGCCGCTGTCGGCGTGGGTGCAGGGCGTCGTGCAGACCCACCTTCCGGCCGCCCGATCCAAGGGCGTGAGCATCGAGATCAGCGCCGAGCGGGCTCCAGAGTCGGTGGAGATCGATGCTCGGCACTTGGACCACGCGCTCGCGGCGGTGCTGGCCAATGCCATCGACGCCGCCCCCGGTGGCTCCGCTGTCCGTGTCGTCATCGCCGGTGCGGCCCCCGAACGCCGGTTCGAGGTTCGAATCGAAGACGAGGGCCCGGGGGTGCCCGCCGAGTTGCGTGAACGGATCTTTGAGCCCCACTTCACGACCAAGGCGCACGGAACTGGCATCGGCCTTGCAATCGCTCAACAGATTGTCAAGGCACACGGCGGGCTTATAACCCTTGATGAGGCATCTAAGAACGGCTCCGAGTCCCACGGTGCGGTTTTTCGGATCCGACTTCCGGTTTCGCCCGCACAGACTGGCACGAAACTGGTGGCTGAAAACGACCACCATGGCGGCTAGGAATGGCCCACAAACCGGATACGGAGGTCTTCTGATTGGCACGGATTCTGCTCATCGAGGATGAAACCGCCCTGCGGATTCCCATGGCGAAGATGCTCCGCCGCGGCACGCGTCCCTCGGTTTCGCACACGGTGACGGAGTGCGCGACGATCGGCGAGGCCGCGGATGCGATGGCCGCCAGCGAGTTCGACCTGATCATCACGGACGCCAATCTCCCGGACGGCAACGGCATCGAGTTTGTGCAGCGTGTACGGGCCGAGGGGTACGAGGGAACGGCCGTGGTCGTGACCGCCTTCGGCACCATCGAGACGGCTGTGGCCGCGATGAAGCAGGGCGCGGACGACTTCCTGCAAAAGCCGCTCAAGATGGAGGAACTGCCGCTGCAGACGGAGAAGTGGCTGCAGCAGCGCAAGGTCGCGCGGCGTCTGAGGCTGTACGAGCGCCTGGAACAAAGCCGCGACGACGGCAGGTCCATCGTGGGAACCAGCCCCGCGTGGACCGAGTGCCTCCGACTCGCGGACCGCCTTGCCACGATGCCGCTGCCGGACGACGGCGCGTCGGAGGAATCCGGCACCGCCCTTCCCACCGTGCTGCTGCTGGGCGAGACCGGCGTCGGCAAGGGTGTGCTGGCCCGGTACCTGCACCAGCGCGCGGTCGCGGCGGAGAAGGCCCGTCGCAACGGGAGCGCCGATCCGAACGACCACCCGCCGTTCGTGCACGTGAACTGCTCGGCGCTGCCGGCAACGCTGGTGGAGTCGGAGTTGTTCGGGCACGAGCGGGGCGCGTTCACCGACGCGCGCGAGACACGGCCGGGCCTTTTCGAGATGGCCGAGGGCGGCACGATCTTTCTCGACGAGATCAGCGAGATGCCGCCGGAACTGCAGACCAAACTGCTGGTCGTGGTCGAGCAGGGCCGGTACCGGCGGATCGGCGGAGCGCGGGACAAGCGCGTGCGTGCACGCGTGATCGCCGCGTCGAACCAGGACCTCGCGCAGCGCGCCGCCGACGGCCGTTTCCGGCGCGACCTGCTGTACCGGCTCAACGCGTTCACGATCACCATCCCGCCGCTGCGCGAGCGCGCGGGCGACGCGGTGCTGATCGCCGAGTCGGCGCTTGCGAACTTCGCGCGACGGTACGGGCGCGAGGCCCCGCGCCTGTCGGAATGCGCCCGCGCCGCGATCGCGGCGTGCCGCTGGCCCGGCAACGTGCGCGAACTCGTCAACGCCATGCAGCGGGTATCGATGCTGTTCGACGGCGACACGGTGGACGCCGAGGACCTGGGTCTGGCGCCCGAACTCTCGCGCGACGAGATCGCGGCGGAGGTACCCTCGCTGGCGCGGCTGGTCACCGGCGAACTGCCCAAGGCCGAGGACCTCGAGCGTGAACTGGTCATGGAGGCCCTGCGCAAGTCGCACGGCAACGTCTCGCGCGCGGCTCGGCTGATCGGCCTGACCCGCGCCGGGATGCGCTACCGCGTCGAGCAGTTCGGCCTTGCCGAGTTTGTGAAGGAGACGGCGCAGCGATGAACCGGACGCGGCTCCATCCCGGTTGTGCGGTCGCGGCGGCGCTCGTCGCCGCGGCGCGCACGCTGGCCTCGGACTCCGTCGCCGTCTACAGCGACCCCGCCGGCGACGCGGCCATCCGCCGCACCGACGCCCAGAGCAACTGCCCGCTCGACGCGAACGCCGCGATCCCCGACCTGCTCGAAGCGCGGCTCATGGGTTGGGAGACACCGACGCCCGTGACCAACCCCTACAACGGCACGCCGCGACAGGGCCGCGGGGCGAACCTGTTCCGGCTCGACGTGACCTTCGACGGGGTGGTCAACCCGCCGGGAACGCTGGGTGTCGGCGGGACCGCGTTCGACCCGTTCGCGTTCGGCCCCAGGCCCGTGTACGGCTTCCTCGAACTGGACATGGACCGAAACCGCGACACCGGCGGCGAACTCGGCGGCAGCGCGCACTCGCGCTACCTTGCCAACGTCGGACGGTTCGGCCGCATGCCCGAGGGTTCGATCAGCCTTCGTGTCGCGCGGTGGAGTGACGAAGTCGATCTGGACTTCGCGACCGCCCCGCAGATCGAACGCAGCGGCGCCGACTGGGCCCTGACGCTCTGCGGCTGCAACACTGTCACGGTCGTGAGCGAGGGCGGCAACGGCAACGGTGTCTTCGAAGCCGGCGAGACGTGGACCGTCCGGAGCCGGTTCTTCAAGCGCAGCGGGGGTTACCAGGGCGCGAGCGGGATGTTCGGCGGGTCCGCGCCGGGGCTGTACGACCCGCTGGTCAACCTGCGTTTCTCGCACGACACGCAGACCAACCGCACCACGATCTCGCTGGTCTGGGCGCTCAACGCCGCGGGCGCGGCCGCACTGACCGGGCAGGCCGCGCAGCCGTACGACCAGTCAATCGGCCCGGGCAACCACGCGAGCGTCGCCGAGGGCCTGCGTGACCTGATCATCGGTGCCCAGGGCGGGAACGGGGGCGCACTGACCGGGCCGGTGCACACGCTGACGAGCCAGTGGGCCGACCAGTCCCACACCGACGAGCAGCTGCTCGACCCCACCCGCTGGCGCGTGACCGCGCTGTTCGGCACGACGTGCGCCGACGGTGCCGCGCTCTACGTGTGGACCGACACGGGGTTCGAGGACACGTTCGGCGACTGCGACGCCGACGGCGAAGCCGGCCCGGCCGACTACGCGCTGCTCGAGGGCATCATCGATTCCAACGACGGCGGGCCGCGCGATCTCGACGGTGTTGTGAACGGGCGCGTGCAGGTGGGGCTCGGAGGCTCGTGGAGTTTCTACGACCTCAACGCCGACGGGTACATCGACGAAGAGGATCTCGAACTGCTCCTTGAATCGATCGCCGAGTGCCCGGCCGACTGGAACCGCGACGGGCAGCACAACACGCTGGACATCTTCTCATTCCTGAACGCGTGGTTCGCCGGCGCGGCGGACTTCGACGGCGACGGGTTCACGACCCCGAACGATCTGTTCGCGTTCCTGAGCGTCTGGTTTGTGGGCTGCCCTCCGTAACCTGCTCACGCGCAACCCGCGAACCACGCCGAGAGGAACGCGAACACGTCCGAGACGTTCAGAAGACCGTCGCCATTCGCGTCGGCCCTCGGATCGCCGGAGAACCACGACCCGAGAAAGGCGAAGACGTCCGCAACCGTGAGTTCGCCGGAGCCGTCAAAGTCCGCGGGGCAGGCGTGGCAGGTCGGCAACTGAGCGGCCAACGCAACCGTTGCCGCACAGTCGAGCAGCCCGCTGCCGAGCATCCCGGTGTAACTGGGGTTCTCCGCGTCGATCGGGAGCGCGGCGGACAGCACCGCGGCCCGAACGTCGGACGCGGCGGCGTTCGGACACGCCGAGAACGCGAGCGCCACGGTTCCGGAAACCAGCGGCGCAGCGAAACTCGTACCTGTCGCTTCGGCGTACCCGCCTCCGAGGAAGGGCCCGTGCACGGACACGCCCGGCGCGGCGACGGACACCCACGTCCCGAAGTTGCTGAACGGGGCCTTCACCAACTGCGCATCGGTTGCTGTCACGGCGATGACACCGAGGTCGCTCAGGCCCGCGGGGCTGCGCGGCGGTGATTCGGCGTCGTCATTGCCTGCCGCGGCGACGATGACCACCCCCGCCGAGACGGCCTCGCTCACCGCGTCCCGGAGCAGGAACGGGTCGGCGAGCGTGCCCAGGCTGATGTTGATGACTCTGGCGCCCTGATCGACAGCGTGGAAGATCGCCTGCGCAAGCCTGAACGTTGTCGTCGAACCGTCACTGTCCATCACCCGCAGCGGCAGCACTCGGGAATCGGGCGCCACCCGGAGCACGATTCCCGACACCGCGGTTCCGTGCCCGGCGAACAGGCCGACACCCCCGTCGCTGACATCGGTGTTGTTCTCGATGAAGTTGTATCCACCCGGCGCGACTCGGCCCGCGAACGCGGGGTGCGTCCAGTCGATACCCGAGTCGATGACGGCGAGCGTCACACCTTCGCCGCGCGAGACGGCGTGGGCGGCGGCCGACCGCACGATCACGAACGTCGGGTCTGCAAGATACTGCTGGAACGTCCGGGCGAGAAAGATGTCCTGGGTCGTACCGTCCGCGTCCGTGTCCTCGGCGTAGAAGTTGAGATCGGCGTAGATCACCCGCGGATCGGCCGCGAACAGGTCCACAAACGTCTGCTCGTCCGGGTTCTCCGGGAGTTGCAGCAGGTGGATGTTCCTAGACCCGAGGCTGACAAGGGTCTGGACGCCGTACTCGACCGTCAGGTCGTTGATCGACGCCCCGGGTGCGAGTCGAACCAGCGCCTGCCGCGGGACAAACGCGGGATCGTCGGCACGAGCGGCGGGCGCGAGCCAGTGCAGCGCCAGGACCAGCAATGCCAGGAACAGAGACGGAAGTGTTGGATGACTGCGACTGCTCATAGGAGCGCTCCGGGAACATACAGACCCGCCCACCGGTCGATGGGCTCGGCACGATCCCGCATCTGACGCTGGACGCCCGCCAGACACCGCGGCAACGCGCGCGCAAAGCCGGCCGGATCTTCGGCCAGTCCGCGGTGGACGCCGACCATGAGACCTGCTGCGCTGGCGTCGTGGAGCGGCCACGCCGCCGCCAGCACCGCGCCGACACCGGAGGCGAGCATCGCCCTCACGATCCCGAGGCGGTCCTCACCGCCGATGTCGCTGGTCCGCCCCGTGTCGCAGCCGGCGACCACGACGGCAGCCCCCGGGCGGAACCGACCGACCAGTTCGCGCGCGGTCACCCAGCGATCAGCGAGTTTGATGCGCGAGGACATGGGGAACTCGGCGTCAAAGACGGCGTGGCAGGCAAGATGAACGAGCGCGGCCCCCCGGATCGCCCCGAGTACCGCGTCGGCCGTTGCCCGTCCGCCGACCAGGGCAGTCGCCCCGCGGTGGCAGGACGCGACTTCCCGCGCCTCGGCTTCGATGTGCGGCGCGACGCTGTCGCCCAAGCCCACGACGACCACCCTGTCCGACAACGACGCGTCGGTTGCACGCGACATCTCGGCCAGCGCGGCGCCGATCGTCACACCCGGCAGGTACGACACGACCGCCGTCGGCGAGTCATCGCCGAGGGCAAGATGCGCCCGGGGGGCGCAATGCAGCGGGATTCCGTGCAGATCGCCGAAGGGCATGAGCCGGACGTGCAGGCTCACGGAAAGGTGATCGTTGAGCGGGCGGAGCAGCAGGCCCTGCAACTCGGAGAGGGCGGCCACGGCCGCGGCCTCTGCGCGGCGGTTGATCCCCGCGATGCAGCGTGCAACCGCCAGGCGGAAGCGCCGGCACTGCGTCGAGACCTCGGCACGGGACGCGAGCCGCCGGATCTCGGCTCGCCGGCCAGCGCGGATCACTTGGGCGAGCACGTCCGGCCCATCCGGGTAGAACGAGACGACCGCCTCCCCCTCCGGTATCCTGCCGATGGCTTCATCGAGCGTCAGCGGCTCGCTGAAGAGCATCGACGCCGCATCGATCGATCGACGCGCCGCCGCGCGGTCCTGCGCGGCGTCACGCCGGGCTTCCAAGGCCCGCAGGCGTGCGCGTCGGCGTTCGAGGACGTCTGGCGAATCGGCGCTCGTCGGTCCCAGAGAGGAATACAGAGCGTTCATCTCGACCGTGGTCGGCGTGTCGGTATTGCTGTCTTCCAAGGGTCGCCGACCGCCGCTGCCGAGCGAGTCAAGAAGTGTCCGGCTTCGCATCCGCTCGGTCGCATCGAACACAACCGCCCCCTGCCTCTCGATCGGGAGCGTCACTCGTGCGAGTTCGCACGCGTCCATGAACAGCCGCTGCGTCGATTCGAGGTAGGCCGTTCGGATCTGCTCGGCCCGGATCTCGCCGCGGAAGCGTTCGACAACCGCGATGGCCTCACAGACCAGGTCGAGGGCGCGACGGGCGTCGCCCTCCTGACGCGCAACGCGCGAGCGAAGATGCAGCGCCCGAGCCCTCAGCGGCGCGGCGCCCGCGTCCCCGAGGTCGGCGTCGGCGGCGTCGAGGAGCACGCGTGCGTCCCGAGTGCGGCCGGCGTCGAGTTCAACGGAAGCCATCGCAATGCGGGCCACGGCCCTGCGGACTGGCCGTTCCGCCAGCAGAGCCACGGCCTCGGCGCCGAACCGACGGGCCTGTTCGATCTCACCCCTCGCGGCGGCGAGTTCGCAGAGCGCGATGCCTGCTTCGGCGAGAATCAGGCTCGACCGCATGGACGCGGCGTGCGTCTTGGCCTCGTCGAGCGCCGTTGCCGCCGCGGAAAGGTTGCCCGCCCGCATGCTGGCCAGCCCGTACACCAGAGTTGCGCGGGTGTACTCGCGGACCAGCCCGCTCCGCCGGAGGGCCTCCCGGCAACCGTCCAGCAGGCGGACGCACTTGAGATGGGCGCCGACCGCAAAGAGTGCTTCGGCTTCCTCCGCGTCGAGGCGCGCAAGGTCGGCCTCCGCGCCAGCCTTGACGAACAGCTCCCGGGCTTCGTCGAAACGCACGAGGGCATCGTCGATGCGTCCTGCCCGCGCGAGGAGATCGGCGATGTTCCCCTTCACGATGGCCGCGGCATGACCCCGGTCCGCCGCCTGCAGGAGGCTCATGGCCGACACGAATGCGTCCATGGCCGGGTCGAACCGGTCCAGCTCCAAAAGCGCGACCGCGCGGTTGCTGTGCACCGCGGCGAGCGACAGTACATCGCCCTCCAGAAGCCGTGCCGCCTCGTCAAAGCACCGCAGCGCCGCCTCCGCACCGCCCCGCATGCGGCGCACGATCCCGAGGTTCACCAGCGCCTTGCCGTGCATGAGGTCGTGTCCCGACGCCGCGAACTCGCGGCAGGCCCGTTCGGCGGCTTGTTCGGCCTGTTCGAGCCTCCCGGCGCGCGCGAGCGGCTGGACCTGCACGAGCAACAGCGGGCCGATCTCGTCGCTGAGGGCGTGGGTCTCCGCGACCGCGGTCGCCTCGTGCAGGTCGGCCGAAGCCGCCACGAACTCGTTCGCACAGGCCCTCGCGTGCGCGCATGCCGACAGCGCGCGGACGCGCTCTCGATGCGTCCGCGCCGATTCGACGAGCCGGTCCGCCGCGGCGATGGCCGCTCGCACGTCGTGAACCGCGAGGGACTTGATCCGGTCAGACTCGGCGAGAAAGCCGGGTCGTAGTTCGTCGACGGGGTCGGCGCAACGATCCATGCCCGGCCGGAATGCTGGGTACGTTCGGGCACCCTCGCGCTCCTCTGCGAACGGCTCACGAGCCTCGGTCCCGGCGTTCGATCTCGATCGGCCCCACGACGATGCGACCGGTCGGCACGGACAACTCGAGGGTGTAGACGCCCGAGTCGATGCACATCTCGAAGTACCCGGAGTCGGCCATCGGCGCCGAGGCCGCCGCCGGTGATCCGGTGCCCGATGCCGGGCGAGCCAGCACTTCTCCCGGTCCGAGGTTTCCGGCCTCTCCGGTGATCCAGAACCTGCCCGGCGATTCCAAGTCGGGCGCAACGCGGACGTCCACTTCGCCGCCGGGGAACTCGAATCGGAGCAGACGATCCGCTGCGACGCCACGCAAGCCGGCAACGGCCGGGGTGGCCCAACTGTCGTACACCAGCCGGGCAACCCGCGAGATCGCGTCGATCACGCCCCCGACAGGCTCGGGGGCCGCGGTCGGCATGAGCGGCGCGAGCCGACGGAGCGCCATCGCCTGATCACGCGACAACGCGAACGCCGGAACCAACGCACCCGCCGCGCGGATCTGCGTGATCACGTCTGTGCACCCCTGCAGGCGTGCACGCACCTCGGCGGATTCGCGGACGGCGCGCTCAATCTGGCCGCGATGCTCCGGCGTGCCTTCGCCCAAGGCGTAGGCGAACAGGTCTTCATCGGAGATGGGGCTCGGCGTGCTCATGCGCTCTCTGGAGTCTGGAAGTGGCGTTCAGATACAGTTCTCTTCGAGTTTGAGTATGACACCCCTTCGGGTTCGGGGTCAGGAATCCTCCTTGAGAATCCGCGCGAGTTTGGCGAGACACCGCGCGCGAGTCGGTCCGACACTGCCGACCGGCAGACCGAGGCTCCTTGAGATCGCCTCGTAGTCCGGCGGGCTGGCAGAGAGGAACAGGGCGGTGAGCAACTCCTGGCATCGGCCCCCCAGTTCGACGAGGGCCTCGCGCACTCGAGCGGCGGACTCGATCGACCGCATGGCGTCATCCAGTTCCGCCTCCGTCGGCGCGTGCCGAACGGCCTTTCGGTCACGCTGATCGATTCGAAGCAGGCGCCAGCATTCGCGCCGCGCGGTGGTGGCGAGCCAGCCGGCAAGGGCCTGCGGCTTCTCGAGCGTGGGGAGAGATCGAGCGAGTCTGGCGAACACCGTCTGCGCGACATCGTCGGCGGTCGCCTCGTCCAGCCGGTGCGCCCGAGCGACGGCGTAGACCACGCCGGCGTAGGTGTCGATCAACGCGCTCCACGCGCGCTGGTCGCCGGCAAGGCACCTCTGAACAAGATCGGACGCGTGCTTCGACACCCCTCTCGGCCTCCTCGATTCGTACGCGTCAGAACGGCGCGACGACAAAACCGTTGGAGAGCGTATTTCGACAGGCAACGCGGGCTCTGAGTGGTCAGACGAAGGCGGGCGTCGCCTTCATCCAGTGATCCTCAGATCGGAGATCCAGCCATGCGTATGAGTTCATCCAAACTTGTCTCGAGCATCGCGGCCAGCGCCGTGCTGACCGGGCTTGCGGGCGCCGCGCTCGCCCAGCCGACCAACCCGCCCGTGTACAGCACCACCCTCGTGGACGCGGTCACCGGCGACAACGCGTTCATGTTCGGCCAGTTCCGGTACTGGGATGTCGATCCCGGGGCCGACTCGTACCAGAACGACATCTACGAACGCCCGACCGCTCAGGGCTTCCAGCCCGTCGGCGGCCGCTACGCGGTCAACGAGTACCTCGCGTACATCGACATCGAGCTCGCCCGGTTCGGCTTCGATGACCGGTTCGTGTACGTGCAGATCGACCTGGTGGGCCGTGACAAGCGGACGCAGGACGGTGTCAACACGATCGAGGGCCTGCAGGGCCGTTACGGCGTGCGGTTCGGCACCAACGCGGACGGGCGCAACAGCATCTACCTGATCGCCGACCAGCCCGAGTCGGCGGCGATCCCCAACACCGCGTGGACGCTCGCCAAGACGGAGGGCTTCCGCGACACCGACCAGGACGTCGGGGGTCGCGGCGGTCCCATCCACGGCCGGCCCGGCCCGTCGGGGCTCACGGTCACCAAGGTGGACAACCATCTCGAAGAGCAGGGTCTCAACGGGTACGACGAGCAGTTCATCCAGACCGACGGGCTGCTGCTCAACGGGCAGATCCCCGTGCTGTGGCAGCGTGTGAACCCGTCGGACAACACGATCGTCGAACTGGCCCTGGACTATGTCGCCGCCGGCCTGCGTCGCGCGGACCTTGAGGCGATCACCTACCTGCACTTCGAGGCCCAGACGGGCTCGGTCGCGGATCCGAGCCTCGGCCTGTGGAACGACAAGTTCACGGCGATCGAGGCCGGCTCGCCGAACCCCGGCATCGGCTCGGACAACGAGTTCGGCACGCAGGGCACGGGCGCGATCTCGGGTGTCGACACCGTCCGGGCCGGCTCCATCACCCCGCCGCCGCCCCCGGCCGAAACGGGCGCATGCTGCGTCGGCTCGGTGTGCTCGACGCTGACCGCCGGCGATTGCGCCGCCGCCGGCGGTGCGTTCGCGGGAGTCGGAACCACATGCCTCCCCGCCTCCTGCTGCCGCGCCGACTTCGACGGGAACGGCGTCCTGAACATCGCGGACATCTTCGGCTTCATCACCGCGTACTTTGCCGGCAGCCCGACCGCCGACTGGGACGGCAACGGCACTCTGGAGATCGCCGACCTGTTCATGTTCATCACGGCGTACCTTGTGGGCTGCTGATTTCGCGGTTGTGAACCTCCCTCCTCATTCTCGCGACGCGCACCGGAGCCGCGGCGATTTGATCGCCGCGGTTCCTTTTCTCGAACAGCACCGTGACTCGGAGTACCACGTGCGGGCCGAGTCGCCGGCACGACCCAGCCCTTACCGTCGCGCAGCGCGTGCAGATCCTCCTCGGTTCCGCGGCACGGGCTCACGGATAATCCTGCCGCGTGGGGCGAAGCGCGATGTTGTTCAGGTGCACGTGCGCGGGCTGGGCGATGGCGAAGGCGATGCAGCGGGCAACGTCGTCGGGCGAGAGCACCGGCCCGATGCGGTCCATGAACGCGCCGAACGTGCCCGGATCGTACCCCGCGACGGACTGGAACTCGGTGGCGACGATCGCGGGCTCGATGGTGGTGACGCGGACGCCCCTTGGGCCGATCTCGCGGCGCAGGGCCTCGGCCAGCGCGTGCACGGCGAACTTCGTCGAGCCGTACATCGAGGAGAACGGCGAGATGTTGCGGCCGACGCTGGAACCGATGACGACGATGTCGCGCGGGCGGCTGAGCCACGGGCCGGTCCTGCCGCCTTCACCCTCGGGGTTGGCGTCGAGCGACCGGAGCAACCGCTCCGCCGCGGTCCGCATCAGCCGGGCCGCGCCGAGGTAGTTGGTGCGGAACATCTCGTCCCACTGTGTCTGGTCGCTGGTGGTGAGCGAGCCGGCGAGGCCGCGGCCGGCGTTGACGACAACGGCGTCGGCGGCACGGCCGAATGTCCGCTGCGCGGCGTCGAAGAGCGCGTCGATGGTCCGCTGATCGGCCGCGTCGCCGGGGACGCACGCGGCACGCCCGGTCCCGAGTTGCGCGGCCAGCGCACCGAGCCGCTCGGCGCGGCGGGCGTTGATGACCACGTGACCGCCGCGGAGAACGATGGCGCGGGCGATGGCTTCGCCGATGCCGGAACTGGCCCCGGTGATGACGGCGACGCGGCCGGAGAGTTCGTTGCTCATGGGCGATTGTTGCCGGCGCGGGGCGAGCGGGCGCGGCGGGATTGCGACTTCACCTGGCCGGCGCGCGGCCGTACCAACCGACGAACTCCGACTCGTCGAGATTCTCGACGCGCAGCGTCGTGGCGTTGACGCGGAAGTAGCGTCGCGGGAGCAGGTTCGTGGGGTGCTCGGAGACGCCGTAGACCCAGCGGTCCTCGGGCACGGCCTCGAGCCGGACGTGCCAGACGCCGCGATCGACCTTGGCGTCCACGGCCTCGCCGCCGGGCCGCGTGTAGACCCTCACGCGGTTGCCCTCGACGGTCTGCCCGCTGACGAGCGTGGAAACGCCCGCGGTGACGAAACTCGAGCGGTAGGTCGCGGCCAGACCGGCGAAGTTCAGGTCGAGCCGGTTCGACGTCGCCGCGCGCCGGCGGAGCGACTCGATGTCGGCGTGGATCGACTCGACCGTCGCCAGGTCGGGCGCGAGGATCTGCACTCGGTAGGTGCGGACAAACCCGTCGGCGACGGTGCGCTCGCGCACCACCTCGCCCGTGACCGGTCGCCTGAGCCGGACCTGCAGGACGCTCTGGATGTCCTGCCACTCGTTGACGCCCCCCTTGACCTCGCGCACGTTCTCGAAGCGGAACTCGACGGGGACGTTGCGCATCGCGGGCGCGGGCGTGGACGTGCACGCGCAGAGCACCGCCGTCAGGATGGACGCGAGCAGCGTTCGCATGGCGCCAGACGAAAGCACGCCCGAGGGCGGCGGGCAAGTGGCGGGATAGTGTTGCCGGTGAAGACGCGGAGCACCAACGGAACCGGGGCCGCGGCCGGCGCGCCCGGCAGGCTGCTGCTGGGCTCGCACCTCTCGGTCGCGGGCGGCATGACCAACGCCCTCGACGAGGCCGAGCGCCTCGGCATGGACTGCGTGCAGGTATTCACCAAGAACCAGCAGCAATGGAAGGCGCGGCCGCTGGACGAGGGCGACGTGCGCGCGTGGCGGTCGCGCGTGGCCGAACTGGGCTGGGACGGCGCGCGGACGGTCTCGCACGCGTCGTACCTGATCAACCTCGCCTCGCCCGATGACGAGTTGTGGGCCAGGTCGGTCGACCTGATGACCATCGAGATCGAGCGGTGCGAGGCGCTGGGGATCGCGTTCCTGGTGCACCACCCCGGCGCGTACACGACCTCGACGCGCAAGGCTGGGCTGTCGCGGATCATCGACGCCTACGCGGAACTGTTCCGGCGGACGCGCGGGTTCGGCACCGTGAGTTGCCTGGAGAACACGGTCGGCAGCGGGTCGAACCTCGGCGGGCGGTTCGAGGAGATCGCCGCCCTCCGCGCCTCGATCATCGAACGCACCGGGGAGGAGCGGCGGGTCGGCTTCTGCATCGACACCTGCCACGCGCACGCTGCGGGGTACGACCTTTCGCGGGCCGAGTCGGCCGCGACGGCGATCGCGGAACTGGACGCGGCGTGCGGGCTGGCCAACGTCCGCGTGCTGCATCTGAACGACTCGAAGGCCCCCTGCGGCAGCCGACGCGACCGGCACGAGCACATCGGCAAGGGGACGATCGGCGCGGCGGGCTTCGCGGCGGTCGTGAATCACGCGGGGCTCCGCGACCGGCCGATGATCATGGAGACGCCCAAGGGCGACACGCCCGGGGGCACCCCGCTTGACTCGCTCAACCTCCGGAAACTCCGGCAACTGGCGGGCTTGCGGTCGGGTGGACGAACCCGTGGCGGCGTGCGGGCGTCCTGAGGTTGGTGTATGCTCACCCCCGCCCCCACCACCCCTTGGCCTCCCGTTTCGGGACGACCAACGGGCCGGCGGGCAGGTGACCGAGGACCATGATGCATCGAACCAGACTGAACCGAACCCGCCGGCGCGCAGCGATGCTCCTTGTCCCAGCGGCCCGCGCCATGGTGACCGCGGGGCTGCTGGCCGCAGCGGGCTGCGCGACAATCCCCGGGCGCGAGCCGGCCAAGACCGCGCCCAAGGCCCAGCCGACGCGCAGCGCGGCCGAGGTGTACCTCGTCGCCGGCGAGTCGGCGGTGCGCGACGGTGACTTGGACCGCGCGCTCGCGGCGTTCGCCCGGGCGATCGAGGTCAACCCGAGGCTGACGTCCGCGCACATGGGCATGGCCGACATCTACCGCATGCGCGGCGACTACGCGCGGGCGGAGGAGTCGTATGGTCAGGCGGCGAAGTTGCAGCCGCGGAGTTTCGACCCGCAGTATTACCACGGCCTGATGCTGCACCTGCTGGACCGCGTGGCCGAAGCGGTGCAGGCGTACCTGCGCGCCCTGGCGATCCGGCCGGACGACTTCCGCGCCAATCTCAACCTTGCGACCGCCTACTACCAGTTGGACGAGAACGCGCTGGCCCTGCCCTACGCGGTTCGCGCGGTGGAGATCGAGCCGCGCGAAGGATCGGCGCGGTTCAACCTCGGCGCGGTCTACGCCGCGATGGGCCGGCACCGCGAGGCGGTGCAGGAGTACCAGCAGGCGGCCGAACTGCTGGACCTGACCCCCCCGCTGCTGATGAACCTGGCCGAGAGCCTCGGCAAACTCGAACGCTACGAGGAGATGCTCAACGCGCTGGCGCAGGTGAACCGCGTCAGCCCCACCGCCGCCAGCCACGAACGCACGGGCTTCGCCCAGTTCAAGATGGGCCGCTACGACGAGGCGCTCGCCTCGTTCGACGCCGCGCTGGCGCTGGACAGGGACTACTTCCCCGCGCTCAACGGCCGCGGCGTGTGCCTGCTGAACCGCTGGCTGTGGTCGGGACGGCAGGACAGCGCCGCGCGCGAGGAGGGGCTGGCCGCCCTTCGGCGCTCGCTGCAGATCCGGCGCGACCAGCCGCAGATCGTGGACCTGATGACGCGGTACGGGCGCTGAGCAACAATCCCGGACCATGCCCGACCCGCGCCTGCTCGAGACGTTCGCCACCCCGCCCTCGTCCGCGCCGATCGTGATCGAGCACGTCGCGGAGGAGTTCACGTCGCTTTGCCCCAAGACCGGGCACCCGGACTTCGGCGAGGTGACGCTGCGCTACCAGCCCGCGGCGGGCTCGGCTCACGGTTGCGTCGAACTCAAGAGCCTGAAGTTGTACTACCAGTCCTTCCGCAACGAGGGCATCTTCTACGAAGCGGTGACGGGCACGATCCGCGATCATCTGGTCGCGGCGACCAAGCCGGTATGGCTGCAGGTGCTGACCAACTGGCGCGGGCGCGGGGGCATCCGCTCGGTCGTCCGCGCGGACTTCGGCGAGGTGCCGCCGGAGTATCGCGGGCGTTGAGCGCGCGACTCACGCGGCGGCGCGCTTGACCTGCGCGCGGTGGCACGACGCGACGAGCTTGCGGAACGCGGCCGCGGCCTCGCTGATGTTCGAGGTCGCCTGCAGCGCGCCGAGCGCCTGGCTGGCCACGTCGGCCGTTCCGGCAAAGCCGAAGGTCGGGGCCGAGCCGCGGATCTGCTGCGCGATGCGCCGGCACTCCCCGGCGTCGAGCGACGCCAGCGCCTTGGACAACTGGTCGCCCAGGAGCCGGAGTTCGCGGACGTATTCCGGCACGTGCACGGCGAGCGGGTCACGCGGGGAGAGCGTGCTGAACACCGCCGCGCCGCCGCCGCCGAAGTCCTTACCGCGGACGATCAGGAACTCTCCGACCGCGGCGAGCATGGTCTGAGCCGCGACCGGCTTGCACAGCACACCGTCGGGCTGGCTCGCGCGGACCCGTTCGCGCTCGGCCGCGGTGGTGTCGGTCCCGCACAGCAGCAGGTACGGCGCCTGCAGGCCGGCGTTCCGCAGGTCCTCCAGCAGTCTCAGCCCGTCGCCGTCCGGGAGTTTGAGCGCCGAGACGACCAGGTCGTACCCCTCCGAAGCGCGCGTGAGCGCCTCGGCGGCCGACTCGACCGACGTGACCGTGACGTTCGTCTCCTTCAGGTGCTGACGGATCAGCGCCCGGTCCATCGCGCCGGGTTCGACGAGCAGCAAAGCGCCCGCGAGCGACTCGGGTGCGACGTTTTCAAGGGCGAAACACCCCTCGGCCTCGTCGGGCCCGACGAACTCGCGCACGTCGATGGGCTGATCGAACTTCACGCCCAGTTCGTGCACCTTGCCGCGGAAGTGCCGGCAGCGCACGACCGTTCCGACCACGGGCACTTCGCCCCGCGTGGAGTGAGGAAGAAAGACGGTGCAACGCGTGCCGGGATACACAAAGGAACTGTGCAGCACGCCGATGCCCTCGCGAGAAAGGTTGCGCGGCACGTAGTTGAGCGTGGTGTTCGCGCCGCCGGGGTGCTGGACCTCCATCCGCACCGCACGCGCGTTCAACGCGCACCGCTGGTAGACACGCTTGGCGGAGGCCCGACCGTTGCACTCGGCGTCCAGTTCCCGCTTGACGCGGTCGATCTCCATGGGCGAGAGGCGGAGCGTGCAGGGTGCCTCCTTCGGCAGCGCGGGCTTTCCAGTCCGGGGTGAGGTCATGGGTTGTGCTCGGATCGGGGTCGGGTGCGGTTGCGTCGCTCTGCCATCGACACGAACCCGCGGGCACTGAATCAGCGGCGAGGCGTGCCGGTCTGCGGCGTGCCGGCCTTGCCGGGCGATTGCAGCAGGATCGTTACCGGACCGTCGTTGACCAGTTCGACGTGCATGTGCGCGCCGAACACCCCTTCGGACACGCGCGGGCACAGCGTGCGGACGGCCGCGGCCAGCAGCGCGAACTCCTCGGCCGCGCGCGGCGGGCGCATGGCGTTGTCGAACGACGGCCGCCGGCCCTTGGCCGCGTCGCCCGCCACGGTGAAGTTGGGCACCAGCAGCACCCAACCGCCCGCGTCGAGCACGCTGCGGTTCATGCGCCCCTCGTCATCGGGGAAGATGCGCAGATGGGCGATCTTCTCCGCCATCCAGCGCCGATCGTCGGCGGTGTCTCGCTCCTCCAGCCCGGCCAGCACGACCAGTCCGCCGGGCGCGTCGAACGACGCGACGGCCCGGCCGTCGGCGGTGAGCGTCGCGCGGCTGACGCGTTGGACAACGGCACGCATGGGCGCGAGTGTACTGTGGTGCAGGCGACGCGGCGCAGATCGTCAGCATCGGAGTCGGGCAGCGGACCCAACCCTGACCGGTTCGGTGCCGGCGCACGGCGGCCATGCCGGCGTGTTCACTCGCCGGGGTGAAGACCAGCGGTCGCGCCGTGCGGCCTGCCGGCGACCGGACGGGGTTTCTTGGCCGCCGCGTGCGCCGCTTCGGCGAAGCGCTGGTGCAGTTTTTCGTGGTCCGGCATGGCGCACAGACGGTCGTACAGGGCCATGGCCCGCGACACGCCGGTCGAACCGGGGGGCACGCTCGCGATCGCCACGTCGCCGAGACGCTCGTTGGTGCTGATGAACCACTCCGGCGGTGGCGGCGGCGCGGCCTTGGCGGTCGATCGACCCGCACGCGACCGCTGCGGCGCCGGGGGCTGCACCTTGCAGCGGACCGTGACCGGCCCCACCGCCACCACGGGCCACAGGCCGTCGCGCGTCGTCGGCTCACGCACCACCACGATGACCGGCACGTCATGGGCCAGGGCGTCGTCGCGGAGCAGGCGGCCCTCCACACCGACCCGCGGCGGGCAGACAAGATACATGCCCGGCCGGATGTCCCGCCCCTTGGGCAACTCACCGTCGATGACGAACACGGCGCGCGTGTCGAACGCCATGTCGCGGATCATGCGCCGTGATTCCTGCAGCGGCAGCGCGATGCGCGCGGCGCGCTCGAAGTCGCCCACGGCCACCGCGCGTCGAAGAGCCTCGGCGCTCAGCCGCTCGCACTCGAAGTACGCCCCGCGGACCAGCGCTTCGCTGGCACGTTCCATCATCGGGTCGATGCGTCCGTTGGTGCTGACCTGCGTGGGCGGCACGCTGCGGGCCTCCTGAGAACCTCGCGCTCAGGCGCCGGAGGCGGCGCGACGGCCGATCTCGTCGGCCAGCGCGTTCATCACCGCGCGCCAGCGATCGGCCTGCTCCTTGAGGTCGTACTCCAGCGCGTCGGCGACGCCGGGCCAGTCCGAATCGCCGATGGCCCGCTTGAGTTCGGCCAGCGCGCGGGCCAGCGCGTCGATGTGCTCCATGACCGTCCGCTCCGGCTCGCCGGGGGTCGCGCGGACGCGCATCGCGGCCGGGTCGATCCCCAGCAGCGTCGCGCCGTTGACGACGCCCTCGCGCACGCTCTGCCACACGCCCAGCGCCGCCGACACACGCGGCATCGCCTCGTCGAGCCGGCCCTGCTGCATCGCCTGTGCCGCGAGGGTCTGCTCGCGTGCCGCCGCGCCCAGTTCTTCCGCGAGTTCGAGGTAGGTCACCCGCACCAGCGAGAGCGGATCGGCGGAGACGAATCGCACCTCCGCGCCGGGCCGGGCGTCGGTCGGCGGGTGTTCGAGCCAGGAATCGGCCAGCGGCGCACCGTCCATCGTCGCTTCGATCACGACCCGTCGGCGGCGCTCGGCCTCGCGCTTGGCCGCGACGAGCGCGGCGGCAATGGTCGGCTGCTGAACGCTGATCGGTTCGCCGTCGAGAAGCACCTGCATGCCGCGATGGTAGCGGATCGGCCCGGCGCCCGCACGGCCGTTCACGCCGCCGCCGCGGCGGGTTTCGGGCCGGGCGCGGCGGGCAGCAGGCGGCGCATCGCGTCCACGCGGTATCTGAAGATCCGGTTCAGGTCGGGACGCACGAACAGCGCGTGGAGGACCCGCTCGATACCGGGGCCGCCCGGCACGGCGTACCGAACGTGGTCCCGGACGACGACCTCGGGGCCGTCCTGACGGAACGTGTGCTCGTGCACCCAGAGCCGGTACGGCCCGCGGCGCTGCTCGTCGATGAACCGGTACGGCGGCTCCCATGCGGTGATCTCGCTCCGCCACCGCATCGGCAGGCCGCGCAGGCTGATGCGGTAGTCGATGAGCGCGCCGACGCGCATGACGATCGGCCGCGGGGTGAGGATGCGGAAACTGAGCCACGGCGGCGTGAGCAGTTCGAGGTTCCCCGCGTCGGCGAAGAACGGGAACACCGCTTCGAGCGAGCCGGGAACACGGACCTCGGTGTGGAGTTCGAACACCTTCACGGCGACGTGTTCGACACGACCGACCGCGGGGATTCACGGCCCGCCGAGCCGGACGTCAGAGCGGCGGCGCGACCAGATAGAAGCGGGCGATCGGCACCTCGAACTCTTCGCCGTCCTCGGCGCGGAACGTGTAACGCCCCTCCATCGTGCCCCACGACGTGATCAGCGGGCAGAAACTGGAGTACTCGAACGACTGTCCCGGCAGGATCACCGGCTGCTGGCCGACCACGCCCTCGCCGCGGACGATGTTGCACTCGCCGTCGGCGTCGACGATCCGCCATTCACGCGAGAGCAGTTGCACCTGCCGCGGCGATTCGTTGTGGATCCGCACGCGATAGGCAAAGACAAAGCGGCTCTGTTCAGGGTCCGATTGCTCGCGCACGAACGACGGCGTCACCCGCACGCGGATGCCCCGGGTGGCCAGTTCCGAACCTCTGCACGCCGTCTGGGTCTGCTGCTGCACGGACACCTCTCGAAGGTCCGAAACTGTAGGTTGCGAGGCCGAACATGGTGTATGCTCAAACCGTGGACCGGGCGCAGGGTTCCAACCAGCGACGGCGCGGGGCACGTCCCCGAGCGGGCTTCACGCTCATCGAGGTGCTGGTCGTCATCGCACTGATCGCGCTGCTGGTCGGCCTGCTGCTGCCCGCGCTGCGCGACGCGCGCCGGGCCGCCCACGCGGCGGTCTGCCTCTCCAACCAGCGTCAGATCGGCGCGGCCCTGATGCTCTACGCGGACACGTACAAGGAGTTCACGCCGCGCGAGAGCGGTTTCTCGGAGCCCCGCGTGCCGCAGACCCCACTGCAGATGTACTACCCGCCTTGGGCATACGTCCTTCGCCCGTTCATGGACGACAAGGTCGGTATTGTTGACCCGCAGGTGGACATGACCGGCGGCATCGGCGACCTGTACATGCACGCCTTGTACTACCGCGACCCGGCACGGCGCCGGGACCGGCACAACATTCACTACGTGAACAACGGCTTGTCGTTCCGGGCGCCGAACGTCATCAACGACTTCGCCAAACGCCCCACGAAACTGAGCAAGTACCAGCGTCCCCACGACACGCTGTACCTGTCGTGCTTCACCGACGACCCCGCCGAGATCCACGCCAACGGCTGGTACGGCCCCGGCGCGACCAACTGGTCGGTGGCCGTGGCCTACGACATGCACCACGCGACCAACGTGACCGGCGGCTCTTCAACCGCGCAGGGATCGCAGCGGGTCGCCCCTCGCCGGCACGGCCGCGGGGCCAACGCCGTCTTTCTGGATGGTCACGCCGTTCTTGTGCCGGCGCGTGAGATCACCACGGTCTCCCGGTGGGACGATCTGGATTACCAGCCCGACGGCCCGCCGCGCGTGTTCCCATGACACGTGCTGTTATCGGGCGCGCCAAGTGCCGGTAAGCCGCGCCGGCCACGACCGGTAACCAGAACTCGAAATCGATTCTAAGTCGATCACTGGCAAGATTTTAGAGCCAAGGTATGGTTTCTCCGCATTCAACCCTCTCGCGGAGATCCGACCCATGGCACGTGTGTTTGCCGCTGCCGCTCTGACCTCTCTGGTTGCCCTCGCCGGCGCCGCCCAAGGCGCGACGATCGTGACCTTCGCCGACCCCTCGATGGGACCTGCGACCCCGCTGTTCGACGTGAACACTGTCACGAACCAACTGACCGGCGGGTGGTCCGGTTCGGGCCTGCTGCTCGAAACGCCGGGCTTGGCCGCACCGGACGTTCCCAACGCGACGTTCACGATCACGGCGGTGGCGCTGCTCACGCCGTTGCCGTTCGCGACGCTCGGCCCCGGCCAGATCGACTTCTATGACAGCTCGAACGTGCTGCAACTCACGATCACCTTCGACGGCGGCCTGCTGACCAGTTCGTTCGGCTTCGGCGCCAGCGAGTTCCAGGGGAACAACGTCACCTTCTCCGGCCCCCTGCTCGGCGGCGCGATTCTCGCCGACGAAGCCTTCGCCTTCAGTTTCGCCAACCCTGTTTCGACGCCCACCGGCTACCAGGCCACCGCGTCATTCACGTCCTCGGCCACGATCATCCCCGCGCCCGGCGCGGCTGCGATCCTCGGCTTGGGCGGTCTGGCCGCCTGCCGCCGTCGGCGCTGAAACAAAGTTTCCAGTTCAAACCCCCAGCGGGCCGCGATCAGTCGCGGCCCGTTGTTCCTCTGGCCCCGCAGAGTTGGGCCGCGACGCGCAGCCCTTCGTCGATGCTCGAGGCGTAGCCATCGGCCCCCAGCCGCCTCCAGAGCGGCGCGGGCTGCGCGTCGTCCGTGCCGGCAAAGCCCGCCCCGCCCAACAGGATTCGCACGTTCCGTCCGCACTCGCCGCCGGACCGGAGACACTCGATGGTCTGCGTGACGGCCGGCAACTGGCAACCCAGCCCGGCGGAGACCGCCACCAGATCGGCCCGGAACATCTCGACCGCCTGGGCCAGTTCGGCGCCCGGCACGCTCGCCCCGAGGTACACCACGCTCCACCCGTCGGCCTCCAGCAGGTCCGCCAGCACGCGCACGCCGACGTCGTGCGCGTTGCCCTCGACCGACGCCGCGACGGCCGTCAGACCGTTGCGTGGACCCATCGGGAGCATCGTGTACAACTGCGACAGGACCAACTGCGTCGTCGCCGTGACCAGGTGCTCCTCGGCGACGGTCGCCTCGTTGAGGTGCCACATCCGGCCCAGTTCGAACTGCGCCGGGAGCAGCACGTCCAGGTACAGGTTGCGCACCGGCACCGCCGGCAGGCCGTCGGCGCCGTTGGCCGCGTCGAGGATGATCTGCAAGGCGCGGCGCCGGTCTCCGCACAGCACAGCCGCGAGGTACGCGCTGCTCAGACGCCCGAACCGCGTGCCGGCGTCGATCGGTGCGACGGGCGTCGGCGGGTCGATGCGGAGCGAGTCGATCGCGTGATCGACGTACGACGCCGCGAGCCGGCCCGCGTCGGCCGGCAACTCGGAACGGACCACGTCCCGCAGACACTCGAGCGACACGAGGAAGTCCGCCGCGGCAGCGTCTCCGCCGCGGCTGGCATAGGCCGTGTACGCCCATCGCGCCTGTTCGACAAAGACCCTCGGGCACGCCGTGTTCACCGCCGCGACCAGGTAGGGCAGACGCGACGACACGCAGTCGCGCCAGGCACGGGTCGCGGCGGACCCGTAGCGCTGTACCAACCCGGCACGACGCTTCTCGAGCGCCTCGGCCGTGAGAGCGGCGATGCCGCTCGCACTGGCGTTGATCAGGTTGGCCACCATCTCGCCGTTGGCAATCATGCGGTGTTCGTTCGGGTGCGACACAGTGTATCCCCGATCGTGTTCGCACGCTCCGAGCGCGGGATTCAACCGCGCGCAACGGGCACGCCCCGGTCTACGCTGGGGCCATGGGGCCGGGAGCGGGGCTTGGAGAGCGACCGATGCAGGCCAACGGCGGGATGTTCGCGGCGGCACAGGAACTGATGGCCTCGCGCGGGATTGACGCGTGGCTGGTGCATGACTTCCGGGGGAGCAACCCCACGCTCCGCGCGCTGTTGGGAACGATCGGCTCCACGACCCGCCGCGTGACCATGATCATCCCGGCGCGCGGCGAGCCCCGCGTGCTCTGCCACGAACTGGACCACCTGGCGCTCGAGGCGGCGGTGCGTCGCGGCATCGGCGTCGAACGGCACGTGACCTGGCCCGAGCGCGAAGCGTGGCTGGACCGCGCGCTGAGCGGCCTGAAGCGCGTGGCGATGGAGTACTCACCCCGTTGCGAGTTGCCGGTGGTCGGCATCGTCGACGCCGGAACGGTCGAGTCGGTCCGGGCGCGCGGCGTCGAGGTCGTGTCGTCGGCGGACGTGCTGCAGGCGACCGTGGCCGTGTGGTCCGCCGCGGCGGTCGAGGAGCACGCACGGGCCTCGCGGCTCGTGGGGGCGACGCGCGACGCGGTGTTCAACATGATGCGGCAGCGCCTGCGCACCGGGCAGCGCGTGCTGGAGCACGAAGCGGCGGAGTTCGTGCGCTCGCGCTTCAAGGCCGACGGGCTGGAGTGGCCCGACGGGCCGATCGTCGCCGTCGATGCGCACACCGCCGACCCGCACTACGAGCCGGGCGCCGACAACCCGACGCCGATCGTGCCGGGTTCGTGGGTGATGCTCGACCTCTGGGCGCGGGTGCCGGGGGAGCGGCACATCTTCTCGGACATCACGTGGATGGCCTACGCGGGCGAGCGTCCCGGCGACGAGCACCTCCGCGTGTTCGAGACGGTCAAGCGCGCCCGCGACGCCGCGCTGCGTGCTGCGCAGGAAGGCTGGGCGGCGCGGCGCGAGGTCGAGGGCTGGCAACTGGACCGGGCCGCGCGCGAGCAGATCGACGGCGCGGGCTACGGCGCGCACGTGCTGCACCGAACCGGGCACAGCCTGTCGCCGGGTCCGAAGGTGCACGGCCTCGGCATGAACCTGGACGACCTGGAGACGCACGACACGCGCCGCATGCTGCCGGGCATCGGTTTCACGATCGAACCGGGCGTGTACATCAAGGGCCGGTTCGGCTGCCGGTCCGAGATCAACGTGCACGTCGACCCGGCGAAGGGGCCGGTCGTCACGTGCGACGTGCAGAACGAACTTGTGCGCCTGGCGTGAACGTCACTGGCAGCCGGCGAACCACGCGCCGAGGTACGCGAAGATGTCGGCGACCGACGGCGCCCCGCCGCTGTTGTCAATGTCGGCGTAGACCGACCCTTCGAACCACGCCGCGAGGAAGTCGAAGATGTCCGAGACGGTCGCCGCGCCGTCGCCGTTGAAGTCGCCGGCGCACGCGTACCAGATCGTCACCGTCTGCGGGGCGGTCGTGCCGTAGGGCGTGGTAACGGTGTACTGGAACGAATCGTTCATCGTCGCGTTCGTCGGCGCGGAGAGCAGCACCGACGAGCCCGTGACCGTCGCCGTCGAGAACGCCGGCGGGCTGACGATGTTGTACTGCACGCTCACGTGCGGGTCGGGGTAGACCGCGGGCAGTTCGACGACCGAGCCGCGGTCGCGGCGGGCCCGCTTGAGATACGAGAACGCCTGCGGCTGGACCGGGAACGGCGGCGTGCCCTCCCCGTTGACCGTGACCTCGACGGGCGCGCTCAGCGCCGAGCGGTTGGCACGGAAGATCGCCTCGGCCTGCACCTTGACCACGCCCGGTCCGAAGTTGCGGCCGTAGAGTGTGAAACTGGCCGAGGGCGACTGGGACGCGGCGACGACGCGCCCGTTGGCCAGCAGCCGCACCTCGCGCACGTCCGGCCCGGCCCCGTGCACGCCGAACGTGAACGTGTCGTTGAGCGTGCCGGTGGTCTGCGCCGGCGGCGTCAGGCCGGCGAGCAGTTCGCGGTTGACGACGAAGATGGTCGTGGACCACGCGCGGGTGTGCCGCGCGGCGGTCGTGTCCCATGCGAGGATGCGCACGTCGTGCCAGCCGTCGGCGAGCGTGCGCGTGTCGATGACGAAGTTGGCCGGCGGGGGCATCTCCGACACGGGCACGCCGTCGATCAGCAGTTGCAGCATCGAGATCTGCGCGTTCGGAGCGGTGGCCTGCGCTGTCGGTGTGAGCGCGAAGGAGCCCGACACCGGCCCGGCCGGCGCGTTCGGAACGCTGACGTTGGGCAGGCGTGAAAACGGACGCGTGAGCGGGTCGCCGTAGAGCAGGCCCTGGAAGGGCACGAACTGGGCCGCGCGGAACCACGACTCGCCGATGGTCAGCCCCTGCCGGTAGAACGCGTGGAACCGCGCGTGCGGGAACTTGCCGGGGTAGTTGCAAGGCTCCTCCACCGCGCCGAACGAGCCGCTCGCGCCCTCGCGGATCCACGCGCTCACCTTCGTCTGGTCGAACACGTCGAACGTCGCGGCGTAACTGGTCAGGTGATCGGCGAACGCGCCGGGCAGGAACGTCGAGTTGGCCGACGGCCAGTCGAAGTTGGCGATGCCCGTCATCACCCCCATGACGTTGGTCGCGTTCTGGGGCAGCACGCCGCTGACGGTCTGCGCCGTCCCGCCGAAGGAGTTGTTGATCGTCGTCACCACCGCCGAGTACTGCGTCGCACGCACGTTGCGGAGCGTGTCGGTCGTGGACATGAAGTAGAAGTTCGCGGCGGGGCTGGTGCCGTCGGCCGCGACCGAGCGGTCGATCATCGTCAGCAGTTCGCCGACCGAGTTGCCGTTGGGGCCGGTGTAGCCGAGCATGCCCGCGACCAGGTACTGGCGGGCCGAAGCGGTCGTCGACGCGTTGCCGTTGGCGTACCGCGTCTGCGAGTCGAACGCGGTGGGGACGTAACTGCCTGCGAAATACTGGTTGGCCAACTGGCTCGAAACCGGGCCCGGGATCAGGTCGGAACGAATGAAGGCTGTCGTGTAGCACGTCGCGAGGCTGAAGCGCGTGACGGGAGAACACGAGTCGGTCACCAGACCCGACGCGGGAACGAAGAACCGCTGCGACGGTGCCAGGACCACGAAGTCGATGGTGGTTTCCACGCCGCGCTGCGCCAGTTCGCCGAAGACCGCGTTCAGGTAGACGTGGAAGTTCTGGAATGTCGTCGCGCCGTGGTGCAGATAGACGACGTTGGAGAGCGGGATGTTGCGAACGCGCACGTAGTGGTTGCCGACGGCCATGGAATCGGGGTCGGTCGGGTCGATGATGACGACCGTCGTCTCGCCAACGCCGTTGGCCATCGCTGCGCCGCACAGCACCAGCGCGGCTGCCGCCGCCAAACCCCGCGCTCGACCGTTTCGCATCTCACGGATCTCCTGCAGCACCGCCGGAAGCGGCGGTTCTCGGACTTTTCCCGAACACGGCGCAACCATCGCCGACCACTAGATTAACCGCGCGCTGGGAAATCGCCAGCGGCAGCGCACAAGTTCGGCACACCAATCGGTCAATACGCAGGAAAAACCCGGATTCTGCGTCTTTGACGCCGCGGAGAGGAGATGGGAACCGCCACGGCCGGCACGCGAACCGTTGGTATCAGCCGCTCGCATGAGGTAGGCTTTGGTTTGTCTGTTCATTGGTCCGATTGCCGCGCGGGTTCCCGCGCGGCTGTGTTCCGAGCCGGAGTCTGAGATGCCCAAGTGCTTCCCCCGATCGATGAGGGTGGTCGCCGTTCTCGCCGCCGCGGGCGTGGTCAGCGCCGCTGCCGGTCAGCAGCGGACCGCGCGGCAGGACGACGCGCCGCCCACGCTGCCGCAGCCGCAGTTGATTGACGGGCAACTGGTCTTCCCGCCCGCGACGGACGGCCCCGGCGTGCCCCGATTCCTCACCGAGGCGGAACGTCGCTACCTCGAACTACACCCGCTGGTCGCGCAGCGCGAAGACGGCGAGGGCCCGGGCCTTCGCGGCCCGTACCCGTATGCGTCCGGCCCGGTCCGCGCCCCGGGCGAGTACGAGCCGACCGACGGCATCCTGATCTCGTGGAAGAGCTTCACGACGATTCTGTCACAGATGGGGAACCACATCACCAACGCGGGTCAGGCCAACCTGTACGTCTACTGCGACTCCTCAACCGTGCGCAACTCGGCGCAGTCGGCGCTCACCAGCGCCGGCGCGAACATGTCGCGCGTGCAGTTCATCATCGCGACGACGGACACTGTCTGGATCCGAGACTACGGCCCGCGCTACATCTACGAGGGCAACGTGCGGTCGATCGTCGATCACACCTACAACCGCCCGCGACCCAACGACAACCTCATCCCGACCAACTTCGCCGCGTACAAGAACCACGCGCGCTACCTGATCCCGCTGGTGCACGGGGGCGGCAACTACCACCTCAACGGCCTTGGCGCGGGCTTCGCCACGCGCCTGATCGCCAACGAGAACCCCTCGCTGACCGAGGCGCAGATCGTCGCCTACTGGCAGCAGTACCAGAACGTCAACACCACCCTCACCAACGCGTTCCCCACCAGCGTCGATGCGACCCAGCACATCGACATGTGGATGCAGGTGACCGGCGACAACCGCGCCATCATCGCCGACTGGCCCGCCAACCCCGGTTCGACGCAGGACGTGATCTGCGACAACACCGCGGCGATGCTGACCAGCGCGGGGTGGACCATCAACCGCGTCCCGGGCCGCAACGTCAGCGGCACGCACTACACCTACACCAACGTCGTGATGTGCAACGACATCATCCTCCTTCCGACCTACACCAACTCCACGATCGTGAACGCCGGGTACAACGAGTCGGCGCTCAGCACGTGGCAGGCCCACATGCCCGGCAAGCAGATCATCCAGATCAACTGCCAGGCGATCGTCACCTCCGCGGGCGTGATGCACTGCATCGTCATGCACGTGCCCAGGCACCTGGGCGCCGCCGGGCCCAACGGCGGCCTGGCGCCCACGGCGTACCTCCGCAACTTCCGCGGCGGCGAGAGCGTCTCGCCGGGCGTGGCGCAGACAATCCGCTACCTCGTCGACGACGACGTGGGCGTGACCAACGTCGACATCCTGCTCTCGACCGACGGCGGCGCGACCTACCCCACGGTCATCGCCTCGGCCGTTTCGCCGACGGGCACGCGCACGTGGACGCCGCCGGACATCTACGCCCCCAACGCGCGCATCCGCGTGGTCGCGCGGGACGCCGTTGGAAACACCGGGTTCGACCAGTCGTCGGACAACTTCACCATCAACGGCACGCCGTGCCCCGGCGACTTCGACCTCGACGGGACCGTGGCGGTGCCCGACATCTTCGCGTTCCTCGGCGCGTGGTTCGCCGGCGACAACGCCGCGGACTTCAACGGCGGCGGCCTCGGCGTCGACGACATCTTCGACTTCCTCGGCGCGTGGTTCGCGGGGTGCTGAGCCTCACTTCGCGGCCTTGATCATCTCGACCAGTCGCGACAGGCCGGCCTCGAGGTTGGCCCGCGGCGGCCCGAAACTGAAGCGCACGCACGACGCCAGCGGCGACGGCCCGGCCCGGAGTTTGCGCGGGTTCACGTCGAAGTACTCGCCGGGAACCGTCAGCACCCGCGCGCCGAAACCGGCCCGCATGAACTTCTCGCCGGTGTTGATCGAACTCGGGAGACCCGAGACGTCGCCCCAGACATAGAACGTGCCGCTGGGCGCGCCGGTCGGGGCCTTGTCCACCACCGGGAAGCGCACGCCGACCTCGCGCAGCATGGTCAGCGTCGTGCGCTGCTTGCCCGCGAACACCGCGCGCACCGCGTTGGTCTCCTGGTCGGCGCGCTCGGGCCGAAGCGCCTGGATGCTCAGCCGCTGCACGGGGCGGCTCGGCCCGCCGTCGAGGAAACTCCCCGCGGCGGTCATGGCCCGGATGACCGCCCTGGGCGCGACCACCCAGCCCGCCCGCCAGCCGGGGTAGCGGAAGCACTTGGTCAGGCCGTCGATGATCACCACCGGGTCCTCGTTCACGTCGTCGACGAACTCCGCCGCGCTCACGCCGCGCCCGGTCTGGGTGGGGCCGTCGGTGTCGTAGACAAAGTGCGAGTAGAACTCGTCCATGAGCAGCGTGCAGCGCGTCCGCCGCGCCGTCTCGACCCACGCGCGCAGTTCGTCGCCCGCGACGACCACGCCGGTCGGGTTGCACGGGTTGCTGATGAGCACCGCCCCGAGCCGGTCGCGCTCGATGCGCCGCGCCAGATCATCGGGCGAGGCGCGGAAGCCCTGCGCCGCGGTGAGTTCGATGTGCACCGGCTCGATGGTCTCGAACGTCGTGAGCATGTCCTCGTACGCCGTGTAGTCGGGCGTGAAGTAGCCCATGCGGACGCGGTCCATCGCCGCGGCCAGCCGCGTGAGGGCGGCCCGGCCTCCGGGCGCGATGCAGACGTTCTCGGCGGTGTACTGCGAAACCTTGCCGCGACGGTACAGCCGGTTGTAGTGCGCGGCGACCGCCTCGCGGTACTCGGGCAGGCCCTCCACCGGGCCGTAGGCGTGGTCGGCGGGGTCGATGTCGAGCGTGCGGATGCGCGGCGGCGCACCCTCGATGTCGCCGACCTCTGGCTGGCCCTGCCCGAGGTTCGACCAGTTGGGGTCGCCCATGCGCCACCCGGACTTCATGGCCTCGTTGTTGACGTGGATGACGCCCATGAAGGGCAGGTCGCGGAAGCCGAAGGACGCCGGCGTGCTCATGCGAGATTCCGTGAAAAGGTGCGGGCGGAACGGGCGAGGCCGACCGGGGCAGGGGCGATAATACGTGGCGGGCGGTCGGCGTCGAGGCGGCGATGGGAACATGGGTCGCCCGGGTCCGACTTCGCGGCGTTCCGCCCGGGGCGCGGGCTGGTGGGCGGGCGTGGGCTTCAAGACGCGCGGGTTGTTGGACGATGCAAGTGCGGACGGTCCGGGAACGCTCCGGGCCGCGCCCGTGCACGCCACTCGCCCGCGAGGCAGGAACCGCCGCGATGATCCTGACCGCCCAGCAACTCGACGCCGTTCGCGCGAACCTTCGGACGGTGGCCCCGCACTTCGAGCGGCTGAGCACGCTGTTCTTCGCCCGGCTGTTCACGGCGCACTCGGTCCTGCGTCCGCTGTTCCCGCAGGACGCGTACCGTCGCGCCGAGGACCTGCTGGGCGCGCTGGAGCAACTGGTGCGCAACGCCAACCGCCTGGACGCGGTGGAGAGCGCACTGATCGACTTCGGCGTGCGGAACGAGCGCGCCGGCATCCAGCCCGTGCACTACGGCGCGGCGCGCGAGGCGCTGCTGTTCGCGCTGGCCGACGTCTCGGGCGCAGACTGGAACAGCGAGTTGCGCGACGCGTGGGCGACGCTGCTGCAGGTGGTGTCGTCGGTCGCGCTCCGCGGCGCGGGCCGCGCGCGGGCTCGCGCCGCCTGAGCAGACGGCGGGCACCGCCGGCCTCACCCCTATACTCCCCGCCGTTTGCACTCACGGCCGCGGTCGGACCCGATCGCGCCCCGTGGGTCTCGCAGCGCATCGGGTTTCAGAAAGGACTGTCCATGCTCCGTCGGTCGCACACCTGCGGCGAACTCCGAGAGTCTCACGTCGGCCAGAACGTTCGTCTGAACGGCTGGGTCAACTCGTACCGCGACCACGGCAACCTGATCTTCATCGACCTCCGCGACCGCTTCGGCCTCACGCAGGTCGTCTTCGACCGCGAGGACTCGGGCGGGCAGATGGAGCAGGCCGACAAACTCCGCAACGAGGACGTGATCGCCGTCGAGGGCAGAGTGCGCATCCGCACCGGCGGCGAGAACCCCAAACTCGCGACGGGCAAGGTCGAACTGGTCGCCTCGAAACTGGAGGTGCTGAACAAGACGGCCAACCCGCCGTTCCTGCCCGACGATCTGGCCAAACTCCCCAACGAGGAACTGCGCCTCAAGTACCGCTACATCGACCTTCGCCGGCCGGCGATGCAGCGCGCGCTGGCGACGCGCCACAAGGTCTACCAGACCACGCGGCGCTACTTCGACGAGAACGGGTTCCTCGAGATCGAGACGCCGATCCTCTACAAGAGCACGCCGGAGGGCGCGCGCGAGTTCCTCGTGCCCAGCCGCCACCTGCCGGGCAACTGGTACGCGCTGCCGCAGAGCCCGCAACTGTTCAAGCAGATCCTGATGGTCGCCGGGTGCGACCGGTACATGCAGATCTGCCGGTGCTTCCGCGACGAGGACCCGCGCGCCGACCGGCAGGCCGAGTTCACGCAGATCGACCTGGAGATGTCGTTCGTCCGGCGCGAGCACGTGATCGAGATGATGGAGGGCTTCGTGCGCCGGCTGTGGAAGGAGATGACCGGCTACGAGGTCCCGCCCATCCAGCGCATGAGTTACCGCGAGGCGATGGAGCGGTTCGGCATCGACCGGCCCGACACACGCTACGGGCTGGAGACCGTCGACATCTCGGAGATCGCCGCGAAGACCGACGTCGCGTTCTTCAAGGACGTGCTGGCCAAGGGGGCGGACCGTCCGAGGTACAACTCCAAGCGCGGCGTGGTGAAGGCCATCCGCGTGCCCGGCGGCGCGGAGAAACTCACGCGCAAGATCACCGACGGCTACCACGAGTTCGTCCGCGGCTTCGGCGCCGGCGGGTGCGCGGTGGTGAAGGTCAACGCCGCGGGCGAGTTCGAGACCGGCATCGCCAAGTTTCTCGGGGGCGTGAAGGACGAACTGGTCAGGGCGCTGGGCCTCGTGCCCGGCGACACGGCGCTGTTCGTCGCCGACACCTACTCGGTGTGCACCAAGGCGATGGGCGAGTTGCGGCAGGTCGTCGCGCGCGACATGGGCCTCGTGCCCAGGCCCGGCTGCGAGGGCGGGCCGTGGAACTTCCTGATCGTCGTGGACTTCCCGATGTTCGAGCGCAACAAGGAGACCGGCAGGTGGGTGGCGATGCACCACCCCTTCACCGCGCCGCGCGACGACCAGGCCGAGGCCTTTGTCGCCGCCGACGTCGACGACGAGGTCACGATCGAGTCGATCGTCTCCGCCGGCTACGACATCGTGCTCAACGGGCAGGAGATCGCCGGAGGCTCGGTGCGCATCCACGACCCGCGCGTGCAGGGCAAGGTCTTCCAGTTGCTCGGCATGACGCCCGAGCAGGCCAGGGAGAAGTTCAGTTTCCTGCTCGAGGCTCTGCAGTTCGGCGCTCCGCCCCACGCGGGCATCGCCTTCGGCCTCGACCGCCTGGTGATGAACTTCCTCGGCACGTCCAACATCCGCGACGTGATCGCGTTCCCCAAGACGCAGATCGGCCAGGACCTGATGACCGGCGCACCCGGCCCGGTGACCGACGAGCAACTCCGCGAGGTGCACGCCGCGGCGATCCGGCCGCGTGTGTGAGCGCGCACCAGTGGCCCATTGAGTCTCATGGGACCCATAGGTCTCTTGGCCGAGCCCGCCGTGCGCTCGGTACGTGTTCGTAGGCTGCGATTCCGTGAAACGCCTTGGACACTCGCCCCCCACCGGCCATCAGGCCGGGAGCACCCAGTGCTCAAGAAGGGCCGATCCATGCGCCGAACGATTCTCTCGCTCGTCCTTGCGGGATGCGTGATCCCGCTGTCCATCGCCGCGCAACCGGCGACCACCATCACCGTCCAACCCGGCGGAACGGTCGACATCCGAGTGCCGACCATCATTGTTCCGCAGGCCCCGCGCGGCCGCGCCATCACTGTCCGCCCGGTCCCGCGGGCGATCGAGATCGCGAGCGTCGATGCCACGGTGGACCTGCGCGAGTCGGTCGCGACGACCACGCTCCGCATGACGGTGAAGAACCCGGCCTCGACGCAGCAGGAGGCCGAGATGCTCGTGCCCGTGCCGCACGGCGCGGCCATCCGCTCGTTCGGCTTCGACGGGCCGGGGCAGGAGCCGACCGCGAAACTGCTGCCGCGGGACGAAGCCCGCCGCATCTACGAGGAGATCGTGCGCCGCAGCCTCGACCCAGCGCTGCTCGAGTTCGTCAACTGCTCGTTCGTGCGCTCAAGCGTCTTCCCCGTTCCCGCCAACGGCGAGTCGACGGTCACGCTGACGTACGAGAACGTCGTGAACGCCGACTCCGCGGCGAGCACGGGCGGGGCGCGCATCGACTTCGTCCTGCCGCGATCGGGCTCGCTCGAAGCCTCGGGTACGAAGTGGGCAATCAAGGGCCGCGTTGTGTCCGAGCGCGTCATCGGCACGGTGTACTCGCCGAGCCACCCGCTGAGCGCCACGCGCATCTCGGACAAGGAGCAGACCTTTGAAGTTCCCGCCGCGGCCAGCGGGAACGCCGGCGCGTTCCGAGTCAGCGTGCTGCTCGGCGCGGGCTCGAACGACCCGCTGCCGGCCTCGGTGCTGCTCTACCCCGACACCGACGAGGGCGCGCCCGCGGGCAGCGGTTACTTCATGCTCCTCGGCGGCGTGCCCGCGCTGCCCGCCGAAGCCCGGCACCGCACGCCCAAACGCGAGGTCACGCTCGTGATCGACCGCTCGGGCTCGATGCGCGGCGAGAAATGGGAGCAGGCCCGCAACGCGGCCGTCGCCGTGATCGAGGGCCTGAACGACGGCGAAGCGTTCAGCATCATCGACTATTCCGACACCGTCGCGCGTTTCGGCGACGGCCCGGTCATCAGGGACGCGGCGACGCTGGCCGAAGGCCGCGCCTACCTGAACCGGCTGCGCGCCGAGGGCGGGACGAACATCCACGAGGCCCTGCAGCAGGCGCTCCGGCAGCCCGTCACGCCCGGCTTTCTGCCGCTGGTCGTGTTCCTCACCGACGGCCTGCCGACGGTCGGCATCACCGATGAGGCGCGGATCCGCGACGACTCCGCCGCGGCGAACACGTCCAAGCGGCGCGTGTTCACCTTCGGCGTGGGCTACGACCTGAACGCTCCGCTGCTGGACCGGCTGGCCGAGGTCACGCGTGCCGCGTCGATCAACGTGCTACCGGGCGAGAACATCGAGAACTCGGTCTCGCGCGTGTTCCGGCGGCTGGCAGGCCCGGTGATGAACGAGCCGGCGCTGACGGCTAGGCACGCGGCCGACCCCGGCCCGCGCACGCCCGCCACGAACGACGTCCTGCCGACGCAGCTGCCCGATCTGTTCGAGGGCGACCAACTGGTGGTGCTGGGGCGCTACTCGACAACCGCCGATGGCGCGCGGCTGCGCCTGGAGGGTGAGTACCTCGGCCAGCGCGGGACGTTTGAGTTTGCGATCGACCCCGCGCGGGCAACCACGGCCAACGCGTTCGTGCCGCGGCTGTGGGCGTCGAGGAAGATCGCGTTCCTGCTCGACGAAGTCCGCCAGGCGGGCGTGAGCGGCGATGTCCGCACCGACCCTCGGACCAAGGAACTCATTGATGCGGTTGTGAAACTCTCGATGCGATGGGGCATCCTCACCGAGTACACGTCGTTCCTCGCCGAAGACCCGAGCGGAACGCCGGTCGCGGCGACGACGCACGAGGAAAGGCTGCACCTGGCGATGGACGCCGCGGCGGGACGGCTGATGGAGCGGGCCGGCGCGGCCGCGGTCAATCAGTCCGTGAACCTGAAGGCCGCGCAGATGCAGAGCTGCGCCAACAACGACAACACCTACTGGAACGCCAATATGCAGCAGGTTCGCGTGCTCAGCGTGATGCAGGTGGCCGACCAGACACTGTTCTGCCGCGGCGGAAAGTGGTTCGACAGCAACCTGGTCGACAAGCCGGAGATGGAGAAGCCCGACAAGACGATCGAGTTCGGCTCGGCCGAACACTTCGCGCTGGCGTGCAAACTCGCCGAGACCGATTCGGGCGCGGGCCGGCAGGCGCTGCTGGCGCAGCGCGGCGATGTGTACCTGCTGGTCGATGGACAGCGCGTGCTGGTGCGCGGGGCAACGGAAAACTGACCCCTACCGCCTTCTGGAGGCGCTCCCTCGTCTCAAAAAGTTCGTGCATACACCAGCCGCCGGACGCTTCGACGTGGAGTGTCCGGCGGTCTTCGCGTAGCACGGGCATCCTGCCCGTGCGATACGCGCGCAAATCATCATTGCGCCCCATTTCCACGGGCAGTGAGCACGAGCAACCTGCCCGTGCTCCGCGCTGATCCAACTCACTCCGGCTCGCCGGCACAACTGTCGTCACAGGTACAGGAAGCCCAAGGCAACGACAATAGCCGCAACGACGGCCACAAGCAGCAGGATCAGTCCATACTGCAACGACCGACGGTTTTCCGAGTTTCGGCATGCGGGACAGACCCACTGCCGTTCGATCGGCGGCAGGCCCCACAACATGTCCCATGCCCTTCGGAACCAGAGCCGCGGCCGAAGTCCCCGAGATGGCTCGCCGCAGATCGAACAAATCGCGAATCCATTCGACTTGTGCATTTGAACCCGGCCCCTGGGCGTGAGCGATCCTCGGTCAATCCAGATGGTCGCTCGGGCCCATCTCTATTCCCTACCACCAGCTTCGCCGATGCAGTACGGCGCGGGGGCGCTCACCTCGCATACTCCGGCTCATTCCCCGGCTTCCACTTGATGTTGCAGCCGATGCTCGGCATCTGGCGTTCGGGCGGAAAGCCGCCGCGGAGTGCGACGTCGAGGGCTTCGCGCAGGTCCTTACCGGTGACGGGAATGCCGCTGCCGGGCCGGCTGGAGTCGAGTTGGCCGCGGTAGTGCAGTTTACCCTTCTCGTTGAAGACGAAGAAGTCGGGCGTGCACGCCGCGCGATAGACCTTGGCGATGCTCTGGTCCTCGTCGTAGAGGTACGGGAATGTGTAGCCCGCTTCCGCGGCCTCACGCTTCATCATCTCCGGCCCGTCGTCGGGGTACCTGCTCACGTCGTTGGAACTGATCGCAAAGAACGCGACGCCTTTGGGCGCGTAGTCGCGCGCGAGTCTGGCCAACTCGGCGCGGACGTGCTTGACGTACGGGCAGTGGTTGCAGATGAACATGACCACCGTCGCCTTCTTGCGCGCGGTGTGCTCGCTGGATCGAACCAGTTTGCCCGAAACGGCGTCGATCAGCGCAAAGCCGGGCATGTCGGTGCCCAGCGGGACCATCGTGGACGGGGTCGCGGCCATGCGGAGCCTCCTGTCGAGAACAGATCCGGAACTCGGGCGGTTGCAGAGACATCGGCGCGCGCCCGGCGCGAACGCCAGCGGACGGCGAGCCGCCCTCCCGCCCCCAGCGTGCAAACGCGACGCAGGCACGATACGCTCAGCGCGCCGGGTCCGACACCCCAACCCGACCCGCACGAAGTCGCCACAAACAGGGAGTGCGCCATGAACAAGACCAACGCGCCCACCGTAACCGACTCGACACCCAACCCCGGCGCGCCGATCACCCGGCGCGGATTTGTGCTGACATCCGCCGCCGCGGCGGTGGGCGTCGCGGGCGGCGTGCTGCCGGCGGTCGCGCGCGTCGGCGTGCACCTTGGCCGGTCGAGCCTCAAGGTCGGCGTCGTGGGCTGCGGCGGACGCGGGACCGGCGCCGCGGCGAACATCCTCGAAGCAGCGCCCGAGACGCAGATCTGGGCCATGGCCGACGTCTTCGCCGAGCGCATCGCCAGCAGCAAGTCGCAACTGGCCGCGCTCGACCCCGAGCAGGCGACGCGCGCGGAGGTGCCCGCGGAGCGGTGCTTCACCGGGTTCGACGGGTACAGGCAACTGCTCGATCTCAAGGACGTCGACATCGTCATCCTCGCCACGCCGCCGGGCTTCCGCCCGGTTCAGTTCGAGGCGGCGGTGCACGCGGGCAAGCACGTGTTCGTCGAGAAGCCCGTCGGCGTCGATCCCGCGGGCATCCGGCGCGTGCTCGCGGCGTGCGACGAGGCGGACCGGCGCGGCCTGAGCGTCGTCGCGGGCACGCAGCGGCGCCACGAGAACTGCTACCTCGAAGCGATGAAGCGGCTGGGCGCGGGGTTCATCGGCAAGATCACCTCGGCGCGGGTGTACTGGAACCAGGGCGGTCTGTGGATGAACCCGCGCCAGCCGGAGTGGAGCGACCTGGAGTGGCAACTCCGCAACTGGCTGTACTTCACGTGGCTCTCGGGCGATCACATCGTCGAGCAGCACGTGCACAACCTCGACGTGGCCAACTGGGTGCTGGGCGCGACGCCCGTCTCGTGCTGGGCGATGGGCGGGCGGCAGGTGCGCACCAGCCCGGCGTTCGGCCATGTGTTCGACCACTTCGCCGTCGAGTACGTCTACCCCGACGGGCAGACGGTGCAGAGTTACTGCCGGCAGATCGACGGGTGCGACGGGCGCGTGGAGGAGGTGTTCGTCGGCACGGCGGGCACGTGCGTGCTCAGCAGCGGGCGGGGCGAGATCGTCGGCGAGCGGTCGTGGAAGTTCGGCGGCAGGAACAACAACCCCTACGTGCAGGAGCACGCGGACCTGGTCCGCAGCATCCGCGAGGGCAAGCCGACCAACGAGGGCCGCGCCGTGGCCCACTCGACGCTCACGGCGATCATGGGGCGCATGGCCGCGTACACGGGCAAGAAGGTGACCTGGGAGCAGGCCCTGAACAGCGCGCTGGACCTGTCGCGCCCGGTCAGCGGGTTCGGGCCCATGCCGGTCGACGCGGTGGCCACGCCCGGCCAGACGCCGCTGATATAACAATGACATAACTAATGTTGCGGGCACGCGATCTCGTCGGCGCAGACGCTCACGCGGTGCAGTTCGTCGCCCGCGGCGTTGATCCAGCGGCCCGAGAGCGTCGGCGGCGACACCGTCGAGTCGGCCTCCAGCAGCAGAAAGACGGACGGGTCGCCCGCGTCCCACAGCAGCGACGGGTGCGGCACGTTCGCGTTGGCGTGCACGCTCTGGCTCAGCGGCGAGGAGATGAACTCGTACAGCGGGTACGGCGTCCCGGCGAACTCCGGCGGGTGCCGGAGCAGCCGCGAGCGGTGGATGTCGCCGCCCATCAGCACCACGCCGTCGATCCGCTCGTCGGCGATGAACTTCCACACCGCCGCGCGCTCGTGCGGGTACGCGCCCCAGTAGTCGGTCTTGAGCGGGCGGACCGACTCGTTCCAGATCATCCCGGTGGCGAGGACCTTGAAGGTCGCGGTCGAGGCGCGGAGTTCGCGCCTGAGCCACTCCCACTGCCGCGCGCCCAGCAGGGTCTGCCGCTCGGGGTCCACCGGCGACGGCTCGGTGCGCGAGAACCACCTCGCATCGATCAGGAACACCTCGACCGGCCCCGCGCGGAACCTGCTGTAGATGCCCTCCCCGTTCTCGCCGTCGTCGCGCCGGCCGCCGCACCCGTCGGGCCCGGCGTTGGCGTGGTACTCGACGAACGCGCGCCGCGCGTTGTCGCGCCCCTTGAGCCGACCGTCGGTGTCGTTGCGGCCGAAGTCGTGGTCGTCCCACGTGGCGTAGGTCGCGGTCGACGCGCGGAGCGCGGCCAGTTGCGGGTTGGCGAAGAACTCGCGGTAGCGCCGGCGCTGCACGGACAGTTCGGTCGAGTCGATGTACGGCGTGTCGCCGATGAGCACCAGCGCGTCGGGCCTGTGCGAGGCGAGGGTCGCGAAGATCGGCAGCGGCTCGCCCGGCTTGTCCTTGCAGCAACTGCCGAACGCGATCGACACCCGCGCGGGCTGTGCCGGGTCGGGCGCGGTGCGGAACGAGTGCGGCCACACGCCGGGATCCGAGACCGGCGGCGGGGCATCGCTGAGCGCCAACCGGTACTCGGTCGCGGCCTTGAGGCCGGCGAGGTCGAACACCACGCACAGGTCGTCATCGGCCGTCGCGGCGGCCTCCAGCGAGCGCGGCGCCGATGCGCCGTGCTCAAGCACCCAGAGACGGAGCGTGCCCGGCTCGGCCGCACGGGCCCAGACGCGGGCACGATCATGGCCGACGTGCCCGAGTTGCGGCCCGAGGTCGATCGGAGGGGCGAACGCACCTGCGGCAAGCGGGTTTGCGGCAGAGTGGGCCGCCGCGGCGATCGAAACCCATGCAACGAACGCGAGCGGCATCGTGGTCATGACAGCACCCTCCGGCAGGCGGCAAGATTCGAGCGATCGTCGGATCGTTGGCGCGCCGACGCGTGCGCGAGACAAAGAAGGACCCCGTTCCTGGAAGAACGGGGGCCTTGCTCGATCTTGACGCATACGCAGCGAAGGCCGGATCAGCAGGGACCGACGCCGTGCGCGAACCACTCGCTCAGGAACGCGAAGATCGCCGGCACGCCGGGCGAGCCGCCGAAGTTCTGCGCCGCAGGAACGCCCGCGAACCAGTCGGAGAGGAACGCGAAGATATCGTTGACCTGCACCTGGCCGTTGCCGTCCCAGTCGGCCGGGCAGTTCGGGCCCTGGTTCTCGCACGGGCTGCCGTTGATGCTCCAGGTGTGCAGCGTGCCGGTGTCGCCGCCAGCGCTGTCGGTGATGGAGATCCGCCACAGGCCGGCCGGGTTGATGCCGGCAAAGGGCGCGAACGAGGTGAACGCGCCGTTGGGCGGGCTGGTCGCCGAGCCGTCGTTGGTCGACGGGCTGTAGAACCCGTGCGGCACCACCGCGGGCGCCGACGCCAGCGCGGCCCACAGGTCCGCCCCGCCGTCGCCGAAGATGTAGTTGCCGGCGTTGGACAGGTCCGAGGGGGCGCCGAACCCGGCGTTGGAGAACCGGCGGGGCCGGTTGAAGACGTCGATCGGTCCGATCTGGCCGCCCGCATCGGGAAAGAACGTCAGCGTCACCGACACGTCGCCGATCCACGTGTGGCTGATGTTCAAGACGAGGAAGACCGAACTCAGCGGCGTCGTGCTGGTGACAACGAGCGAGTCCTCGACCGTGACGTTGTCGGGGATGAACAGGCCGGGCGAGTTGGCGCCGACGGCCGGGCCTGCGGTGCAGTTGGTGCCGGGGCCCTCAAACGCGCCGTTCTGGAACGCGCACTGGAAGGCGTTGAGCAGCACGCACGAGCCGCCGACGCAGCACGCGCCGGCCTGCGGGCACGACGCGCCCACGCCCTGGAACGAACCGCCCTGGAAGGCGCACTGGAAGGAGTTGAGTTGCGTGCAGTCACCGTTGGACGCGATGCACGCGCCCGCGCCGGGGCACGCCCCGCCGAGGAACGTGCCGCCCTGGAAGGCGCACTGGAAGGAGTTGAGTTGCGTGCAGTCGCCGTTCGATGCGATGCACGCGCCGGTGGCGGGGCAGGTCGTCGACGGGCCCTGCCACGTGCCGCCGACGAACGCGCAGTTGGCCGAGGTACGGATGCTGCAGTCGCCGTTGGCCGCGATGCACGCGCCGGTCGGCGGGCACGAGGTGTTCTCACCCTGGAAGGTGCCGGTGCACGCGCCCTGGCTGGAGACGTAGCACGAGCCGTCGGCCAGCACGCACGCGCCGATCGGCCCCGAGACCGCCTGCCCGCTGACGCCGAAGATGGCGGTCGCGCCGGTGGCCGGCCGCGTGAAGGTGATCGAGTGCACCGCGCGGTTGTTCAGGCCAAGGCCCGAGAGGTTGAGCACCGTCTGGTAGATGCGCGGGTTGCCCGCCGAGCCGTCGTCGATGGCGTTGGTGTTCAGGTTGAGGCGGCCGAGGTTGTTCAGCGCGTTGTTGGTCGTGACGTTGAACCAGTCCTGCGCGTTGAACGCGATCGGGGCCGACGAGGTCGAATCGGTGAAGTGTATCACCAGCGAGCCCAGACCGCCGCCCGACGAGGTCGAGGCGAAGACCGCCAGCAGGTCGTACGGACGCTGGTCCCCCGGGTCGAGCGTGAGCGTCGCCGCGGGGATGATCGTCGAGAGCAGCAGCGCGTTGTTCTGGTTGTAGGGCGCGAGTTGCCCGACGATCGCGGCGTTGGACACGCTGAAGAACTGCCCGCCGATGGGCAGGCCCTTGAGCGTGCCGGGCAGGCCGGTCTCGTAGAAGCACAGGTTGTTGACCAGGTCGAACGACTCGGCGAAGGTCGAGTACGGCGTGGTCGCCGTGTTCTCAACGACGATGTCGCGGTTGAACCCGCTGACCGAGAGCGGGTTCATCTGCGAAATCGCGGGCAGGCCGCTGAGGGCCATGACCACCGTGTTCTGGCTCGCCCCGCCGACGTTGGGCTTGGTGAAGGTGATGCTCTGCACGCGCCGCGTGTTGAGCCCGAGTGCGCCGAGGTTGATCGTCGTCTGGTAGACGCGCGGGTTGCCCGCCGAGGCGTCGTCGATCGCGCTGCTCACCGTGTTGGCGCGCCCGAGGTTGTTCAGCGCGTTGTTGGTCGTGACGTTGAACCAGTCCTGCGCGTTGAAGTTCAGCGGGCCGACGGTCGAGGAGTCGGTGAACGTGATCGTCAACGTGCCCGTGCCGCCCTGGTTCGACGACGAAGCGAAGACCGCGATCGTTTCGTACTCGCGCTGGTCGGCCGGCGCGAGCGTCAGCGTCCCCGTCGGGTTGGGCACGTCGAGGAACAGCGCGTTGTTCTGGTTGTAGGGCTGGAACTGCACCATCGTGCCGTCGAGCAGGCTCACGAACGTCCCACCCACCGGCAGGCCCTTGGTCGAGCCGGGCAGGTTCCGCTCGTACCACGCCCAGTTGTTGAAGGTGTCGAACGGCTGCGCGTAATCGCCGAGAGGCGCCGCCGCGGTGTTCTCGATCACCACGTCCCGGTTCCAGCCAGTCGCCGCGATGGGCGTCATCTGCGCGAGGGCATTGCCCCCCACGCCCGCGATCACCATCGCCAACGCGCCCCACGCGCTTGCTCTCCGCCTCATGCTCTTCCTCCTGTTGAAACTGAGCCTGAACCGCCTGCCGGCCCAGACGCGGGCCGACGCCGCGGATGAACGACGCTGCAACGACAGATATTCCCATGCGCGCAACGCCGCCCGCCGGTTTCAGCAAATCATGACAAGATGACCGGTTTCTGATCAACCTCTTCGCCTCCAGTGGCACCCTGTTCCGAGGGTGCCGCGACGAACCACGTTGATCGAGGTTGCCCAGTTTGACAGCCGCTGGACATCCCGCGAATCGGCGACAAACCATCGCAATATGAGAATGGCCCGGGAGCGTGCCCGGGCCTTGGGGGCCGTGTCATCGCGAGACGGCTCTGCTCAGGGGCAGCCCGCGAACCAGCACGTCAGGAACGCGAAGATTGCCGGAACGCCGGGCGTGCCGCCGAAGTTGTTGGCCGCGGGCGTCGCGGCGAACCAGTCGCCGAGGAACGCGAAGATGTCCGGCACGTCGGTCACGCCGTTGCTGTTCCAGTCGCACAGGCAGCCGACCACGATCGAGCCCTCGTCCATGACCACGGGCTCGCTCTTGCCCAGCGCGGCCCAGAGGTTGTACGCCAACTGGCCCATGGTGTTGGCCGGCGGGTCGTCGAAGCGCTCTGGGATGTAGGGCAGCGTCGCGATCGGCAGGATGCGCTCCTGCGTGATCGGGTTGATCGGGAAGACGCGCTGGTCCTGGTCGCGCAGGAACTCCATGTACTCGCGCGTCGAGGTCTGGTGGTAGACCACGACCTCGGCCCGCGCCGCGCCGGTCGGGATCTCGAACAGCGTGTCGTCCCAGTACTGCCCGTCGGCGTACAGGTTCGGCGGGACCGAGCCGGCCTGCAGCAGTTCGAACGCCGCGTTGTTGAAGCCCATCGGCGGAATGCGGTTGTCCTTGAGGATCGTGTTGACCAGCGCCAGACGGAAGGCCTCGCCCTCGGGCTCGCCGGTCAGCGCGGCGACGGTCGCGTCGATGCCGTGCTTGGCCTCGTACACCTTCGTGCTCGCGGCGTCGAGCGTCGCGGTGTCGAAGTCGTACGCGCCGTGCTCGGCGAGCACGGCCCCGTTGGCCGCGAGGAAGCGCACGTTGATCCACATGCGCCGGCCCTCGACGTAGCCGGTGGGCAGTTTGTGGCCGCTGAAGTTGATGATGCGCACGTTCAGGTCGTCGCCGATGCGCGACAGTTCCATGTCGCTGGCGCGCTCCATCATGCTGCGGTTCCGGGCCAGCGCGCCGTCGACGGCCTCCTGGCTCAGGTTTGTCTCCGCCGCGTCGAAGTCCCAGAGTTCGAGGATCGCCTGCAGCACCCAGGAGTTGGACCCGTTGAAGTCGTGCTGCGCGATGGCGGGCCGTTGCGGTGCCTCGATACCGCACCCCGCGCCGGGGATGCCCGGCATGTGGCAGTCCTGGCACGAACTGACCGCGCCGCGGCTGCCGCCGAAGCGCCCGTTCAGATCGACCGGCCCCTGCCCGAACAGGCTGTTGGCCCACTCGCTGTAGGTGCGCTGCTCGGGGAACTGGTGGTACTTGTTCACCGGCGGCGGCGCGTTGAGCGCGTTGGGCACGTACGCGCCGGTGTTGGTGTCGAGGGTGTACGTGGGCGTGCTCACGTCGTGGCACGTTGCGCACATGCGCGAGTCCTGATGGAACGGCGACCGCTCCCACTCGTGGAAGCCGGGCCAGCCGCCGGGGAAGCCGGTCTCAGGGTCGGGCGGGTTGTGGATCAGCCAGTCGGCCTGCAGGTCGTGCGGGCCGCGCCGGTAGTCCTGCGGGTCGAGCACGTAGTTCGCGTTGTGCGGCCACAGGTGCCCGCTGCCGGGAACGGCCAGCAGGATGGACTCGTCGCGCGCGGGGCTCTGGCCGGGGACGTACTCCGGGTCCACCATGCGGTGGCACACCGAGCAGGACACCCCGGTGAAGTCGATGCCGCTGAGCGTGGAGCCGTCGGTCGGGTTCGGGTCCATGAGTTTGCCGCGCGCCCAGCCGATGGGCGTGTGGCAGCGCAGGCAGAAGTCGCCGATGAACTCGGCGTCCTGCTGGGCGATCGAGAACGCGGCCCAGAAGACCGGGTCGCGGCTGGCCTGGCCCATCAGGCTGGTGATCCAACGGTCGTAGGGCGCCTGGTCGGGCTGGTAGCCGCCGTGGCAGTTGCTGCAGTTGTTCGGCCCGATCAACGGCTCGGAGAGCGAGCCCGCGGGCGTGCCGCCGCTGAAGAAGTCGACGCGCGTGGTCTGCAACGGGAGCATGGGCGGATCGAACGCCACCGCCGCGCCCACCGCGGTGAGGCACACCACACTCGCCCAGGCCAATGCCCTGGCCCGGACGCGCTTATCAGACTGATCTCGCTTCACTCGCGGCTCCTTCCCACGCAAGCCCGGAACGGACCGGCAACGGACAACGAACAAACAACGAGCGGGCAACCGCTCTATCGGCACATACGTGGTGCGCCGAGAGTTGGATGCATTCAGCCAAAGTATGCCCGCGCGCAGCCCATCGGGCAACGCGATTCAGGCCGTTGAGATTGGTTGTTTTTCCCCGCCATTTGGGGAAGTCCCCGCGTGCGCCAGCACGTGGGGCCGCCGTCGCCCCGCGGCGCACGCACCTGCCGCCGCGAGGCCCAGGCCCGCCCACGCACCGATGAGACTGTTGTCCCACGGGTCCCAGCACGCGGCCCGCCACGTCCACAGCGCGCCAACGAACAGCGCCGCCCCGAGCACCGCCGTACCCGGGCGCGGCCGACGCGGCAGCAGGACCAACCAGACCGCCGCTGCGCAGATCGCCGTTCGCCCAACCGGGAACACGGCGACGCCGTAGGCGATGTTCCTGGGCCAGTCGATCAGCAGCGCGCTTGCGCCCAGCACCGCGAACGGGTCCAGCGACGCGCCCTCGGCCGTGGTCGACACCAGCGTGCGACCGCTGGCGGTCGCCATCGGCGCCATCGCCTCGCCGTGGGCCGTCCGCACCCACAGGTGCGAGCCGTCGGTCACGAGGTGCGCCTCGTACCCCAGTTTGCGCAGCACCGATGCCGCGACCACCGCGCGACCGTCGCAGTCCTCGCGCCCCTTGGCGATCGTCTCGGCGACGGTGGGCAGGTAGTCGGCGCAGCCCCACGTCACCCAGTCCCACTCGTAGGCGATGCGGTTGTAGACCACGCGTTCAACCGCGCGCAGGACCTCGCGCGGGTCGTCGCGCAGGCCCGGCTCGCTCGCGAGCAGGGACTCGACATGCGCGACGATCGGTTGCAGCGCGGGCTCATCGGGCTCGATCATCGCGCCCGGGTCCGACCAGTGCCGCGCATGGCGGAACAGCAGCCGCGGGTCGGGGTAGAGCACGAGCAGGAACGCCGCGCCGAGTACCGCGGCCTTGATCGGCCAGCGGTGCCGGCGCCGCGCGGGGTTGAGCAGTCTGAGCAGCACCGAAGGTTTGCTCCGGCGGCGGGCCGCCGCAGCGTCGCTCAACCATACGCACGCGCGATGTCGATGGTTCCCACTGCGGGCGCGAGGTCGAGCCGCGCGGCTTCGTCGAACAGCCTTCGCAGCGCGGCCTCGCCGCGAGCGCCCATGTCCACCGTCAGCGGGCTGACGTACATGTCGATGTACCGCTCGGCCTGCGCGCGGTCGATCTCGGGCGCGAAGTTCATGCAGTAGCGCACCGACTCGTCGCGGCGCTCCAGCGCGTACGCGATCGAACGATCGAGCAGCGCGACGATCTCGCGGATCGCACCGGGCCCGAGACGCGCTTCCAGATCGCGCCGCACGGCGTTCCCGCCCAGCGGCAGGGGCAGACCCGTGCGCTCCCCCCACCACCGCCCGAGATCGACGATCTGCTCCAGCCCCAGGCTCGCGTACGTGAGTTGCGACTGGTGGATGAGCAGGCCGCGGTCGGCGACGCCGCGCGACACCGCTTCGAGAATCTGATCGAACGGGAGTTCGACGACGCGCGGCGCGTGCGGCGCTCTCATGGCAGAGGTCGCGCCGCGCTGCTCTTCCCACAGACGCCACAACAGGAACGCGGTCGTCTTCACGCCGGGCACGGCGATGGTGCGCACGGGCCGGTCCGCCTCGCCGCGGCGGCACACGACCTTCGGGCCGTACCCCTCGCCCATCGAACTCCCGCAGGCGGTGAGTTGGTAGCGGTCGCGCACGTGGGCCCACGTGAACATGGAGAGCGCGGTGATGTCGAGGTCGCCACGCTCGATCGCGCGCCGGTTCAGCACCGCGATGTCCTCGGCCAGCGCACGGAAGGCGAATCGCGCGGTGTCGATCCGCGCCGGCTCGACCACCACGCCGAAGCCGCGTTCGTCCTTCCTGATCGGATCGATCTTCCCGGTGATCGGCCACCACATGAACACGTCGTCCGGGTCGGGCGAGTGCGCGAGCGTGAGCGTGTGGCGAGCAGCGGACGACATCCGGCCGCATGGTACTCGCCGCGTCGAGCGACAACCGAACCTCGCTCTGTGTTTGACACCCGCCGGTGCGAACGCTTCCATGACCCGTCGCATGTCGCCTGCGCCTGCCGGCCATCGCGCCACAAACCAGAGAGCCCCTCATGCCCTTCAAAGCCGCCGCGTACGCCGCACAGACCGGCAAGACCCCCCTCGCCCCGATCACCATCGACCGGCGCGACCCCGGCCCCAACGACGTGCAGATGGAGATCCTCTACTGCGGCGTCTGCCACTCCGACCTGCACTCGGCCCGCGGCGAGTGGGAGTTCATCCAGTTCCCCGTGGTGCCGGGGCACGAGATCGTCGGCCGGGTGACGAAGGTCGGCGCAAACGTCAAGAAGTTCAAGGTCGGCGACCGAAGCGCCGTGGGCTGCCTGGTTGATTCCTGCCGCGCCTGCGAATCGTGCACGCGCGGGCTGGAGCAGTACTGCGAGAGGGGCATGACGCTGACGTACTCGAGCCCCGACCCGCACTTCCCCGGCCAGATGACCTACGGCGGGTACAGCAAGGCGATCACCGTCGATGAGCGCTTTGTGCTGAAGGTGCCGGAGAACCTCGACCTCGCCGCGGCGGCGCCGCTGCTGTGCGCGGGCATCACGACGTATTCGCCGCTCCGTCACTGGGGCGCGACCAAGGGGAAGAAGGTCGGCATCGTCGGGCTCGGCGGGCTGGGGCACATGGGCGTGAAGTTCGCGCACGCCTTCGGCTGTCACACCGTGCTGTTCACGACCAGCGAGAGCAAGGTCGCCGACGGCAGGCGGCTGGGCGCCGACGAGGTGGTGATCTCGAAGAACGCCGACGCGATGAGCAGGCACGCGGGCAGTTTCGACTTCATCCTCGACACCGTCGCGGCGTCGCACAACCTCGACGCGTACACGAACCTGCTGCGGCTCGACGGCACGCTCTGCCTTGTCGGCGCCCCGGCGCACCCGCACCCGTCGCCGGGCGTGTGGCCGCTGCTCATGAAGCGGTGCAGCATCGCGGGCTCGGCCATCGGCGGCCTGCCCGAGACGCAGGAGATGCTCGACTTCTGCGCCACGCACAACATCGTCAGCGACATCGAGATGATCCCCATCCAGAAGATCAACGAGGCCTACGAGCGGATGCTGCGGAGCGACGTGCGGTACCGCTTCGTCATCGACATGGCATCGCTGAAGTGACTCCGTGCGAACACGACGCCATGCCCACGCTCTTTGACCCGATCCGACTCGGCGAACTCGAACTGCCCAACCGCGTGCTGATGGCGCCGCTGACGCGCTGCCGCGCCGACAACCCGGGGCGCGTGCCCAACGCGCTCATGATGGAGTACTACCGCCAGCGCGCCAGCGCCGGGCTGATCCTCACCGAGGCCACCTCCGTCGACCCGATGGGCGTGGGCTACGCCAGAACGCCGGGCATCTGGTCCGATGAGCAGGTCGAAGGCTGGCAGCGCGTGACGGAAGCCGTCCACCGCGCAGGCGGTCGCATCTTCCTGCAACTCTGGCACGTCGGCCGCGTGTCGGACCCGATGTACCTGAACGGCGAGCTGCCCGTCGCGCCCAGCGCGATCGCGATGCAGGGCTTCGTCTCGGGCGTGCGCCCGCAGAGGCCGTACGTCACGCCGCGGGCGCTGGAGACAGGCGAGATCCCCGGCGTCGTCGCCGCGTTCCGGCACGGCGCGGCGAACGCGGAGCGCGCCGGCTTTGACGGCGTCGAGATCCACGGGGCCAACGGCTACCTGCTCGACCAGTTCCTGCAGGATTCGACCAACAAGCGCACCGACGCCTACGGCGGTTCGGTCGCGAATCGCGCCCGCCTGATGCTCGAAGTCGCCGACGCGTGCGCCGACGTGTGGGGCGCGGGGCGCGTGGGCATGCACCTTGCGCCGCGCGCCGACTTTCACTCCATGGGCGACTCGCACCGGGCGGAGACGTTCACGTACGTTGCGCGCGAACTCGGCCGGCGCCGGCTCGCGTTCATCTGCGCGCGCGAGTCGATCGGGCCCGACTGGCTCGCGCCGACACTCCGGCACGAGTTCCGCCTCGCCGGAGGCGGGGCGTACATCGTCAACGAGGGGTTGACCGGCGAGAGTGCGCAGGCCGCGCTCGACGCCGGCGGGGCGGACGGCGCGGCGTTCGGGCGTTTGTTCATCGCCAACCCGGACCTGCCGCGGCGGCTGCGCGAGCACGCCCCGCTCAACGATCCGCGTCCCGAACTGTTCTACACGCCGGGGCCGGAGGGGTACACGGACTATCCCGCGATGCCGGGTTGAGCATTCTCCGCGACTGGAGATCGCGCCAGCCGCATCACCACTTCCTCGACCTCGCACCCACGCTCGTTGGCGAACCCTCGCACGCCGCGCGTGAAACTGTCGATGTGCCCGGCGAGTTGCTCAGCGCCCGTCGGCACCAAGCAATGGGCAGGCGGGACGCCTGCCCCACCAGCACCATTCAGAACATCATCATCTGGCTCGTCGCCACCTCGCTCGTCACCGGGTGATCCGGGTCGAGCCGGTAGTCACCGTCGTAGCACGCCGTGCAGTAGTGCGACGCCGGACGGTTCATGCACGCCAGCAGACCTTCGAGCGAGAGGAAGTGCAGCGAATCGACCCCGAGATACTCGCGGATCTCGTCGACGCTCTTTTCGTGCGCGATGAGTTGATCCCGCGTCGCGAAGTCGACCCCGAAGTGGCACGGGTGGCGGATCGGCGGACACGAGATCCGCAGGTGGATCTCCTTCGCCCCGGCCTGCCGCAACTGGTCCATCTTCACGCGCGTCGTCGTGCCGCGGACGATCGAGTCGTCCACCACCACCAGCCGCTTGCCCTCGACGATGTCGCGGATGGTGTTGAGTTTGAGCCGCACCGCGGCGGAACGCTCGGCCTGCGTCGGCTTGATGAACGTCCGGCCCACGTAGCGATTGGGCACGATGCCCTCGCGGTACGGGATGCCGCTGGCCCGCGCGTACCCCGCCGCGGCGGACCTGCCGGAGTCCGGCATCGGCATCACGTAGTCGGCCTGCACCGCGGCCTCGCGCGCCAGCGCCGCGCCCAGTTCCTCGCGCACCACCTGCACGTTCTGGCCGAACACGTAACTGGCGGGGTTGGCGAAGTAGACGTGCTCGAACACGCAGTGCGCCGGGCGGTCGGCGACATCGGCGAAGCGCCGCGACGACACGCCCCGATCGGAGAGCGTCACGATCTCGCCGGGCGCGACCTCGCGCACGACCTTGGCGCCGATCACGTCGAGCGCGACGGTCTCGCTGGCGACGACGTTGCGCCCGTCGGGCATGCGGCCCAGCACCAGCGGCCGCCAGCCCCACGGGTCGCGCGCCGCCTCGATGCGGTCGGGGAACAGGAAGACGAGGCTGAACGCCCCCTGCAGGTGCCGCAGTGTCGCGGCGATGGGATCGACCGCGCCCTGCTGCGCAGGGCTGGCGAGCAGGTGGATGATGACCTCGGTGTCGCTGGTCGTGTGGAACAGGTGCCCGGCCCTCTCGAACAGGTCGCGGAACGCCTGCGCGTTGATGAGGTTGCCGTTGTGCGCCAGCGCCACCTGCCCGCCGATGTACTGCTCGAGCAGTGGTTGGGCGTTGCACGAGGTCGAGCCGCCGGCCGTCGAATACCGGTTGTGCCCGATCGCGCCGCACCCCGGCCCGGTCTTCACCGCGCCGCTCATCAGCCGCTTGCCGTTGAGCGCGGCGAGTTCCTCCGGCGTCAGGCACGCCGCCTCGAGTTGCGCCAGCGTGTGCTGGTCGAAGATCTCGGGAACCAGGCCCATGCCCGTGTGGGCCACGAGCGATCTCCCGTTGCTGACGGCGATGCCCGCGCTCTCCTGCCCGCGGTGCTGCTGGGCGTACAGCCCCATGTAGACCAGCGTCGCCGGCTCCGGACCGCCCCAGATGCCGAAGACGCCGCACTTGTCCTTCTTCTCCGCGCCCGCGCGCTGCACGCACCCTCGCCCGATGGGCGAAAGTACCGGCAGGGGCAGGCGGGCGACGTTCACGGTGTGCTCCGGGCGCGGCGTGGGAGGACTAGTGTAGCGGCGGCGGCCCACGCGGATCGGCCGCGCGGAGGGACACGTCATGCGCATCGCGTTCTTCAGCGCCAAGCCGTTCGAGCACGAGCCCTTCCTGGCCGCCGCGGCGGGCCGGCACGAGCTGGTCTTCCTCCCCCAGCGTCTGGACGCCTCGACGGCGCCCGGGGCGGCGGGGTGCGCGGGCGTGTGCGCGTTCGTGAACGACCGGCTCGACGCGCCGTGCCTGGAAGCCCTCGCCCGCGCGGGCGTGCGACTGGTCGCGCTGCGGTCGGCGGGGTTCAACCACGTCGACGTCGACGCCGCGGCGAGGCTTGGGCTGGCGGTCGCGCGCGTCCCGGCGTACTCGCCGCACGCCGTGGCCGAGCACACCGTCGCGTTGATGCTGTGCCTGAACCGCAAGATCCACCGGGCCTACAACCGCGTGCGCGAGCATAACTTCGCGCTCGACGGCCTGATGGGTTTCGACCTGTTCGGCAAGACCGTCGGCGTGGTGGGCACGGGAAAGATCGGCCAGTGCGTGGTCCGCATCATGCGCGGCTTCGGGTGCCGAGTGCTGGCGTTCGACCCCGCCCCGTGCGCCGAGTGCCGCGAACTGGGCGCGGAGTACGTGCCGCTGTCTGCGCTGCTCTCCGGCAGCGACATCGTGACGCTGCACTGCCCGCTGACGCCCTCGACGCGCCACCTGATCAACGACGCCGCGCTGCGCTCGATGCGTCCGGGCGCGATGCTGATCAACACCGGGCGCGGCGCGCTGATCGACACCCGGGCGCTGATCGGCGCGCTCAAGGCCGGCCGACTGGGCGCGGTCGGGCTCGACGTGTACGAGGAGGAAGCGGACCTGTTCTTCCGCGACCTGTCGGAGGAGGTCCTGCACGACGACGTGTTCGCCCGACTGCTGACGTTTCCCAATGTGCTGATCACGGCTCATCAGGGCTTCTTCACGCGCGAGGCGATGGCGAACATCGCCCAGACAACCATCGCCAACGCCGACGGTTTCGAGGCCGGCCGGATCGACCCGGCCAATCTCGTGACGCCCGCGCTGTTCGTGCCCGCCCCCAAGGCCTGAACGCCGCCGGGTTTGACCCGCGCCCGTGCGCGGCCTTCAATCGCCCTCACATTCTGGGATTGCCCGGATCTTCTTGAACCCGCCGGACCGCAGCCGCGGCCACCCGGCACAGATCGCCCGCCGCTCCACAGACGGCGGGCACCCCGGCGAGGGCCAACGGCCCCGCGCCCGGGGACGGAAGGAGCGCCGCCATGGCTCGTTACACAGGCCCGAAACTCAAACTCTCCCGCCGCATCGGCTCGCCGATCGAGGACATCCCCAAGCACACGACCAAGCGTGCGCTGGTGTACCCCGGCATGCACGGGTACCGCGGCCGTCGTCTGCGCGACTACGGCCTGCGCATGAACGAGAAGCAGAAACTCAAGTTCCACTACAGCGTGCTGGAGCGCCAGTTCCGCCGCTACATCGCCGAGGCGACGCGCCTGCCGGGCAACACCGGCGAGATCCTGCAGCGCCTGCTGGAGAGCCGGCTGGACAACGTCATCCGCCGCACGGGCATGGCACGGACCATCTGGGCGGCCCGGCAGATCGTCGCGCACGGACACGTGCTGGTGAACGGCAAGAAGTGCGACCGGCCGTCGTACACCGTGCAGGTCGGCGACGTGATCACGCTCAAGCCGCGGATCCACAAACTCGTCCGCGAGAACATGGAGTCGCTCTCCGGGCACGAGGTGCCGGGGTGGATCGACTTCAACCCGGGCGAACTGACGACCCGCGTGATCGCCCTGCCGACGTCGGACCAGATCCCGTTCGACGTGAACGCGAACCTGATCATCGAGTTCTACCGATAACACCTGTCGGCCCGTTGCCGGGGCGCACGCGCCGCGCGCCCCGGCCAACGCCCGCCCCGGGCGCCAGCCGCCGGGGCGCGAGGAGGACGCGATGCTCAAGTTTCTGCGCAAGTACAGCAAGTGGATCCTGGTCGTCGGCGGCTCGCTGCTGATGATCGCGTTCCTGCTCCCCACCACCATCCAGGAGTTGGGCAACCGGCCGATCTTCAACACCGTCATGCGCGTCGACGGGCGGCGAATCGGCGCCGTCGAGTTCCAGCAGGCGATGCGCGAGTACAACGCGCTGCAACTCATCACGTTCGAAACACTGCGGCCGATCTCCAACGTCAGCGGGCCCGAGCACTGGCTCCTGCTCGTGCACGAGGCCGAGAACGGCGGGTTCATCGCCGGGCGCGGCGAGGGCACCGAGTTCCTGCCCGACCTGGTCTACCAGATGCTCTACGCCAGCGGGCGCGTCTTCCAGATGTCGCCCGAAGAGGTCGAGCAGATGAAGACCATGATGGTGCAGGCCATCATGACCGGCCTGCCCATGGTGCAGGAACGCTCGGGCCTGAGCGAACAGCAGATCTTCGAGGCCATCTCCAAACTGCACGGCGTCATCCGCATGCAGGTGGCGTACCAGCGCTCGCCCCGGTTCTCCGACCGCCGTCTGGCCGTCGGCATGAAGCGGCTCAACGAGTCCGCCTCGATCGACTACGTGTTCATCCCGCCCGACCGCGAACTGGCGGGCGTGCCCGAGCCGACCGAGGAGCAGATCGCCGCGCACTTCGCCAGGTACCGCGACGCCGAGCCCGGCTCGGGCGAGCTGGGCATCGGCTACCGCCGCCCCGACCGCGTCAAGATCGAGTGGCTCGTGCTCGACCGCGCCGCGATCACCGCGGCCGTGCGGCCCGACCCGATCGAGGTGCAGAAGCGCTTCATCCGCGCCACCGGCGGCAACGTGCCCGAGGGCGTCGACCCCGCCGCGGCGCGCAAGCCCTACGAGACCGAAGTCCAGAACGAGGTCGTCGAGCGCGTGATGCGCACGGCCGACCAGGTGATCCGCGGCGAGTTCGAGCGTGCGCTCCGGCGCGCGACCGCCGAGGGCGTCTACTGGCGCCTGCCCGACGACTGGGCGCAGACCCGCCCGGACCTTGCCGCGATCCGCGACGTGGTCGTGGCGCGCGTGCGCGAACTGCACCAGATCAGCATCCCCGGCCCGACGGTCGTGAAGCGCACGGGCGACTGGCTGGTGCAGGGCGACATCGCCGGCCTGGATGGCATCGGGGCCAGCACGCTCAAGCGCGGCGTGCAGACCGAGCCGTTCTCGTCGCTGCCCTTCCGCGTGCGCGAACTGGCCGGTCCCAGCGATCTGGGCCTGCAGGTCGGCGTGCCGGCCGAGGCCACGACCGACTTCCGCGGCAACAGGTACTACTACATCATCACCGACGCCCGCAAGGCCGCGGCTCCCGACTCGGTCGACGAGGTCCGCGACGAAGTCGTGCGCGACCTCAGGCAACTCGCGGCGTTCGAGCGGCTCCGCGAGCGCGTTCCCGCGGTGCGCGAGGCGGTCGTCGCCAACGGGCTGGACGCGCTGATCGACCGGGCGGAGGACGAGCCGCTGACGCTCAAGAAGGCGACGCTGCTGGCCAGCGGCCTGTTCCCGCGCGACGCGAACGTCGACACCGAGGAGTTCCGCGCGGCGGTGCTCGAAGTCGCCGGCAAACTCGACCCCACGGTGTCGATCGTGGACTCGCCGCGCGACGGGCGCACCGTGGTCGTCGCCATCCCGCGCAGCCGCGGCATCGCCGCGGCGGTGATCACACGCGTCGCCCCGGTCACGATCGAGATGTTCCGACGGGCGCAGCCCTCGACCGCGGCGAACCTGACGCGGACGGAACTGGGCTTCAACACGCCCGACGAGTCGCCGTTCTCGCTCGAGACGATGCGCAAGCGGCTCAACGTCGTCTCGCCGCGCGGCGAAGACAGGAAGACCGACGACAACTGACCGGCCGGCACGCACGCGCCCGCGAACAAGCGAAGAGCCCGGGGCGACGGCCGCCCCGGGCTCTGGTTCTTTCCGCGAAGTGCGCCGAGGTCACTTCAGCGTCGCGACCTTCTTGATCTCGACGTTGCCCATCCAGACCTTCTCGTTGGTCTCGATGTTGGTCAGTTCCAGCCCGACCTGGTAGTACTTGGTGAGTTGGCGGTTGTCGAGCGACCGCTGCACGACGTCGATGATCGTGCCCATGAGCATGAGGTCGGCGCCCAGTTCGTTCTTCATCAGTTTGCGCGTCTCGGGCGAGTTCCACTCCTGCCCCTGCAGCCGCTCGTCGCGGAGCGCGCCGCGCTGGTCGCGCATCGAAACAACCCGCACGTGCCCGGTGTTGAGCATCTCGCGCTCGAAGTTCATGGTGAACAGGCCGGTGTCGATGTAGTCCTGGCTCTTGTTGGTGATCGGCCCGACGATCATGATCGGCCGGTTGCCGCCGTGCTCGGCCTTCCAGCGGTCGATCCAGCCGCGGAAGGTGGCGTCGTTGACCATCCCCTGCCAGACCAGCCGCGCGTCGGTGTCGTTGAAGCGGTAGTCGAGGTCCTTGGTGGTCGCGGGGTCGACGCGCTCGACCTCACGCCTGGTGGGCCCGCACGCGGGCAGCGCGAGCGCCCCCGCCGCGAGCAGGACCATGGCCGCCGTGCATCGTGTTCTCGTCGTCATGTGTGCATCCTTGTTGGTTGGGTGTGCGTTTCCGGGTTCATCTCCACCAGTGCTCGATCAGTGTGACCAGCGCGCCGTCGCCCGCGCGCGGGTCGATGGCGACCGTCCGCCACGGCCCGGCGAAGAGCGTCGCCCCCGTCGCCGACAGGTACTCGATCCGCGCGTTGTGCTCGCCGGGCGGCGCCTTGGCCAGCCCGACGTGCGCCTGCGCCGGCAGGAACGTCCAGCACCGCAGGTCCGCCTTCTCCGTGAGTGTCACGAAGGCCAGGCCCGCCAGCGTGCCCACCAGCCCGGCGATCGCCCGTTCGCTCCCGCGCTTCGAGTTGGCCTGCCACGTCCGCGTCAGCGCGTACGACGCCGCGGCCTTGGCCGTCGAGCGGATGATCGCGCGGGCCTGGATCAGCGGCAGTTGCCGGCGGTGGTTCTCCGTCGCCACGGCGCGCAGGTCCTCGACCAGCGCGAGCGGCACGGCCGTGCCGTCGTCGAACACCAGCCTCGCGCCCGCCGCCTCGGCCACGCCGCCGACCAGTTCGGGCAGTTCGTAGTACACCGGCCACTCGAAGACCGGGATCGGGCCGAAGCGTCGCGCTTCCTTGCGCGGCCCGCGCCCGGAGAGCGCGACCGCCAGCACGTTCACGTCGCCGCGACGGACGTCGGCCAGCGAGGCGAAGTCCTGCTCGCGCACGGGACCGATCAGGCCGCGCTGCGCACCGATGATCGTCAGCAGCCGGCGCGCCGCGACGTCCTGCATCGAGGTCTCCCCCGTCTTCATGAACGTCACGGCGGTGAGGTACGTGCCCAGCGGGCTCTCGACGAACCGCCCCGCGCTGTCGGCGGCGAGCACGCCGCCCGGCAACGCGCGCGCGTCCACCTTTGCGCTCTCCCTCCGAACCGCGGCTTCGAGTTTCAGGTAGCGGTCGCGCAGCACGTCGGCCTTGCCGGCCATGCGCCGCGCCTCGACCGTCGCACCCCCGTCGATCCGCCCCGCTTCCAACTGCGCCAGCAACTTGAACACGTTGACGTAGAGGTCCTCGTACGGCTCGCCGATGTACGGCGCGGCGGTGTCGTTGAGCAGCCACTTGGCCGCCTCGTCGGCCGCGCCGCTCTCTCGCACGATGTCCATCCGCGCCTCGGCCTTCTCCAGAGTCTCGATGGTCGTCTGCGTGTCGCCCAGCGCCAGCGCGACCGCGCCGCGGTCCAGCCACCACAGCAGCATGTCGTTGTCGCCGTAGCGCTCGCGCTCGGCGTCGAGTTGGGCCGCGGCAAGGTCGTACCGCCCCTGCGCGTGCAGGCCCGCCAGGTCGGCACGGTGCCGATCGAACCGGGTGACGCACCCCGGAAGAACCGCCGCGGCGAACACCAGCAGCGATCCCACGACCGCACCTCGGCCGATCCGCCCGCTCGAAGATGCCCGCCGCACGCCGACCACAGACCTTGCGCCTCCTCGACCCCTTTGGCCCTCCCCCTGTGCCGCACCAAGTTTAGTACTCCCTAACCTTGCCGGTTGCGGCCCTGTTCCGGATTTCCGGCCAATCATGGGCCATGACCACCCCCGGCCAGCCACTGACCGTCCGCGCGTTCCAGCAACTCATCCGCGATCGGTACTACGCGACCGACTCGGCCCGCGGCCCGGCGGACACGTTCGTCCTGCTCATCGAGGAGGTCGGCGAACTCGCCACCGCCCTGCACGACAACCGCCCCGGCAAGAACCCGACGCCCGAGCAGCGGGCCAACCTCGCCGAGGAGTTCGCCGACGTGATCGCGTGGCTGGCGACGCTGGCCAACATCCAAGGCGTCGATCTCGAACACGCGCTGGCCAAGTACACCACGCCCGGTGCCGTCGAGGGCGTGAAGGACTGAGCGCCGCGAACTCACACCGGCGCGGGCTCCGCGGCGATCTGCGCCGACAGGTTCTCGAACACCGTGTCGAGTTTGACGTGGCTCTCAAGGTACACCTGCGCGCGGTGCGCGGCCTCGATCGCGCTCATCGCGCGCCGGACCTGCGGGTCGGCTTCGAGTTGCACCGGGGCCAGTTTCGGCGAACCGGCAGCACGGGCGCGCAGTTTCCCCCGCGCGTGCTCCGCGACGTACGCGAGCATGCGCCTCCCCCACTGCTTGTTCGCTGCGTCCTTGCTGGCGAGTTTGTCCGCGGCGGCGGCCGCGGCGGCCTGCTCCTCGACGAGTTTGTGCATCGAGGGCCCGAGGTCGATCACGTACCGGCCGCCCATCGCGGCGTCGAGCATCGGCGCGAGCGTTTCGTGCCACGAGTACAGGTTGTGCCGCACGGCGATCATCGCCGCGCCGGGAGAGCCCGAGGCGAAGCGCAGCACCCAATCGCGCTGCTCGGGCGGGATCTGGAGCACGCCGACGCTCAGCCACCCGCGCATGTCGTCGTCGCCGAGGGGCGCGAAGGCGACGCGCTGGCAGCGCGAGCGGATCGTCGGCAGCAGGTCGTCGGGGAACGCGGTCACGAGGATGATGACCGTGCCCGCGGGGGGCTCCTCGAGCGTCTTGAGCAGCGCGTTCTGCCCGCGCGCGTCGAGCAGGTCGGCCTCGTCGACGATGAACACCTTGGAGGCGATCGACCCGCCGCGCAGCGCCGCGGTCTTGGCGGCCGGCTCGATCAGGAACTCCTCCAGCACCTCCTTGGCGATGGTCGTCTGCTTCTGCCTGCGGATGCGGTCCTCGCGGCTGAGCGCGGCGAGTTCCTTGCGGATCACGTGCAGGTCGGGGTGCGTCCCCGCGCGGGCCATGCGCTGCACGGGCGAGTCGGCCTCGGGCGCGAGTTCGCCCGTCAGGCCCGGCGCGGTGGTCGGGTCGAGGATCGTCGCCGCGAACGCGTACGCCGTCGTGAACTTCCCGACGCCGGCCGGCCCGTGGAAGATCCACGCGTGGTGCATGCGTCCGGCCTGCATCGCGGCGGCGAGCGTGCGCTTGGGCGCGGCATGGCCGATCACCGCGTCGAGGGTCGTGACGGCGGGCGCGGCGTCGGCCCCCGCCGCCGGTTGCGGCGCGGCCTCGATCGTCTGCGCGGGCTTGGCGGCTCGTCTGGCCATCGCGCAAGCGTATGCGGGGACGGAGCACATGCGCCCGGCGCGCCGGGCCGCCGTCAGATGTTCCGCAGTTTGTTCCGCCCGTTGAACGCCGCGATCTTGTAGCACTCGGCCAGCGTCGGGTAGTTGAACACCGCGTTGACGAAGTACTCGACCGTCCCGTTGAAGGCCATGACGGCCTGCCCGATGTGGATCAGTTCGGTCGCGTCGGTGCCGATGCAGTGCACGCCGAGGATGGTGTGCGACTCCTGGTGGATGAGCATCTTGAGCATGCCGATCTCGTCGCCGATGAGTTGGCCGCGCGCAGTCTCCTTGTACTGCGCGATGCCCGACTCGTACGGGATGCCCTCCCTGGTCAGCCGGTCCTCGGTCCAGCCGACCATCGAGATCTCCGGGATCGCGTAGATGCCGTACGGGAAGAGCGACGCCACGCTGTCGCACCGCTCGCCGAACATGTGGCACGCGGCGACGCGCCCCTGCTCCATCGACGTGCTGGCCAGCGCGGGGAACCCGATCACGTCGCCCACAGCGTAGATGCTCGGCACGCGGGTGCGGTAGTTGGCGTCCACCTGGATGCGCCCGCGCGAGTCGATCTCAAGCCCGGCCGCGCCGAGGTTCAGCGCGTCGGTCGCGCCCTGCCGGCCGACGCAGTACAGAAGGCAGTCGGCCCGCAGCGTCTTGCCGCTCTCCAGCGTCGCCTCGACCATCTCGCCGCCGGCGGACGTGCGCGCCCCCGGGGGCGGCTCGACCTTGCGGATCGACACCACCTTCTCGCCCAGCCGCAGCGTCAGCCCCGCCTGACGCAGGTGGTACTGCAGCGCTTCGCCGATCTCGGAATCGACAAAGTCCAGGATGCGGGTCCTGCCCTCGATCATCGTGACCTTGACGCCGAGTTGCGCGAGGATCGACGCGTACTCGGTGCCGATGACGCCGCCGCCGACCACGAGCATGGTCGTGGGCAGGTACGGCAGGTGCAGCAGTTCGTCGCTGGTGATGATCTGGTTGCCGTCGAACGGGATGCTGCCCGGCCGGGCCGGCGAGGTGCCGACGGCGATCACCACGTGCTCGCCGCGGACGACCTCGGCCGAGTGCAGCCCTTCGACCTTGACGGCGTGCGCGTCGACGAACGATCCGACGCCCGAGAGCAGTTCGATGCCGTTGTTGATGAAGTGCGTGCGGACGACGTCGATCTCGGCCTTGATGACGCGCTGGCACGAGGCGATGAGCCCCTGCAACTGGCTGCGCCGGTCGAGGTGCTGGAACAGTTCGGTCCCCTGCCTGCGAACGCCGACCATCTGCAGCACCGCCTCGCGCAGCGCCTTGCTGGGGATGGTGCCGGTGTTGATCATCGCCCCGCCGAGCACCTGTGCCTTCTCGACGACGCAGACGCTCTTGCCGAGTTTGGCGGCCTGAATCGCCGCCCGTTGCCCGCCCGGCCCCGATCCGATGACGACAAGGTCGAAGGTTCGCATGTGCGGGGAGTGTATCGGCACCGCTGCGGCGCCGCACAAATCCGCATGATCCCGATCAACTCGAGGGGCGCGACGAGCGAAGAAGAGGGGACGCCGCGGGCGATACGGTCAAACGCGAACCACTCGAATCCGGCGGATTCTCTCGGCGCTCTTCGTGCCCTTCGAGTTCCATCGTTCGCCCCGAGGCAGGAGCCTTGCAGCGTACACTCCGCCCATGAACTGGCCCGTTTCCCGCGTCCGATCCACCTTCGTCGACTACTTCGTCAAGCGGCACGCGCACACGTTCGTGCCCTCCTCGCCGGTCGTGCCGCACGACGACCCGACGCTGCTGTTCACCAACGCCGGCATGAACCAGTTCAAGCCGCTGTTCCTCGGGCGCGCCGAGCCCGGCTCGCCGCTGTTCGGCCTGAAGCGCGCCGTCAACAGCCAGAAGTGCATACGCGCCGGCGGCAAGCACAACGACCTCGAGGACGTCGGCAAGGACACCTACCACCACACCTTCTTCGAGATGCTGGGCAACTGGTCGTTCGGCGACTACTTCAAGAAGGAAGCCGTCGAGTGGTCGTGGGACCTGCTGGTCAACGTCTACGGCCTGCCGCCCGGCTCGCTGTACGCGACGTACTTCGGCGGCAACACCGAGGCCGGCCTCGAGCCCGACCTCGAGACCAAGGCCCTGTGGGAGAGGTTCCTGCCGCCCGAGCGCGTCCTGCCCGGCAACATGAAGGACAACTTCTGGGAGATGGGCGACACCGGGCCCTGCGGGCCGTGCACCGAGATCCACGTCGACCGGCTGACGGCGATGGGGCTTGAGCGGCGGAGCGTGCCCAACCTCGTGAACACCGGCGACCCGGACGTCATCGAGATCTGGAACAACGTGTTCATCCAGTTCAACCGCGAGCCGGGCGGCAGGCTCACCACCCTCCCCGCCAGGCACGTGGACACGGGCATGGGGCTGGAGCGCCTGACGAGCATCCTGCAGAACCAGCGCTCCAACTACGACACCGACGTGTTCATGCCGATCTTCGCCGCGATCGAGCGGCTGACCGGCGCGCGGGCGTACATGGGACGGCTGGGGGCGCACGACGTGGGCAACATCGACACCGCCTACCGCGTCGTGGCCGACCACATCCGCACGCTCACCTTCGCCATCACCGACGGCGCGGTGCCGAGCAACGAGGGTCGCGGCTACGTGCTGCGGCGCATCCTGCGTCGCGCGGTGCGCTACGCGCGCCAGACCCTGCACGCGCGACCGGGCTTCTTCGCGCAACTCGCGGCGTCGGTCGTCGACAACTTCGGCGAGTTCTTCCCCGAACTCCGCAGGAACCCCGAACGCGTCTACGCGATCATCCGCGAGGAAGAGGAGAGTTTCGGCAGGACGCTCGACCGCGGGATCAGACTCTTCGAGGAGGCCGCGCAGCGCGCCCACGCCGCGCGTCAGGCCGGCGGCGGCGTCAAGGACGCGGCGCAGATCTCCGGCGAGGACGCGTTCAGACTCTACGACACCTACGGCTTCCCGCCCGACCTCACGGCGCAGATGGCCGAGGAACGCGGCATGAAGGTGGACCTGGCGGGCTACGAGCGCCTGATGGAAGAAGCACGCGAAAAGGCGCGGGCCGGGTCGGGCGGCAAGTTCGCGGCCGGCGAGGGCGGGACGGCGGCGTTCGCGCTCCAGCCCGACACGCTGGCCCGGATCGCCAAGATGGGCATCGGCAAGACCGAGGACGTGGACAAGTTCCACGGCCGCACGATCCGCGCGACGGTCAAGGCCATCTGGAACGGGCACAACTTCGACGAGCGCGCCCAGGCCTCGCACGGCCGCCTGCAGCCGCTGGGCATCGTGCTCGACAGGACCAACTTCTACGCCGAGATGGGCGGGCAGGAGGCCGATCACGGTCGGATGCTCGTGGGGCGCGAGGCCCGCTCGCACCACGGCGACGACCACGAGGGCGGCGAGTTCCGCGTCGAGGACGTGCGCTCGTTCGGCGGCGTGGTGCTGCACATCGGCCACGTGATCCGCGGCGAACTGGCCGTGGGCGACGACGTGCACCTGAACGTCGACGCGCACCGCCGGGCCGCCATCGCGGCCAACCACACCGCCACGCACCTGCTGAACCTGAGCCTGCGCGCCACGCTGGGCGACGGCGTGGACCAGAAGGGCTCGCTGGTCGCGCAGGACCGCCTGCGCTTCGACTTCTCGCACGGCAAGGCCGTCGCGCCCGACGAACTGGCGCGGATCGAGCAGCACGTGCGACGGAGCATCGAGCGCGACCTGCCCGTGCACGCCGACACCGCGCCGCTGTACGTCGCGCGCCAGGTCGAGGGCCTGCGCGCCGTCTTCGGCGAGACCTACCCGGACCCGGTGCGGGTCGTCTCGATCGGCGCGCCCGTCGCCGCGCTGCTCGACAACCCCAGGGACCCGAAGTGGCGCGACCTGTCCATCGAGTTCTGCGGCGGCACGCACGTGCAGCGCACCGGCGAGATCGCCCACTTCGCGCTGGTGAGCGAAGAAGCGGTGGCCAAGGGCGTCCGCCGCATCGTCGCGCTCAGCGGCGTGCCGGCGCTGGCCGCGATCCGGGCCGCGGACGCGCTGGCGGCACGCATCGCCGACGCGGGCAGGCTTGCCGACTCCGCGCTGGCGCAGGCCGCGCAGGAGATCGCGACCGACCTCGACCAGATCACGCTCCCCGCGGCGCGCAAGGCCGAACTCCGGGGCGCGCTCGCCGCGCTGCAGGAGCGCGTCAAGGCCGGCAACAAGGAGGCCGCCGCGGCACGCGCGGCCGAGGCCGCGAACCTCGCGCGCCAGATCGGCCAGGCCGCCGCGGCGTCGCTCGACGACTTCATCATCAACACCATCGAGGCCGGCGACGACCGCAAGGCGCTGCAGGCCGCGGTGAACACCGTCGCGCAGTTGTGCCCCCGCAAGGCCGTCATGCTGGTTTCGCCCGACCACGACGGCAACAAGATCGCCATCCTCGCCGTCGTTCCCGAGGCGATCATCAAGCGCGGGCTCAAGGCGGGCGACTGGGTCAGGGCCGCGGCCGAGGCCTGCGGCGGCAAGGGCGGCGGCAAGCCCGACACCGCGCAGGGCGGCGGGACCGACGTCGGCAAACTCAAGGACGTGCTCGCCGCGGCGCGAACGTTCGCTGCGCGCACACTCATGTGACCCATGACCAGCGAGCCGAAGACACCGCGAGGCGACGACCGCTCCGACGAACAGCCGGACCGCGTCGAAGACCTGCCCGCGTGGCGCGAGCCGCCCGCGCCGCCGGAGATTCCGGAAGTGCTCCGCACGCCTGTGTCGCGCCCCAGCGGCGTGCCCGGGGTGCCGATCAGGACGGCCGCGTCGGACACGGTCTCGGCTGCGAGCGCGTGGGCGATCGCGCTCAACTTCGTCTACGCCGTGATCGGCTTTGCGCTGATCGGCTGGGCCGTGCAGAAGTGGGTCGTGCCGGCGTGGGCGCCCTGGCCGCTGCTGGTCGGGCTGGGCCTTGGCCTGATCGGCGGCTTCATCCGCTTCGTCCGTGAAGCACTGAAGGCCAACCGCTCGTGACACCTGCTCCGCCGGCCCGTTGAGATACCGAAGGCTCGCCTCCGTGGCCGGAGGTTGCTACCCTTCGTCCCCTCGCACGGGCCTTGGAGGCATTCGCGCGAGGAGGCATACGAACGAATGCCGATCGAGACGCGCTCCAAAACCTTGCACTCGCCTGTCGGCGCGGCCTTGGCCACGCTCGGCGCGGTCGCGCTCGGCGCCGTCATTGGCGGCGGGTGCGGGCTGGCGATGGTTTGGACCGGCGATGACGCTGGCCGCGCTGCCGCCGCGGCGTTGATGGGCGGCGGGGCGTGGGCGGTGGGCGCGCTCATCGGCCTGGCGCTGGTCGCGACGACCGGCACGCAGGACGCGGGCCGGCTGAGTTTCGCGGTGCTGGTCGCGTCGGTCGTTCGGATGCTTGGCGCATTGGCGCTCGGCTTGGCCCTGTTCTTTGCGCTGGGCCCCGAGGGCCGGACGTTCTGGACGACGTTCCTGGTCTGCGGGCTCCTTGCGTTGATGGCCGAGACCTCGTGGGCGATTCACACACTTAAGAGCGGGGCGGCACGCAGCCGCCCGGATGGAGCGCACTGAATGCTGGCGAGCGCGATGACTCTGGCCGCGTCGAACCCCGTTGACCACGTCGTCAACCAGTTCCCGCACGGCTGGGGCGTGGTGGAGATCGGCGGGCGGCAGATCCAGTGGTGGTCGGCGCACGTGGGCAACCTGCTGCTCTCGGGTCTGCTGACGGTGCTGCTGTTGTGGTGGGCCTCGACCAAGATCCGGACCGGCCCGGCGAGCGAGGGCTCGTCGCGGTACGTCACGCGCAACCCGTTCGCGCACATGATCGAGGTCATCTGCGTCTACCTGCGCGACACGACGGCCCGGCCGCTGCTGGAGGATCGGACCGACCGGTTCATGCCCTTCCTGTGGACGGTCTTCTTCTTCATCCTCATCAACAACCTGCTCGGGCTGGTGCCCATCACGGACACGGCGCACCTGATCGACAAACTGACGGGCACGCACCTGCTCAGCGGCGTGCTGGGCGCGACCGCGACGCAGAACCTGTTCGTCACCGCCGCGCTGGCGATCATCGCGGGTCTGGTGATCAACATCGCCGGCATCCGCGAACTGGGCATTGGCGGCTACCTGCACCACCTGACGGCGGGCACGCCCGCGTACCTGTGGCCGCTGATGGTGCCCATCGAGATCCTCGGCACGTTCATCAAGCCGGTGGCGCTGGCCCTGCGTCTGTTCGCCAACATGACCGCGGGCCACATCCTGGTCGCGGTGCTCTTCATGTTCGCGGTCAGCGGGATCGGCCTGCTCACCAAGGGCGGGTCGGGGCTGGTGCTCGGGCCGGTCATCTCGGTCGCGTCGATCATCGCGGCGGTCGCGATCTACTTCCTCGAACTGTTCGTGGCCTTCCTGCAGGCCTTTGTGTTCATGTTCCTCACCACCGTGTTTATCTCCCAACTCAGCCACCATGATGAGCACGAGCATCACGGGGCACACGACCACGAGCACGCCCACGCGTGAATGACGGGTCGCCACCTTGCCGGGCCGGTCGGCCGCGGCGCTTGAGACTCGCGCACGAATCCGAAAGGTGCAATCAGATGAAGATGAGCAAGTTCGCCTACCCCGCACTCGCACTCCTGGCCACGCCCGCCCTGGCCAGCGCCGCCGACGTCGGCGTCGGTCACGGTCTGGCCGCGCTTGGCGCCGGCATCGCCGTCATCGGCGGCGGCCTGGGTATCGGCCTGATCGGCAAGGGCGCGGTCGAGTCCATCGCCCGCCAGCCCGAGGCCAAGGGCCCCATCGGCACGAACATGATTCTCGCGGCCGCGCTGGTCGAAGGCGCGACGCTGTTCGCCGTCGTCGTCGGCCTGCTGGTCGGCTTCGTCAAGTGATCCACCCGCGGGGCGTCGCGGAAATCGCGACGACCCCGCATTGCCTTGTGGCGTGCCCTCGAACGGAAGTCCCCACACGCGTGAAGTTCGGAGCGAACGGATGAACGCACTCCTCCCGCGACTCGCCCTTGTTGTGCCCCTGCTCTCCGCCGCGGCGGCCCGCGCCGCCGAACCGGCGGGCCATTCGCCCGCCGGCGTGCTGCCGACGGTCGAACAGGGCATCGTGCCCATGATCGTCTCGCTGCTGGTGTTCGCGATCGTGTTCGCGATCCTGGCGACCAAGGTCTGGCCCGCGATCTCCGGCGGCCTGAAGGACCGCGAGGAGAAGATCCGACAGTCGATCGAGGAGGCCGAACTGGCGCAGCAGCAGGCCAAGGAGGCCCTGCAGCAGTACGAGCGCAGCCTCGCGCAGGCCCGCGCCGAGGCCCAGAAGATGCTCGACGACGCCAAGGCCCAGCAGCAGGCCATCGCCGCGGAACTCAAGGCCAAGTCCGACGCCGAACTCAACGCCATGCGCGAGCGGGCCAAGCGCGACATCGACTCGGCCAAGCGGGCCGCGCTGGCCGAGATCTACGCCGAGGCGAGCACGCTCGCGGCGTCGATCGCCGGCAAGATCCTCCAGAAGGAGATCCGCCCGCAGGACCAGCAGCGGCTGGTCGAGGAATCGCTGGCCGAGTTCCAGGCCGCGCACGCGAACTGATCCGTGTCACCGGCCTTCGGGTCGGTGCGCCTCCAAGACCTCGAACACGACGAGAACCCATGCCCCTGACGCACTCCGAGCCCGATGCGTTGTCCCGCGTGTACGCCGCCGCGCTGTTCGATCTTGCGCTGGCCCAGGGCGGCCAGGCGACGATCGAGCACACGCTGGCCGAACTGGAGGAACTGCTCGACCTGGCCCGGTCCGAGCCGGCCTTCGGCGAGTTCCTCGCGTCGCGAATCCTCGCGGCCGACGCTCGCGGCAGGTCGCTGGAGCGCATCCTGACCGGACGCGTCAGCGACCTGACCCGCAACTTCCTGCTCACCCTCAACGCCAAGGGCCGGCTGGGCTCGCTGCCCGGCATCGTCGCGGCGTTCGACGAGAAGGTGCAGGAGGTCTTCGGGCGCGTCGAGGTCGACGTGTACACCGCCTCGCCGATCAGCCCGGAGGACCTTGCCGCGATCCGCGAGCGGCTCCGCGCCACGCTCGGCAAGGACCCGATCGTCCACCCGTACACCGACCGCGCCATGATCGGCGGCCTCAAACTCCAGATCGGCGACCAGTTGATCGACGCGAGCATCGCCACGCGGCTGCGCAAGATGCGCGACCGCCTGAACGAGGAGGGCATGGCCAAACTCCGCGCCCGCGCCGACCGGATGATCGACTGACCCGCCGGGCCCGCGAGCCGCCGCGGCCACATAACTTATGTTCGGATGATGACGTGATGTCGTGACGATTCGGCAACCGGTCCCCGCCATCCCCGGCCATCGCCCCGCCAACCCCCAGGGCTCCCCATGTCCAAGAAGACCATCGCCCAGACCGACGTCTCCGGCAAACGCGTCCTGATCCGCGTGGACTTCAACGTCCCCATCGAGAACGGCCGGATCACCGACGACCGGCGCATCCGCGCCGCGGTGCCGACGATCAGGTCGGTGCTCGACCGCGGCGGGTCGGCCGTCCTGATGTCGCACCTCGGCAGGCCCGAGGGCGTCGGGTACGAGGCCTCCGAGTCGCTCAAGCCCTGCGCCGAACGGCTGTCCGAGATCCTGGGCAGGCCCGTCGAGTTCCCCTCGCACGACCCCGTGGACGACGCCGCCGCGGCGGCCGTGAAGGCCCTGCGCCCCGGCGGCGTGCTGCTGCTGGACAACCTCCGCTTCCACAAGGGCGAGAAGAAGGGCGACCCGGCCTTTGCCGCCAAACTCGCCGCCTACGGCGACGTCTACTGCAACGACGCCTTCGGCACCTGCCACCGCGAGGACGCGTCGATGTACGCCGTGCCCGCGGCGATGGCGGGCAAGCCGCGCGTCGTCGGGCTGCTCGTCGAGCGGGAACTCAGGTACCTTTCCGAGGCGCTCCGCAGCCCCGCCAAGCCCTACGTCGTCGTGATGGGCGGCGCGAAGGTCTCGGACAAGTTGCCGATGATCGAGCAGGTCCTGAAGAAGGCCGACGCGGTGCTCATCGGCGGCGCGATGGCGTACACGTTCCTCCGCGCCCTGGGCAAGCAGGTCGGCGCCAGCCGCGTCGAGGAGTCGATGCTCGCCGACGCCAAGCGCATCCTCGACGAGGCCGCGCGGCTCAAGTGCGACCTGATGCTGCCGCAGGACCACGTCTGCTCGACGCAGTTTGCCGAGAAAGCCGGCGACATCGAGACGTTCGCCGACGCGATCAAGCCGGGGTACATGGGGCTGGACATCGGCCCCAGGACGCAGACCGCCTTCGCGCTGCGTATCCGCAGGGCCAAGACCATCGTCTGGAACGGGCCGATGGGCGTCTTCGAGTGGGCGCCGTTCCGCGTCGGCACGCAGCAGGTTGCCAGCGCGATGGTCCACGCCACGCGCGAGAACGGCGCGACCAGCATCGTCGGCGGGGGCGACTCGGCCGCCGCGGCCGAACTGTTCGGCATGGCCGACCAGTTCTCGCACGTCTCGACGGGCGGCGGGGCGTCGCTGGAGATGCTGGCGGGCCGGCCGTTCAAGACCATCGAGATCCTCGACAACGCCTGAAGGAGCGCCTCGGGCCGCGCCCCGCCGCGCGCGGCCTCCGGGGCATCGTGAGTCCGCGCACGCATGGACCACGCCGAACACCCACGGACCGGCCCGCGCACGCTGCTCCACGCGGCCGTGCTGGCCGCGCTGTGCCTGCTGACCTTCTTCCCCGGTCTTGACACCCACGGCGTGACCAACTGGCAGGAGGGCCAGCGGCTCATCGTCGCACGCGACATGCAGGAGCGGGGACAGTGGCTCGTGCCCACGGTGCACGGAAAGCCCTACCTCGCCAAGCCGCCGATGATCTACTGGGCGCAACTCGCGGTCGCCGGCGCACTCGGCCAGCGCGTGGAACTCTGGCACCTGCGGTTTGTCGTGGCGCTGGCGGGCCTGCTGGGCGTTGTGGCGACGTACGGCGCAGCGCGGGAACTGTTCACGCCCGACCGGCCGACCGCCGCGCAGCGCGACTCCGCCGCCCGCGCGGCGCTCTGGTCCGCCGCGCTGCTCGCCACCGGCATCCTCTACGTCCGCGCCGCACGCATCGGCGAACTGGACATCCTGCTCGTGCCCTTCGTCGCGTGCGCCGTGTGGGGCGTGGCCCACGCGTTCCGCGCGCACCGGGTCGAGCGACGGACGAGTGTTCCCGCGGTCCTGCTCGCCACCGCGGCCACCACCGGCGCCGTCCTGACCAAAGACCCCGGCCTGCTCTACGTCGCGCTCGCGGCGTACGGCGGCGTCGCGCTGTGGTACGCCTGCACGCGCGACCCGCTCGACACCGCGTTCCTCGGGTTCAGCCGCAACGCGCGTCCGACCCCCGCCGCGCCGGCCAACCCGTGGCTCGCCCGGGCGGGCGCGGTCCTTGTCGGCACGGCGTTCTTCGCCGCCGCGGCGGTGAACATGCGCAGCCCCGAAGAACTCCCCGGCCCGCTGCTGATCGGCGCGGCGGGCGCGTGGCTGGGCCGGGTGCTCGGAAGGCTGGTGCAACCACGGCGTGCGATGGCCGTGCTGGTCGCCTATTCGCGAACGCACCCGCTGCTGGTGCTCGGAGTCCCGGCCGCGGCGAGGTTCGGCTGGGCGCACCTCGTCGCGCAGCGCATCGGCGCCGACCGTGCCGCGTCGCTCGCGCAGGCCGAGGTCGACGACAACATCCGGCCGTTCATCGCCGAAGCGCCGATCAGCAACTTCGAGACGCTGGTTTTCGGTCTGGGCATCGGATCGATCCTCGCGTTTGTCGCGGCGTTTGTCCTGCTTCGCGCCCGGCCGCGGTTGACGCCCGGCGCGGCGGTCATCGCGGCGTGGATCGTCCTGAGCCTGATCGTCTTCAGCGTCCTCGGCAAGGGCGTGCAGCGATACCTGACGCCCATGTGGCCGGCGTGGGCGATGCTCGCGGGCTGGCTGGCCGCGCACTGGTGCGAACCGCGCCCGCTTCAGCGGTCGCGGGCGTTGTGGCTCGGCGCCGCTGTGCTCGCGCTGGCCACGGCACAGACGGTTCAGTACGGCTGGCTGCGCGACCGCTTGAACGCGCACCGCTCGCCGCGAGACCTTGTCCGCGCGTTGCAGGCCTCGCCCTTCTGGACCGGCCCAGGGCAGGTCTTCGCGTTTGAATACACCAGCCCCGCGCTGGACTACTACGCGGGCGGGCCTGTGCGCGCCGTCGGCGACCCGCGCGCGCTCGCGACGATGTACGCCGGCGAGGCGTGGACCATCGAGCGGTTCCGCCGGCGCCTCGAGCAGGACGGACGCGCCATCCTGATCTACCGCGACGGGCCCATTCCCGGGACCGATCTGCCGCCCGCCGTCGAACGGCTGCGCGAGGCGGGGCTGGCGGTCGAACCGCTCGACAGCCTGCCCGAGTTCCGCATCGACAACGGCCGCACGCCGATGCGCGCGGCGGTCGTCAAACAGTCTTCTTCCGACTGACGAACGCCTCGTACTGCGCCGGCGTGTCGATCCCGCCCCCGCCGGTGGCCTCCGGCGGCACGACCGCCACCGCGATCTTCAGCCCGTTCTCCAACGCGCGCAACTGCTCGAGTTTCTCCGTCTGCTCCAGCGGCGTCGGCGGCATCGCGGCGTAGCGGTCCAGCGTTGCGCGACGGTAGACGTACAGCCCCACGTGCCGCAGCGGCGCGGCGCCTTCGCCGCGACCGTCTCGATCAAACGGGATCGGCGCCCGTGAGAAGTACAGCGCACACCCGTCGAGCCCCAGCACAACCTTCACGATGTTCGGGTCGTCGCCGCGCTCGCCCATCGCCGGACGCAGCGCGGTCGCGGCCGTCGCGATCGCCGCGCCGCTGGACCGCTCCCCGCGTACCAGCGCGCCGACGGCCGCGTCGATCACCGACGGATCGAGGTCCGGCTCGTCGCCCTGCACGTTCACCACGATCGCGTCGCCCGGCAGGCGGAGTTTCGCGGCGGCCTCGGCGAGCCTGCTCGTGCCGTTGGGGTGCCCGGGGCTGGTCATCACGGCCTCGGCGCCGAACGACGCCGCGGCGTCGAGCACGCGCCGGTCGTCGGTCGCGATCACCACGCGCGACAGGCTCGCCGCGCGCCCCGTCGATTCCCACACGTGCCGGATCAACGGCTTGCCCGTCCGGTCGGCCAGCACCTTGCCGGGGAACCGCGTCGAGCCCAGTCGCGCGGGGATGATCGCCGTCGCACCCTGCGCGGCCGCGCTCACGCCGCGCCCCCACCACCACCGCCACCACCCCCACCCCCCCCGCCGCCTCCGCCCTTGAGTTGCGCGATCAACGCCTTGATGTCGTCGCGATGCTTGCGCACGTCCTTGTACGAAATATTCTGGATCGTGATGCCCGCGGCGATCTTGAACGCCTCCTCGGCGTCGGCGAGGTCCTTGTTCTCGCGGGCGCGCGTCTCGAGCGCGAGCATCAGGCCGTAGCGCAGTTCGGTCCCCACCTCGTCGCTGGGCGTGTCGTGCGTCGCCAGCGCCTGCCGCAGCGTCTCGATCGCCTCGTCGGTGTACCCATCCATGTTCAGGAAACTCAGGCCGAGGTAGTTCAGCACCTGCGAGCGGTGCTTGGGGTCGGCCTTGGCCTCCTGCAACAGCGCGACCGCCTCGTCGTACCGCCCGGTCGCGTAGAACGCGCGGCCGAGGTGGAACTTCTTGATCAGGTCGGTCGGGTACGCCCGCACCTGGTCCTCCAGCATGCGGATCTCGCGGGCCAGCAGGTCCTGTCGCGCCCGCTTGAGCGGCTCGCGCGCCGACTCGTCGCCGCGCTCCAGATCGGCCTTTAACTTCGCCACGCGCCGGCGCGCCTGGTTGAGCGTGATCTGATCCGCCAGTTCCTTGAACCGGTACTCGTCGGTCGCCTGGTGCGCCGCCTGGTACAGACGCAGCGCCTCTTCCTCGTCCTCCGGGCGGCCGCGCTCCTTGAGCAGGTTTCCCAGCCGCAGGATGGTCGGTCGGTCCTGCGGGTGCGTCTGGTGCTCGGTCCGCGTCTGTTCGATCATGCGCTCCAGCGTTTCTTCGGTCTTGACGACGCGGTCCTGGTCCTCGAGTTGCCGCTGCTTGGCCGCGTCGCGGACGTTCTGCCGGAAGCCGCCCGCCTGCCCGACCTGATCGAACCCGCCGCGGTGCATCGTCGATTCGGCCGAGAGGTTCTTCACGCGCTGCGCGAGCCGGCCGTCGGCCGGGTCCAGCCGCACCGCCGCCTCGCCGACGATCACCGCCTTGTCGAACCGCTGGAACTTCTCGAACACGTCGAGGCACGCGACGAGATAGTCCTTGCGCGGCCGCTTCTCGCGCGAGGCCGCGCCCGCAGCGCGGTCGGCGATCCACACTGCCGGCTCGGCAAGGCCGAGTTTCGCCGCGGCCTGCATGGCCCGGACACCCAGACCCGCGTCCGTGAGTTTGCACCCCCACATCAGCAAGTCGTACAGGTAGCGGTCGAGGTCGGACTTGGTCGTCGAGAACTGCTTGACGATGTCCTTCTCCGGGTACTTCTTGTCCGCCATGTACGCGGTCGCCGACTTCACAAACCCCTCGAGCCCGGCCATGCTCGTCGGGTCCTGTCGCAGGCCCCCGAGCCACAACTGCATGGCGTACCCGTAGTTCGTGGCCTCGTGCAGGGTCGAGGCCCGCTCGAAGAACTTGCCGGCCTTGTCGGGCGAATACTCGAACGCGGGCGCATCCGCGGGCTTGGCCGGCGCGCCGTTGTTTGCCGGCGCAGACCCTTCGGCCGCGGGCTTCTCTTCCGTCTTCTTCCTGCCAAAAAGACCCAATGCGCGCTCCTTGCTTGCCCTGCCGCCCCGAGTGCCGGTGCCGGACGCAATCCTACCGGCTCGCACGCCGGAGCGTCAACGCGGCCCGGGATTCCGCGGTTCTCCACCAGCGACCCGCCCTACGCCCATACGCATGCCCGGCGCGGGCCGATCCCGCGTTCCCGCCGCATACCCTTGCTTCATGCCCATCGATCCGGCGAGCCTGAGTATCCGCACCTATCCGGACCGCGTGCTGCGGGTCAGGACCCGCGCGTTGTCGGACGTGTCCGAGGAGGTGCGCGCCGTCGCCCGCCGCATGATCGAACTGATGTTCGAGGCCGACGGCATCGGCCTCGCCGCGCCGCAGGTCGGCCTTGACTGGCGCATGTTCGTCGCGCACGTGCCCGAGAACGAGGACCGTTCGGCCGCGGCCGAGCCGCCCAGCGCGACCCGCGCGCCCGAGGTCTACATCAACCCCGTGCTCAGCAACCCGCTCGGCCCGCCCGAGCCGCTCAGCGAGGGCTGCCTTTCCCTCCCCGAGATCACCGGCGAAGTCCTCCGCCCGCCGACCATCACCATCGCGGCAATCGGCCTCGACGGCAAGCCCTTCACCCGCACCGCGACCGGTCTGCTGGCGCGCTGCTGGCAGCACGAGGCCGACCACCTCGACGGCGTGCTCATCATCGACCGCATGACGCAGATGTCGCGGTTGAAGAACCGATCGGCCGTGCGCGACCTCGAACGCGCCGCGCCGCGGTAGCCGCGCCACTACACTCGAACCCATGCGGCTGGTCTTCTTCGGTTCCGGCGCGTTCGGCCTTCCGACGCTCGCGCACCTCGCGCAGAGCGGGAAGTACGACATCGCCGCGATCGTGACCCAGCCCGACAAGCCCGCCGGTCGTGGCGGCAGACTCACCCCCACCCCCGTCGCCGCGTGGGCCGCCGAGCATCTCCCCGGCGTTGCGATGCTCAAACCGCCCAAGGTCAACGCGCCCGAGGTCGTCGCCGAGATCCACCGCCTCGCGGCCGCGCCGGCCGCGTCGTCGCATCCGACCTCCGACGTTCAGCACCCCACCTTCGTCGTCATCGCGTTTGGCCAGAAACTCTCGGCGCGTCTGCTCGAAGGCGCGTTCGCCATCAACCTGCACGCGTCGCTCCTGCCGCGGTGGCGCGGCGCGGCGCCGATCAACGCGGCGATCCTCGCGGGCGACAAGGTCACCGGCAACTCCGTCATCACGCTCGCCGACCGCATGGACGCCGGGCTCATCCTCGCGCAGACCGACCCGCCGATCCCGATCGACCCGCTCGCCACCGCCGGCGAACTGCACGACCGGCTCGCGGCCGACGGCCCCGCGCTGGTCGAGCGCGTGCTGGCCCAGCACGCCGCGGGCAGCCTCTCGCCGCGCCACCAGATCGAGTCCGAGGTCACCATCGCGACCAAACTCAGCAAGTCCGACGGGCAGATCGACTTTCACCAGCCCGCCGACTTTCTGCGCCGGCAGGTCCACGCGCTCACGCCGTGGCCGGGCGTGACGGCGCACCTCGATCCGCGCCAAAACGACCAGCCGCCGATTCCCATCAAGCTCCTGCGCGTCCGGGTCGCGCCCGAACGCGCGCCGGCCGACGATCCGGGCGCGATCATCGACCCCGCCCGCGGCGTGGTATGCTGCGGCAACCGCACCGCGCTGGAGATCCTCGAACTCCAGCCAGCGGGCAAGCGCCCGATGGACTGGGCCTCCTTTGCCCGCGGCAGGCCGATCCCGCCCGGCGCGCGTCTGTTCTCTCCGGATGCATGACGCATGACGACCACGCTCTGGGACCTTCTCGAAAACTGGCTGCGACCAAAGCCGCCCGAGCGCACGCGCCAGCAGGCCAAGCCGCCGCAACGCACACGCCGCGGCGAGCGAGTGACCGCCTTCAAGGAGCCCGAGGGACGCGGCTTCCCTACGCGAATCGCCCCGCAGCCGCCGACCGCGCCGCCGCCCGTTCGCGAATCGGCGACGAGGCCCCCACTTCCCACTTCCGACGTCCCGCTTCCCGACTCGATGGAGGCACGCTACGACGCCGTCACGCGGCTCATGCTCGAACGCTACTCGATCCGCGTGCGCAAGTGGCGCACCAGCATGAGCGGCCTGGCCTGGTGCCTTACGTACCGCGACGGCAGCGTCAAGCGCCTCATCGAGGCGCCGCGCCCGCGCGGGCCGATGTCCGCGGCGGTCTTCCTCCACGAGATCGGCCACCACGCCATCGGCTTCAACGTGTACAAGCCGCGCTGCCTCGAAGAGTTCCACGCGTGGCGGTGGTCGCTGGAGGCGATGGAGGCCCACGGCCTGAACATCACCGAGCAGGTGCGCTACCGCATGCACCTGTCGCTGTGGTACGCCGTCGCCAAGGCCCGCCGGCGCGGACTCAAGGTCCTGCCCGCGGAGTTGGAGCCGTTCACCGAGCGCCCGCGCCGTCCGCGCAAGTCCGGGGCGCGCTCGTAGTTGCGCAAGTTGATAGGTACTGCAAACTCAAAGTCTGACTTTGGATCTGCGGAATCCCCCGTCGAAGACCGCTCAACTTCATCGGGACGGCCTGGCTGCGACCGGAGTTACGCGATCGCTGTCCGCCGCCCTTCGTTGCCCCGGCCGCGCCCGATTGCTCAGCCGGATCAGCCACGTCGCCGCGCCGAAGAGCGCGGCCCACACGATCACCGTCGTCCACATCGCCCACGGCGCAACCCCGCCGGACGTGCTGAACCCGGCGGATGTGACCCGCAACTCCGGCCCTGCATTGACCGCGCCGCCGTTGATGTACGCCGCGAGCGCATCGAGTTCGTTCTGCGGCAGCGTGCGCCCGGCCGGCGCGGGGCCGCCGCTGGTCAGCCACCCGCCGATATCTGCCGATGTGATCGGCAACGCGCCCGCGGCAAGATCCGCCGAGCGCGGCGTGCCCGCAAACGGCACAACCCGCCACGTCTGGCGCACCAGGTCCACTTCGAGCAGACTCGGCGTCGATGCACCCGCCGGCCCGCCGGGCGCGGGCGCGCCGCCGGGCAACTCGCTGATGGTCATCGACTGCGCAGCAACCAGGTTCAAGGGGCCGGTCTGCGTCCGAATCCGCGCCGACGCGCTCACGTGCAACTCGCCGAAACTCCCCGATGCGGGCACCAACGACTGCGTGCGTTGAACCGTGAACTGCCTGCCCGTCGGCGTCGCGGCCAGCACGCCCGCCGTGATGACCGCACCCAGCACAGCCACCGCCGCGCACGCCGCGATCATCTCCGCCACGTGCACGCGGTGCCTGGGCCGCACACCCGGCACGAGGATGCCCGCCTCCCGCAGGTCGCGACCGCATTCGGGGCATGTGAACGACGTGAGCCCCTCGACCGGGTACCGACACCCGCCGCAGCACGGCGTCCGCACGCGGTCGCGCCAGCGAACGATCGCCGCAACCAGCGACACGACGATCGCGCCAACGATCACCGCAACCAGCAGCAGGCCAAAGCCGATCGCGGGGCCGCCCATGACGTGCCTCCTTCCCACCCGCCGCGCGGCTCAGGGTGTTTCCGCATCAACACGGCGCCGTTTCAAGAGGCCCTCGCAAGGGCCGAACGTCCCGGGGGCGATTCGAACGCCCGACCTGCCGCTTAGAAGGCGGCCGCTCTATCCAACTGAGCTACCGGGACTCCGCTGACCCAGATCGTATTCGACCAGGCCGATCGGTTGGAGAGAGCGTCCCGATCGCAGCCTCGGCCATCGCCAGCGGAATCCTGTCAAACCGGGAAGATTCCCGTTTGCCAGTAGCCGCCGCAAGCCGGACGGGAAACAATCGATTCCAAGTTTGCGGATGCGCCCGCCTCGTTCCGTCGCCCCATGACCAAACCCCACGCACCCATCGCCCAAACAACCGCGCTCACCGCGCCCGCGCGGAGCGACCTCGCTCCATCCTCGCTCCGCCCGCGAATCGCCGCGGCGTACGAACTCACCAAGCCGCGCATCACGCGCATGGTCGCCATCACCGCGGGCGTCGGGTTCACCATGGCCGCGATCGGCAGACCGTGGACCGCCGCGGGATTGGTGGTCTCAGCGCTCGGCTGCGTCGTCGGCACGTCGCTCTCGGCCTCGGGCGCCAACGCGCTCAATCAGTGGCTCGAGCGCGACCGCGACGCGCTCATGCACCGCACGCGGACGCGTCCGCTCCCCGAGCACCGCCTCTCCGCCAACGCCGCGCTGGGCGTCGGCCTTGCGCTCGGGTTCGCGGGCATTCTCGTGTTGTGGGCGATGTGCGGGCCCGCCGCCGCGCTGGTCTCGGCCGCGACCATCCTGCTCTACGTCCTGCTGTACACGCCCCTCAAACCCGTCACCGCGTTCAACACGCTCATCGGCGCGATCCCCGGCGCGCTGCCGCCGGTCGTCGGCTGGGCCGCGGCGTGGTCGCACGGCGCACCGACCGCCTACACCGCGATCGTGGATCCGCTCCTGCAGCCCGCCGCGTGGGCGCTGTTTCTCATCATGCTCGTCTGGCAGGTCCCGCACGTGCTCGCCATCGCGTGGATGCACCGCGAGGACTACGCCCGCGGCGGCTACCGCATGCTGCCGATGACCGACCCCACCGGCCGCGCCACCGCCGCGACCATGGCCGCGTGGGCCGTCACGCTCATCCCCGTGTGCCTTGCGCCGGTGCTGCTGATGCCCGAGTCGCTCGGCTGGCTCTACGCCGCGCTGGCGCTGGCGCTCAGCGGCGCGTTCGCCGCCCTCTGCCTGCGCCTGCTGCGCTCGACCGAGCGCAGGCACGTCCGCGCGGCGTTCTTCGCCTCGATCATCCACCTGCCGCTGGTGCTGATGGCCATGGTCGCCGACGCGCTCTGGCACGCGTGGGCCGCGGGCTGAAGCGACCGCTCGCCCGCCTTCAGAGTTCTGCCCGGTCGATCCACCCGCCGCCGAGCACCGTCTCGCCGTCGTAGAGCACGACGGCCTGACCGGGCGCGACGGCCTCCTGCGGCTCGTCGAAGCGCACCTCGGCGCGAGCGCCCTCGGCCGCGCGGACGCGCGCCGCGACCGGCTGCGCGTTGTACCGGACCTTGGCGCCGCACCGCGCCCACTCGCCGGAGCGCGGCTCTTCCGCGAGCCAGTTCATCTCGCTCGCGACCAGTCCGCCGCGCAGCAGCGCCTTGCGCGGGCCGACCGTCACCGTGTTCGACGCGGCGTCCTTGTCCACGACGAACACGGGGTGGCCCAGCGCCACGCCCACGCGCCGACGCTGGCCGATGGTGAAGCGGTGCTGGCCCTCGTGCTCGCCCACCTTGTTGCCGGAAGTGTCGAGGATGTCGCCGCGACGGACCGCCCCCGGCACCCTGCGCTCGACCAGCCCGGCGTAGTCGTTGTCGGGCACGAAGCAGATCTCCTGCGAATCCGGCTTGTCGAAGATCGGCAGGCCCAGCTGCCGCGCCAGGGCGCGCACGTCGGGCTTGCGCATCGTGCCGATCGGCAGGAGCGTGCGTTCGAGCCGGTCGCGCCTCATGCCGAACAGCGCGTACGACTGGTCCTTGGCGTGATCGACCCCGCGCATCAGGCGCGCCGCGCCGCCGCCGCGATCGACGCGCGCGTAGTGGCCCGTCGCCACCCACGACGCGCCGATCTGCTCGGCGTAGTCGTGCAGCCTGCCGAACTTCAGCCAGTCGTTGCAGCGCACGCAGGGGTTGGGCGTACGCCCCGCGCCGTATTCATCGACGAAGTACGCGATGATCCGGTTGAAGTCCTTCTTGAAGTTCACGACGTAGAACGGCACGCCCAGTTCGGCGCACACCAGCCGCGCATCGGCCGCGTCGTTGATCGAGCAGCACCCGCGGTGCCCGATGCGGATCTTCTCCGGGTCGCAGGCGATCTGCCGATCGTCGAACTCGACCGGCGCGTCCAGTTCCTCGCCGGGCGAGCCCAGCCGCATGAAGCAGCCAACGACCTCGTAGCCCTCGCGCAGCAGCAGCGCGGCCGCGACCGACGAATCGACGCCGCCCGACATCGCCACCAGCACCTTGCCCTTGTGCGCCGCGGCCCTCATGCCCAATGGTAGAAAGGCCGCGCCGTCGCCCCCGTCCCGCGTTCTCGATTCGCGCGATCAGAGGCCCAGGCTCTGCCCCGTCGCCGGGCCGACGCGTGGGCCCTGCGCCCCACCGGCCGGAGCACCGGGACCGGGGGCGGTCCGCACCGCGCCGCGCTGGATCGCCGCGGCCACGGCCTTGCTGATCTCGACAAACCGCATCCGCAGTTCGTTCAGCGCACGCGACAGGTCCGACGCCTCCTCCGCGGTCAGGTTGCCCTTGGTCTTCTCCTCCAGCACGCCCAACAGGTCGATGTGGAACCTGGCGTGCTCGAGCGACACCATCGCCCGGCCCGTCTCGGGGTCGGGGAACGCGCCCATGTACATCAGCGCCTGCGTGATCATCGACCCCAGCAGGGTCTGGAAGTCCGCCGGCGGGAGGCCCTCCATCGGCGGCTGATCGCCCGCCGCGTCGGGCGCGGGGCGCGCCGCCGCGGCCTTCTTCTCCTGCTCGGCAAGTTTGGCGCGCTCGGCCTGTGCCTGCGCCTTCCAATCGCTGTCAATGACGATCTTCGGCTCGCCGGGGTTCTGCGACATCAAGGCTCCTCGCTGCCGCGTGCCGCGGCGGACGACTATAGGGCTGTTTGAACACACAGACCCCTTCGTGTACCCTGACGCGTGCCGGCGGGCCGTCGGCAAAGCCGGAACACCGATGCGCACGGAAGCCACGATTCTCCTGCTCGCGCCCGCAGCGCTGCTCGCGCTGGCCGGGCTTGCCGCGTGCCGGTCCGATGGGCCCAAGGCCGAGCCGGCCGCGGTGTCGGCCGATCGGTTCGCCCCTCGGCAGGATCCGGGCGCGACGCCGACACGGGCCCTCGACGCCGGCGACAGCGCCGGATCGACCGCCCCGGCCCCCGCTCCGCGGGCACGCGCTCAGACATCGGGCGCCGCGCCGCGCACCGATACGCTCCCGATCCGCTCGTTCATCGGCGAGCCGGAAGTCGCCTCCGCGGCCACCGTCGCCCCCGCGGCCGACCCGGTCATCCTCGAATCGGTCGTGGGGCAGATCAACGGGCGGCCGGTCTTCGCCTCCGAGGTGCTCGACCCGCTGGACGGCAAACTCCGCGCCATCGCCGAGCGCGTGGGCGCGGACCGCGCCGCGTTCATCGCCGCCGCGCGCCCGGAGATCCGCGGCGTGCTGCTCAAGAAGATCCAGGACGAACTGATCCTCGCCGAGGCCCGCGCGTCGCTCACGCCCGAGCAGCAGCAGGGCCTGTTCTTCTTTCTCGGCCAGGTGCAGCGGACCATGGTCAGCCAGCAGGCCGGCAGCCGCCTGCAGGCCGACGAGGCGACACGCGAAACATCCGGACGCACGCTCCAGCAGGAAGCACGCGACCAACTCGAACTCAAACTCATCGAACACGAGATCAACCGCAAGATCTACTCGCGCGTCAACATCCCGTGGCGGCTGGTGCGCCAGGAGTACGAGCGCAACGCCGACCGATTCAACGAGCCCGGCGTCGCCGTGTTCCGCGTCATCGCCGTGCCGATGGCCGACGCCGACCGCGTCCGCGCGGCCGAGCAGGCCATCGCCGAGAAGCCGTTTGCCGAAGCCGCGGCGATGGACTTCAACACCTTCCTGCGAGACAGCGGCGGGCTTGCGCGGCGCGAGTTCCGCGGCGAACTGTCCGAGGCCGACGTGTTCGCCGCGCCGCTCAACGAACCGGCGCGGGCGCTGGGGGTCGGCCAGACGGTCGGCCCCATCCGCTGGGACAACGCGCTCGCGTGGGTGCACCTGGAGTCGGTCCAGCCGCCGCGCGTCCGCTCGCTCTACGACGCGCAACTGGACCTCGATTTCGAACTCCGCGACCGCAAGCGCCGCGCCGAGGGCGACGTATACTTCGAGCGGCTGCTCAGCCGCGGCAGTTTCACGGAGATCGGGCGCATGATCGCGCAGGTCGAGGCGATCGCCGCGGAGCGCTACCTGCCCGCGCGGGCGCAGTAGGCGGGGGCGCCGATGAAGCACCTGTTTGCAATGCTTCGCGACGCGCTCCGACCGCCCGCGTGGTCGGTCAACCGCGACCCGCTGGGCCCTGCGGGCGAGCGCGCGGCGGAAAAGTTCCTGAAGGCGAACGGCTACAGGGTGCTGGCGCGGAACGCGCGCGTGCCGATGGGCGAGGCCGACCTGCTCTGCACCGCGCCCGACGGCGACACGGTCGTGCTTGTCGAGGTCAAGTCGCGCCGCGTCGTGCCGGGCGTCGCCGCGCCGCCGGCCGAGTTGAACGTCACCGCGCACAAGCGCCGCAAACTCCGCGCCATCATGCGGCACCTGTCCCGCGCCAACCGCTGGGGCGGGCGGCCGCGCCGCATCGACGTGATCGCGGTCGACTTCGTGGGAAACGAGCCGGCGGAGTTGCGGCACCACGCGGGCGCGGTGGCCGTCTGACGGTTCCGCGCTCTACGCCGTCTGTTTGTCCTTCCGCTCCGCGAGTTTGCCGCGGAAGGCCATCTCCAGGCGCATCTCCTCGGCCCGGGTCGGGTCGATCTTCTCGGGGAGGATCACGCTGAACATCGACCCGCGCCCGACCTCGCTGTCGAGTTGGATCTCGCCCTGCAGGATGCCGGTCAACTCCCTGCAGATCGCCAGCCCCAGCCCCGTGCCGGCGTGCCGGCGCGTGTGCCCGCTGTCGGCCTGCTGGAACTTCTCGAAGATCCGCTGCCGGTCCTCGGGCGCGATGCCCGGCCCCGTGTCCAGCACGCTGATGCGCACGCGGTCGGCCGCGCCGGGGCCCTCCGTCGCGCGCCCGGGCAGACGTTCGGCCCGCAGCGTCACCTTCGCCCCCCCGCCGCTCGCTCCGCCGCCGCCCGCGCCCCCGCCGCCGCCCGTCCAAGCGCCGTTGCCGGAGCCAGCGCCCGCCGCGCTCCACTTGTCGCTGGTGAACTTCACCGCGTTGCTCAGCAGGTTGAAGACCACCTGCTGGAGTTTCTTCCCGTCGGTCTCCATCACGGGCAGGTCCGGGGGCAGTTCGACGATCAGTTCGACGCCGCCGCGGTCGGCCAGCGGGCGCATCATCGCCGCGAGCATCTCCAGCATGTCGCGCAGGTTCACCGGCTCGATGCGCAGATCCATCCTGCCCGCTTCGAGTTTGGCCAGTTCGAGCAGGCCGGTGATGAGTTCCAGCAGCGAGCGGCCCGAGGTCTGGATGTTCTCCAGGTAGCGCCGCCGCTTGGCCAGGCGCGTCGAGTCGTCCCCCGCCTCGGCCTCCTTGTCCGCCGCCTCGATCAGCAGTTCGGTGAAGCCGATGATCGAGTTGAGCGGCGTGCGCAGTTCGTGGCTGACGTTGGCGAGAAACTCGCCCTTGAGCTTGTTCGCCTCGTAGAGCGCGACGTTGCGCTCGGCCAGTTCGTTGACGCGCAGGTCCAGCGAGCGGTTCATCGCCCGCAACTGCTCCTGCGTGCTCGAGAGCGCCTCGAGCATCTGGTTGAAGGTCTCGCCCAGTTCCTCGAACTCGTCGCCCGTGCGGATCTCCGAACGCACGCCCACGTCGCCCTCGCGCACCAGTTCCGCCGTGTCCTTGAGCAGGCGCACCGGGCCGAGGATCAGCCGGTTGGTGATCAGGTAGAACACCAGCACCGCCAGCCCCAGCGCCAACAGGCCCGCGCTGAGCAGGTACGCCATGTTCACGAGCATCTGCGTTCCCGCGGTCGCGGACTCGCGACGCAGATACACCAGCCCGTCGGGCTCCTGCCGCGGCGACGCGGCGGGCCGAACCGCCTTGGCGAACCGGTACTCGCGCTTCAGCCCCGCCCAGCGCGACTGGTGCTCCTCCAGGTGCTCCGGGTTCTCGTTCATCCGCGCCCACGCGCGCGAGACGAACGGGTCGCTGTGGCCCGCCGCGGCGTCGGGCGTCAGCAGCACGACCTTGGCCCCGCCCACGTCGGCCTCGACGCCGGGGCGCAGCAGCGGGCCCGAGCCGGTGAGTTCGGCCGCGGAGGTCTCCCACGCCGCGACCAGTTCGCGCGATAGTTCGCGCTGCGACTCATCGACGATGGCGCTCATGCGGAGCCACGAGACCGACAGCGCGGCGACGATGATCAGCACCACCGCCGCCCCGAAGAGCAGCAGGCACTTGTTCGCAAGTGAGATGCCTCGCCACATGCGCCCAAGTCTAGCGGTGCCGCCCCGCCCTCCCGACGGGGTTCGGGGCGGCTCCGGCGCGGCCTGCCCTCACTTCTTCCGCTTCACGTTGCGGTAGGAGTTGTGGCAGTCCCTGCACGACTGGTCCACCGCGGCGAACAGGGCGTCGAGGTGCTCCGCGCCCTTCTTGGCCACGATCGCGTCCTCCAGCGCCTGCGCCTCCTCCCACGAACGCCTGAGCAGCGCGACAAACTCGGCCGAGATGCTCCCGCACTCGGGGTCGTCCATCAGCACGCGGTAGTGGTCGGCCAGCCGCCCCGCCTCCGCCGCGGGCACGAGGTCCGGGTGGTCCTTGGGCACGGCCCAGTTCGCCTTCTTCACGTGCCCGAGGTTCTCGAAACAGAAGTCGATGCCGACCATGTTGGCGACCAGGCCGGAGACCGTCGCGACCGAGGGCAGCGAGTCCGCGGGCGGCGCGCGATCAACAAAGTCCCTGAACTCCGGCGAGATCGACGACACGCACTCGTACAGGCCGGGGTAGTTCGGCGAGGTCTTCGCGGCCTTGAGCAGCGCGACGCCCTGCTCGGGCGTCATCTCGCCGAGGATCACCGCCGCGCTCGCCGCCGCGGCGGGTCCGCGGTGCCTGCCGTGGTGGCAGTGCAGGTACACGGGTCCGGGCAGGTCGCGGTAGGCGCGGGCGATCAGCACCTGCGTCTGGCCGTCGATCCCGTCGTAGCCGACGGGGATGTGCACGTAGCGCATGCCATACGCCGCGGCGCGATCGACCAGCGGCCTGCCCCCGTCGACGGAGATGATCGTCTTGACGCCCAGCGCCTGCAGTTCGGCGAACGCGGCGTCGCTCTCGGGCGAGTTGCCGCTGAAGAGCCGGTCGGTCACGCGCAGCACGTTGTGCAGCGGGCCGAGGTCCCGCCCCTCGCGGTTGTTGAACTGGTCGGGCGGGACCGACGGCCTGTCGAGCACGACCGTGGGCTCGGGAACGGGCCGCTGCGCGCGCTTGGCGTGGTCGTCGGATGCGCACGACGCCGCCACGGAAACGGCGAGCACCGAGAGCCGCAGAGCGAGGGCACAGACCTGCATCGTCGCACTCCTTGACAAATGCCGGTTCCGCGGCGGGTATCCTGAAAAATTCTATCGGGCTGCTCTCCCGGTTGCAACGACGCCGGATTCTCGGCGATCCGGCCGGCAGGCGCGGGGCCGGCCACGGAGCGATCTTTCTTCTTCGTCGGCTGGTTTCACACCTCCGGCAGTCCTAGCATGGCCCGATCTCTGTTTCGCTTCGCCCGATGGTTCGGTCGCGGCTTCGGATCGCCGACGCTTTCTCTTGCCCGAGTTCAAGCAGCGGTTTCACACTCAAGGGCAGGATCAAGCATCATGAAACTCTACGTCGGCAATCTGTCTTTCAGCACCACCGAGTCCCAACTTCGTGAACTGTTCGAGGCGCACGGCGAAGTGACGTCGGCCTCGCTGGTCATGGACCGCGAGACCGGCCGCCCCCGCGGCTTCGGCTTTGTCGAGTTCGCCAACGACGATCACGCCCGCGCGGCGATCGAGGCCCTGAGCGGCAAGAACGTCGACGGCCGCAACCTGACAGTCAACGAGGCGCGCCCGCGCGAGGGCGGCGGTGGCGGCGGCCGCGGCGGCTTCGGCGGCGGCGGTAGTCGCGGCGGCTTCGGCGGTGGCGGCGGCGGTGGCCGTCGCGGCGGCTGGTAATCCGGCCCGACCGTCAGACATTCGCGCAACTCACACAGAGCCGGGTCCGCAAGGGCTCGGCTCTTTTTATGCTCTGGGTCGGCGTGACCTTCCACGGACACCACCCTGCGGCCTTGATCGGCCAATCGCAGCCCGCCGGTGCGAGGTATGAACACGAACCGTTCCTCCCCGACCTGCGCCGCGACCTGATTGATGGCCGAGCAACCCTGTTGACGGCGCTCTGCGCACCCTCAACGGCCCGTGACGATCCACCCTGTCAGCCGGGCCGCTTCGGTTCGGTCGCGCAGCCGAGGGAGGCGCCTCGCCCGCACGAAGGGCTGTCATGGCGTTTCAGATTGGTCATCAACAGCCGCAACCATCCCGTTCGTCCGGGTTCACCATTCGATTTGATCGTACTCTGTTTGGAGTAGCCGACAGATATGTCAAGGGAATCCCACACATTTCGAACGCCGGGTTGAATTCGTTACCCCCGGGCGGGGCCTTGGGGTATGCTGTGTCCCGGAACGCGAGAGAGAGAGCCCGTCCGCACCTGCGGCGAACCTCTCGGAGTTCCACATGAGCCAGGCAAACCTGTTCGGTCCCGGCATTCACATTGCCAAGCCGTTGTACGTTCCATCTGCGAGCGCCGAACAGCGCGATCGGGCGACGCTTGTGCACCTGCACACGCTCCGCGGCGTGGCCGCAGGTACGACGATCGCACTGGCTCTGAGCATGGCGCTGCTGATGGCCGGCGGCGCGGCAAGCGCGGGCGGGGCGTGGTGGCTGACGGCATGCGTCGTTTCGATGTTCGTCGGCGGCGCGGCGGCGGCACGCGTCGCGGGCATCGGCCGCAGCAGCGATCAGACGTGGCGCGGCCTGTTTGTCTGGGGGCTGGCGACCTTGGCGGGCTCGGTCATGATCGCGCTGCCCGCGGGCGACCTGTTCGGCGGCGCGCTGGCGCCGCTGGCTGGCGAACTGGCCGCGGCGGCGATGTTCGAGGTCCGGGGCGTGGCTGCTCCGGCGGGTTCGCTGGGCGCTGCGGCTCTGTGGACGCTCTCGGCGCTGGTTCTGGGCGCGACCGCCGCGGTTGCCGGCGCGAAACTCGCCGCGCGGGCGCGGTGAGCGAACTTCTGAAACTCTGATACTCGGTGCGCGGACGCGCGCCGGCACGACGAACGACCCCGCTCCGGCGAGAGGGAGGTTGTCGTCTCGTCAACCGAGATTCGGCGCAAGCCCAGACCCCGGGCGCACAACGATCGCTTTGACGTACGCCGTCTGATAGCCCATGCGGCGGACGTTCCGCTCGGTCGGCGCGCCGGGGCGCGAGCCGATCGTCGCGATGCGCAGCCCGCGCTCCGCGGCGATGTTGAGACGCGCGGCGATGATCGCCTGCTGGATGCCGCGGCGGCGGAACTCGGGTAGGACACTCAGGCCGAAGAGCGCGGCGACGTGGTCGTGCAGGCCCATGCCGCCCGCGCCGACGCAGCGACCATCGAGCATTGCCATCAGACCGATGGTGCGCGGGTGGCGCGCGGACCGCATCGCGATCTCGATGTGCTCCGGCGGCCACTCGGTCATGCCCGGCGGCAGGAAACCCGAGGAACCGACGCGGGCGAACTCGCGCACCTCGGCCTCGTCGGCTGGATCTACGCGCTTGACAACCAAACCTGCCGGCGGTTCGAAGGCTGGGCGCACCGGCTCGCGCGGGTCGAGTTCGCGGAACAGCACCGACTCGAACGAGCGAACCACAAAGCCGCGTGCGGCGAGCGCGGCGATGAACGACTCGTGCGCAAACGGGCAGAGTTCAACGCGCGGCTCGATGCCCGCCGACTCGTACCACTCGATGATCCGATCGACGTCGGCCCCGGTCACGGGCCCGTCGAGGCCGACGCCCACGGCGTTGTTCAGCCACGATCCCGGCTCGCCGAGCCCGGCGGTGCCGCCGCCGACGGGCAGGTGATCGTCGGCCAGTTCCCGCAGGGCCTCGGCCTGACGGCCCTCCTCGAGCCGGGCGATTTTGAGCATATCCATGCGGGGGTCCGTGGTGAGCACGCGTGCGAACGCGGATAGACTAGGGGCTCTGACGGTTGACCGCCGGATTGCCCGCAGTCCCGGCCCATCCGCCGACCCATCACGACCACGCGAGAGCGAGACGATTCATGGCGCACGCAAAGTCCACCGACCCCAACGTGTTCATCCTGCCGGACCTTGGCGAGGGCGTGCACGAGGCCGAACTCATCAAGTGGCGCGTCAAGGAGGGGGACACCGTCGCCGAGCACGACATCCTCGCCGAGATGGAGACGGACAAGGCGCTGGTCGAGGTTCCCAGCCCTCGCGCGGGCAAGATCAAGACCCTGCACGGAACCGAGGGCGAGATCCTGAAGGTCGGCAACCCGCTGGTGACGTACGAGGGCGGCGGCGCGGCAGCAGCGCCCGCGCCGGAAGTGAAGCCCGCCAAGGGCTCGCAGAACGGTTCGCACCACGGGAGGAGCGAGACGGCCGCCGAGACCCCGGCTGCCGCGGCGGCACGCGAGGACGACGGCACTGTCGTCGGCAAGATGAGCGGCGCGATCGGCGGCGTGTCGGCCGAGCCGGGCAAGGTGCTGGCCACGCCGGCGGTGCGGCGCCTGGCGCGCGACCTGGGCGTGGACATCACCCGCTGCGTCGGCACGGGCATCGCGGGGCGCGTGACGGAAAAGGACGTGCGCGACGCGGCGTCCGGGTCGGCCCGGCCCGCCGCGCCCGCCGCGCGGCGCGAAGCCGCACCCGCGCAAGCGAGCGACCGCGAACTGGTCGCCGCGGCGAGCCGGCCGGCGCCGGCCCCGGCTCGGCGCGAGGCCCCGACGTTCCCGGCGGGCGAGGCGTCGATCCGCGTGCCGTTCCGCGGCGTTCGGCGCACCATCACCAACCGATTGCGCGAGAGCGTCAATCAGGCGGTGCACTTCAACGTGATGGACGAGGCGGACGTCTCGACGCTCGACGGCCTGCGGAAGAAACTCGCCGCGGCGAGCGGGGAGAAGCTGTCGTTCCTGCCGTTTGTCGCCGCGGCGGTGTGCCGCGTGCTGACCGATGCTCGCTTCCGCGCGATGAACGCGACGGTGGACGAGAAGCCGGGCGACGCGAACTACGAGGCGGCCATCGTGCAGCACCGCGCGGTGCACCTGGGAATCGCGGCCGACACGGACAACGGCCTGATGGTCCCGGTGATCCGCGACTGCGACGCGCTGGGCGTGCTGGAGATCGGCCGGCACATCGCGCACGTGGCGGAGGCCGCGCGCAACCGCACCGCCTCGCGCGAGCAACTCATGGGCTCGACGTTCACGATCAGCAACGTCGGCTCGCACGCGGGGCGGTTCGCCACGCCGATCATCAACTACCCGGAGGTCGGCATCCTGGGCGTGGGCCGCGCACGGCCCGCGCCGGTGGTGCGGAACGGCGGGATCTTCGTCGGCAACCTGCTGCCCTTGAGCCTGGCGTGCGACCACCGCGTGGTGGACGGCGCGACGGCGGCGCTGGCGCTTGCGGAGATCATCCGCCTGCTGCAGGAGCCGGAGCAGTTGCTGGGGCCGGCGCGGGGGTGAGCATCCAACGTCGGGGCTGGTGCGAACGCAGACGGTGAGGCTGTCCCATGCGCGCACTGGTCTGGTTCCGCTCCGATCTCCGCACGCACGATCACCGCGCCCTGTCCGCCGCGTGCGCCGCGGCAGGGAAAGACGGCGTGGTCGGCGTGTTCCTGCTCGCGCCGGCTCAGTGGCGCGAGCACGACTGGGGCGGCGTGAAGGTGCGGTTCATCCTGCGGACGCTGCGCGAGTTGTCGGCCGCGCTGGCGAAGTTGAACATCCCGTTGATCGTGGAGCGTGCGGACACGTTCGCCGATGCGCCGGAATCGCTGGCGAAGATCGCCGCGAAGCACCGGTGCGCGGCGGTGTACTGCTCGCGCGAGTACGAGATCAACGAGCGGCGGCGCGACGCGGCGGTGGAGGCGCGGCTGGCGCGCGACGGCGTGGCGTTCCACTCGTTCGATGACCAGTGCGTGATCGAACCGGGCGCGGTGCGGACGGGCGAGGGGCGGTTCTACACCGTGTTCACGCCGTTCAGGAGGGCGTGGTGCCGAGTCGTCGAAGAACGCGGATTCGTTGCGCCGCTGCCGACCGCACCGCGGCAGGCCAGACTCGACGTCGCGCCTTCGCCCATCCCCGATTCGCTGCCGGGTTTCGATACCGGCGTGCCCGACAACCTGTGGCCGGCGGGCGAGGATGCCGCGCTGGCGCGGCTGCGCGAGTTCGCCGGCAAACCGCTCACGCACTACAAGCACCACCGCGACTTTCCGGCCCTCGATGGAACGAGCAGGCTGTCGCCGTATCTGGCCATCGGTGCGATCTCGCCGCGGACGTGCCTGCACGCCGCGCTGCAGTCCAACGACGGGAAACTCGACAACCCCGCGCCGAACAGGGCGGGACAGTCGACGTGGATCAGCGAGTTGGCGTGGCGCGAGTTCTACAAGCACATCCTCGCGGGGTTCCCGCGCGTGTGCATGGGCCGCGCGTTCAAGAGCGCGACGGACCGGATCGAGTGGGCCGAGGACCGCGGCCTGTTCGAGGCCTGGTGCGAGGGCCGCACGGGCGTGCCGATCGTCGACGCGGGGATGCGGCAACTCCGCGCCACCGGCTGGATGCACAACCGCGTGCGGATGATCACGGCGATGTACCTGAGCAAGGACCTGTTCCTGCCGTGGCGCTGGGGCGAGCGGCACTTCATGCAGCACCTGATCGACGCCGATTTCTCGCAGAACAACGGCGGGTGGCAGTGGTCGGCGAGCACGGGGACGGATGCGGCCCCCTACTTCCGGATCTTCAACCCGATCAGCCAGTCGCGGAAGTTCGACCCTTCGGGCGACTACATCCGGCGGTTCGTGCCCGAACTGGCCGACCTCGACGGCGGCGAGGACGGGCCGATCCACGATCCGACCGCGCTGCCCGAACTGGCCCGCGCGCGGATCGACTACCCCGTGCCGGTCGTAGACCGCGCGGCGGTGCGCGACCGCGTGCTCGCGGCGTTCAAGGGCGTCGCGTAGGCGGCGCACGCCCGCCGTCCGCCGCGCGTCGTTATCATGCCCATCGCCCGATGCTCGAACTCCCCGCCATCCCGCTGTGGCTGGTCGCGATCGACGTGGTGATCCGCCTGACCGTGGCGGTGCAGATCATCTACCGGCGGCGCGAGGTGTCGGTCTCGCTGGCGTGGCTGGCGGTGCTGGCGTTCCTGCCGTTTCTCGGGGCGGTCCTGTACTTCCTGGTCGGCGAGAACAAACTCGGCGCGCGCCGGCTGCGCCGGTTCGTCGAACTCTCGCGCGGGCTGGACGAGCGCGCCGCGCACCTGTGGCGGCACCGGCACGTGGACGCGGACGGGGAACTGGAGACGGGGCGCGTGCTCTGGGCGCCGATCGCGCGGTTCGGCACCGCCGTCTCGGGCCTGCCGCCGCTGAAGGGGAACAAACTCACGCTCCTCCCCGACGCCGAGGGGATGCTCGAAAGCCTGCGCAACGACATCGACCACGCGCGGTCGCACTGCCACCTGCTGTTCTACATCTGGCAGCGCGACGGCGCGCGGCCGGTCGAGCAGGTCGAGCGGGCGCTCATCCGCGCGGCGCAGCGCGGCGTCGAGTGCCGCGTGCTGGTCGACGCGGTCGGCTCCAAGCACTTTCTCCGCGGGCGGATGGTGCAGGAGATGCGCGCGGCCGGCGTGCAGGTCGTGGCCGCGCTGCCGGTGAACCCGGTGCGGATGCTCTTCGCCCGAATCGACCTTCGCAACCACCGCAAGATCGCGGTGATCGACGGGCGCATCGGCTACTGCGGGAGCCAGAACCTGACCGACTCGACGTTCCGCGCGGGGATCTTCCGGCGCGCCGGGCCGTACATCGACTCGACGGTGCGGATCGAGGGGCCCGGCGCGGGCGCGCTGAACGTGATCTTTCTGCAGGACTGGCAGCTCGAAAGCGAGCAGACCATCGAGGACCTCGAGCCGTTCCTCCCGGACTACCGAGGCGCCGACGGCGACGGGTGCGTGGTGCAGGTCATCCCCTCGGGCCCCGGCCCCGCGCCGGAGGCGATCCACCAGGCCCTGCTCACGACGATCTACAGCGCGCGCGAGGAACTGGTCATGACCACGCCGTACTTCGTCCCCGACGAGGCCATGCGCAAGGCCCTGCAGGCCGCGGCCCAGCGCGGCGTGCGCGTCACGCTCGTCATGCCCTGCATGTCGGACTCGCGCACCGTCGCCGCGGCGAGCCGCTCGCACTACCTCGACCTGCTGGAGTCGGGCGTGAAGATCATGCACTTCCGGCACGGCCTGCTGCACAGCAAGACGGTGACCGTGGACCGGCGGATCGGGCTGATCGGCTCGACCAACTTCGACGCGCGCTCGTTCTGGCTGAACTTCGAGTCGACGATGTTCATCTACGACGACGACTTCGCCAGCGTGCTGCGGTTCATGCAGACCGACTACATCGGGCGGTCGTACGAGATCCACCTCGACGAGTGGCAGAAGCGGCCGCTGTGGCACGTGCTGCGCGACAACACGGCGCAGTTGCTCGGGCCGCTGCTGTAGGCCCGGCGGGTCAGGCCGCGGCCTGGCTCTTCTCCTTCATGCGCCGCTTGAGTTCGGCGTCGATGAAGGGCTGGATCTCGCCGCGGAGCACCGACTCGTAGTCGCGAGATTCGTGCCCGGTGCGGTGGTCCTTCACGCGGTTGTCGTAGAAGACGTAGGAGCGGATCTGCGTTCCCCATCCCATCTCGACCGCGCCGCCGGTCGCGGCGTCGAGTTCCTTCTGCCGCTTCTCCTCCTCCATCACCTCGAGTTTGGCCTTGAGCAGGGCCAGCGCGGCGGAACGGTTCTGGAGTTGCTCCTTGTAGGTGTTGGTGGTGATCTGGATGCCGGTGGGCAGGTGGGTGACGCGCACCGCGGTCGCGACCTTGTTGACGTTCTGGCCCCCCGGGCCGCTGGAGCGCGCAAAGACGACGATGTCCAGGTCCTTCTCGGGGATGACGAGTTTGGTCTCCTCGAGTTCGGGCACGACGTCCACGGTCGCGAAACTGGTCTGGCGCTTGCCCTCGGCGTTGAAGGGGCTGACGCGGGCGAGGCGGTGCGTGCCGCGCTCCGTGTTCAGGTACCCGTACGCGAACGGGCCCTTGACGTGGAGCGTGACCGAGTCGATGCCGACCTCGGTGCCGGGCACCTTGGACACCTCCTCCATCGAGAAGCCCATCTTCTCGCAGTAGTAGATGTACATGCGGAAGAGCATCTCGACCCAGTCGTTGGCCTCCTTGCCGCCCGCGCCGGCCGAGATGGAGAGGAAGCAGTTGCGGTGGTCGTGCTTGCCCGACAGCAACGACTGCAACTCGACCTTGTGCATGCGGCCGGGGTGCTCGTCGTTGCCCGCGATGTCGAAGAGTTTCTGGTCGGCCTCGGCGAGCAGGTCCTTGTCGCCGGCCTCCTTGGCCATCTCGTACGCGACCTTGGCGTCCTCAAAGTCCGCGATCACCGCGCGCAGCGGCTCGGTCTTGGCCTTGAGAACCTTGAGTTCCTCGACGATGCGGCGGGCCTCGGCCGGGCGGTCCCAGAAGTCCGCGGCCTCCATCCGGCTCTCGAGTTCGGCCTGCTCCTTGAGTTTCTTGTCGTAGTTAAAGAGAGTCGCGGATGGTCAAGATCCGCGCCTCGAGATCGGCGATGATGGGCTGGTGGGCGTCGTAGTGCATGGGCCGGAGTGTAGGAGGCGCGGCGGCGGTCTTTGCCGCGGCGCGCCAATACGGCGCCCCGGCGGCGTTTGAGGGGTGCACACCCACAGGAGACGACCATGCACGGACGGTCACTGCTTGCGATCCCTGCCGCGTTGACGCTCGCCGCCGCCCCTGTCTTTGCCGGGCAACCCGCCGACATTCGCCAGCCGCCGGGCGCGCCGGCCCGGGCGACGACGCGACCGGAGAACAGGCCGCCGATGCCGATCATCGACGTGGAGTTCGCCGGCGGCACGGTCCGGGACTTTGTGCGCGCGGTGCAGAAGGCGGCGGTCGAATCGGCCGCGAAGACACCCGTCAACGTGATGATCCCCGCGGAAGCGGCGGACATCGCGCTGTCGGCGGTCAGCCTCAGGCGGATCTCGGCGGAGACCGCGCTGCAGACCTTGGAGTACGCGTTTGTCTCGATGGGCCCGCACCGCGTGCTCATCCGCAACATGACCAACGAGGGCGACGAGGGGCTGACGTTCGCGATCCAGTACCAGTTTGTCCAGCAGGGCGTCTCGATGCCACAGGCGCCGCCAGCCTGCCCGATCGTGAGCGAGGCGCACTCGCTCCGCGAACTGCTCGAAGTGCCCGAGGGCCTGCCGTTGAAGGACCCCGCCCTGCGGATGGCGCCGGAAACGGTGCTGGGCGCGCTCAAACTCGCGTCGGAAATGGAAGCGGCCGAATCGCGCGCCGCGCCTGTGCAACTGATGTTCCACCCGGACTCGCAGTTGCTGATCGCGCGCGGAACACCCGAGCAGCAGCGGCTGGTGCTGGGCGCGCTGCGACAGTTGCGCGAGACCATCGACCAGCGCCGGATGCGGCACGCCGAGGCGCTGATGCGGGAACAGCAGCACAGGCTCACAACGGTCGAACTGGAAGCCCAGATCCGTGAGGCCGAAGCGAAACTCAAGCGGGCCAGGGCGGAACTCGCCCCGGTCGCGCCCGAGGCGCAGCGGATGCGCCAGTTCTTTGACGATGGGATACACTCCAAGACCGACCCTGAGCGAGCGCAGGCCGCCGCGGAGGCGGCAGAAGCCGACGTGCAGGCGGCCGAGTCAAACTTGATGATGATGGTGAGAAATCGCGACATTCTCGCCGCGTGAGGCGGATGGCCCGGCGCACCAGCGGGCGAGATGGTCCTCGCCGTGTACGACGTACGCGACCTGGCCGCCTTCAAGAGCGATCTCAACCGGCTGGTCAGGCTGGTCGTCGGCGAAGCCGGGTCGATCGATGTGCGGCCCGCGTCCGGCGATACAACCGGGTCGCTGGTCGTCCGCGCCCCTCGGGACCGGCACGAGATCCTGGTGAGCATCTTCAACACCGCCCGCCGGTTGAAGAACAACGAGCCCAACCTGCCGGGCATCACGCTCGAACAGATCATCGAGAAACCGAGGGAGTAATCGACGGTTCGCGGCGCGGCACAACCCCTCCTCCTCCCGCACCTCGGGCGGCCCGCGATGACCGATCGCCCCGATCCTCCCGACAGGGGCCACGCCCGCGCATCGGGCGGGGCTTGGTCCGCCGCGGCGGGTGACGCCGCGCTGCTGGCGGCGCTGGCGCGCGGCGACCACGACGCGCTCGCGGCACTGTACGAAGCGTGGTTCGGACGCGCGCTCAACCTCGCGCGGGCGATCACTCGGCGCGACGAGTCGTTCTGCCTCGACGTGGTGCAGGAGACCTATGTCCGCGTGATCGACCACGCGCCGCGTCTGTCGCGGCTGGCGACACGCGATGACCTCGACAGGTGGATGGGCGCGGTCGTCCGCTCCGCGGCCGTCGACCTGCTGCGGAAGGACCTCCGCCGCACCCTGCGCGAGCAGGCACGGGCGCCGCGTGCGAACACAGACCTCGAACCGGTCAGCGCCGAGCGGGCCGCGTGGCTGCGCGAGCAGATCGACGCGCTGCACCCGCGCGACGCCGAGTTGCTCTCGCTGCGGTTCGGGCGTGGGGCGACGCTGACCAACGCGGCACGCGCGACGGGCATGACGATCGGCGCAGCGTACGGTCGGATTTGCCGCGCCCTGGCGCGACTGACTCATTCCGCACGGGAGATCGACCGTGAACGATGACCGCACGCCGTCGAACAACGGTTTGTCCGACGCGGGCCAGGCCCGACGCGAGACGATCCTCGGCCTGCTGCACGCGCGGCTGGACGCGCGCGTGCGGAACAGGCGGCGCGTGCGCGCGGGCGTTGCCACCGCGGCGATGATCGCGCTGTTGGCGGCCGAGTGGGCCGCGCTGCCGGGCGCTCACCCGCCCGGCACGCCCGGCCCCGATGCCCCGATCGTCCGCAAAACGACGGCGCCCGACGCCGCGACAGCGCCGACGCCCGCCGACCCGGCGAGCGGCATCGCCGCCGGAGCGCGCGGACAAGCGACCGTGCGCATCGTCGCGACGCCGCCCCTCAACGCCGCACCGTGCGAGGCTTCAGCCGCAACGAACGTCTGCCTGCTGAACGATGAGCAGTTGCTGGCCGCGCTGGCCGAAGCCGGGCAGCCGTCCGGCCTGATCCGGATCGGCGATCGCGCGACCGTGGTGCCGCAGAGCGGGCGCGAGGGCAGCGGGTTGAACTGATCCGCGGCGTAGCGCCGCCGATCGTGCGCCGATCACGCTAGAGTGATCGGCATGCCGCCGTCCCTCGCGCCGCACACCGATTGGCTGCTCGCGCTCGCCGCGGCGACGCCGCGAACGCTGCCCGAGAACCTCCGCGGCGCGGCGGGCCTGCTGCTCGCGGCCGCGCTGCTAACGATCATCTTCTCGACGGTGTGGCTCGTGCTGGCGCGTTGGCGTGCGCGGCCGGACGGCACGCGACCGAAGAAGCGCAAGCCTTCCCGATCCAGCGCGTGGAGCGAGTCGGCACGCCGGTTCCGTCTGCCGCCCGATGACGACGGCGACCGCGGCGACACCAGGGACTTTGACCCGACCGACCTCTCGCCCGGCGACGTGGACCTTCGCCCGCCCAACGACGAGGACCCGGAGTCGGGCGGCGGAGAGAGACGCCGATGAGCACGCAAGGCCGACCGGTGGCGCTGGTGACGGGCGGGGCGCGGCGCGTGGGCCGCGCGGTGTGCCTGTCGCTGGCCCGCGCGGGGTGCGACGTCGTGCTGACGTACAACCGCAGCGCGGCCGAGGCCGAGCGCACCGCGGCGGACATCCGGGCGCTTGGCGCGCAGGCGCAATCGGTCGAACTGCGGCTGGACGAGGCCGAGCCGCTGCCCGCCGCGGCGGAGCGGATCGCCGCGCTCAGTCCGCGCTGGGACGTGCTGGTTCACAACGCGTCGAGTTACGACGCCTCGCCGCTGGCGGAGTTGACGCCGGAGCGTGCGCTGCGCGACTTCACGATCAACGCGCTGGCCCCGCTGCTGCTCTCGCGCGCGCTCGCGCCCGCGCTGGCGCGGTCGCCGCTGGCCGGCGGCGGCGCGGTGGTGGCGGTGGCGGACATTCACGCGCTGGGCGAGCACGGGCTGCCGCGCAGGAACTACCTGAGTTATGCGATGTCCAAGGCCGCGCTGGTCGAGATGGCGCGGTCGCTGGCCCGCGAACTGGCCCCGCGCGTGCGCGTGAACGTCACCGCGCTCGGGGTCGTCGCCTGGCCCGAGCACGCCGGCGACTGGGACGAAGCCGCGCGGCGTGAGTACGTCACCCGTGTGCCGCTGGGGCGCGCAGGCACGCCCGAAGACGCCGCCGAGGCGGTTCGATGGCTCGCGCTCGATGCGCACTACATGACGGGGCAGGTGCTGCGGCTCGACGGCGGGCGGTCGATGCTGTGAGCGTCCGGCCGGCTCACCCGCCCGCGTTGGCGAGCAGTTCGCGGCAGCCCTCGTGGCCCAGCATCGCGCCGAAGCGCGCGTGCTCCGCGGCCTTGGCCGCGTCACCCGCACGCTCGAACCACGTCGCCGCCTGGAAGTGCAGTTCGGCGTCGTCGGGCGCGTCCCCGGCCGCGTCGGCGTAGAGGCGCGCCGCATCGGCCGGCCGCTTGAGCAGGCCGTAGGTCTGGGCCAGCGTCGTCATCACGTCGCGCTCGCGCCGCGCCGCGGGCGGAAGGGCCAGCAGCAGCGTTGCGGCCTTCTCGGGTTCGCCCTGCCGGTTGAAGATCCGCGCCCGCACGTGCCGCCAGCGCGTCACTTCGGGCTGCAGACGCTCGGCGTTCTCCAGATGCTGCGACGCGAGGCTCAGCGCGTTCTTCTTGAGCGCCAGTTCCGCGAGCGTGCCCCACGCTTCGGCCAGTTCGGGGTTCAGGTTCGCCGCGCGGACCAGGCTCGCCATCGCCGCGTCGTCCTCGCCGAGTTTGATCTGGATCATCGCCAGATACAACGGGTACCGCGCATCGGCGGGGTCGGCGAGTTGCGCAAGGTGGTAGTGCTCCGCGGCCTGGCGCGTCAGGCCCGCCTGGTTGGCGCACGTCCCGGCCTCGAACTGCAGCCGCGCGTGCGCGGGCGTTAGGGCCGACTGCCCGCCGCCCGCGGACTCGAGCGCGAACGCCGCCTCGTACTGCGCGTACGCCGCGGCGAACTTCCGCTCGCCCACCAGCGACTGCGCAAGGGCCAGCCGCACGGTCTGGTTCTCCGGGCTCTGCTCCGCCAGGCGCGAGAGGATCGCCGTCGCCTCGCCGAACTTCCCCTGCCGCGAGTAGACGGCCGCGGCGTCGAGACCGGCCTCGACCGCCTTGGCGGAATCGCGCGCGGTGGCCGCGGCGTTGGAGTTGGACGGCCCGCCCACGGCCATGCGGAACACGAACCACCCGACCCCGATCACGGCGACGGCCAGTGCGGCCACCGCCAGCATCGGACCGATCAAACGTCCGGAGCGTGCGGCATCGTGGCCCGGGTCGTGGGTCATCATGCCAACTGTATCGGCTCGGCGGCTCATACACTCCGGTCCCCGGCGGCCCTTCCCCCGCGCTCCCCTTCCTCCCTTTTCGCATTTGCGGGCCGTCCGCACCCTGCCATGAACAGCCCAACGACGCAGCCCCCCAGCAAGCCCGCCCCGGGCGCACCGCCGACAAGCCCGGCGGAGTTTTCCATGCCCTCGGCCTACAGGCCGGCCGACGCCGAGCCGCGGATCTCCAGAGCGTGGGACATTGCCAGACCGTTCCACGCGGACCCGTCGCGCGTGCTGAGCGGAGAGGCCGAACCGTACTGCATCTTCATCCCCCCGCCGAACGTGACCGCCGCGCTGCACCTCGGGCACGCGCTCAACAACACGCTGCAGGACATTCTCATCCGCGCGCACCGGATGATGGGCTTCGAGACGCTCTGGATGCCGGGTACCGACCACGCGGGCATCGCGACGCAGGCGGTGGTCGAGAAGCGTGTGTGGCAGGAGGAGAAGAAACGCCGGCACGACTTCACGCGCGAGGAGTTCGTCGCCAAGATCCAGGCGTTCAAGGACGAGTACGAGCGGACAATCACCGAGCAACTCAAGGTGATGGGGTGCTCGTGCGACTGGGACCGCCAGCGCTTCACGATGGACGAACAGTGCGCCGCGGCGGTGCGCGAGGCGTTCTTCCGACTGTTCCGCGATGGGCTCGTTTATCGCGGCAAGCGGCTGGTGAACTGGGACCCGGAACTCAAGACCGCGGTGGCGGACGACGAGACCGACGAACAGGAGATCGACTCGGCGTTCTACTACATGCGGTACCCGCTCGTGCATCTCGGCAGCGCGCCGCTCCGTGGCGTGTCCGCCGCGCTGCAGCGCGACGCCCAGCCGGTGACGTGGGGCGAACTGGCGCGCCGTGGGTACGCGGGCGCGGACGAGCACCCGCCCGAGCAGCAGGCGTGGGTGACCGTCGCGACGACGCGGCCGGAGACGTACCTCGGCGACGCCGCGGTGGGCATGAACCCGCACGACCCGCGGCTCAAGGCGCTCGACGGGCTGTGGGTGCAGTTGCCGCTGGTGGGTCGCATCCTGCCGATCGTGGCGGATGAGTACGTCGTGCTGCCCAGGGCGATGGCGCGGAGCGAGGAAGAGGCCAGCGATCCGAAGGCCGAGTACGCGACCGGCTTTCTGAAGGTCACGCCCGCGCACGACCAGAACGACTACGACCTGTACTTCCGCCGCAGGGAGCAGATCGACCGCAACTCAACGGGCACGGGGCTCATCAACGTGATGGCGCCGGACGCGTCGATTTCCGACAGGTTCGGATGGAGCGATGTCGGCGACGCGAAGGTGTTCCTCGGCCTGTCGCGCGAAGAGGCGCGAAGGAAGGTGTTGGCGGAGTTCAAGGCCCGCGGGCTGCTGGAGGGAATCAGACCCTACAGGCAGACGGTGAAGATCTCCGACCGCTCCAAGGCGATCATCGAACCGTACCTGAGCGACCAGTGGTTCGTGAAGGTGACCGATCCGCGCATGGCGCAGACGGCCAACGCGGCGCTGGTGCCGGAGCAGCGAAGCACCGGGGGTGCGTCTGGTGGGCCGACGGCCGGCACGCAGTGCCGGCCCACCAGAGGCCCCCGCCGTGAATCCGGCGACGGCTCGATGAGTTTCCACCCCGCTCGCTACGCCAAGACCTACGAGCAGTGGCACGACAACATCCGCGACTGGTGCATCTCGCGCCAGTTGTGGTGGGGGCATCGGATCCCGGTGTGGAGCAGGACCTTTGCCGACTGGCCGTCGTACCGCGGCGCGCCCGGCGACCAGCAGGACGAACTGTCGGACCTGATCGAGGGCCTCGAAACCGACGGCCTGATCAGTTACCGGCTGATCAGCCCCAACCATCCCGGCGTCGATCTCCGCACGGCGACGGTCAGCAGGGAGGTCGATCTTGAGCAGGTCCGCGATCTGCAGGTGCAGGTGTGCGTTGCGCGGCAGGGAACCCAGGGCACGTACCGTGGACCGGTGGACATCGAGCGGCGACTGGAGGCCGCGGGCTTCCAACGCGACCCCGACGTGCTCGACACCTGGTTCTCCTCCGCGCTCTGGCCGCTCTCCACGCTCGGCTGGCCCGACCCGGCGAAGTTCAACGCCGAGTCCAACGAGGGACTGCTCAAGGCATTCAACCCTTCGTCGGTGCTCTGCACCGCGCGCGAGATCATCACGCTGTGGGTCTCGCGCATGGTGATGTTCAATCGGTACCTGCTTGCAGAAAACACCGATGCGGGCTCGTTCACGCCCGGACAGGTGCCCTTCAAGAACGTCTTTATCCACGCCGTCATCCAGGACGGCGAGGGTCGGAAGATGAGCAAGTCGCTGGGCAACGGCGTCGACCCGCGCGACATCATCGAGAGCCACGGCGCGGACGCCATGCGTTTCACGCTCGCGCAGATGGCGACCAACACGCAGGACGTGCGCCTGCCGGTGGTGAAGGACCCCAAGACCGGCAGGAACACCTCGCCGAAGTTTGATGCGGGCCGCAACTTCTGCAACAAACTGTGGAACGCCTCGCGGTTTGCGCTGACCATCCTGCGAAGGCCGTTGGGTGCTTTGCCTCCGGGTACCACGCCACTCCGTGGCGAGAGTGCGTCACGGAGCGACGCACCCACCCAAAGCCCGGCACGGAGTGCCGGACCACCGGATGCGCTCATCGACCGCTGGATGCTCTCGCGCCTGCACGCGGGCGTGAGGGACGTCGAGGCCGCGCTGGGCGACTACGAGTTCGCCACCTACGCGCAGTCGCTCTACGACCTCCTGTGGCGCGATTTCTGCGACTGGTACATCGAGGGGATCAAGCCGACCGTGGATTCCTCGCCGCGGCAGCGGGCCGTGCTCGCGCACGCGCTGCAGACCATCGTCCGCCTGCTGCACCCCGTCACCCCGTTTGTGACCGAGGCCATCTGGGAGCACCTGCGCGAGATCCAAACCGACCGGATCGAGGGTATCGAACTCGGTGCGCCGCGCAAGAGCGGGCTGCTCTGCACCGCCGGCTGGCCGCGAATCGCCGACTCGCTGCGCGACGAAGCCGCGGAGCGCGATTTCGAGCGTCTGCGCTCGCTGATCACCGCCATCCGCGAGGTGCGCTCGCAGCACAACGTGCACGACCGGCGCAGGATCACGCTGCACGCACCCGGCGCATCGGCGGCGGTGCTGGCGATGATCAACGCGCCGTCGGCCGCGGGGCTTGTGCCGACGCTCGCCGGGCTCGAAGCGGTGACCGACGCCCCCCCGCCCGCGGCGCACGTCGCGCTGCGGTTCGAGGGGCACGAACTGTTCCTCTCGAACCTCGCCGACGCGGTGGACGCGGCAACCGAGAAGGCCCGGCTTGAGAAACTCGTCGCCGACCTTCGCAGGACCATCGCGACGCTCAGCGGGCGCCTGAGCAACGCGGGGTACATGTCCAAGGCGCCGGCCAGACTGGTCGAGGAGACCCGCTCGCAACTGGACAAGGCGCAGGACGAACTGCGCGCCGCGCTCGAACACCTGGAGCGACTGGCGTGACGCGCCTGTGCCCGACGCCGCGGCGCCCTCGGCGCCTCGCGTGCTGCGCCGCCGCGCTTGCCGCGCTGTGCGCCGGCGCGTGCGGCGGCTCGGGCGACTCCGCGGCGCGGGGGCGTGCCGCGCCGGAGCCCGCGCGCGCCGCGGCTGCGCCCGCCGCGGCGGAGTCGGTCGAGCCGTGGACGTTCGACAACGAGCCGGGCGCGGTGCTGCGGACGGCGCACTTCCGCGTCTACACGACGCAGATGGACCCGATCCTCACACAGCGGCTGCCGGGGTTTCTGGAGGCCGCGCTGGAGCACTACCGCGTCGCGGTGCCGCGCGCGGCGGGCGCGCCGCCCCTGCCGAACCCGCCGATGAAACTCGACACGTTCATCATGCGCACGCGCCCGCAGTGGGAGCGCCTGACCAGGCAGTTGCTCGGCGAGCGGGCTTCGCCGTACCTGAAGATCCCGCGCGGCGGGTTCGCCTACGGCGGGCGCGCCCTGCTCTTCGACATCGGCACGCACGACACCATGGCCATCCTCGCGCACGAGGGCTGGCACCAGTACGTGCAGCGCACCTTCGCCCAGCCGCTGCCCGTGTGGCTCGACGAGGGGCTCGCGGCCTACATGGAGGGCCACCGCTGGGGCGCGGCCGAGACCGGGTCGGCCATCGCGCCGGTCTTTCTCCCCTGGGCCAACACGGAGCGGTTCGACGCGCTGCGCGACGCCGAGTCGCGCGGCGACCTCGTGTCGCTCTCGCGCCTGCTCGAATCGGCCCCCGGCAACCTGATCGGCCCCGGCGGCGACGCGCGCGAGGCGCTGACGTACTACGCGCAGGTGTGGGCGCTGGCGCACTTCCTGGTCGAGGGCGAGGGCGGCAAGTACCGGCACGAACTGGCCGCGCTGCTGGCCGACGCGGCGGAGGGGCGCGTGGCGCGCCGGCTGGGCGCGGTCTTCGGGCCCGAGGGCACGCGGATCCTGTCGCTGCGGCAGGGGCCGGGGGTGTTCCTCGCGTACTTTGCGCGCGACCTCGACGCCGCCGACCGCGAGTACCAGGACTTCGTCCGCGCGGTGGTGCGGCCGGGCTCGCGCGGGCCGATCGTCGAGGGCCGCTCGCCGCTCGCCGCACGCGCGCAGTGAGGCCCGGCACCGGCCGCGCCGGCGACACCGCGCATCTATACTCGCGGCCCGGCAAGTCAGGAGCCCGTCATGCCCAAGGTGTTCCCGTTCCGAGCGATCCAGTACGCCCGCGCAGCATCCGGACCGACGGACGTCTCCGCGCTGGTCGCGCCCCCCTACGACGTGCTCGACGGCGCGGCCAAGGCCGCGCTGCTGGCCAAGAGCCCGAGCAACATCGTCGCGGCGGACCTTCCTCACATCCCCGCCAAGGAACTCGGCCCGCCGGAGGCGTACGCCAACGCGGCGAAGTTGTTCCGGTCGTGGCTGAGCGGCGGGACGATGACGCGCGCCGAACGCCCGGCGATGTTCGTCTATCGCGAGACGTTCAAGTCGTCCGGGCGCACCTTCCAGCGCACGGGCATGGCCTGCACGGTCGAGACGGTGCCCTTCGGCCCGCGGACGGGCGGCGGAATCCTGCCGCACGAGGAGACGTTCTCGGGGCCGAAGGAGGACCGGCTGGCGCTCATGAAGGCCACCGGCGCGCAGTTGTCGCCGATCTTCGGCCTGCACGCCGACGAGAAGGGCGGCGCGACGGCGGTGCTGCTGCGCGTGTGCGCCGCGCGCGAGCCCGACATGACCGCCGACATGGGCGACGGCGTGAAGCACGAGGTCTGGACGGTCGACGACGCGGACACGATCGCGGCGTACCAGGCCGCGCTCTCGGGCGACGACATCTTCATCGCCGACGGCCACCACCGCTACAACACCGCTCTCAACTACCTGAAGCACCTCGAACAGTCGGCCCCGGTGCCCGCCGACCACCCGGCCCGGCGCTGCATGATGGTGCTGGTCGGCATGAACGACCCCGGCATGGTCATCTGGCCGACGCACCGGGTGCTGGGCGGCATGAGCGGGTATTCGTGGTCGGCCTTCAACCGGGCCGCGGCGGGCCACCTTCGGATCGAGCCCTGCCGGGGCGGGCTGGCCGACCTGGAGCGCGCGGTGCACCAGGGCGCGGTGCTGGGCGACCCGCGCGTGGGGCTGTACGACTTCGCGACCGGGGCCGCGGCGGTGGCCGCGCCGGCCAGCCCCGACCCGCTGGCGGCGCGCTTCCCGGACAAGCCGCGCGCGTGGCGCGACCTCGACGTGGCGTTCGTGCAGTACGTGATCGTCGAGGCCATCGCCCAGCCCGCGCTCAACGCCGGGCAGAGCGTCAAGTGGGCCTTCCCGCACACGGTGGCGGAGGTCGAGGAGATCGGCGCGGGCCACGAGAAGGGCAGCGGCGGGGGCAGGGGCTTTGCGCCGCAACTGGGCGTGATCCTGCGGCCGACCCCGCTGGAGGCCGTCAAGGCGGTGAGCCGCGCGGGCGAACTGATGCCGCAGAAGAGCACGTTCTTCTACCCCAAACTGGCCACGGGCCTGTTCGTGCACGACCTGACATAACTTATAAGAAACTTACATGCGGTCCGCGTCGCGGACCTGCTCGAGCATCCGCTCGATGTACCGCCAGGCGTTGAGTTCCCGGCGGATGGCCCGCAGCGCGTCCGGGGCCGTTCGCTCGGGCAGCGCGGCGAACATCTCCGCCGCGGCGCGGACGTGCGCCGCGCGCCGCCGCCCCGCCCACGCCTCCAGTTCCGCCGCCGCCGCGCCGTCGCGCGACGCGACCGCCTCGTCGAGCCGCTCGCGGATGTCCATGATCTGGGCCAGAAACCCGTCGGGGAGCGAGCGGTCGGCCTCGCGCGTCGGACCGCCCAGCAAGGTCAACAGGGCGTCGGCCCGCTGCTCTGGGTCATCGAGGACGGCCTTGGCCCGGTTCAGCGCCGCCGCGTCGGCGACGCCCGCACTGCCCTCTGCGACTTCATCGAGCCCAGCGGTCGCCAGGTCCGGGTGCGCCATGGCCGCGCGGGCCAGGTACGCCCGCTGCACCGCCGCGGCGTCGAGGTCGAACCGCCGCGGCAGGCCGAGGATGGCGAATGGGTCGAACGCCATGACCCGCGACTGTACACCTACGGTTTGACGCCGGGCGCGGCATCGGGGACGATGCGGGGCCTGTCGGTCGTGGTCTCTGTTTTCTCCCCCACTGCCCTCCGACCGCAAGGAGCCATCGCGTGCCCAAGCACATCGGCATTGTCGGATGCAGCCCGGAGGGGACCGCGTTGTGCTACCGCGAGATCTTCCGACACGCCAAGCGGCTCATCGGCGACCGCGGCCACCCGACCGTCTCGATCCACAACGAACCGCTGGAGCGGTACGTTGACGCGGTGCTCAAGGACGACTGGCACACCGTCGGCGACCTTCTGACCCGCTCGGCCAGGCATCTGGCCGCCTGCGGGGCCGAGTTCTGCATCGTGCCCGACAACCTGATGCAGCACGGGGTGCACTTGGCCGAGGGGGCATCGCCCATCCCTTGGCTCACCATGACGGACCTGGTGACGCGGGCCGTGGAGGGCGACAAGCGGCAGGTCGTCGGCCTGATCGGCACCAAGATGGTGATGTTCGGGTCCACCTATCAGACGGCCCTGGGGCTCAAGGGCGTCCGCGTGCTGATCCCGGAGCAGGACGAGGCCGAGAGCCTCAACGCGATCATCTTCCGCGAACTGGTGTTCGGCGAGACCCGCCCGGAATCCCGGGCACAGGTCGTCGAGATTGTCCGCCGTCTGGCGGGCCGCGGGTGCGAGGCGGTGGTGCTGGGCTGCAGCGAGGCGGCGCTGGTCATTTCGGCCGAGAACTCGCCGGTGCCCGTCTACGACGCCACGGACCTGCTGGCCGAGGGCGCGGTGCGCTTCGCCGCCGGTCTGGTGCGTTCCTAGACCCGGCGGCCGCCGTGGCAGGAGCGGCAGCACTATGCGGACCCACCGGAAGGCTCCGGGGCGGAAATCGGGGCCGGAACCGGGCTTCATGGGTGGACGAATCGGATGAGAATCGGTTACAGTGTGAGTCTGGGGGAGGACCGATCAGGGGGCGGGATGACCGGGGGAGGGTCCAGCGCGACGCGCCCGTCGCACGGACCGAGTCCCTCCCCGTCCAACACGCAGAGCCGTTAGACTTGGTGCTTTGGGGAATTGGAGCCCGACATGATCAACAGGACGACCGATCGGTTCATGGGCAAACTGTTTGGCCGCAAGCCCTTGAACTCGCCCGCCGCGATCGCCAGGAAGGCCGGACGCGCGGCGCGCCTCGAAGCGCTCGACCGCCGCGTCGCGCTCGAAATGCTCGAAGAGCGCGTGCTGCTGGGCGTCGATCAGCCGGGCTTCCCGACGCCGTGGGTCCCCGGCACGGGCCAGTTGATCAACCTCACCGTCGCCGCGGCGGACGACCCGAACAACGGGCGCGGTTCGGCGACGGGCGAGATCTCGTCGGCCTCTGACGACGACATGTTCCGGTTCGTGATGCCCGGCGCACCGGGCACGCGCGACTTCGTCACGGTTCTGGCCAACACCATCCCGACCAACTCGACGCTCGACTCGTACATCCAGATCTACAACAACTCCGGCGAACTGATCGTCACGGGCGCGAACAACGGCGTGCTGTCGTCGACCGCGCCGGGCGTGGCGACCGACGGCTGGGCGGGCTTCGTGGGCGAGGGCGGGATGACCTATTACATCCGCGTCCGCTCGCAGCAGGGCGCGATCGCCCCGGGCCGCACGGCGACGGGCACGTACACGCTGCAGATCGACGCGGCGACGATCGCCCTGCCGCTGGACACCGTCTTCAACCCCGCGCCCGACAAGGGCGCGGACACCTTCGGCCAGGGCTCGGTGTTCGGCACCCTGACCTCGCGGCAGGAGGACATCGTCTACCGCGTGACCACGGGCACCGGCGACGCGTGGAAGTCGGTGGCGATCGGCAACGCTGTCGCGATGGACTTCGCGCAACTCGACGTGCACCTGTCGGTGTACGACTCGGGCAACACGCTCGGCCAGGTCGTGCAGTTGCGGGACGACCGTCAGGCCGGCCGCCTGACCAACGCGTACTTCGCGTTCGCTTCGGCCGAGGACTCGACGTTCTACTTCCGCGTCCGGTCCGACGAGTTGGCGGCCGGCCGGCCGTCGACCGGCGAGTTCATCCTGCAGGTCGACATGGCCGCGCTGGACCTGCCCATCGACCCGGTCACGTACTTCATCGCCCCCAACCGGCAGGACAACATCTTCGGCCCGTCGGCCGGCGGCATGGACGCGCCCCCGGGCACGGGCGCGAAGTTGTACCAGTTCATGGCCCAGGGCTCGGGCCTGACGATCATCACGGTCATCGGGCAGATGTCGGGGCTTGTCCCGCGGCTGCCCGACCCAGCGATCCACCTGTACAACAGCCTCGGCGTCGAGATCGCCTTCAACGACGACTTCAACGGGCTCAACCCGCAACTGGAACTCTCCCTCACCGGCGGCGAGCGCTACTTCCTCGTGGTCGATGGCTTTGACCGGCCGAACAACGGCGCCGTTAACATCTTCATCGAATCCAACCACACGTTCGGCCCGACGCTGCCGATCGACGACCACATCGACTCGACGCCGTTCACCAAGGACCACTTCCAGAACGCGACGCCGATCATCTGGGGCCCGCGCCAACTGCTGCCCTCGGGCGAGGGCTTCCCGGTGCCCAACCCGGTCATCGACCGCAGTTGGTTCCAGACGGGCGTCGGCCGCGGACGCATCCACGGCAACGGCGACACCGACCTGTTCCAGTTTGTCCCGCCGGTGGACATGCTCGGCGAGTACGGCGGCGACGACGGCAACCAGGGCCGCGCTCTCTACGTCGGCGGCAACTTCCAGACCGCGGGCGACATCACGTCGGAGAACGTGGCGATCTGGGACGCCGGCGAGTGGTTCTTCGGCGGGCCTTCGACCGAGGCCAACGGCGCGATCGACGGGCATATCTACGCGATGACGACATGGACGGTCGCGCCCTTCGGCACGGTGCTGGTCGCCGGCGGCGACTTCCAGAACGTCAACGGCGTGCCGAACACCAACATCGCCTTCCGCGTGCGGTTGGGCAACCGCTGGATCTGGAGCCCGACGCTCGACCCCACCGACCCGTTGATGCCCCCGATCAACACCAACGGGCCGGTGTTCGCGCTCACGACGTTCGACGCGGTGCCCGACATCGGCGGCGCGGAACTGATCATCGGCGGCCAGTTCACGGACCTCAGCGGCACCGCGGTGAGCGGCGTCGCGGCGGTCGGGTTCGCCGCCGGCGTCGGCATGTACGGCGACACGCTCGGCGGCGGCGTGACCGGCGGCAACGCGACGGTCCGCGCGCTGGTCGTCCACGACCCGGCGCAGGAGCCCGACCCGGACGGCGCGGGCCCGATGATGCAGCCGCAGGACAAGCCCGCCGGGCTGTACGTCGGCGGCGAGTTCACCACCGCCGGCGGCCAGTTGAACCTGAACAACATCGCTCGCTTCGGCCGTGCCGACAGCAACCCCATGACTCCCAACACCTGGGAGCCGCTGGGCGAGACCGCCGCCAACGGCGGCACGCGCGGCGTGAACGGCCCCGTGCTCGCGCTGGCGTCGTTCCCGCTCACGTTTGTCGACGGCATGGGCGCTGAACAGGAGGAGAACGTGCTCGTGGTGGGCGGCGACTTCGCCAATCGCGGCGGGAACCTGGCCTTCTGGTCCTCGTCGCTGCTGGCGGAATCCGTCGCCAACCGCTGGCAGAACCTGGGCTCGCCCGGCGCGGTGCGTGCGCTCAAGATCTGGTTCCCGCCCGACGCGAACTTGGAAACGGGCGACGTGCCGCTGCTCGTCACCGCGGGCAACAACGCCGGCGGCAACGGCACCGGCCTGATCCGGATCTGGGACGGCGCGGCGTTCGGCGTGCTGGGCACCAGCACCACCGGCACGTTCCGCGCGCTGGAGGCCTTCGAGGACGCCGAGCCGGCCTTCACCTCGGAGTTCGAGGTGCTGTACGTCGGCGGCGATTTCACCGAGATCGACGGCGACGACACGGTCGTCCGGGCCGCCAAGTTCGATCTGGGCCCGCTGGGCTTCCAGTGGTTCGGCCTCGGCACGGGCGTGGACGGCGAGAGCGATGCGCCGCCGACGCAACTGGGCTTCCCGACGGTGTTCGCCATGGCCGCGCACAACGACCACGTCGCGGGCGTGTGGGACCGCAACGAGCGGAAGGCTTCGCGCGTGTCGATCACGCTCTCGCCGACGGCCGACGCGGCGTTCAACTCGTTCATCCGCGTGTTCGACTCGAACCTGAACCTCATCTATCAGAACGAAACGATCGCGCCGCCGTTCCCCGACCCGTCCGGCGCCATCGACGGGAGCCGACCGGAACTGGCCGGACCGGGGACAGACACCGCCGCGCCGGGCTTCCAGGTCTGGGGCGGCGAGGTGTACTACATCGAGGTCAGCGCGTCGGGCAACACCGGAACGGGCCGCTACACGCTGGTGGTCAGCGTCGACGCGCTGCCACCGCCGGCCGATCCGACCACCGACACGGGCGTGTACATCGACACGCTCGGCGTGGTGCAGGAGTTGCCGGGCGAGGGCCAGTTCGCCATCGCGCCCGAGATCTCGCTGGCGTTCGCCAACGGCGACGGCCGCAACTTCCTCAACCCGCACGGCAACCCGCCTTCGTCGTACTACGTCCGCGCCTTCGACCCGACGCCGGCCGGCATCGTGGTGCAGCACAACCGCGACCTGTCGGCGATCGAGTACGTCGACGACACCGACCTGTACAAGTTCCGCGCCCCGGCGACGGGCACGGTCGAGATCCGCATCTCGACGCTGGGCATCACCAGCCAGTTCCAGGAGCAGCGCGTCGACATCCTGACGGGCGAGGTCACGGCCGTCCTGAAGGAGAAGACCTTCGACAGCCCGCTCGACGCCGCGATCCGCATCTTCAACAACGACTTCGAGGAGATCGTCTCGCCCGACCCGACGCACCCGTTCTACCACCCCGGCGCGGACGACGCGTACGAGGTGGCGGGACGCTCCGACGTCACCTTCGCCGGCACGTTCGGCGGGCGCACGTTCACCCACCGCGACCCGCGCATCGTCATCGACGTCGTCGCGGGCGAGACGTACTTCGTGCAGGTCGAGAGCGCGTTCCGCGGCGTGGCCGCGAACCCCGACCCGTCGATCGCCGCGAAGGTCGACTGGCGGCACGCGACCGGCGCGTACGAACTGCTCATCAACGCGACGCCGACGTTCAACGGCATCGACGACCACGGCGCGACGGTCCCGCTGGCCTCGCCGATCCCCATCGACCCGCGCACGGGCCGCGGCGAGATCTCGGGCGTGATCCAGGACGTGGTCTCGGGCGTCTTCCAGAACCCCAACGACTTCGACTTCTTCTCGTACATCGCGACGACGCGCGGCCAGGTGGAGGTGCGCGTCACGCCGACCGCGCCGCTGCTGGAGGCGGCGACGGCGGTGTTCGACAACACCGGCAACATCGTCGCCAGCAACCTGAACCCGGCCCCCGGTGCGCCGGTGACGCTGACGTTCTTCGCCGCCCAGGGCGAGCGGTTCACCATCGGCGTGGACGGCGCCAACGGCTCGCAGGGCAGTTACGTCGTCGAGATCATCTCGCCGGGCATCACCGACGACCACGCCGACGACGGTGACTGGACGCTGGCGACCGGGCTGGTGCTCCAGCCGTTCTTCGGCACGGCGTCGGCCGACGGCGTGATCGAGAACCCCAACGACACGGACGTGTTCTACTACGACGCGCTGGCCTTCGAGACCGGCGTGGTGACGGTCACGTCGCGCTCCGGCTCGCTGGACCCGTTCGTCCGCGTGTGGGAGCAGAACCTCGACGGCACGTGGAACCCCGCCAACCCGACCATGAGCGGGTTCGAGGTCTTCCTGCAGGTGGCCTACGACGACAACGGCGGCGGCGGCGTGGACGCGCGCGTGCCGTTCTCGATGACCGCCGGCAAGCGGTACTGGTTCGTCGTCTCGGGCGCGGACCCCGATGTGCACTTCGGCGACTACACGATCACGGTGCAGGTCGCCGCGACCGACGACCACCCCAACGTGACCGACTTCCCGCTGGGCTCGCAGATCAATCTGTCGTTCGACCCGCTGACGCAGGTCGGCACGGGCTCGATCAACGGTCGGATCGAGCAGAACCTCGACAGCGACATGTTCCGGTTCATCGCCCCGGCGACTGGCACGGCGCAGGTCACGGTCACGACGCCCGACAGCGGGCTTGCGCCGCGGGTCGAGATCCGCAGCGCGGCCAACACCGTCATCGTCGTCGCGACCAACGGCACCAACGGCTCCGTCACCGTCAGCATCCCGACGGTGCTGACCAACCAGCAGTACTACATCGTCGTCACGCCGGGCACCACGGGCATGGGCCAGCCCGACGACACGGGCACCTACACCGTCACGGTCAACACCTCGCCGATCGACGACCACCCCAACGCGGGCGAGTTCGGCTCGATCGTCGACCCTCGCGACGTGATCACGCTCTCGAACTCCACGGGCGTCGGGACCAACTCGGGCGTCATCGTCCCCGCGACGGACACCGACCTGTTCCGCTTCGCCGTGCTGGCCCCGGGCAACACCACCGTCCGCGTGACGACGCCCGGCAGCAGCCTCAACCCCGCCGTGCAGGTCTTCAACTCCTCGTTCGCGCTGATCGCCAGCGCCAACGGCAACGGCGACTCGGTGCAGGTGAACATCACCGCGGGCCCGGCCGGCAGCGTGTACTACGTGCTCGTCCTGCCGCACCCGTCGGCGACGGGCGTCGCCGCGGTCGGGACGTACACGGTCACCGTCCTCGGGCAGTTGCCCGGCGGCGGCGGCCCCGGCCCCGCGCCCGATGATCACGCCAACGCCGGCGAGTTCAACGACGCGACGGTCATCCCCGTCAACACGACAACCGGCAACGGCCAGGCCACCGGCGTCATCAACTTCATCGGCGACACCGACCTGTTCCGCTTCACGACCCAGGCCTCCGGGCGCGTCTGGGTGCAGGTCAACGTGCCGCCGGGCGGGTTGATCGACGGGCGCGTGCGCATCTTCAACGCTTCGCAGAACCAGATCGTGCAGGACTCGGCGGGCATCCCCGGCGCGACCGCGGCGGTCTCGTTCAACGCGACCGCGGGCACGCTCTACTACATCCTCGTCGAGCCGATCGGCTCGGCGACCGGCTCGTACACGGTCCGCCTGGCGAGCCAGCCGGTGACGCACTTCCTGTACTTCCCCGAGGGCTTCTCGGGCCCGGGCGTGGACGAGTTCATCCCGATCGTCAACCCCAACCCGTTCACGGTCACGTTCTCGGTCTTCGCGCACTACGAGACCGGCGCGCTGCAGACCACGCCGATCTTCTCCGGCTCGATCCCGGCCAACAGCCGCGGCGGCATCACGGTGTACAGCAAGTCCAACCCCGGCGCGTCGCTGGTGCGGCTGAACACGCCGTACGGGCTGGAGATCCGCTCCAGCGCGCAACTGGGCGCGACGCTGAGCCGCTACGACTTCGACGTGTCGGTGGGCGAGTCGTTCACCAACCAGGTGAGCACGACGTGGACCTTCGCGCAGTTCCACAAGAACCCCGGCATCTACCGCGACTTCCTGGTCTTCCTGAACCCCAACAACAGCGTCGCGACGGCCACGGTCGAACTGTTCTACGACGACGGCACGAAGGTCTCGTTCCAGCAGACCATCGGCGCCAACCGCCGCGCCGGCATCAACATGAACGCCGACGGGCGCGTGTCCAAACTGGGCAACTTCGGCGTGCGGATCACCTCCGACCTGCCGGTGGTCGCGGCCCAGAGCACGTACAACATCGTCAACGGCGGCGGCGACGGGCTGCTGGGCGACCCCAACGGCGGCGGGACGCGCGGCGTTCTGCCCGACGTGCGCCGCGGCTCCGGCACGGCGATGAACCTCTCGATCCTCAACACGCAGACCAGCACCACGACGGTGACGGTCACCGCGTCGTACGCGCGGCTGGACCTGCCCGACCTGGTCCGCGTCTACAGCATCCCGGCGGGCTCCGTGCTGAACCTGACGGGCGCGCAGTTCGGCCTGCTCAACGGGCAGCAGGCGGGCCTCCGCTACACCTCCGACGCCCCGGTGACGATGAACGTCATCCAGTACCGCAACGGCGACGGCAACGCGACCAACACGGCGACCCACGCCGCGCTGGAGTACGTCGTCGGCGACGCGTGGGTGAACCCGCGACAGGCCGGCGTCAACTACCTCGAGACGCTCGGCCTCTACAACCCCGCTTCCACGACCGTGCAGGTCACCGTCCGCGTCCTGTTCTTCGACGGCGCGACCTCGACCTCGACGTTCAACGTCGGCCCGGACAACTTCGCGTTCGTCGCCATCGACCAGTTGCCGGCGGTGCTGAGCCGACCGGGCCCCGCGGCGTTCTCGCTGGTCATCTCCTCGAACGTGCCGTTCGTCGCCACCTTCACCCACTACGACCTGAACTTCAACGGCGGCTGGGGCACGATCGCCGCGCCCATCGGCCTGCTCACCTCGCTGGCGACGGTCTGACGGGATCTGGCCAAGGAATCCACAAGGGGCGTGCCAGCGCGGCACGCCCCTTTTTCGTACCCTCGCGCTCGGCGCGAGCGCGGCCCGGTCAATCCGGCAGTCGGCCGCCGACCGCGCGCCACAGATCGACGCGGCTCAGCGCCGCACGCTCGCGCAACCGGAGCAGTTCGAGTTTCACCGCCAGCCGCTCGCGCTGCGTGTCGAGCAGGACCGTCAGGTCGGTCTCGCCCGCGTCGTAGGCGCGCCGGGCGAGTTCGAGGTTCTCGTCGGCCAGTTGCACGATCTCGGCCCCGAACCGCTGGGCCGCCGTCGCGTCGGCCCGTGCGTTGACCCACGCCGCGCGGGCCGCGGCGATCGCCGCCTGCCGGACCGACGCGGCCTCGTGCGCCGCCCGGCGGGCCTCGGCGCGGGCCGACTCGACCTTCGCCCGGCCGGTGTCGAAGATCGGCACCTCGACCGCGACCGACGGCCCGAGCGTGTCGCGTCCGTTCTCGTCGCGGTCGTACCCGGCCCCCGCCTCGGCCGCGCCCCAGCGCGACCGATCGGCCTCGCCCGCGCGGGCCGCGGCGGCTGTTGCCGCGGCCTGCGCCGCCGCGACGTCGAGCCGCTGTGTCGCCGCCAGCCCGACGACAACGCTCTCGTCGATGTCCGCCGCGAGCGGATCGCCGACGGGCGCGAGTTTGAACTCCGCCGACGCTTCGGGCAGGCCGATCGCCCCCAGCAGGTCGCGCCGCGCGGCGTCGGCCGCGGCACGCAACTGGGCCGATTCAACCTCGGTCTGCAGCAGGATCACGCGGACGCGGTTGGCGTCCAGCCGCGACGACTCGCCCGCGCCAACCCGCCGGTTGGTGATCTCCAGCGATCGGCGGACCAGCGCGGCGTTCTCCTCGCCCAGCGCGGCGGCACGCTCGGCGAAGTCGGCGCGAGCGTGCAGCGCGTACACACGCGCCGCGAGTTCGATCGCGTGGTCGCTCAGTTCCAGCACCGCGCGATCGAGTTCCGCCGCCGCGGCGTCGATCCTCCGGCTGCGCGACAGCAGCGACGCGAAGTTCTGCACCAGCGATGCGCCCATCTGCGTGCCGCCGTCGGCCCCGGCGATGGGGAACCCCAGCGACAGGCTGAGCACGGGGTTGGGCAGCAGTCCCGCCTGCGCCAGGTCGGCCCGCGCCGCCGCGACGGTCTCCAGCCTGGCGCGCAGCGCGGGGTTCCGCGCCAGCGCGACCGCCACCGCGTCGTCGGCGGAAAGGTCGGACGTGCCGTCCCACCGTGCCGCGGCGGCGTCGAGCGGCGCGAACCAGTCGGCGTGCAAGCCGGCCCGCTCGGCGACCAGCGCCCGCGAGCGCTCGACGTCGGCACGCGGATCGGTCGAGACGCACCCGGCCGCACCCGCGAGCAGGACCGCCGCCGCGGCGGAAGGAAGGACAAGTGACGCGCGCCGGTTCACTTTGTGGCTCCGTGCGAGGAGTGGTCGTGCCCGCCGTGGTCGTGCTTGTCGTCGCCCGCGGGCACGGCGCGCCCGTCGCGCGGCGGTTCGGCGTTGATGACGAACGGGTAGGTCAGGATCTTGCCCTTGTGCTGGAACTGCGCGAAGGCCTTGTACAGCCCCGGCCGCGGGAAGACCGCGTGGAAGACCACGTCCGACGGCTTGCCGTTGCGGAGGTCCACCGCGGCCCGCGCGGCGCGCATGATCGTGTCGTGGTCGTGATCGTGCGCGTGGCCGTGGTCGCCCCCGTCGTGGTCGTCGGTCATGTCGAGCGGGTGGCTGTGCACGAACGACTTCAGGTCCGCGCTGATGATCACCAGGTGGCCCAGTTCGCCCAGGTACGGTTCGAGATCGGTCACCGGTTCGCCGTCGCGGTCGATGCCGATGCGGATGATCGAGTCCTCCGTTGCGGCGAACTTCACGCCGTTGCAGCGCACGCGGAACTCGTAGCCCTCGATCTGCGCGACCGTGTCGTAGTCCTCGACGAGCGGCTTGGGCGGGGGCGCAACGCCGGCGACCTTGAGTTTGAAGGGCGCGACCTGCTGCTTCTTTCCCTTGGGCGTGTAGTCGTGGAAGAGCGTGTACTCGCCCGGCGCGGGGAAGGCGAACGGCAGGACGAACGCGCCGTCGGGGCGCGGCGTCGGGTGCTCGTGCGCGTACCACGACAGATCGCTGTTGACCATGAGCAGGTGCAGCGGCTCCTCGTGCACGATCTCCAGCGCGTCGAGCCCGAGCACGTTGCCCGCCGGGTCGAGCAGGCGGATGGTCAGTTGCGTCGTCACGCCCGCCTGGATCGGCGCGGGGTCGGGCGCGACGTTGGCCGAGTACGGCACCTGCGAGATCGGCTTGTACGCCATCCGGCACACCGGGCACACGCCGGGCCCGTCGAACACCTTGCCCGGCTCGCAGTGCATGTCGCAGACCCACTTCTCGGGCGCGAAGGCCCCCACCGCGGCGACCAGTTCCTGCAGCCGCGGCAGCAGGCGCAGGCACGCCGCGCCGTCGTTCCTGTCCGCCGCGTCGTGGAACTGTCTGGCGATCTTGGCCAGGTCCTTGCCGGCCAGGTTCGCGTCGCGGACCTTCTCGCGCGGCACGCCGCTCTCGGGCCTGAGCGACAGCCGGCCCAGCGCCGAGGCGAGTTGCTCGATGGCGTCGGCGGGTTCGTGGGCCGCGACGAACGCCTTGCGCGCGACCATGCCCTCGAGTTCGGCCAGTTCCTCGCGGATGCGAGAAACCGCCTCGGCAAAGGACTCCGGCGGCCTGGTCTCCGCGTGGGCGTGGCCGGGCGCGTGCTGGGCGAGACCTTCGGCCGTCGCGGCGCCGAGCGCCAGCCCCGCGGCGAGCACCAGCATGGCAGGGAGCGTGCGTGCGTTCATGGTTCAGTCTCCTTCCGTTCGATTGTTGCCCGGCTTCTCCGCGGCCAGCCGCTCGGCGGAGCGGCGCGCAAAGGCCAGGAAGACCGTGGGCGTGACGAGGAAATCGAGGATCGTGCAGGAGATGAGCCCGCCGGTGATGACCACGGCGACGGGGTGCAGGATCTCCTTGCCGGGCGCATCGGCGTTGAGCAGCAGCGGGATCATCGCCAGCCCGGTGGTGAGCGCGGTCATCAGCACGGGCGCGACGCGCTCCTGGCTGCCGCGGACGACCAGTTCACGCCCGAAGGGCATGCCCTCGTGCTTCATGAGGTGCAGGTAGTGGCTGATCATGAGCAGGCCGTTGCGCGAGGCGATGCCGCAGAGCGAGACCAGGCCGATGAGCCCGGCGACGCTGAAGGGCAGGCCCGCGACGGCCAGCGCACAGACCGCGCCGATGAACGCCATCGGGATGTTCAGCATGACCTGGGCCGCCATGATCGAACTGCGGAAGTGCCCGTAGAGCAGCGCGAACATGAGCGCCAGCGACACACACGACAGCAGCAGGATGGCGTTGGTGGCGCGGCGCTGGGCCTGGTGCTGGCCCTCGAACACGATGCTGTACCCCGTCGGGAGCGTGGGGGTGACGCGTTCGTGCACCGCGCGCTGCACGGCGGCGACGGTCGAGCCCAGATCGGCGCCCTGCACGTTGCACGACACGACGATGCGGCGCTGCGCGTTCTCGCGTGCGATCTCGTTGGGCCCGCGCGCCTCGCGGATGTCGGCCACGTCGGAGATGAGCGCGACCGCGCCGGTGGGCGAGAGCAGCCGCACGTCGCCGATCGTGTGGCCGCGCGTGTCGCGCCATTCGTCGTCGAGCGTGAGCAGCAGGTCGTAGGTGCGCACGCCGTCGAGCACCTGCGACACGACCTTGCCGCCGGTGACGGTCTGCAGCGTGTCGACCAGTTCGCCCACGCGGAAGCCGTAGAGCGCGGCCCGGTCGGGCTCGACGCGCACGCGCAGTTGCGGCACCAGCGTCTGCCGCTCGACCTGCAGGTCGACCACGCCCGGAAGGCCCGACATCGCGGCCCGCACCTGCTCGGCCAGGTCGCGGAGCGTGCCCAGGTCCTCGCCGAAGACCTTGATGACGACCTGCGCCTGCACGCCCGACTCCAGATGCTCGATGCGGTGGCTGATCGGCTGGCCGATCGAGACGTAAAGCCCGGGGATGTGCGAGAGTCGCTCGCGGATGTCGGCGAACACCGCGGCGCGTCGGCGCGGGTCGCGCGGCGGAGTGCGAGTGTCGTGCGGGCCCGGCTGCTGGCCCTCGCGCCAGAAGTCCACCTCGATCTCGCTGACGTGTATACCCAGCGCGTGCTCGTCCTGCTCGGCACGGCCGGTTCGCCGCGCGACCGAACGGACCTCGGGGATCTCCAGCAGGAGGCGCTCGGCCGTCCGGCCCAGTTCGTCCGACGCCTGCAGCGCAAGGCCGGGCGAGGCGGCCATGGTCACGACCGCCGTGCCCTCGTTGAACGTGGGCAGGAACTCGGCGCCGATGCGCGTCACCAGCACGCCCGCGAAGGCGACCAGCGCGGCGCCCAGCGCGACGACGGTCTTCGGCCGCGGCAGCGAGACCGCGTACGCGCGCCGCGCCGCCGCCTTGCACCAGCGCAGCACCGCGGCGTCGCGCGGCGCGTGGAGCGCGGCGGCCTCGGCCGCGTCGCGCCTGCCGAGCAGGAAGTACGCCAGCACCGGCGTGACCGTGAGCGAGACGACCAGCGACGCGGCGATCGAGACAAAGTACGCCGCGGCGAGCGGCGCAAACAGGCGGCCCGTCAGCCCCGGCAGAACCAGCAGCGGCACAAAGACCAGCAGCACGATGGCGGTGCCGATGAGGATCGGCCCTCGCACCTCGCAGGTGGCGTCGAAGACCGCGCCGACCAGCCCCCGCCGCGCGGCGAGCCCCTCGCGCAGCCGCCTGTGCACGTTCTCGACGCCGACGATCGCGTCGTCGACCAGTTCGCCGACGGCGACGGCGATGCCGCCGAGCGTCATGGTGTTGATCGACTGGCCCCAGAGCGTGAACACCACGGCGGTCGCCAGCAGGCTCAGCGGGATCGCCGTCAGCGTGATGACCGTCGTGCGCACGCTGAAGAGGAACAGGATGAGCACGACGACCACGAGGATCGCCCCGTCGCGCAGCGCCTCGGTCACGTTGCCGATCGCGGCCTCGATGAAGTGCGCCTGCCGGAAGATGTCGGCGTTGACGACCAGGTCGGCGGGCAGCCCGGGCCGGAGTTGTTCGAGCCGCTCGTCGAGCAGGCGCGTGAGCGCGCGGGTGTCGGCGGTCGGCTGCTTGCTGACGGCCATGAACACGGCCGGGCGCGCCATGATCGAACCCTCGCCTCGCTTGAAGGGGTCGCCCTGCTCCACCACGCGGGCCACGTCGCGCACGCGGACGGCCACGGCGTGCTCGACGGGGCCGAGCGGGCCCGAGTCCTGCCCGCTGCGCGTCGAGACCAGCGCGTCGGCGATGTCGTCGATGGTGCGGGCGCGCCCGAGGTTGCGGACGATCATCTCCAACTCGCCCGAGCGCACGTACCCGCCGCCGGTGTTGCGGTTGGAGTCCGCCAGCGCGCGTTCGAGGTCGGCGAGCGTCAGGCCGTACAGGCGCAGGCGCTCGGGGTCGGCCTTCACGTGGTACTGCCGCACCTCGCCGCCCATGACCGTGACCTGCGCCACGCCGGGCACGCTGAGCAGCGCGGGCCGCACGACCCAGTCGGCGATGGCGCGCTGGTCCATCGGCGAGAGCGTCTCGCTGGTGATGCCGATGTACATCACCTCGCCCATGATCGACGCGATCGCGCCCATGTGGGGCGTGACGCCCGCGGGCAGCCGGTCGCCGATCTGCGCCAGCCGCTCCTGCACCATCTGCCGGTTGCGGTAGATGTCGGTCTCCCAGCCGAACTCCACGTGCACGACCGACAGACCCTGACCCGAAACCGACCGCACCCGCGCGACGCCGGGCGCGCCGTTGACGGCCGACTCAATCGGGAACGTCACCAGGACCTCGACCTCCTCGGGCGCAAGGCCGGGCGACTCGGTGAGGATGGCGACCGTCGGACGGTTCAGGTCGGGCAGCACGTCCACCGGCAGCGAGGTCGCGGCGATGAAGCCGTAGATGCACAGCGCGACCGCCGCGGCGAGCGTGAGCGCCCGGTTGTGCAGCGAAGTTCGGATGATGGCCTTGAGCACGCGTGGGTTCCTGCGATCCGGTCAGTGGCTGTGTCCGCGTCCGTGGTCGTCGGCGGGGGCTTCCTCCGCGCCCGGGGCGCGGAGCTGCGTGAGCGCGTACGCGCCGCGGACAACGACGCGGTCGCCCGGCACGAGGCCGTCGAGCACCTCGACGAAGCGGTCGTCGCGCACGCCGGGGACGATGTCGTGCTTGACGTACACCCCGTCCTCCTCGACAAAGACAAAGTGCATCGGCCCCTCGGTCAGCACGGCGCTGGCCGGCACGACCACCGCGTCGGCCGCCTGCCGCAGCACCACGTGCAGTTCGACGTACATCCCCTCGCGGAGCGAGCCGTCGGGGTTGGGGGCCTCGATGACCAGGTGCGCGGTGCGCTTGACCGCGTTCACCAGCGGGCTGACCGCCAGCACGCGCCCCGTGCCCACGATCCGGCGCGTCTGCTCGGTGTTGCCGGTGCGGATGCGGACCTCCTGCCCGGTCGCGCCGCCGAAGCGACCGACCAGCGACTCGGGGAGTTCGCCGTCGATCTGCACCACCGAGTAATCGACCACGTGCAGGAGGGACTCGCCCGACGACACGCCCTGTCCGGGCCACACGTCGCGCCGCGTCACGGTGCCGTCGCGCGTCGCCGCGAGCCGCACGCGCCCGAGTTCGTCGCCGAGCGTTCCCGAGGCGGGGCTCAGGCCGGGCGTGGCGCGCACGAGTTCGACCATGCGCTCGCTGGCGGCGATGGCCTTGGCCGAGGCTTCCAGTTGCCGGCCGCGGGATTCCAGTTCGCGCTGGATCTGCGTGATCGCCAGACCGACGTTGGTAACCTGCCCGCGCGCCTGCACGGCCTGGGCCCGCTTCTGGCTGATGACGTTGGCGTTGACGGCGTCCGCGCCCGACTCCAGCCGCGCCAGTTCGGCCTCGGCCAGCCGGGCCTGCTCCTCGACGACCGCCAGTTGCGTGCGCGTCTGCTCGAGGCTCGCGCGGGCCTCGACCATGTGCGCGCCGAGGCGCTCGTGCTCGGCCCGGGCCTGCTCGATCCGGCTCACCATGTTCGCCAGTTCGGGCGAGACGATGTCGATGAGCGGCTGGCCCGCGCGGACCCGGTCGGCCAGTTGCACGTGCACGTCCAGAACCATCCCGCCCACGCCGCTGGCGACCAGTTGCACGCGGTCGGGCGCGGCGCGGACGATCCCGCCCAGTCGCACGACCTCTTCCACGACGCCGAAGTCCACCTCCGCGACCTCAAGCCCGATCACCCGGGCCGTCTGCTCGCTCAACACGCGCGGCGCGTTGAGATCAAACGTCGCGCCGGCCGGTGCGGCGTGGTCGTGCCCTTCGTGGGCGATCACGGGGATGAGCGCGACGCCGACAAGGACCACCCCCGCGGCGTACCAGCGTTGACGATTCATGACCGAACCTCCTGCCCCTCCCCTCGGGACTCGGCTCCGGCTGTACTTTCAGCAAGTTGCGCCCCGCGGCCCGGACCATCGGGCCCCGAGCCACGGCGCCACAGCCCGCGCGGAGTAGAGAATCGACCCGCCGAGCGGTCCGGGGCGAGAGATCACCCTGCCGATCGCGGGGGCGCGCGGGCTACGGAGTTGTTTACACGGTCAGCAGAACGCCCAACGCGACAGGCGTCTGCGGCGGCGGGTGCCAGAGGCACACGCGCGGCGCCTTGGGTCGGCCTCGATCGGCCCAATCCAAGCCAATGCCGACCTGCGGCGGCTCCGCCGCGGTCCAGCCCGTCGAGCGCACGAACCGCACACCCCCGTCGCCGGGAACCATCGGGCGCTCCGGGGCCGAGCAGCAGCAGTCGTGATCGTGGTCGTGCTCGACCGGCGCGGGCACGGGCGCGTGGTGCGCGCACGCGTGCCCGCAGTCCGGCCGCGCGGCCACGACAACCGGTTCCCGCGAGCCGGCATGCGAGTGCCCGCACCCGCACCACTGCGAGGCGAGCATCACCGCCGCGCCGAGCATGAGAACCGAGATGATGCGGAAAGTCTGCATCGAAACGCCGGGCCGATGGTAGGCCCGTGTGAGTGTACACCGGATCGCGGGACAGGTTGCGGCAGTGGAAGCACGAACGCCCTCGCTGCTCGCCCGACAACCAACCGAACGCCGGTTTGCGGCTCGCACTGTACCAGAGGCGGGACGTTTGACAGTGGCCCCGAGAGTTGAGACAGTCCCGGTCCTTGGTTCCGCCCTTCCGCGGGTGCCGACGTGCCCGCCGGCCCTGTCGAAACCCGAGAATCAGATACCGGACCCTCCATGACCACGCGCCTGCATTCGCTCCTGCTCCTTCCCGTGCTGCTTGTCTCGCTGGCCGTTGGCGGGTGCACCGATTCCCGGCACGGACGAAGCATGGACGACTTGCCGGTCGACGTCCGCGACGCCATCGCCGCGGCACGCGACCGCGTGTTCCCCTCGCTGGTGAACATCGAGGTGGTCTCGGTGGAGTACGCGGGTGGGAAGGAACAGAAGAACCGCAGCACCGGCTCGGGCACGATCTTCACCCCGCAGGGGCACGTGCTGACCAACGCCCACGTGACCGACCGCGGCAAGCGGTTCTGGTGCACGCTGGCCGACAAGCAGCGCGTCCCCGCGACGCTGGTCGGCGAGGACCCGTGGACCGATCTGGCCGTGCTGCAACTGGACCTGTCGCGACTGGAACCTGGAACGAAGGTGGAGGTCGCGTTGATGGGCGATTCCGACACGCTCTCGGTCGGCGACTACGTGCTGGCGATGGGCTCGCCGTTCAGCCTGTCGCGCACCGTGACGCTGGGCATCGTCTCCAACACCGAGCGCGTCTTCGCGTCGGCCGGCGACGGGCAGGTCGACGAGATGCTCCTGAACTGGGAGCAGCGCACCGGCCTGTTCACCAACTGGATCCAGCACGACGCGCTCATCAACCCCGGCAACTCGGGCGGGCCGCTGGTGAACCTGCGCGGCGAGGTGATCGGCGTGAACACCCGCGGCGGCTCGGGCCTGGCGTTCGCCACGCCCTCGAACATGGCGCGCCAGGTGGCCGAGTCGCTGCTGGCGACCGGGGACGTGCCGCGGTCCTCGATCGGCGCGTCGTTCCGGCACATCCAGAACACGGGCATCAGCGAGGGCGTGCTGGTCGACTCGGTCGACGCCGACGGGCCTGCGTGGGCGGCGGGCCTGCGCGCCGGCGACGTGGTGCGCGAACTCGGGGGCGAGCGCGTGAACGTGCGGTTCGTCGAGGAGATCCCGCCGCTGCTCAAGCGCATCGCCGACCGGCCGATCGGCTCGGCGCTGCTCATCGTCTTCGACCGGGAGGGCGCGCCGGGGCAGCGCGTCGTCGTGACCACCGAGCGCCTGCGGCGCGACCGCGGCGACGAGGAGGCCCTGCGCCTCTGGGGCCTGACCATCCAGCAGATCACCGACCGGCGCGCCAAGCAGATGCGTCTGAGCAGCACCCGGGGCGCGCTGGTCAGCAGCGTGCGCGGCGGCGGCCCGTCGGCCACGGCCGAGCCCGCGCTGAACTGGGGCGACGTCATCGTGCGCATCGACGACGCGCCGATCGAGTCCATCGCCGACGCCGTACGCAAGTACGAGCAGATCGACGCGATGAAGGACAAGCCCGAGTTCCTGCTCATCGAGTTCGTCCGCGACAACAAGAACTTCCTCACGCTCATCAAGCCCCGGCCCGAGGAGCGGCCCGACCCGCCCGCCGAACTGCCCAAGGCGTGGATCGGCGTCGCCACCCAGCCGGTGCTGCGCACCATGGCCGAGAAACTCGGGCACGCCGACCAGCGCGGCTTCCGCGTGATGCGCGTCTACTCCGGCACCGAGGCCGCCAGGGCCGGCCTGCGCGTCGGCGACGTCGTCCTTGCGCTCAACGGCGAACGCTTCGACCCGCGCGGCATGCAGGACGCCGGCGCGTTCAACCGCTCGGTCCGCCGCCTGAGCATCGACGACAACGCGACGCTGAGCGTGCTCCGCGACGGCGCGGTTGTCGAGGTCCCGATCACGCTCGAACGCACGCGCCTGACGCCCGAGGAGGCGCCCCGCGCCCGCAACGCCGACTTCGAACTGTCCGTGCGCGACATCACCTTCTTCGACCGCGAGGACTTCCGGTGGGACGACTCGGTCACCGGCGTCATGGTCGAGTCGGCCGAACCGGCGGGCTGGGCGGGCCTGGCCGGCGTGCGCGGACGCGACCTGATCCAGAAGATCGGGCCGCACACCGTCACCGACGTCGCCTCGTTCAAGCGGGCGATGGAGCAGATCGCCCGAGACCAGCCGGGGCGCGTCGTGTTCGTCGTCTTCCGCGGCAGCCGCACGTTCTTCCGCTTCGCCGAGCCCGATTGGAAGCCCTCGACCGAGGTCGAGCCCCGGGAATGACCCGCTTTTCGCACCACACCGTCCGAATGCAGAAGCCGGCGGCTATCCTCCGGGCTGTTTGCGCCTGTTCACATCCGACACCAACACGCCTGACGACATGCACAAAGGACATCGAATGAACCGCCGCCTCACCGCTCTGGCCGGACTGGCTCTCGGCATCGCCGCACTCACCGCCGCGGCGGGCCTTTCCGCTCCGGCTTCCCCCGCCTTGCACGCCGCGGACGCCGCGCGAGACGACGGCGCGCTCTACAAGACGCTGGTCGAGAAGGCCGGCCCGTCGATCGTGACGCTCAAGATGGTCCTGAAGTTCCAGGGCATGGGCGACGAGGGGCGCGACCACGAGGTCTCGGGCCTGATGATCGACCCCAAGGGCCTGATCCTCGTGTCGAACGTGATGATCGGCGGCTCGGCCCGCGGCATGACGATCACGCCGTCGGACGTCAAGGTGCTCTTTGCCGACGAGGACGAATCGTCGGAGGGCCTGAAGGCGAAGATGGTCGCGCGCGACTCGGAACTCGACCTCGCGTGGTTCCAGATCGACGACGAGAAGGCCAAGGACCGCACCTTTGCCGCGGTGGACCTCGCGCCCAGCGCGAGCGGCACACTCGGCGACCGGCTCTACACCGTGCAGCGGATGGACAAGTTCTTTGACCGCACGACGTACGTGTCGGAGGGCGCGGTCGGCGGCACGACCGTCAAGCCCCGCAGACTGATCATCCCCAGCGGGTTCCAGGTCGAGCCGGGCGGCGCGGTCTTCGGGGCCGATGGCAAGGTCGTCGGCGTCGGCGCGATCATCCTCCCCAGCGAAGACGACATGGACATGGGCAGCCCCGGCCAGATGTACAGCCGCACCGGCCCGCTCATCCTGCCCGCGGCCGAAGTGCGCAGCGCGACCGAGCGCGCCAAGGAAATGGCCGCCAAGGGCGAGGGCGAGAAGCCCGCAAACCCGTAAAGTCTTCGCGAGCAGCGCGTCAACCTCTGTGAGTCACGCCGCGGCTGATTGCGCCGAGACCGCGGCCGGGTGCGCGGCGGGCTGCGCCGTAGTCGCGCGCTCGCGCCAAACGAGTTCGACCTCCACGCCCATCAGGCCCAGCAGCGAACGAAGTTGCCCCTCCACCGCCTCGGCCGCCTGGGCGCGGTACGCGCCGTCCTGATCGTCGAACACCTGCGCGGCGTGCGACTGGGCCTTGCGCATCAGTTCGGCCTGCCGTTCGGCGTTCATGGGGATGATGTCGACCAGGCCCAGCACGCGCCCGGCCTGGATGTCGTAGGGCGTGACGCCGGAGAGCGCAAGGTCGCTCTCCACCGCGGGGAGCGTGATGCGGACACGCCGCGCGGGCGCAAGGCCGAGGCGGCGGCGACGTTCGTCCGTCACCGTGGGCAGTTCGCGCACGTCGTCTGCGCCGATCGCCGACAGATCGACGAAGTACTGCTTGCGGAACTGGAAGATCATCGCCACCCGCGCCGGCGAGAGCAGCAGCGGCGGGAGCCAGCCGTCGGCGATGCCGCGGGTGGCCGTGGCGATCTCCTTGGCGCACACCTCCAGCGCGACAAGCCGACCGACCGAGCGGACGCGCTCGGTGATGTGCTGCGTCACGACGCGGTCCAACCCCCCACCGCGGCGGGCCGCACGCCACGCGGCGAACTTGAGGGCGACGACCACGCCGATCGTTGCACTGAGCAGGACGAGCATGAAAGCGACAGCGGTATTCATGAAACCCCTCTTGCCCTCGCCCCTGCCCACGCCCGCCGTTTCGCGACACGCGGCACGCGCATGGGTCTATGGGAAACTACGCCCCGCGGTTTCGGGCCGTTCAGAGCACGAGTCCCGATGACGAGGGCCGGAGGGTCAGACTCGGGGCGGGATTTGCTTCGGTCCCCCCCACGCTCTACGATCCGGCCCTCGGAACCGGCCGCGACGAGGCATGGCGAACAACGCCCTGCCAAGGCGCGGCCAGGGGTGCTCCCCATTGTGCTCGGCCTTCGCGGCCGGCACCGCGGCCATGGAGCATCCGAGTTCCCGCCCGGGCGTGCCACCGACCTTGAGGTCGGTGATCAAACGTCGCCGGGTTCGTGCCGCGGCCTTCTGTCGGGCTCGTTCCGCGAGCCCTTCCGACGGACCGCGAAGTCGTGCCCTCCGGTTTGGAGGGCTGGTCCGTTGGTCCGACGAACCCGGGCGCCGCCCGGCTCGTCCAAGCAGAAGGAACCTCGCCGCACCGAGCAACTCGCCGATCGCTCCCACCCCACGCGCCTGCACTTGATTGGGCGATGGTGTAACGGTAGCACGACAGATTTTGGTTCTGTTTGTCCAGGTTCGAATCCTGGTCGCCCAGTTTCGCCCGGCATTGCGCGGGGACACGAGGCGGGAGAACCATCGGCCGGGCATCGTGCGGCGCGACCCACGTCGCGAATGAGCACCGACCAATCCAACCCGTGTCAGCAGCCGGCGCGGCACGCGCCGTCGGCGATCATCCTCGCCGCGGGCTTGGGCAAGCGGATGAACTCCGACCTGCCCAAGGTGCTGCACGAGGTGGGCGGCCGGCCGATGGTGTGCGCGGTGGTGGACGCGTGCCGCGAGGCCGGGTGCGGGCGCATCGTGCTGGTGGTCGGGCACAAGCAGGAACTGGTCCGCGCCGTGTTCGCGGGCCAGCGCGACGTCGAGTTCGCCGTGCAGGACAGGCAACTGGGCACGGGGCACGCGACGCGCTGCGCCGAGTCGCTGTTTGCCGCCGAGAAGCGGGAACCCGGGCACGCGGTGTTCGTTCTCGCCGGCGACGGCCCGCTCATCCGCGCGCACACGCTCGCGGCGATGCTCGACCGGCACCGCGCCACCGGCGCGCTGTGCACGCTGGCCAGCAGCGTGATCGACGACCCAACGGGCTACGGGCGGATCGTGCGCGACGGCGCGGGCCGATTCGTCGGCATCGTCGAGCACAGGGACTGCACGCCGGCGCAACTGGCCATCCGCGAGGTGTACCCGTCGTACGCGGTGTTCGACGCGCGCACGCTCTTCGACGAACTCGCGACGCTCAGGCCCAACGAGCGCGCGGGCGAGTACTTCATCACCGACGTGCCCGCGAGCCTGCTGGCCAAGGGCCGGCGCGTCGAGGTGATCGCGGCGGTGCCGCCCGAGGACGTGCTGAGCATCAACACGCCCGAGCAACTGGCCGAGGTCGACCGCATCTACCGCGCCCGCGGCTCCGCCGCGCCGGGCGCGGCGAGGAGTGTGCACGCTTGAGCAAGGCCGACGCCAACTCGCTCAAAGTCTTCGCGGGCCGCAACAGCAAGGACCTGGCGTCGGGCATCTGCCGGCACCTGGACCTGCCGCTGGGCGCGGCGCGGACGGAAGCCTTCCCCGACGGCGAGTTGATCGTCAAACTCGACGAGGACGTGCGCGGGCGCGACTGCTTCGTCGTGCTCTCGACCGGCGCGCCGGTGAACGACAACCTGATGGAACTGCTGGTGTTCATCGACTGCCTGCGCCGCGCCTCGGCCCGTCGCATCACGGTCGTGACGCCCTACTTCGGCTACGCGCGGCAGGACCGCAAGGACGAGGGGCGCGTGCCCATCACCGCCAAACTCGTGGCCAACCTCATCACCGCCGCGGGCGCCGAGCGCGTGCTGGCCATGGACCTGCACGCGGCGCAGATCCAGGGCTTCTTCGACATCCCCGTCGACCACCTCTCGGCGACCAAGGTCTTCCACGAGTACTTCATGTCGATCCGCGAGGAACTCGGCGACCTGTGCCTGGTCAGCCCCGACGTGGGCAACGTCAAGGTGGCCGAGGCGTTCGCGAACCTCCTCGGGGGCGACCTGGCGATCATCAACAAGCGGCGCGTCAGCGGGTCGGACGTCACCACGGGCCACCTGATCGGCAGCGTGAAGAACAAGACCGTGCTGATGTACGACGACATGATCACGACCGCGGGGACGATCTGCGAGGCCGCGAAGGTCGTGCTCGACCAGGGGGCGCGCCGGGTCATCGCCGCGGCGACGCACGCCGTGCTCGTGGGGCTGGCGATGCAGCGGATCGCGGCCAGCCCGATCAGCCGGCTGGTGTGCACGAACACGATCCCGACGGGGGACCGGGTCGACCCGATCCGCGAGCGTTTCGTCGAACTGAGCGTCGCGCCGCTGCTGGGCGAGGCGATCCACCGGATTCACCACAACATGTCCATCAGCGCGTTGTTCCGCAACACCGCGGGGGCCAAGCGCTGAGTTCCATCTTCTGACCGCAACGCACCGTTCACCTTTCAGGGATACAGCCATGCACGAGAAATCACCACTGCTGACGGCCGAGAAGCGCGAGCGCATCGGGACGCGGTACGCCGCGCGGGACCGCAAGCGCGGCCGCCTGCCCGCGATCGTCTACGGGCACGGGCGCGAGCCGCTGCCCATCACGCTCGACGCGCACGCCGCGCTGGGCCTGATCACCAGGGGCGAGAAGGTCTTCCGGCTCGACTTCCCCGGGCACAAGGAAGCCGACGAGATGCAGATGGTCCTGCTCAAGGACGTGCAGTTCGACTACATGGGCTCGCGGATCGTGCACTGCGACTTTGCGCGCGTGGACCTCAACGAGCGCGTCCGCACCCGCGTGCACATCAACCTGGTCGGCGAGGCCAGGGGCCTCAAGGTCGCGGGCAACCTGCTCATGCACCCGGTCACCGAGATCGAGATCGAGTGCCGCGTGATGGACATCCCCGACCACATCGACGTGGACATCTCCGATCTGGACGAGGGGCACGTCATCACCGCCGGCGACGTCAAACTGCCGCAGCCGGACATGAAACTGGTGTCCGACCCGCACGGCGTGGTCGCGCAGATCGTCCAGGGCGTCGAACTCAAGGCCGCGGAGGCCACGACCGTCGCCGCCGAGGGCGCGGCGAGCCCCGAGGTCATCACCGCCAAGAAGGAGGAGGCCAAGCCCGGCGCCGCCCCCGCGGCCGGCGCCAAGGGCGCGGCCCCCGCGGCGGGCGCCAAGCCGGGCGGCGACGCCAAGGGCGCTGCTCCCAAGAAGTGACCCCCCCGCGATCCGCTGTCGGTCGGCGCACGCTCCCGCACCCATGAAGAGCCATGAAACTCATCATCGGCCTCGGCAACCCGGGCTCGGCCTACGAGAAGACGCGCCACAACGCGGGCTTCATGGCCGTGGACCGGCTGCACCGCCGGCACGCGCCGGCCGAGCCGTGGCGGGCGCGCTTCGACGGCCTGTGCGCCGAAGCGCTCATCGGCGGCGAGCGGTGCCTGCTGCTCAAGCCCAACACCTACATGAACCTCTCGGGCCGCAGCGTCGCCGCGGCCCTGCACTTCTACAAACTCGACCCGACGCGCGACCTGCTGGTCGTCGTGGACGAGGTCGCGCTGCCCACGGGCGCGATCCGCGTCCGCGCGGGCGGCGGCAGCGGCGGGCACAACGGCCTCTCGGACGTGCAGCGCGCGCTGGGCACGCCGGAGTATCCGCGGCTGCGCATCGGCATCGGGCCGTGCCCGCCGGTGATGAAACTCGAGGACTACGTCCTCGGTCGCTTCACCGACGAGCAGTTGACGGCGCTCGGGCCCGCGCTCGAGCGCGCGGCCGACGCGGCGGAGATGTTTGTCTCGCGCGGCGTCGAGGCGGCGATGAACCGCTTCAACGCCGGCCCGGAGCCCGCGCAACGCGAATCGCCTTCGACCAAGTCCCCCACGACCGGCCCGGGCGCGGCGCCCGCGGACCGACGCCCGACTGACACGGAATCGACACGAACCCCCGGGCCCGACGGCGGCACGGCCGCCCGTGCCCAAGAGAACCAGACGAACCAAGCGAAAGGTGCATGACCATGGCGACGGCAACGATCGACGCGAGAACGAGCAACTACGAGGCGATGATCCTGATCGGCCAGGGCGCGGCGGCGCAACTGCCCGAGATCCTGACGCTCATCCGCCAGAACATCGAGCGGCAGGGCGGCCGCATCATCGCGATGAAGAAGTGGGACGAGCGGCGGCTGGCGTACGAGATCGACAAGCAGAAGCGCGCCCTCTACATCCTGTGCTACTTCAGCGCGCCCAACGCCGCGATGGGCCAGATCGAACGGAACTTCAACCTCTCCGAGCAGATCATGCGGGTGCTGATCACCAAGGCCGACCACCTCAGCGAGGACGAGATGCGCGCCGCCGACGCGATGAAGGACCTGGAGGCCGAGGCCAAACTCCGCGCCAGCCAGCCCAACATGGTCCCGACCAACATCACCGCGCCCCCCACCGTCGATCCGAACGTGGAAGACGAGGATTGACCCGGGACGCGACGGACACTAAAATCCACCGAACGCCCGCCCCGCGACGCACCACGAGGGGGAGACGCGGCGGCGACGACCGGGAGACCCGAGCATGGGCAGTTACAACAAGGTCCTGTTGATGGGCAACCTGACGCGCGACGTCGAGGTGCGATACACGCCCAGCAACCAGCCGGTGGCGAACATCGGTCTGGCCGTGAACCGCCGCTACAAGACCGCCGAGGGCGAGGCCCGCGAAGAGGTCACGTTCATCGACTGCGAGGCCTGGGGCAAGACCGCCGAGAACATCAGCAAGTTCTTCTCCAAGGGCCGGCCGATCTTCATCGAGGGCCGGCTGAAACTCGACCAGTGGCAGGACAAGACCGACGGGAGCAACCGCTCGAAACTCAAGGTCGTCGTCGAGGGCTTCGAGTTTGTCGACTCCAAGGCCGGCGGCGGCGAGGGCGGGGCCCCGCGCGTGCAGACCGCGCCGCGTCCGGCGGGCAACCGCCCGCAGGCCGCGGCGGCTCCGGCCGACTCGGGCTACGCGCCGATTCAGGAGGACGACATTCCGTTCTGATGTGTGAGTGCTCGGCTTTGGGTCCTGATTGCCTGAAATTCGGACAAGGGAACGCAGGCAATCGATCCGGAACGCAACACTCAGGACCATGGACTCAGGACTTTCATAGTCACCGCTGGGGCGGTTCGGGCCGCGTGGCCCGGAAGCCCGCTCCTCAACTTCCGCCGGCGCACGAACGCCGGGAAAGGACAGCGCATCATGGCTCGCAACGTTGAACTGCTTCTGACCGAATCCGTCGAGAACCTCGGCATCGTGGGCGACGTCGTCAAGGTCCGGCTGGGCTACGCCCGCAACTTCCTGCTGCCGCGGCAACTGGCCACGGAGCCCAGCGAGGAACTGATCAAGAGCCTGCAGGCCAAGCGCATCGAGGCCGAGCGCCAACTGGCCGAGCAGCGCAACCAGCGCGCGGCGACGATCGAGAAACTCGCCGGCTACGAGCTGCACATCGAGCGCTCGTGCAACGATCAGGGCATCCTGTACGCGGGCGTGACGCAGCAGGAGATCGCCGCGGCGCTCAACGCGGCGGGCTTCGCCAACGTCCGCCCGCGCGACGTGCGCCTGAACGAGGCGATCAAGCGCGTCGACACGTACACGGTGCACATCAAGTTCGAGACCGACCTCGCGACCGACATCAAGTTGTGGGTGCTGGCCGACCGCAAACTCGACACCGAGGAGCGCGAGGAGATCGAGATCAACGACGAGGGCGAGGTGGTGGACAAGTCCAAGGCTGGCAAGGGCGACCGGCCCGACCGCCCGGAACGCTCGCGCCCCAAGGCCCCGCCGATCGACCTGCTCGAGAAGCCCAAGACCGGCTGGGCGCCCAAGGAGGACACCGCCCCGGCCCCTGCCGCGGCCGAGACACAGGCCGCGGGCGAGAAGCCCAAGAAGGCCGGCAAGAAGGCCAAGAACTGATCCGCGGACGGCTCACAACGTCATACAACACACGGGCCCGGGCAACTCGCCCGGGCCTTTGCTTTTTTGAATGCGGCTGCATCGACCGGCAGCACGACTGATCTCGGAGTTCTTCCCAGCTCGCCCGTACCCCATTGGCCCTACCCAGAGCAGCGTGACCCGAGGCACGTCATGGCAACAGAGCCGCCGCGCACACCGCCGCGAGAAGCGCCCCTCACCGCCCTCGCTGCGCTCGGGCACCTCTCCCCATCGAAGATGGGGAGAGGGGAAGTACCAGCGCCTTCCCCTCTCCCCGCACCGCGGGGAGAGGTGGCGAGGCCGCAGGCCGAGCCGGTGAGGGGTGGTTTGGGTATCTTCCGCAACATGCGGTTCTCGCCCGATGATCGAGCCTCGCCCGACTCACCGGGTCGCGACCGCGCGAGGGTGCTTCGCACGCAGATGAACCGCGCCGAGAAGAGACTGTGGAACCTGCTCCGCGATCGACGCTTCGGCGGCCTGAAGTTCCGCCGACAGCACCCGATCGGACCGTACACCGCGGACTTCTACTGCGCCCGGGCGATGCTGGTCGTTGAACTCGACGGCGCGATCCACCGGGCGGCACCCGATCGCGACGCGGCACGCGACGCCTTCATGCGCGGGCTTGGAATCCGCGTCTGCCGGATCGACGGAAGCACGCTCTATCGCGACCCCGGACTGGTCCTGCATGTCGTTGGCAAGGTCATCTCCGAGCAGTTCGTGGCACTGGGCAAACCCTGGCCGCCCGGATCCGCTTGATCGTTGGACGGGCTGCGCGGGTGCTCCATCGAGCACCCGCCCTGGCTGCGCCCTTCTTTCCCCTCTCCCCGCCCCGCGGGGAGAGGTGGCGAGGCCGCAGGCCGAGCCGGTGAGGGGCGCGTTGAGAACCGCCCCTCACCGCCCTCGCTGCGCTCGGGCCCCTCTCCCCATCGAAGATGGGGAGAGGGGAACGCACTGACCTCCGCTCTTCGCTCACACCGCGATCCGCCGCGCGATGCGCACGCCGCTCTGCAGCGCGCCCTCCATGTAGCCGACGAACTTGATGCACGTGTGCTCGCCGGCCACGTGCAGCCGGCCGTCCATCAGCGGCTCGACGCGGCGGCGTCCCAGCCGCGTGACCTCGCCCGGCGCGGGGAACGAGTAGCCGCAGCGCGTCCATTCGTCGCCGGGCCAGTCCATGAAGCGCGTGGCCTCGACGTTCGCCGCGTAGGTGGTGTACACCGCGCCGATCTGTTCGGCGTAGGCGCGCTCGCGTGCTTCGGACTCGCGCCCGCGCAGGCGCTCGGCGCCCGGCCCGCCCGAGAACGCCGTCAAGCACGCCGCGCCGGCCTGCCCATTGCCCGCCGCGTGCTGGCCGTCGGTCCCGTCCCACGTCATGCACACGTCGCCGTCGGTCATCATGTCGGGCGAGAGGCCCTCGCGCTCCCAGAAGCGGCCCTTCACCCGCGACAGGTGCTTGACCGCGCAGCCCATCTGCGGCGCAAGGTCCGCGGGCAGCGGCGGGTCCGCCTCGATGCGACCCCAGACCGTCGGCGGCACGGCGAGCACCGCCTCGTCGCACGGCCACTCGCGACCATCGGCCGCGCGGACGCGGACGCCGTTCGGCACGCGCTCGATGCGCCCCACGGCCGCGCCGGTGATCAGACGGTCGGCCCCGATGCGCTCGGCCAGCCTGCGCGGCAACTGCTGGTTCCCGCCGCGGCAGCGGTAGACCTCGCTGTCGGTCCAGTACTTCTCGAACCCGCCGGCGCGCACGCACGCGAGCAGCGCGAGGTACGACTGGCGCTCGGGCGCGACGGCGTTGTCCGCCGCGAGTTGGGCCGCGAGCCCCGCGCGGCACAGCGGCGAGACGTCCTGCGCGTCGATCCACGCCCGCACGCTGCGCGCATCGAGTTCGGCGGCGCGTTGCGCGCGCCACGGCGCATCGGGGTTGACGCCCCGCGCGTCGTCGTTCATCGCGCCCAGCGCGTCGGTCATCTCCTCCCAGAGCGCTTCGGACTCGGCCGCCGAGAGCCGCCGCCCGCCGAGCACTACGGGGAACTCGCCCTCGCCCTCGGTCACGTCGAGGAACTCGAGCCCGAGCCGCGCCGCGTAGGCGACCCACAGCGGGTGGTTGGCGCCGATGAGTTCGCCGCCGCCCTCGACGTTCCGATTGGGCACGACGTCGGCGAAACTCAGCACGCGCCCGCCGACGCGCCCGCGGGCCTCGAGCACGGTCACCTCGTGCCCGGCGTTGAGCAGTTCGTGGGCGCACGCCAGGCCCGACAGGCCCGCGCCGATGACGACGACGCGCTTGCCGTCGCGCGAGCCGCGCCGCGCCAGCGCCGCCGCGCCGCGCGCGGGCCCGGCGAGCAGCGCCGCCGTCCCCGCGGCGAGCGTCGCCTTGAGGAACGTGCGCCGCTCCGCGTCGGTTGGCGGGGCGAATCGTCGGGCCAGTCGTGCGTAAAGAGAAACGGACATCGCGCGCCCCGGTCAGTCGTTCCCCGGCCAGCCCGGCTGCAGGAACCTTCCGTCCTTGTGGAAGACCTCGCCGTCGGCCTCGATCGTCCCGCCGCGACGGAGGTCGCACACCATGTCCCAGTGCAGGCCGCTCTCGTTGCTGTTGCCGCTCTCGGGGTAGCCCGCGCCGACCGCGGCGTGGAACGTGCCGCCGATCTTCTCATCAAACAGCGTGTTGCGGCTGAACTCGCGGATGGCGTAGTTGGTGCCGATGGCGATCTCGCCGAGTGCGCGCGCGCCGGCGTCCTGGTCGAGCATCTTGATGAGGAAGTCCTCGCCCTTCCTGGCGCTGGCGTTCACGACGCGCCCGGCCTTGAACACCAGCCGCACGCCCTCGACCTCGCGCCCCTGGTACACGGCCGGGTAGGTGTAGTTCACGTGCCCGTCGACGCCCGTCGGCCCGGCGAAGACCTCGCCGTCGGGGAAGTTCTCGCGCCCGGCGCAGTTGATCCACACGCCCTTGGAAACGTCGACGCGCAGGTCGGTGCCGTCGTGCCCGTCCGCCGCGGGCGCGCGGAATCGCAGGTGCTTCTTCCCCTGCAGAAACTCGCGGACGCGCTCCTGCCGCTCGTGCACCTGCTCCCACGCGCGGACGGGGTCGGGCAGGTGCAGCAGGCCGGCGCGGAAGACAAACTCCTCGTACTGCCGGAGCGACATCTCCGCGTCCTGCGCTGCGCCGTCGGTGGGGTAGGCCGTGCCGCACCAGCGGAGGCCGCCCGGCTCGTTGCTCTGCGCCCTGGCCGCGCGCTCCATGAACACCTTGAACCACGGCTTGCGGGCCGACTGGTGCGCGGCGACCCGCGCCGGGTCCACGCGGCTCAGGTAGCGGCTGTTCACCTCCGCCCACAGGCCGATGTGCACGTCCATCGTCTGCACGCGGTGCAGGTCGATCGGCGACATGTAGCGGATCTGCTCGTCGCTCCCCACGGTCAGCAGCAGTTCGTGCAGCGACTCGGAACGCGGTGTCCAGAACGGGTTGCCGCCCGCGCGCAGCACCGCGACGTACAGCGCCTCGATCAGCGGCATCGCGCCAGGTTCGGCCTGGATGCCGACCAGATCGCCCCGCCGGACGCGCGTCGAGTACCGCACGATCACATCCGCCAGTTTCTCCAGCCGCGGGTCACGCATGAGGGCTCCTCGATCAAAGTGCGAAGCATATCGCGCCGGGTCGCCGCGCGCCCGCTCGGCCCGGGACCGACCCAACGGCGACGCGCCCGGCCGACGCGGGACCCGGCGTCTTCCGGCGGGCCGCCTCGCGCTCTAACCTCTGCCGCACGCACACACTCGGAAGGAACGACCCATGCCCCGCGCCGAACGACTGACCCTCTACGCCGCGATCGCCCTGTGTCTGGTCATGGCTCTCCGCGCCGGCCAGCCGCCCGCGGCCGCCGCCGCGCTGGGGCGTGCCGACGACGAGCCCGTGCCCGCACGGGTCGCCACCTGCGACGTCTACGACCTGATGGAGAAACTCGTGGTCGGCGAGCGCTTCGAGGCGACGCGCCGGGCGGAGGAAGAGCGCACCCGCCAGCGCCTCAAGCCGCTGGAGGACGAGATCGCCGCGCTGGAGTCGCAACTCAAACTCGACGACCCGGACGACCCCGCCGCGCAGGCCCGCGCGCGGGACTATCAGAAGCGCCGCAACGACTACTCGCTGCTCCGGGGGCAGGCGCAGCAGGACTTCAACGACTTCGTCGCGCGCCAGTACGTCGAGGCGTACGACAAGGTCCGCGCCGCCGCGGCCAAGGTCGCCGAGCGCCGCCGCTTCACCCACGTGATCGCCTCGCGCCACGCCGACCGCGCCATCACCGCCACCGATCCCGAGCGGCTGGTCGAGTCCTTCCTGGGCCGCCCGGTGGCCGTCGCGCCCGAGGGGAGCGACATCACCGAGGACGTGATGAAGGAGTTGGGCCAACCGTAAGCGGCGCTGGAGACTGCGGAGAACGATCAACGCCGTCACCGGCGCGGCGTCGGTCTTGGCGTTCGGCGCGCGCTCAGCGGCCCTCTGGCTTGACCAGTTCGAACTGGTCGAACAGAACGCCCTCGGTGTCGTAGGCCTTGAAGTGCAGCGTCCGGTCGTGGATGGCCAGGTAGCAGTAGTGGTGGGCACGCTTGACGTGGTGCGTGAACCAGACGCGGTTGGGCGCGGCGGTCTCGAGCCCTCCCCCGCCGCCGCCCGAGATGATGTAGCGGATGCCTCGCGCCTGGTTGATCTTCATCTCGAGGATGGGCCACGTGCGCTCGTAGGAGTGGATGTGGCCGCTGAAGACGATGTCGACGCCGTACTTCTCGTACAGCGGGACCAGTTGGCGGACGCGCAGGTCGCCGTACACCGGCTTCTTGGCCGGGTCGCCCTTGAGGGTGTCGCCGTAGTCGTCGTTGTCCGACGAGAACGGCGGGTGGTGGTGCGCGGCGAACTTCCACGCGGCCCGCGACGCCGCGAGGTCGGCCTCGAGCCGGCGGTACTGCTCGGACCCCGGCGAGCAGTCCTTGTTGGAGTCGACCATGAAGAACTGGGCGTTGCCGTAGGTGAACGTGTAGTAATATTCGGGTTCAGGCAGGGAGAAGTACTCGTAATAGAAATGTGAGTTCTTTTCGTGGTTGCCGATGACCGGGTACACCGGCACGTGCGCCAGCAGTTCCGCGCACGGCTCGAAGAAGTCCTTGAGCCACTGGTTCTTGGCAAAGCCGTCGTCCACGACGTCGCCGCAGTGCAGGAGGAAGTTGGGCCGCAGGCCGTACGAGCCCTCGGCGCACCTGCGTGTGATCTCCGGGTTGCGCTGCGTGTCGCCGATGATGGCGAACGACCACGGCATGTCCGCGGGCACGGCGGTCTGGAACGACCGGATCGGGCCTCGGAGCATCCGCCCCTCGGCGTCGACCCGCGACACGCGGTAGAAGTACGTGGTCATCGGCTCCAGGCCGACCAGCGGGACCTCGGCCAGGTGCGAGGCCTCGGTCCGCTCGGCGGTGAGCGTCAGCGGCTGCGCCTTGCCGTATTCGACGATTGCACGCGACGGCCTGTCCGTCTCGCTCATCACCACGATCGAGTTCAGCGTCGCGAACTGCAGGTAGGGCTCGACGAGGAACTTCAGGTCCGCCTCGCCGGGCTCCCACTTCCACAGGTTCTCGTTCTTCGCGGCCACCTGCGCGACGTGCTCGGCGGGCAGCGCCCGGTTGAAGACCTTGACGCGGTGCAGCGCGCCGTCCAGCGCGTGCTTCTCGTTGCGGTCGAGGTAGCACCCGACAACGTACGGCGCGGTCTCGTCGTAGAGGATGTCACCGGACTGCTCGGCGCTCTCCCCGTCCAGGCGCCCGTTGACGTACAGGCGCATGGTCGCGCCGTCGTAGGTGCCGACGACGTGGTACCACCGCCCGGTGACGATGCGGGTCCTGCCCGCAAGGTACGTCATGCTGCCGTCGCCGTCGTCGGCCCCCACGCTGGCAAGGCCGAAGGTGAAGTTCCGCTTGTTGTAGCCGAGCACCCAGCCCTTCTCGGCGTCGCCGTTGTCCTGCACGCAGCCGACAATCCCTCCCCAGTCGGTCGTCTCGTTCAGGTTCACCCACGCCTCGACGGAGATGTCGCGGGCAGGCAGGCCGCGACGGCCGCCGTCGATCTTGTCGGAGATGACCAGGTAGTCCCCCGCGCCGTCGAAGGCGTACGCGAACGCCGGCCCGATGTTGACCGCCTGCGGCCTGCCCTGCACGCGAGCGCGAACGGTGTGCGTGGCGTCCTCGATCACGCCGTTCTCGACCTCGTGCACGCCGGGCGCGAAGTGGACGATCAGGCCCGGCTCGTCGTGGTCCGGGTGCGCGGCCAACGACGATGCCAGCAGCAACGCGAGCAGGGCGGACAGCATGCGGGGGTCTCCGGTGCGAAGGGTGAAATGCAACATCGATCGTAACAAGCAGTCAGCTCGCGCATTGTCTCGAAGCGTCAAGGTTCGATGAGCCCTGCGCAAAGAGAAGGCCCCCGTCCTTCGACGGGGGCCCCTTGTCGTCGTTGAGGCCACACCCGGCACACGCCGGGATCAGGAACACTCGGTCACGGCGTGCACGGGCCGACACCCGCGGCGAACCACTCCGAGAGGAACGCGAAGATCGCGGGCACGCCCGGCGCCCCGCCGAACGACACCGCGGCCGGGTCGTTCGAGAACCACGCGCTCAGGAACGCGAAGATGTCGGCGACCTCGACCGAGCCGTTGCGGTCCCAGTCGGCGTCGCAGTACTGCACGGCCTGGCCGACCGTGCCCGTCAACGAAACTTCGCAGATCGCCCAGTAGCCCGACGACTGGTCGACGAAGCGCAGCCGGACGCTGGTTGCGCCGGAGGGGTTGTTGAGCGCAAGCGTCACGATCTCGTCGGGCGAGGACGCCTTGTAGGTCGGGTCGTTGATCGCCGCATCGGCGTTCCAGACCAGGACGGGCGTGAACGGCCCGCCGTCGTAGGACACCTGCACCTGCGAGACGTGCCCGACCTCGGCCAGCCAGCCCGAGCGGAAGGACAGTTGCAGGCTGTTCTCGTTGATGATGCCGATGTTGAACACCGGCGAAAGGAGCATCGCCGTGCCGTCGCAGCCGCGGGCCTGGAAGTCGGACACGTACGCGGTCGGCGAGCCGAACAGGTTGCGGCTGCCGCCCTCGGCCAGCACCCACGCGTCCTTGAGCCACGCCGCGAAGCCGTAGAAGTCCTCGCTGGAGGCGAAGTTGCAACCGGAGACGCCGGAGTTGTCGGCGGCCCAGCCGGTGCCCTGATCAACGACGCGCGACCAGTAGCGGCACAGCCCGGTGGGCGGCTGCTCGGTCGGCGGGGCCTGCAGGTTCTGGGGCTGGTCGAAGGTCTCGAGGAAGACCCGCGCGCCGTCCACGCTCAGTTCCAGGTCGTCCATCGCCCACCACCAGTCGTTGCGGGCGTTGGAGAGACCGATGCGGAACTTCACCGCCGTCGCGCCGACGGGGATCTGCAGCGCGGCGGTGCCCACGGTGACGCGCTCGTTGGTCGCGTCGGGCTTGAAGTTCGGAAGGCTAGGGTTCGACTGCCACAGCAGGACGTTCACCGGCGGCTGGTCCACCCCGCCGACGGTGTAGATGGCCTCGATCGTGGCGGTCTGGTTGTTGGTCTGGCCGGGCGCGTCGTCGCAGCACTCGGGCCGCCACGACGAGTCGAACGCGAGTTCAACGGTCGTGAACGAGCCGGGCAGCGGGATCGCCGGCGAGGTCATGTAGGCGTTGAAGAAACTGTTGGACGTCGGGAAGTCGTCCCACTCGTCCGGGTCGGCGATGGCGATGAACCCGTCGGCGAGCGTGAACTGGTCGCGCAGCTGGTTGTCGACGTTGGTGTACCACCACTCCCAGTTGGCGAAGCTCCAGCCCTGCCACTCGGGGCGGCCGCCGATGCCGGTGAACGGCTCCTCGGTCCAGCCCAGGGGCGCGTCTGGCGCCCAGGGCGTGAAGCACGGCGGGTAGTTCACCAGCGGCGCGACGTACATGCGGTCGCGGACCGGGCACTCCTCCTCGATCGACACCGTGGCCTCGCCCTCGAACACCTTGATGTTGTCGATGGCCCACCACCAGTTGTTCGTGCCCTCGTAGTAGAACTGGATCGAGACCGTCGTTGCGCCCGGCGGCACGACCAGCGGCAGCACAACCAGCTCGGAGAGGTTGGTGCCCTTGAACTCGGCGTCGAGCGGGTTGCCCGACCAGTACGCCAGCTGCACCGAGCCGCCGACGTCGTACACCGCGGTGATCGACGCGTTCTGCCCCGGCTCGTGGGCCCAACTGGACGCGAAACTCAGCACCAGCGTCTGCGTGGTGCGCGCGGCGATGTTGATCGCCGGCGTCGAGAGCGTGGTGATCAGCGGGCGACCGCCGGGCAGGTCGTCGAACTCATCGCTGTCGGCCACGGCGAAGACCCCGTCGCTGAGGGCGAACTGCGCACGGCCCTGCGGGATGCCGTTGACGGTCTGCGGGTCGATGCAGGTGAAGAACGGCGCATCGACGAAACTCCAGCCGCGCCAGTCGGGCACGCCGCCCGTCCCAGCGGCCGGGTCGAGGCTGACGGTCACGCCGTTGGGGCCGACGTGCGTGTAGACGCCGACGCCGCAGTAGTTGATCGCGCAGCCCGAGACGCCCTCGTTGACGGGCGGCTGCAGCGTGACGCCCTCGAAGTCCTCGAACCAGAGGGTCGTGGGCGTGCCGAGCACGTCGGCCCGCAGGTACAGGTTGTCGACCGCCCACCACCAGTCGTTGCCGGCGTTGGTCAGGCCGAAGCGGAACGAGACCGCGGTCGCGCCAACGGGCGCGTTGAGCGTGACCGCGCTCAGGGTCACCAGTTCGTTGGGCGCATCGTCCTTGAAGTTCGGCAGGTTCGGGTCCGACTGCCACAGCAGCACCGGCACCTCGATGGTCCCGCCCGGCGTGGTGTAGACGGCGACGATGGACGCCGTCTGGTTGTTGCTCTGGCTCTCCCCGTCGTCGCAGCACTCGTCGCGCCACGACGATCCGAACTCCAGACTCAGCGTGGACAGGTCCGCGCCCGTCAGGCTGATCGTCGGCGAGGTCATGAAGGCGTTGTAGTACCCGCAGTTGGTGTCGGGGTCGCCCTCGTCGTCCCACTCGTCGGGGTCGGCCACGGCCACGATGCCCGAGGCCCGGGGGATCGGGTCAAACGAGTTGCCCTGGAAGAACTCGGGGCGCCGCTGCACATCGACCGTGATCCACCACGACCCGAGCACGAAACTCCAGCCCTCGAACTCGAGGATGCCCGCGGTGTTGGTGCACGTGGCGCAGGTGAAGCCCTGCGGCGGGCACAGGCCCGTCCGGCAGGCGTAGGTCGACACGCCGCAGTCGTTGACCGTCCAGCCGGGTGCGGACTTGGACCACACCGGCGATGCGCCGCACGCCAGCGTGATGCGCGGGTCGCCCGAGGTCTGGTTCCGCACGGCGGAGTTGAACGTCTCGTTGTAGAAGATCGTCTGGGCTGAGGCGGCTCCCGCGGCACAGCCGACGGCGGCGGTGATCGCGAGCAGGCCCGCGGTCCCGGCGGGTCGTGTTCTCATGATACTCCTCTCAATATAACAAGCAGACCACACACGCCACGCGACGCGCAACACAGCGCGGGCGGGCGAGGAACTCGTCCAAGATACGCCGTGCCGGGAGCGCCGCCAGTCAAACTTAGGTGAAGGGCACGCCCGGTCGGGCCTCACCCGACACCGGCGGACGCACCGCTCGCCGATCGAGGCTTCACCGTTTCTTGAACCGGCCTGAACACAACATCGCCGCGCACCCAAGTACGATCTGCCCGTCGGGATCAGGACGACCTCCCGGCACACGCATCAGTCCGCGCGCGTCCACGCACCGCCACACGCCGGAGTCACGCCCATGGACCTTCGACGCCGCTCCCGCCGCGACGGCTTCACGCTCATCGAACTGCTCGTCGTCATCGGGATCATCGCGATCCTCGTGTCGATCCTGCTGCCCGCGCTGGGCGCGGCCCGCAAGGCCGCGCGCAAGACGCAGTGCTCCAGCCAGATGAAGCAGATCTTCACCGTCATCATGGTCTACTGCAACGACTACAACGAGTTCCACCACTCGCAGCGCAACAACTACGGCGCCCGCTTCCGGAAGATCAACCCTTCCGGGCCGTTCGACCCGCTCAACCTCCGCTACCTGCGGCAGGACGACCCCGAGGCGTATTGGGGTCAGGTCTACGACCCCTACTTCGACGTGCGCATCGACCCCGAGTGGTTCGTGGCCCGCATGCCGCTGCCGCCGTTTCCCGGTTGGCGCGTGTGGCGCTGCCCGGACGCCAGACTCATGGACCCGTACCCCTTGGGCACGACCTTCGACCCCGACCACCTCTGGCAGACGTACTGCTTCAACGGCGTGGACGACCGCACCGACCCGCGCACGGGCCGACCGGCGATGACGTGGTTCCGCCGAGTCGGGCCGGGGCCGAGCAAGGTCACGCAGATCTCCAAGATCACCATGCCCGACCGGCTCATCATCTTCCAGGACGGCTTCGAGCACATGCTCGACGCCAACGGCGACACGCTCAACGACCTGTCGCAGTACGACGCGCCGGCCGAGGGCGGGAACATCGACTTCGTCTCCTGGGAGCGCGAGTACTTCCGCCACGGCAACTCGTGCAACACCACCTGGGGCGACGGGCACGTCAAGCAGATCATACGGCCCGAATACAACACCGCGCTGCCGTGGTACACGGGCGTGTATGAGTGATGCCGCACAGACCGATCGCGCGCCCGACCGCGCCGAGGGCGACGTCAACGGCACGCCCGCTCGCCGCGCCTGGGTGCGGGGCCTCGGCCCGCGCGCCGCGGCCCTGCTCGAACGCGACCAGCGAGCCTTTCTCCGTCAGGCCCTCTCGACCCCGTGCCTGAACGTCGCCGTCGGCGCGGCCGGCGACACGCTGCGCGACGCCGACGGGCGCGATCTGCTCGACTTCCACGGCAACAGCGTGCACCACGTCGGCTACGGCCACCCGCGCGTCGTCGGGGCGATCCGCCGACAACTCGACCAGCTGCCCTTCTGCCCGCGGCGGTACACCAATCTTCCCGCGGTCGAACTGGCCGAGCGCCTGGGCGCGCTGATGCCCGAGGGCGCCAAGGTCCTGCTCGCGCCCGGCGGCGCAGCGGCCGTCGGCATCGCGATGCGGCTTGCTCGTGCGGCGACCGGCCGCCACAGGACGATCTCGTTCTGGGGCTCATTCCACGGTGCATCGCTCGACGCGGCGTCCATCGGCGGCGAGGCCATGTTCCGCCGCGACGCCGGGCCCCTGCTGCCGGGGTGCGAGCACGTCGATCCCCCCACGCCCGACGACTGCGGCTGGGGGTGCTCCGGCAGCTGCCGGATGCTCTGCGCCGCGGCGGTGGAGCGTGTGCTGGCACGCGAGGGCGACGTCGGCGCGGTGATCGCCGAACCGATGCGCTGCACGACCGTCTCGCCCGCGCCGGCGGGTTACTGGCGGCGCGTTCGCGATGCGTGCCGCGCACACGGCGCGCTGCTCATCTTCGACGAGATCCCGCTGGCGCTGGGCCGCACCGGTCGGATGTTCGCCTTCGAGCACGAGGACGCCGCGCCGGACATCCTTGTCATCGGCAAGGCCCTCGGCGGCGGGGTGTTCCCGCTCGCGGCGGTGCTGGCCCACCCGCGGCTGGACATCGCCCCCGACCGCGCGCTCGGCCACTACACGCACGAAAAGAGCCCCGTCGGCGCCGCCGCGGCGGTCGCGACGCTGGACGTCATCCGCGACGAGGGGCTGGTCGAGCGTTCGGCGACGCTCGGACGCTGGGCGCTGGAGTTTCTCCGCTCGGCGTTCGACGGCTGCCCGCTGGTGCGAGCCGTCCGAGGGCGCGGCCTGCTGCTGGGCATCGAACTCCGCACCGATCTCGACCCGGACGCCGCCGAGGCGGTGATGTACGCCTGCATGGCTCGCGGAGTGAGTTTCAAGGTCTCGGAAGGTCGCGTTCTCACGCTCGCACCACCGCTGAACATCGACGAGGCGCGCCTGCGTCGCGGGCTGTCTGCGGTCGTGGGCGCGGTTCGCGAACGCGCAGGCGGCGACCGATCCGTGAATGTCGTGTGAAGTCGCGCCGCGCCACGCGGACAGGCGCACACCCCCGGCAACAATCGTCCCGCGCACGAGCACAACGCGCACCCGCTTCATGTCCATCGACCTGTTCATCTTCGATCTGGCGGGCACGACCGTCCGCGACGACGGCTTTGTCCACCGCGCGTTCCTCGCCACCGCGGAGGAGCTCGGCCTCCGCACCGCTGATGAGTGGGTCCGCGCGCGCATGGGCGTGCACAAGCAGCAGGTGCTCGAAGAGCTGCTCCGCATGAACGGACGCGACGCGAGCGCGGCGCCGGCCGCCGCGCGGCGGTTCGAAGCGCACGTCGAAGCCCAACTGCGACGCCGCCCGCCGGAGGCCCTGCCCGGCGCCGCGCAGGCCATCGCCGCGCTCGAAGACCTCGGCGTGCGCGTGGCGTTCAACACCGGCTTCTCCGCCGCGACAACGCGCCCGCTGCTGGCCGCGCTGGGTTGGGCCGACCGCCTGTGGGTCAGTTCGGACCAGGTCGCCCGCGGCCGCCCCGCGCCCGACATCGTGCTCCAGACGATGCGTCGGGCCGAGGTGCGCGACGCGTCGCGGGTCGGACTGGCCGGCGACACCCCCGCCGACCTCGGCGCGGGCACGGCCGCGGGTTGCGCGCTGGTGATCGGCGTCGGCCACGGCACGCACACGCTCGACGAACTGCGGCACTCGTCACACACGCACCTGTTGCCGACCTGCGACGGCATCCCGGAGATTGTCCGTGGAACGCTTTGACGTGGCGGTGATCGGCGCGGGAATCGTCGGTCTGGCGCACGCGCTGGCCGCGGCGTCGCGCGGGCTGCGGGTCGTGGTGCTGGAGCGCTCGCCGCGGGCCGCGGGCGCGAGCGTCCGCAACTTCGGGATGGTGTGGCCGATCGGCCAGCCCGCCGGGCGCCTGTTGGACCGCGCCAAGCGCTCGCGCGAGATCTGGTTGCGCTGCGCCGCCGAGGCGGGCTTCCACGTCCAGCGGTGCGGCGCGCTGCACGTCGCGTCTCACTCCGACGAACTGGCCGTGCTGGAGGAGTTTGTCGGCGCGCACGGCGCGAGCCACCACGCACGGATGCTCTCTCCCGCTGAGGCGTGCGTTGCGGCACAAGGGCTCCGACCCGACGCCGTTCTGGGCGCGATGCGGAGTGATCTGGAGTTGTGCGTCGAACCGCGCGAGGCGGTCCGCGCAATGCCGGACTACCTCGAGCGCCGCTACGGCGCGCAGTTCCGATTCGGTGTATGCGCCAAGCACGTTCAAACCGGGCTGGTCGTGCTGGCCGGTGGCTCGACGCTCGGCGCCGAGCGCGTGATCGTCTGCTCGGGCGCGGAGGCGGACCTGCTCTTTCCCGCCGTGCTGCGCGAGGCCAACGTCCGCCCGTGCAAACTGCAGATGCTGCGAACCGTGCCGCAGCCCGTCGGTTGGCGGGTCGGCCCCCACCTGGCGTTCGGCCTCACGCTGCTGCACTACGCGGCGTTCGCCGACTGCGCCACGCTGCCCGCGCTCCGCGCCCGCGCGCAGGCGCAGTTCGCCGAGCACCTGCGCGAGGGCGTGCACGTCATGGTCTCGCAGAACGCCGCGGGCGAACTGACCATCGGCGACTCACACGTCCACGGCGACGGGATCGAACCGTTCGACCTCGAGCGCATCGACCGCCTGATCCTTGACTATCTCGCGGAGCGATTCGCCGCGCCTGACCCTCGCATCGCCGAGCGCTGGCACGGCGTGTACGCGCGCCGCGCCGACGGCGGAACCGAGGCCGTCGCGCGCGCCGCGCCCGGCGTGTTCGTTGTCAACGGCCTGGGCGGCATGGGCATGACGCTGGGTTTCGGACTGGCCGAAGAGACGATCGACGCCATCACAGCCGACCGCGCATGGGAGACGCCCTCGCCGAGCGGGCGCTGAGGAGAGACCGCCGTGCGCACGTGGAACCGTTGGCAGGTGGCGACCATCGCCGCGCTCACCGTCGGCTACGCCGGCTACTACGTGTGCCGGTCGAACCTCTCGGTCGCAGGCCCGCTGCTCCGCGAAGCGGGGTACACCAAGGCGCAACTCGGCTCGATCGCCTCCGCCGGCGTGCTCGCGTACGCGGTTGGAAAGGTCGTCAACGGCGTGCTGGGCGACTTCACCGGCGGGCGCGTCATGTTCCTGCTCGGCATGGCCTTGTCGGTCGTGTGCACGTTCGCCTTCGGCCTGACGACCGGCCTGGCCGCGTGGACCGTCATCTGGTGCGTCAACCGGTTCGTCCAGTCGGCCGGGTGGGGCGCTGCGCTGAAGATCAGCGGCGTCTGGTTCGACGCCGCGCACTACGGGCGCGCCGTCGCCGTCCTGTCGATGAGTTACCTGTTCGGCGACGTCGTCGCTCGCCTCGCGCTCGGGCAGATGCTCGCCGCGGGCGCGACGTGGCGGCAGATGTTCTTCGGCGCCGGCGGCGTGCTCCTGGGGCTCACAGGGCTTGTGATGCTGGTGCTCCGTTCGCGCCCACAGGACGTCGGACTTCCACCAACCGCCGGCTCCGCGGCGTCGGTTTTCGGCGCCGATGGCAACCACGAGCGTCCGGCCAGCCTTGGCTCACTGGTTGCGCCTCTGATGAAGAGTCTTTCGTTCCACCTCGTCTGCGTGATGAGTTTCGGGCTGACGCTCATCCGTGAAACCTTCAACTTCTGGACACCTTCTTATCTTGCAGAGACCGCCGGCCTCTCGGCCGACAAGGCCGCGACCGCCAGCAGCCTGTTCCCGTTCTTCGGCGGCCTGAGTGTGCTCGTGGTCGGCTGGCTCTCCGACACGCTCGGCCGCGGCCGGCGCGCGGGGATCATGGTGCTCTTTCTCGTCCCCGGCGCGGCGGCGATGGTGGTGCTGGGCGTCATGGCCGGCGACGCGGCGCCGGGGCCCAAACTCGTGCTCGTGTCGCTCGTCGGGTTCCTGCTCATCGGGCCCTACTCCTTCCTGGCCGGCGCGATCAGCCTCGACATGGCCAGCAAGCGCGGCGCAGCGACCGCCGCGGGAATCACGGACGCCGTCGGCTACTTCGGGTCCGTGCTCTCGGGGGCGTACATCGGGGCCTTGGCGCAACGTCTGGGGTGGTCGAGCGCGTTCGGATTCCTCGCGGCTGTTTCAATCGCCACGGCGCTGGCCGCCGCGGCGTACTACTTCGTCCGCGAACGGGCCATCGCCATGACGTCCGAGAACTCGGACGAGGCTCCACCCGTGCGAGCGTAGACGAACACATGTTCGCCAAGTGTTTGGAATCCTCTCTGGCTTTGGCCACCGAATTGATGTAGGTGGGGTGTCCAAACTCCGGGTCAAACCCGGTAGTCCGCTTGGAATGTCCGTGCTCGGCACACGCACCCCTCTCCTTGGGGCCCCGCCGCCGGTCGCCCTGCGTCCGTGTAGGGCGACCGGCGCGGCGGGAATCGCGGGTGCATCGGAGCGGTGCGGCGCCGAGTGCGGAGATTCCTGCCGCGAGAACGTGCGCGGCGGTTCTGCCGGGTCGCGTGGGGCGCGAACGGACTCGCGGCCAAGGCCGCCGCGAAGGAAGCGCGAGTGTGTTGGTGTTCGTTTGCGTGCGTGTGTGTGCGCGCGGTTGAGTGAGTTCGCGTGCAGGTCGGTGTGTGTGTAGGTGCGTGCGAGTCCGAGCGATTCCCAAGAGAAGAGGTCAGAGACATGAAGTCCAACACGAATCAGTCGCGGCGATCGGCGCAGTCGTGGGCCCGTCGGCGGATGCTGTCGCGCGCTGGCCGCGCGGAGGGGCTGATGCACGCCGATGGCCGCGGCGTGGAACGGCTCGAGGACCGTGTGCACCTGGCGGTGATCGTGTGGGACGGCGGGCCGGACGGGCTCGGTGTGAACTTCAACGACCCGGTCAACTGGGTCGGGGACGTGCTGCCCGGTGCGGCGGATGACGCGGTGATCCCGCCGGGAGCGACCGGCGCGCCACAGATTGTGGTCACCAGTGGCAACGTGC
>CALKJW010000004.1 GCA_937995595.1 uncultured Phycisphaerales bacterium | reverse complement strand
GGGGTGGCGGGGGGGGGGTGGCGGGGATTCAGCCGGGCATGCCGTGCGGCCGGCCGGGCACCTCGTTGGGTACCGGCGGCATGAAGGGCAGGTAGTCCAGCCAGCGCTTGTCGCGGTTGAACACGGGGTAGACGTACTCGCGCCGGCCCGCGAAGGGCTCGCGCGTGTGCCGCGCCCAGGTCGCCCATTCGCGCCGGTCCTCGTCGGTGCCCTCGCGCCCGGTCAGCGTGACCAGCGATTCGTGGGCGTTGGCGACGACCAGCAGGTTGTCGTCGGCCAGCGCGGCGATGAGCGCGTCGAGCACGCGCGGCTCGGCGTACTGGCCGAGCGCGCACGCGGCCTCGGCGCGGATCGCCGGGTCGGCCTCCTTGTCGGGGCGCAGCAGTTCGAGCAGCCGCGGGACGACCCGCGGGTTGTGCAGCCGCTGCAGCGCGCGCACCGCTTCGAACCGTGCCGCGGCGTGCGCATCGGTCGTGACGGGCAGGAGCAGTTCCGCGTCGGCGCTGGTGCCGTGCATGCCCAGCGCCCGCGCCGCGACGGCGCGAACCAGCGGCGCTTGGTCCGAAAGATGCTGGCGGTAGATGCGGAGGTACGGCTCGCCGCCGCCGAAGGGGGCGTTGGCCAGCAGCAGCGTGCCGCGGGCGCGCTTGTCCGCGTCGTAGGGGTCGACCGACCAACGCGCGGCGTCGATCGGCGAGGTCTGCGAGAACAGCGGCGCGAGGATACTCTCGTTCTCGGCCATCTGGCGGCGCGTGTCCGGGTCGAGGCACCCCGCGCCGGCCAGCGCGCACGCGGACAGGGCCGCGACGCGACAGGAGACCGGGATGAGCCGTGCACGCCGCCGATTCATGGCTCCAAGTCTAGCGATTCGCGCCGCGGCGCGTGCGGCGCTCGTGCCGGCCCTGATCGGCCTGCAGGCCTGCAGCACTTCGAACCCCGCGCCCGCGTCGGCGGAGACCGGCGGGGGCCGCTTCGCCGTGCTCGGCGCGGCTGCCGCGGACCTGCCCGCGGCGGCGTTCCGTGCGCCCGATGGCTCGCGCGCCGAGTTCGCGCCGTGGGAGACCGGCGGCGGCGACCGCTTGCAGATCGATCGCGGCGCGCCCGATGCCCGGGGCCGCTACACCCAGCGACGCTGGACGGTGAGCGAGGGAGTCCGGACGCTGGCGCGCGAGCAGCGGCTGATCGCCGGCGCCGACGGGTCGGTTCTGCTGGCCGAAGAGGTCAACCACGCCGAGAAGGTCGAGGTCGTGTTCGAGCCGCCGCTGGCGGTTGTGCCCGCGGCGCTGAGTGTCGGGTCCGAATCGCGCGGGCGCGGCCGCATGACCGTGCACCCGATCGGCGATCGCGCGCGCACCCGCGCCCGCGGGACGGTGGAGCAGACGATCAGCGTCGGCCCGTCGGTCCGGGTTCGCACGCCCGCGGGCGAGTTTGTCGCCGTGCCGCTGGTGAGCGAGTTCCTGGCCGATCTGGGCGCGAGCAAGGTGCAGAACCGGACGGAAACGTGGCTCGCGCCCGGTGTCGGCATCGTGGCCGAGCAGCGCCACGAACGGACGACCGCGCTCGGCGTGCCGATCCGCAACAACCGCGAGGCGTGGGTGATGATCGGCGCGCCGCGCTAGCCGGCGCGCCGCACCGGCACAGGCGGCGCGCCGAAGGCGGTGCCGTCGTCGATGGCGCCGCGCTCCGAGAGCGGCGGGGCCAGCACCTCGCTCATCACGAAGGCACGCCGGATGTCGTCGATCGTCGGCCTGCCGACGATGCGCACCGCGGCCCGCGCCCCGCCGGCGCGACCCGGCATGGCCTGCGCCGCCCCGGCGCGGCCCGGCGCAACGGGCGCGGCGTCCACGTTCACGCCCGCGGCCTCGACGCGGGCCTGCTCGCGCTGCGCGGCCTCGCGCTCGGCCGCCTCACGCTTGGAGCGTTCGCGTTGCTGTCGTTCGGCGATTTCCTGCTCGCGCCTGGCGCGCTGCGACGCGCTCTGCGCGGCCGTTTCGCGCTCGCGCCGGATCTGCTCGGCCCGTTGACGCGCGGCCTTCTGCTGCTGCGCCGCGCGGCGGCGCGCCTCCTCCGCGGGGCTCACGCCGGGGCGCCTCTGGCCCGGCGGCGCCGCCGGGCCCGGCCCCGCAGCGACCGGACCGGCCGCCTGCGGCGTCTGGGCGCGCTGCGCGGCCTGCTCGAGCTCGGCGCGGCGGCGCTGCGCCAGTTCCTGCAACCGGCGCTTGGCTTCGTCGGCGGTGGTCGGCGGCGGCGCGGCGTGCGCCGGCGCGGGCGACCCGTCCTCCATCCGGCCCGTGCGGAGCATCTCCTCCTCTCGCCGCTTGCGTTCCTGCAAGGCGCGCGACTCGGCCCGCTTCTGACCGATCACCCGCAACAGCCAGCCGAGGAAACTCAGCGACAACAGCAAAACCCAGACGGCCAACTGCACCCACTGGGTGGTCTGCCCGCCGGCCTGTGCGAGGGTCTGCGTCATCACGGGCGATTGTACCGCCGCGGACCGGTTTGCCGTTTCCGCCGTCGGCCCTTAGCCTTGTGCCATGACGCAGACCAAGACGGTGGCGGTGACGGGCGCGAGCGGGTTTGTCGGCCGCGCGGTGCTGGGTGAGATGCTCGCGCGCGGGTGGCAGGTGCGCGGCCTGACGCGCAACGCCTCGAACTCGCGCGACCTCTCTCAGGCGGTGGGGGAGGCCGCGCGCCGGGTCGCCGCGTCGCGAGGCCTGCCCGGCGGCGGGGGTGTCGAATGGGTGGCGGGCGACGTCTGCGACGCGGCCGTGCTCGACCGCCTGTGCAAGGGGGCCGACGCGGTCGTCCACCTCGTCGGCATCATCCGCGAGGTGCGCGGCGGCGACCGCCCGCAGACCTTCGAGCGCATGCACGTGAAGGCGACGCAGGCGGCGATCGACGCGGCCAAGCGCGCCGGCATCCGCCGCTACGTGCACATGTCCGCGCTGGGCGTCGGGCCCGAAGGTCGGTCGGCGTACCAGAAGACCAAGTGGGCCGCGGAGCAGGCCGTCCGTCGGAGCGGGCTGGACTGGACGATCTTCCGCCCCTCACTCATCCACGGGCCGGGCAGCGAGTTCATCACGATGCTGACCGAACTGGCCTCGGGCGAGAGGCCGCCGTACTTCTTCATCCCGTACTTCGTTCGGGCCGAGGAGGACCGGCGCGTCCCGATGCGCTTCGGCGACTGGGAGCCGGCCAGGGTGCAGCCGGTCGCCGTCGAGGACGTGGCGTACGCGTTCGCCGAGTCGCTGGTGCGCGACGAGTCGATCGGCGAGGTCTACAACCTGACCGGTTCGGAGGTGCTCGACTGGCGGTCGCTCAGCGAGACCATCCGCGACGTCGTGCCCGGCACGAACAAGAAGATCGGCACGTGGTACGTGCCCGGCGAGCACGCGGCGATGGCCGCCAAGGCCGCCGCGGCGGTCGGCCTCGGCGGGCTGCTGCCCTTTGACGAGGGCCAGGCGCTGATGGCGACCGAGGACAGCGTGGCGGACTGGACCAAGGCCGGGAACGACCTGGGGTTCCAGCCGCGGGGGTTCAGCGAAGCGCTCGCCGGGTATGCTGCTCGCATCGCCTAGGACCGGGTGGTACAAACACGGCCGAGAAGGCTGCAGATCGGCCGCGCATCGCGGCCAGTGAGAAACGGATGTCCCTCAAGTACGAACGACGCCTCCTCGACCACCTCAAGCACGAGAGTTACGAGGCGGCGACGATTGACCGACTGGCCGAGGATCTCGGCATTCCCTCCGACGACCGCGACGCGTTCCGCCTGGCCGTCGAGGACCTGGCCTCGCAGAAGAAGATCGGGCTCGATTCGAGCGGGCGGGTGCGCCTGCCCTCGATGCCGGACGAGGTGGAGGGGGTCTTCAAGAAGAACCCGCGCGGGTTCGGGTTCGTCGTCACCGACGTCAAGTACCGCGAGGGCGACGTGTTCGTCCCGCCCGACGCCGTCGGCGACGCGCTCACCGGCGACCGCGTGCTCGTGGCGGTCCGGCGCGAGGTCCGGCGCGGCGGCGAGCGCGAGATCACCGGCGAGGTGATCGAGGTCCTCTCGCGCAAGCGCACCAACTTCACCGGCGAACTCGTGCAGCGCGGCGGGCTGTGGCTCGTCATGCCCGACGGGCGCGAGATGACCACCCCCATCCGCGTCAAGGACCCGACCGTCAAGAACGCCAAGGTCGGCGACAAGGTCAGCGTCGAGATCACCGAGTACGCGCGCGGCAACGAACTGGCCGAGGGCGTCATCGTCAAGGTGCTGGGCGAGGCCGGCCTGCCCGACGTCGAGACACAGGCGGTCATCGTCGCCTACGACCTGCCGCAGGAGTTCCCGCGAGCCTGCGTCGAGCAGGCCCGCGCCGCCAACGCGCAGTTCGAGGAGGACGTCGCGCGCCACGAGCGCGAGGGATACGACCGGCACGTCCGGCTCGACCTGCGCGACGACTACATCATCACCATCGACCCGCCGGACGCCAAGGACTACGACGACGCGATCTCGATCTCGCGCACCGACGACGGCGGGTGGGAACTGGGCGTGCACATCGCCGACGTGGCGCACTTCATCCCGCCCGGCTCGCCGCTGGACGTCGAGGCCAGGCGGCGCGGCAACAGCGTCTACCTGCCCCGGCTGGTCATCCCCATGCTGCCGGAGGTGCTCAGCAACGGCATCTGCTCGCTGTCCGAGGGCGTGGTGCGCTTCTGCAAGAGCGCGTTGATGAAGTACGGGCCGGACGGCAAACTGCTCAGGAGCGGCGTCGCGGCGACCGCCATCCGCAGCGCCAAGCGCCTCACGTATCTCGAGGCGCAGGCGCTGATCGACGGCGACCTGAAGGAAGCGGTCAGGCACGCCAGGACCGAGGCGAAGTACACCGACCAGTTGATCAGGACGCTGCGCGAGATGGACGCGTGCGCCAAGGCCATCCGCCGGCGCCGGCGCGAGGCGGGCATGATCCATCTCGAACTGCCCGAGGTGAACCTGATCTTCGACGACGCGGGGCACGTCATCGACGCCGAGCCCGAGGACAACGCCTTCACGCACACGATCATCGAGATGTTCATGGTCGAGGCCAACGAGGTGCTGGCGCGGCTGTTCGAGGGCGCGAAGGTCCCGCTGCTCCGGCGCGTGCACCCCGAGCCCACGCCCGGCGACATCGGCGAACTGCGCACCATGGCCAAGGTCGCCGGTTTCAGCATCCCCAAGAACCCCACCCGCAAGGAACTGCAGGCGCTGCTCGACGCGACCGTGGGAACGGGCGCGGCCCGCGCGGTGCACTTCGCCGTGCTCCGGACGCTCACCAAGGCCGAGTACTCGCCCGCGCTCATCGGGCACTTCGCGCTGGCCAGCGAGGCCTACGCGCACTTCACCAGCCCGATCCGCCGCTACCCCGACCTGACGGTGCACCGTGCGCTCGCGGCGTACCTGAAACTCACAAGCAACGGCGAGAACCCGCCGCGGAGCGAGCACGACCGCGAGCGGCTCGGCGAACGGCTGATCGAGATGGGCCCCGAGGGCGGCGTGATCGACCAGGACGAACTGGTCGAGATCGGCCGGCACTGCACGCGGACCGAGGAGAACGCCGCAGCGGCCGAGCAGAACCTCCGCCAGTTCCTCGTGCTGCAACTGCTGGCCAACCACGTGGGCGACAGTTACCCCGGCACGGTGACGGGCGTCGCGCCCCGCGGCGTGTTCGTGCAACTCGACAAGTACCTGTGCGACGGGATGATCCCCGTCGAGCAGTTGCCGGCCGGGTCGCACGGTGTGCACGGCGGGCGCTGGTCGATCGACCCGCGCACCGGCGCGCTGGTGCACCAGTCGGGCCGGTCGTTCAACATCGGCGACAAGGTCGAGGTGACCATCGCGCAGGTCGACCTGGCGCTCCGCAAACTCGACCTGGTCGTCACCGACCCGAGGTCGCGCGGCGCGGGCAAGGACAAGAAACTCGCAAGCCTGCTCAAGATCGGCGGCGGAGAAGAGGCCGGCGGACTCGGCCCAGCGCGCCCGCGGACCGACCGCGAGTGGCAGGAGTTCAAGTTCGGGCGCGGCGGGGCCAAGGGCCGCTCGCAGCGGAGCAAGAGCCGCGAAAAGGGCAAGGCCGACTACCGTCAGGACCGCAAGAACAAGGGGCGGTAGCCGGGCGCACGCGCGGGGTTCAGGCCGACCAGCGACGTGGACATGCTGGTGGAGTTTCTGCCCGGCCAGACGCCGAGCCTGTTGACGTTCGCAGGCATGCAGATGGAGATGGCGGAGATGATCGGGCGGGAGGTTCAGTTGCACACGCCACCCATGCTCTCCAAGTTCTTCCGGAGCGAGGTGATCCGCGAAGCGGGGATGCTGCATGCCGCGTGATCCGGCGAGCGGCGGACCGAGCGATCTGGACCGATCCCAGCACCTGCCGAGTCTCCGATGCCGGCCGGGTGCGAGCGGCGCTCCCGTGGGGACAGATCGTGGCGGCGCGACACATCATGGTGCACGTGTACTGGGGCGTGGACTCGGATCAGGTCTGGCGGATGGCCACGGAGGATGTGCCGGTGCTCATCGCCGCCATCGAGACCGCTGATCTGTTCTGATCGTCCGGCGCGGGGTTGACGCGGCAACCCGCGACGGGTTCTGGTTGCCGGGGTTGTCGCCTTGCCACGTACACGAACTCCGTGTTCCGCAGGCGGCCCACGGTGCCGACCTTCTCGCCCCGCGGGTTGTAGATGCCGATCTGAGCGCCGACGTAGCGCTTGTAGTCGCACTCGACGACCGACACGGCCGCGCGCCCGCCCCACAGTTCGCCGAGCATCGCCTCCATCTCGGCGCGCGACAGGAAGCCCTCGTCGCTGAACGAGACCACGACCGCGCGCGACCGGAGCGCGCCGAGCGCGCGCCGCAGCGCCGCGGCGAACCGCGGGCGCGAGTTGAAGTCGCTCCGGCGTTCGCGCACGTCCGCGCGCTTGCACGCCACGCCGTAGACCCCCGGCCTGTCCCAGCGGACCAGCGACTCCCACACGTGGTAGTTGCCCAGGTACGAGTGCTGGTTGTACGGAGGATCAATATAAGTTACGTCTGCTTCGAACGCCGCCGCCGCCTCGCACGCGTCGAGCGCGTGCGCCGCGCCCTTGCCGCCCGCCGCGCGCGGCAGCACGTCCGGCACGCGCATCTCCAGCCGGTTGAACGACCGCGCCGACCACCGCTTGAGGTACGCCATCTGCAGTCCGGTGGTCGAGTCCACGCGGTCCGCCGCCTCCATCAGCGAGACCAGCAGCACCGACTCCAGTTCCGGCGCAAGGCCCATCTGCGCGATCGCCTCGCGCACCGCGTCCACGCGCTCGCCGTTGAACGGCTGCAGGTACCGCGACTTCTCGCAGAACGTGTGCGTGAACCACCCCGCCCGCCCGGGCAGCGCGTCCAACTCGGCCACCAGCCGGCGCGCGTCGTCCAGCACGTCCTCCGCGTCGGCCTGCACGTAGCAGCGCGCCAGCGTCGCCGCGTACGCGTTGTGGTCGTTGGCGATGACGCGGTACCCGGCGCGCTTGAGCGCGTGACCGACGCGCGACGTGCCCGAGAACAGGTCGAGCACCGTCCCGCCCTCGGGGGCCGCGCCCCGCACTGCGTCCACGATCACCGGCAGCAGCGCCCGCTTGGACCCGATGTACTTGATCACGCCGCGCCCCCGTGCAACGCCCGCCACGGGAAGCCCCGCGGCATCGCCTCGGGCCGGTCGTTGAGCCACCCGACCAGCCACTCGAACGCATCGACCAGACGCGGGCCGGGACGGTTGAACATCTGGTTCCCGTCCACCACGGCCACGCGCCCGCTTCGCACGGCGGGCAGGTCGGCCCACCACGCCTGTTCGGCCAGCAGCCGCGTTTCGCGCCAGGCATCTTCGAGCGGCAGGCCGCATGGGCACACGATCACCCGCTGCGGGCAGATCGCGGCAACCACCTCCGCCGGAACGCGGATCGACGGTCCCGCGGCACGCAGCGTCTGGCCGATCGGCCCCGCCGCGGCCCCCGCCGACTCGGGCGCCGCGGTCGGGTTCAGCGGGTGCAGCCCGCCGGCGCGTTCGATCAACTGGGGCGTCCAGTGCCCGCCGACAAACAGCGGGTCGGTCCATTCGAGAAACACCACCGACGGCGCTTCGGCAAAGGGCGTGACAAACTCCTCGGCCCGGTACAGCCGCTCCCGCAACTCCGAGACCCGCGCCGCCGCCGCGTCTTCGCGGCCGATCGCAAGCCCGATGGACAGCAGGTCGTCCAGCACGCCCTCCACGGTCGTCGGGTTGAGCGACAGGATCTCCGGCCGCGGCGAGAGGTCGGCCGCGGCAGCACGGACGGCCTTCAGGTCGATCGAACAGACCGAGCACAGGTCCTGCGTGATGATCAGGTCGGGGCGCAGACGTGTCATCAACTCCACATTCAGCGTGTAGAGCGACTCTCCGCCCGCCAGTTGCGCCGAAACTGCGCGGTCGATCTGGGCCGAGGACTCGAACGCCGTCCGGGCGGCGGTCAGTACGGGCACGCCCTCCAGCCCGGCGCCGGCGGGGAAGTCGCACTCGTGCGACCTGCCGACGAGCGTGGCGCCGGGGCAGTCGGCTCGGCCCGTGATGGCCAGCAGGGACTCGGTCGCGGAGGGGAGCAGGCTGACGATCCGCATGGCCCGGCAGCGTAGCGGCAGGATGTGCCCTTGATGCGGGCGTCGCGCTCCGACGGCCCGATTTCGCCGGTCCGCGTCCGGGCCGCAACCGATAAGGCCCCGTTCGATCGCCCGGCTCGGGCCGGGGTCGTGTCGCGTCCGCCCGGCTGCATCCTCTGCGCCATCCGGTGGTAGAGTGTGTCGGCTTAGGGCGTCGCGGCGTGGGCCGGGCGATACAGTTGCCGGCCCCCGCTCCCGGACGGGTGCGGGGTTTGTGCAAGGGAGTGCCGTGATGCGAGCCAGCCAGTCGGGTCGTCGTGCTGTCTACCGGCCGTGTGCCGGGGCCATGTCGTGCAGGTCGATGGCGCTTGCCGCGGCCGCGCTGGCCCTTGTCTGCGGCGCGGCGTCTGGCCTGGCCCAGGACAACAAGGGCGCACAGCCGTCGCGGCCGGTGCCGACCCGCCCCGGCAGCGGCACCCCCGCGCCGACGCCGCCGCGGACCGCGGGCGGCCAACCCGCCGCAGCCCAGCCTGCCGGGGCACGGGGCGGGACCGAGATGGTCCGACAGATGAAGCCCGCGGAGGCGGGACTCAAGGAGGGGGAGAAGTACCAGTTCGGCCCCTACTCCGAGCCCATCGAACTGACGGAACTGATCGAACTGGTGCGTCAGGATTTCGACCTCGAGTTGCTCTATGTCGATTCGGGCCTGCGCGGCCAGAGCGTCGTGATCAACACCGCCGTGACGCTGCCGCAGGATCAGGTCCTGCCGTTCCTGCTGACGCTGCTTGAGCAGAAGGACTACACCATCGTCCGCGACGCCTCGGGCGTGCACATGGTGCAGCCCAAGAGCGCGATGCAGGCGAACATCGGGCAGGGCATCCTCAGCCCGACCAAGATCATCCGCACGCCCGGCCTCAAGCCCAGTTCGCTGCAGGGCCTGATCGCGAGCCTGCTTTCCAGGGGCGGCGCGCAGCAGGCCCAGCCGGTGTACCTCGACGATCTGGGCGTGATCGTCATGACCGACACGCCGCGGAACACGCGCCTGGTCGAGGAGGCCGTGGCCACCGTGATCCGCGAGCGCGAGCAGCAGCGTTTCATGCGCTACGAGATCCACAACATCGCGGCGTCGTCGGCGCGCGACCGGATCTTCGAACTCCTCGGCTCGGGCGTGGCGCGCGGGGCCGTCGCCGCGCAGGGCGCGCAGCCAGGCCAGCAGGCCGCGGCGGGGCTCGCGGGCGTCTTGACGAACCTGCCCGAGCGGCTGAGCGTCGACCCCGGCTCCAACGCGCTGATCTTCCGCGGGCGCGAAGACGAGGGTCAGTTGCTGGCCGACCTGCTCGCGCTGGTCGACGTGCCGATCACGCTGGTCTCGCGGTTCTACTCGGTCGGTTCGGAGACGGCGGAGACGGTCGCCACCGAGGGCTCGCGCCAGTTGCTCGGCGAGGTCACGACCTTCCAGAGCGCCGACGGCGGGCTGGGGGCGCGCGGCGCGCTCACGGCGCGTCCGGCCGGCGCCGCGCAGGTGCCGGGGCAGGCCCCGCAGCAGTCCGGCCTGAGCGGGAGCGGGTTTGTCATCTACCCGCGCGCCGGCGGGTTCATCTACCGCGGCACCGAGGCGCAGCACGCGCGCGTCGACGCGCTGGTCCGTGAACTGGGCGACCTGATCGACAACGACACGCCCGTCACGATGTTCTACAAACTCAAGCACCAGAAGGCCGAGGACGTCGCCAACACCATCAACAGCCTGCTCTCCGGGCAGGCGCGGCAGGGCGGTGCCAACTCGCCCCTGCTCGGCCGCGACCTGGGCACGCAGCGGCGCGACCCGTTCAACCCCAACCGGAACCGCACGCCCACGCCGCGCGCGGCCGATCAGGCCGGCGCGGGCGCCGATGCCGCCGCGGGCGACGCCGTCGGCGACCTCACCTCCGACGAGGTCTTCGTCCTCTCCGACGAGAAGAACAACCAGGTGCTGGTCAAGGCGCCCAAGCGCCTGCAGCCGCAGATGAAGTCGCTGATCGCCCAACTCGACCTGCTCCGCCCGCAGGTCTACATAGAGGCCAAGATCGTCACGGTGACGATCGGCGACGACTTCCGGTTCGCGGCCGAGGTGCAGCAGATCATCGGCCAGTTCGCGCTCAACACCAACTTCGGGCTCGGCTCGTTCGGCTCGGGCGGCTCGCTGCAGGACCCCAAGAACCCCGCGACCAACCTCGCGGGCCTGACCACCGCGCTGATCCGCTCCAAGGACGTGCCGTTCATCATCAACACCATCCAGCGCAACAACGAGGCGCGGGTCGTCGCCACGCCGCAGTTGCTCGTCGACGACAACGAAGAGGCCGAGGTCTCGAGCCTCGACCAGCAGCCGACCTCGACCATCAGCCTCGGCACCGGCGGCAACACCGACCGCGTCGGGTTCTCCGGCTACGAGCCCGCGGGCCCCAAGATGCGCATCAAGCCGCAGGTGTCCGACGCGGGCAGCGTCAAACTCGAGTACGAGATCGAGATCTCGTCGTTCACGGGCGACGCCTCGGGCGACGGCTCGCCACCGCCCAAGCGCGAGGACAAGGTCCGTGCCGACTCCGTCACCGTTCCCAGCGACTCGACGATCGTCGTCGGCGGGCTGGTGTTCGAGTCGGTGACCGAGGCCGACGCGGGCATCCCGTTCCTCAAGGACATCCCGGGCATCGGCCTGCTCTTCAAGGACATGCGGAAGACCAGCCGCAAGACCCTGCTCTACGTGTTCGTCACCCCGCGGGTCATGCGCGACACGAGTTTCAACGACCTGCGCATCCTGAGCAAGGGCCCGATGGCCAACGCCAAGGTCGCCGCCGAGATCCCCGACGCCGAGCCGCTGCGGATGGAGATCCTCGACCAGAGCATCCGGCGCGAGCCGGAGCCCGATTCCGGCAGCCTGCGACGGCCGCGCCCGCCGACCCGCGTGTACTGGGACGCGGATTGACCGACCCCGCGGCCCCCTCGGCGGCGACGTACCTCGGAGCGCATCCGTCATGAACCTCGGCAAGCGTCTGGGCAAGTTCAACGGCGGTCAGGACAGGGGCGCGGCCGCCGCGCCCGAGCGTCGCGCCGCGGCCGGCGCGAACTGGCCCGCCGTCGCGCGCCGGTTCGGCGAACTGGAACTCAAGCCCGACCAACTCCGGACCTTCCCGCAACTGCCCGGCAGCGACGACGAGCCGTGGGACGTGCTGCTCTCGATGCTCGCCATCGACGAGCACACCGCGCTGACCAAGCTCGCCGCGCGCACCGGCCTGACGATGGACCCCGAGCCGCGCTTCCACGAGTCCGCGGCGAGGTTCTACGAACTCATCCCGGCGTCGGCGGCGCGCGAGCGACTGGTCGCGGGCGTCGAGAGCGACGGCACGGTGATGGTCTGCGCCACGGCCCAGCCGATGCAGCCCGCGGTGTTCAGCCTGCTGGAGGAGCGGCTGGGTATGCCGGTGCGGCTGGTCCTGTCGCCGCGCGGCGCGGTGGTGAACCTCATCAACCGCGGGTACGAGCAGAAGCAGGACCTGGTGACGGAGATCGTCGAGGAGATGCCCCTCGACGAGCGGGCCATCGAGTCCGCCGCGGGCAGCATCCGCAATGCGACCGACCTGCTGCAACTGGCGCGGCAGACGCCGGTGATCCGGCTGGTGAACATGATCCTCTTCGAGGCGCTGCGCCGGCGCGCCAGCGACATCCACGTGCACCCGATGGAGAGCCGGCTGGTGATCCGGTTCCGCATCGACGGCATGCTGGTCGACGCGTTCACCCCGCCGCTGGCGCTGGCGCCGGCGATCAGTTCGCGCCTCAAGGTGATGACCGAACTCGACATCGCCAACCGTCACTCGCCGCAGGACGGGCACTCGACGGTCCGCGTCGGCAACCGCAAGATCGACATCCGCCTGTCGGTGATCCCGACCGTCTACGGCGAGCGCGTCGTGCTCCGACTGCTCGACCAGACACAGACGCAACTCTCGCTCGACGACGTCGGCATGACCAAGGGCATGCAGCAGGAGTTCGTCGAACTGCTGCGCAAGAACACCGGCATCATCCTCGTGACCGGGCCGACCGGCTCGGGCAAGACGACGACGCTCTACGGCGGGCTGGGGATGGTGGACCGCGCCAGCCGCAACGTCATGACCATCGAGGACCCCGTCGAGTACCACCTCGAGGGCATCAGCCAGACGCAGGTGAACGTGAAGCGCGGCGTCACGTTCGCCGCGGGACTGCGTGCGCTGCTGCGACAGGACCCGGACGTGATCCTTGTCGGCGAGATCCGCGACCGGGAGACGGCGCAACTGGCGGTGCAGGCGTCGCTCACCGGCCACCTCGTGCTGGCGACGCTGCACACCAACGACGCGCCCAGCGCGATCGCGCGGCTCATCGACATCGGCATCGAGCCGTACCTCATCACGTCCACGCTGCTGGCGAGCATGGCCCAGCGCCTGCTGCGGCGCACGTGCAAGGCCTGCCGCGGCAGCGGCCGGGGCGCGGCGTACGTCGCCGGCGCGGGCGGCGGGCGCTGCGAGAAGTGCTTCGGCAGCGGCTACTACGGGCGCATCGCCGTGTACGAGATCATGCGCATGACCGACCGCCTGCGCGAGTTGACCATCCAGGGCGCCGACGCGGTGACGCTGGCCAAGGCGGCGCACGCCGAGGGCATGCGGACGATGATCGACGACGCGCGCGAGAAGGTCGCGCTGGGCCTGACCGACGAGAACGAGATCCGGCGCGTGCTGGACTGACCCTCGCCGCTCACCACAGCAACCGCACGCGGATCGTCTCGGGGATCGCCTTCAGGCGATCCACGATCGGCGCGGCGTTGGTCGGGTCCACGTCGAGCACGACGTAGCCGACCTCCGGGTTTGTCTGCAGGTACTCGGCGGCGATGTTCGCGCCCACCTCGGCGATGATCGCGTGCATCTTACTGAGAACGCCGGGGACGTTGCGATGGAAGTGCAGGATGCGGTGGCGGCGGTGCGGAATGGCACGGCCGTCTTGCTCGTGCTCCGAACTCACAGGCGGGACGCCCGTGCCGCTCTGCTCGGGCAGGTCCACCTGCGGGCAGTTCACGCTGCCGGTGGTCGACCCGTTGTTGACAAAGCGGATCAACTTGGTCGCCACGTCGACCGCGATCGACTCCTGCGCCTCCTCGGTCGAGCCGGCGACGTGCGGCGTGAGGATCACGTTCGGCAGGCCGCGGAGTTCGCACTCGAACGCCTCGCCGTTGCGCGCCGGCTCGGCGGGGAAGACGTCCAGCGCGGCCCCGCCCAGCCTGCCCTGGCGCAGCGCGGCGGCCAGCGCGCCGACATCGACCACGCCGCCGCGCGCGTTGTTGATCAGGAACGCGCCGGGCCTCATCGCCGCGAGTTGGCGCGGGCCGATCAGTCGCTCGGTCGCGCGGGTCGCCGGCACGTGCAGCGAGACCACGTCGGCCTGCGCCAGCAGCTCGTCGAGCGTGCGGACCGGTCGCGCATTGCCCAGCGGCAGCACCGCCGCGGTGTCGTGAAAGATCACGCGCATGCCCATCGACTCGGCGAGCACCGAGACCTGCGAGCCGATTCGACCGTAGCCGACGATGCCGAGCGTGCGGCCGCGAACCTCGTGCGCGCCCGCGGCGGACTTGTCCCACACGCCCGCGTGCATCTGTGCCGTCTTGTCGGTCAGCCGGCGGTGCAGCGCGACGATCTCGGCGATGGTCAGTTCCGCCACGCTCCGCGTGTTCGAGAACGGTGAGTTGAAGACGGGAACGCCGGCGAGGTTTGCCGCGCGCAGATCGACCTGGTTGGTCCCGATGCAGAAGCAGCCGATGGTGAGCAGTCGCGGGCACTGCACCAGCACGGGTGCGCGGAGGTCGGAGGCGGAGCGGAGCCCGAGCACGTGCGTATCGCGCGCGGCGTCGGCGAGTGCATCGCCGGAGAGTGCGCCGGAGTTCCGATCCACCTGGAAGCCCTCGGCGGCGAAGAGTTCCTCCGCGCGCGGGTGGATGCGCTCGAGGAGGAGCACGCGGATCTTGTCTTTGGGGTAGCTGGTGCGCACGGGGTGAAGGTAGGTGACAGGGTGCCCGCATGGCAACGAAGCCGATAGGGCTCCGAGGCTCTTTCGGCCAGATAAAGCTCTGACCGAAGTCAGACATCAGCCTTCTGGGCGATCTCTCTGCGCAGTCGGCTCCACCGCTGCCGCAACGCATCCTCGCTCACCCCGAGCAGGACCGCAATCGTCCGCAAAGGGACGTCGTTGAACTTCAGCCAGACCAAATTGCGATCCTCCTCGGAGCGCAGCGAGTCGAGTATCCGCTTCGCCGCAGCGGTGACTTGCTCCTCCGCTGCTTCGGGGGCGAACACTCGTCCAAGGGTGCTCTCGCGGATGTTCCCTTCATCTGCACGAGTCCGCAGACGCCGGGCAACCCGAGTCTTCTCCAGGACAAGGTTGTTTAAGGTCGTGAGAGCCAGAAGCATGAGCTGGGCGTCGGACTGGGCGCGCAGACAGCCGTTTGCGGCAACGCGGTCGATCCTTCGGACAATGGAACTGAAGAGGTCTTCGGCGTCCATCACGGCGCGTGCCTCAATTGAGGCGCGGAGCCTGCGGCGGACTCGCGCAAGCACGATATCCCGGTTGCGGAACAGAAACTCCGCAACTTCGGCCCGAGACCGCACGCCGCCCGAGGTCGTCTCGGGTCTGTTCGCTGGACACGAACGCGACGAAACTGCGAAAGGAGCGGGAACATCAAGAGCCAGCAGTCCGGCTGAAGTATCGGTGCACGTGTGTGTGGGGGGGGCATCACCAGTGTCCCTCGAAGATGCAGACCTCGATTAACAGGCTGTTGAAGAACGCGCCTGTTTGACGGCTTTCAAAAAACCGCTGGGCGTTGGCGTGCGAAGATGGTGGCATGAGAGGACGCATCACCGGCCAGACCAACCTGTTCGTGAACATCAACCTCGAGGATCTCGTCCCGGCGGGGCACCCGCTGCGGGCCATCAAGCGTCTGGCCGACGAGGCGTTGGCGTCGATGGGCCGCACCTTCGCCGCGGCGTACAGCCCGCTGGGCAGGCCCGGCATCCCGCCC
>CALKJW010000003.1 GCA_937995595.1 uncultured Phycisphaerales bacterium | reverse complement strand
TCCTCACACTGAACACTTGCAGTTCCCGCGTTCCTCGATACGCTCTCCATGGGCTCTCTCCTTGAAGGGGTGCGTTCACATCACCACCTTCCCGCGGGAGAGCCCTCTTTGTCAATGTGCGCATGATTCGGGACGTTATCGGCGCGGGCCGCGGACTGCGAGGATCTGGCCGCGCCACGTGTGCCGGCGCCCGGCCTGCACGTTGATCCACGCCGGCGCGCCGCCGGGGTACGCCGCGGCGATGAGTTCGACCTCGCGCGCCGTCAGGGGGAACTCGACGTACGGCTTCTCGAGGGCGTTCTCGACGGTCTCGAAGTGGCGCTCCGCTTGGTCCGAGATGCGTGCCGCGTCGGAGAGGTCGGTGGCGATGGGGAAGTAGAGCGTGCCGCCGGGCGCCAGCCACGGGCCTGCCAGCCGGAGCAGTTGGCGCACCTGGTCGGTGCCGTCGTCGCCGCCGGTGGGCACGTCGGAGGAGTACCAGCCCAGCGCGATGGACACGGCGTGCGCGATGCCCGACACGTCGCCGACGATCACGTGTGCCCGGACGTCCCGCAGCGACGGGTCGGCCGCGATGGGCTCGAAGAAGCGGCCCTGCAGGAACGTCGCCCTGTCGGCGACGCCGGCGCGCTGCGCGTTCCGGCGGGCGAGGTCGACGTGGGCGGGCACGGGGTCGACGCCGATCACGCGTGCCGCGCCGTCGAGCGCGGCCTTGATCGCCAGCGGCCCGATTCCGCAGCCGATGTCGAAGACGGTGTCGCCGGGCCGGACGCGCATGGCGCGGGCGAAGCGCACCGTCGTCGGGTTGGGCCGGAAGGCCCTTTCCGTGGTGAGCAGTTCGAGCGGCGGGTCCGTTACGCGGCAGGTGAGCGTGGTGACGGTCGGGTCGGTGATGCTGGGCATCAAGGCCTTTCTGCGGCTGGCCTGCGTGCGCCTGTCGCCAAGTTGGGTGATGGTAGCACCAACGGGCGCGCCGCGCGGCGGACCGCTCGGCGACCATGCGCGGAGCGCGGCCGATGAGCGGCCAAAGCGGGTCAATCGGAGCGCGTGCCGCGGTGTTCAGTGCTGATGGCCGCGGACGGCCGCCTCGATGCCCTCGGGGTTCTCGTAGGCCAGGCCGAAAACGGTCTGGTTGAACTCGGCGAGGGAAACCTCTTCCTGCTTGATGAAGCCGGAGGCGGGCACGCGGGCGCGGCGGTGCAGGTCGACCATGGCGCACACGCCGGCGGCGGTGGTGAGTTCGATGGCGGGCCAGACGCGGCCGAACAGGCGCGTGGCGTGGATGGTGCGCTTGAAGTTGACCTGCTCGCGGACGCCGGCGCGGACGCCGACGCAGTTGATGAACACGACGACGACATCCTGCAGGGTGCGTGCGATGGCGTGTTCGAGCAGGTCGACGGCCAGGGCGCGGTCGAAGACGCGCCCGTTGACGCTGGGCTTGGCGTGCTCGACGCCCAGGCGCAGGTCCTCGAGGAGGAACTTCATCAGGTCGCGGTGGCCGGGGTAGCGGATGGTCTTGTAGGCGATGTAGGTTTCGTTGATGGTCTTGCCCTCGGCGCTGAGCGTGTCGATCAGCGAGCCGACGCCGCCGGAGGTGTAGAAGGCCTCGTAGTCGACGCCCTCGAAGGAGAAGTGCTCGAGCCCCTCGAGCGCGGGCACCTTCACCTTCTGCCCGCCGAGCATGACGTTGCACGGCTCGCAGTACTCATTGACGACGCCGGAGGCGGACCACGTGACGTTGTACTTGAGCGGCTTGGTGGTGAACTGCGGGAGCGCGCCGACGCGGAGGGTGAGGTCGTGGATCTCGGCGAACTGTCGCGCCAGGTCGTAGGCGGCGATGGCGATGTAGCCCGGGGCCAGGCCGCACTGCGGCACCAGCGCGACCTTGGCGCGCCCGGAGTCGGCGATGCGCTTGACGCCCTCGGTCGCCTCGACGTCCTCGGTCACGTCGAAGTAGTGCACGCCGAGTTCGTTGGCGGTCTCGGCGACGCCGGCGACGAGGTTGAACGGCAGCATGCAGATCACGTAGTCGTGCCCGGAGAGGGCGGCCCGGACCTGGGCCTTGTCCGCGGCGTCGACGCGCCTGGTGACCAGTTCGACGGCGTGGCGGACGTGCTTCTTCAACTCGCCGATGTTGGCCGCGGCGGTGGTGAGGTTGGCTTCGTCGCGGTCGGCGAGGGTGACGCGGTAGTCCCCCTGGCCGCAGGCCAGGAGGAGTTCCGCCACGGATTTGCCGACCTTTCCGCCGCCGAGGACGAGGACGTTCTTCATGGCTCTCACTTTCGGGTATCGGGGGAGAGCATCTTTGGCGCGCGGCGTGGCGGACGGCGGGGGGCGTGGACGCGCTGTCTGCAGCGGTTGCGGATGAAGGTCAACCTGTCTTTGCCGAGCGGCGTGCCGGGACGGCGTTCCCCCACGCCACCTCCAACGCTCGCTTCACTTCTCGCGCTCCGGCGGCGCCCCTGCCGCGGAGAAGAATGAGCGTGTACCCGCGCTCGCCCCACGCGCCGGGCACGGGCTCGTACACCCCCGGTTTGGCCGCGATCTTCTCCGCCTGCTGCGCGGGCGTGAACTTGAGCACGGCCTTGCCTTCCTCGGGCCACAGCACGGCGAAGATCGTGCCGCTCGTTCTGCCCGTTCCCGGCGCCGCGAACGATGGCCGCGACCAGTGCGGCTTCTCGATCGCGCCGGGCATGGCAAGTGCGGCAGCGCGGAAGCGCTGCAGCAACGCGGGGTCGAGGTCGTCGAGCGCTTCGCGCGGGCGCGGCGACGGGTTCACTTCGCACCCTTGTTCGGCGCTGGGTCGGCCATCTCCGCCAGCAGCGCTTCGACGCGCGCGGCCAGCGTGCCGTCGGTGGGCGAAAGGCCGGCGTGGCGCACCACCCCGCGGGCGTCGACGATCACGACCGACGGCAGGGCGCGGACGCCGTAGTCGGCGTTGAAGACCGGCTGCCTGCTCACGGCGACGGTCCAGGTCATGTCCATGTCGGCCGCCCACGCGGCCAGGCGCTTGAGTTCGTCGTCGGGCGACAGGCCGCGGACGCGCCGCGCGGCGGGGTCCTTGGCCTTGGGGTCGAGGATCCAGCCCTGCAGGCTGGTGACGCCGACGATCTCGACGGGCGCATTGCGGAAGCGCTCGCGCAGTTCGCGCACGTGCGGGAACGCGGCGACGCACGGCCCGCACCACGTGGCCCAGAAGTCCAGCACGACGACGCGGCCCTTGAAGTCGGCCAAGCGAGGCGGCGGGTGGAGTGGCGCTGCACCAGAGAAAGTCGAGCGCGGGCGCGGGGCCGCCGACGAGTTCGCCGCGTGCCGCGGCGGAGTTGATGGCGCCGACCGCGTCGAGCAGGGCGCTGCGTCGCTCCTCGTCGGTGCCGGGGCGAGCGATCTCGGCCTGCGCCAGACGTGTCGCGACGGCGCGGACGCGGTCGACCGCGGCGCGTTCGAGGCCGGAGTCGGGCGCGATGACGCCCTCGGCAAAGGCGAGCAGGTCGTCGAGCGCGGCCGGGGGCCAATGGTCGTTGACGTGTGCCGCGAGGCGCGCGGCGAGGCGGTTTGTGCGGACGTTCCCGTTGGCGGCGTAGAAGAACATGTAGTAGTAGTAGACGATGGTGCCGCGGCCGGCCCTGACGGCCTCGGCAAAGCCGGGGTGGTCCGCCGCGGCGATGAGCGCGTCGGCGCGGTCGCGCTCGAAGTGTTCGGCGGCGTCGGGCGGGGCGTCGTCGCCGGGGAGTTCGATGAGCCGGACGAGGTGGGCCGCGGCGGCGGCGCCGTCGGCGGAGGTGTCGGCTCGCGCGATCTGCCGGAGCCGGTCCCGGAAGCGGGCGCGCATCTCGAGGGGCGCGACATCGAGGACGATGCCGAGGCGCTCGAACTGCGCGGCGGACATCTCCTCGATGGCGATGTGCCTGAACAGGTCGCCGGTGCGTGCGTCGTCGCGGGTGTGCTCGTCCGCGGAGATCGCGCGCCAGGCCGCGAGCGCGGCGTCGATCTGCTCGTTGGCGGGCGGTGCGGCGGCGGCGGCGCCGTCGAGCGCGAAAAGCGCGGCGGCGGGCCATCGCCGCGCGCGGCGGAGCGGCAGCGTGGTCATGGACTCAACCCTTCCTGGCCGCGGCCTTGCCGAGCACCTTGGCGATGTCGAAGTCGATGAAGTCGGCGTGGTGGAAGATCCAACTCTCGATGGTGCGTTCGACCTTGTCGCCCTCGTGGCTGTGCGTGGCGACGATGTGCATGACCTCGGGGGGGATGCCGTGCTTGTAGCACAGCGCGACGCCGCTGAAGGGGTGGCGCAGCATGTCGCCGTAGAAGCCCTTGATGACGTTGCCCGCGGCGTCCTTGTCGAACTCGAGCATCTTGCCGACGTCGGCCAGCAGCGAGCCGGCGATCAGGTGGTCGAGGTTCACGGGCACGCGGTCGCCGAAGACCTCGTTCAGAACCTTCGTGATCGCGATGCACTGCTTGCAGCAGGAGTTCAGGTGCTCGACGAAGCGCAGGTCGATCCTGCCGGCCAGCAGCGTGAAGGGGATGGCGCGGATCTCGTCGAACGTCCAGCCCTTGCCGCCGCAGCCGGCGTTGAGGGCCTCGTTCCAGACCGCGGCGACCTTGTCGCGCAGTCCGGCGTCGCGGATGTCCATGATGTTGGGGAAGAGGCGGGCGATCTCGGCGGTGGAGTAGGTGGGCATGACGGGTCCCGGGAGGGTTGTCTGACACGGAGGCGCACAAAGGCGAACGGAGGATAACCGATCGATTGCCACTCTCAGCGGCGCGTGGCGGCCCTGCGCGTGGCACCCTTTGAAGTCCGCGTTACGCTCTTGTTCCCCACCTTCTTCTTCGCGGTCTTCGCGTTGACCTTCTTCCCCGCCTTCCCGCCCGCCGCCTTCTTCCGCGCGGCCGAACGCTCCGCCGCGGCCTTGTTCATCGAGAGAATGTTCTTCTCGTAGTGCGCGAGGAACTTCCTGAGCGTGGCCCGCCTGATGGCGCGGCCGACGACGTCGAGCGGGACGTCCTCGATCCTCCTGAAGCGGACGCACGACTTGCCCATGTCGAGTTTCCTGCCGGTGGCCTTCCACTCGCGCTGGAAGGCCGCGAGGTCGGCGGGGTCGTTGTAGAGGCAGAAGAGGTAGATCCCGACGTGGTTCTTCTGCGAGACGATGCCCGCATAGGGCAGCGCCTGTTTGGGGTCGCAGTGGTAGCCGGGCGGGTAGATGCTGTGCGGCACGCAGTAGCCGATTCCGCCGTAACTCATCTGCTCGACGAACCCCTTGTCGAGATTGGCGAGGATGACCCTGCGCACGGCCTGCACCGCCGCGAGGCGGTCGGGCGGAAGTTCCCTGAGATACTCGGCGACGGTGCGGGCCTTGGACTGCATGGGGCAAGTCTACCTTGGCGCACGCACGACCGCCCACCGCGCCGCGCGTGGCGGTACACTGAGCGGATGCACCCGATCATGCGGATGTTCGTGCTGGCTGTGCTGTTGGCGGCGGGCGTGCTCGGCGGCGCGTGCGCTTCGCCCGGCGCGTCGGAGAGCCGGCGCGGCTACCTGCTGGCGATCGGCGGCGGGCTCGACGACGACAACACGCCGGTGTACGAGCTGTTCGTGCGCCGGGCGCGCGACGCGGCGAAGGCCAGTGGCGTGCCGCTGCGGATCGTGATCGCCACCGCCGCGAGCGGGGACCAGGAGGCCAACATCGTCGGCAAGACGCAGGCGATCGGCGCGTACGCGCCGGAAGCCGAGATCGGGGCGATCCGGCGGGAGACGCCGGCGGAGGAAGCGGTCGCGTTGATCGACGCCTGCAGCGCGATGTTCTTCACCGGCGGCGACCAGAAGCGCATCACGGCCAAGTACCGTCCGGGCGACGCGGACGGGCCGGAGATGGCGGCGATGCGGCGCCTGCTCGCGCGCGGCGGGGTGATCGCCGGGACCAGCGCGGGCGACGCGATGATGGGCGAGGTGATGTTCTTCACGGGTCGGAGCGCCGAGGCGCTGGGCGTTCGCAGCACGCGCACGCGGCGCGGGCCGGACGACGACGAGGACGAGAGGCGGCCGGAGATCCCGCTGGGCCCGCAGATCGGGCCGGGGATGGGCCTGTTGCCGTGGGCGATGACGGATTCGCACTTCTTCGAGCGCGACCGGTTCGGCAGGCTGGTCGCCGCGCTGGAACAGAGCGGCACGCGGCTGGGGATCGGCGTGGGCGAGGACGCGGCGGTGGAGATCGACCTTGCGACGGGGCGCATGGTCGGCGTGAGCGTCGCGGAGTCGTTGCTGGTCGACGCGGGCGGCGTGCGGCGCGAGGGGCTGACGCGGCGGAACATCCGCGCGCGGGTGATCCGGCAGGGGTCGGCGCTGTCGCTGACGGAGTTGCTCGGCTCGCGCGAGCCGGGCGAGCCGCCGCGGCGGCCGGGGCGCGTCGAGGAAGTGCCGGTCGTGGAGCCGGGGCAGAACCGGCAACTGGCGTCGTGGCGGTTCTTCCGGCGCGCCGAGGAGGATACGGGCGCGGCGGTCGTGCTGCGGCTCGATGGCTACGTGCAGAGGGCGTGGCCGGACGGGCGCGGGTGGTCGGTGGTGGAGATCGCGCCGGGCGAGAGCGGCGATGCGGCGGATCAGCAAGGCGGCAACGGGGGTTCGTAAACTCCGACCTGATACGGACGCTCGCTCGGGCGCGGGCGTGACGTGTCAAAGACCGCGCTCACCGCAGAGCCGCGGAGAGCGCGGAGGACGCGGAAGGGACGGGCGGTGATCCCGATACCCGAAGCGATCATGATCTGTTGCGTCTCCGCGTTCGCTGCGCCACTGCGGTGAAACTTCTTCGAACCCCTTTTCGCGGCACGCGCCTCATAGTGAAGGCGTTTGGGAGGGCCGCAGCGGCGGAGTTGTTCCGAACCGAGATCGGTTTGGCGTTGTATGATCGAGCGTCATGATCGCCAGCACCATCAGGGAACTGCTCGGACGCGAGCCGGTTCAGCCGTTTCGGATTCGATCCAGCAGCGGCGCGGTGCACAGGGGTCGAGCCCGTACCTCGCCGCGTCGATGAAGTCCGAGGTGTTCATCGCCGAGCCGAACTCGGGCCGCTGGGCGCACTGCCGTATCTGCACATCGCCGCCGTCGGAGCGGAGCGAGGCCGGCAGACGCGTCGCTCACGCCGCGGGCGTCGGTGACCGGGGCATCGGCCCGTCGTAGGCGTGGTTCACGGGGTCGATGCGGCGCATGGGCTTCTCGCGGGTCTGCTCTTCGACGACGTGCGCGACCAGGCCGGGCGTGCGGGCGATCATGAAGATCCCGTTGTAGACGCGCGGGTCGAGGCCCAGGTCGGCGAGGATGGCGCCGATCGCGCCGTCGACGTTGATCGGCAGGGGCCTGCCGATCGCGGCGAAGGCGCGCTCGACGGCGCGTGCCGCGGCGATGTGGGGCGCGTTGTCGCCGAGCCCGGCGTGCGCGGCGAGTTCGAAGAGCCGAGCGGTGCGCGGGTCCTTTGTGTGGACGCGGTGGCCGAAGCCGCTGATGCGGTCGCCGGTGGACTTGATGCGTGCGACCTCGGCCGCGGCGACGTCGTCGAGCGACTCGCCGGAGTCTCGCGACAGCCTGATGACGGACGCGAGGTAGCGTGCGCAGTCCTCGATCGCGCCGCCGTGGTGCTTGTTGATGGACAGGATGCCCGCGGCGACGGACTGGGAGAGGGACGCGCCGGTGCTGGCGACGGTGCGCGCGGCCAGGCACGAGGGCGGGGTCGCGCCGTGGTCGATGCTCGAAACGAGGATGGCGTCCATGAGGCGGCCGACGCGTTCGTCGGGCGTCTTACCTGTAAGAATGAGGTAGACCGCCGCGCCGAAGGAGGTGTTGCCCATGAGCGAGGCGATGTCGTGCCCGCGCACGGCCACCCTGTTGGGCTCGATCTTCGTGATCGCGGTGGTCCAGACGGCCCTGCGCTCGGCCTCGGTCATGAGCGAGCGCGAGTCGCGGGCGCGGAGGATGCCCGCGACCGCCGCGGGCAGTTCGCCGAAGGAATCGACGACGGTCGCGCCGGCGTCGCGCAGCGCGGCGACCTTGCCCGCGTGCGTGCCGACGTTGCCCTCGATGATCGCGCCGGCGTGGCTGAAGCGCGTGCCGGCCTTGGCGGCCTTGCCGCCGATGTAGGCGACCACGGGCTTGGTGATGCTCCCGGCCTTCATCAGCGCGGCGAGGTCTTCCTCCTGCGAGCCGCCGATCTCGCCGAAGACGACGATGCAGTCGGTGGCCGGGTCGGCCTGGAACATCTCCGCCACTTCGGGGATGCGCAGTCCGAGCACCGCGTCGCCGCCGATGTGGACGATGGAACTGATGCGCACGCCCGCCTGCCCGCAGTAGTAGGCGGTCGAGGAGGACATGCCGCCGGAGCGGGAGATGATGCCGACGCCGGTGCCGCCGGGGAGCGGGGGTTTGAACCACTCGCGCGCGGACTCGGCGCGGCCCCCGATCATGCCGACCACGGCCTTGCCGGGGGAGGCGATGCCGAGCGTGTTGGGCCCGACGAAGTGCGCGTTGTTGGCCTTCGCGGACGCGGCGATCTCCATCGCGTCCCAGACCGGCACGCGGTCGGCGACGAGCACGGCGAGTTTCACGCCGGCGTCGAAGGCGTCGATCGCGGCCTGCTTCATGCCCGCGGCGGGGACGAAGAGAACGGAGACGTCGATTGCGCCGAGCGACTTCGCGGCATCCGCGCAGGAGTTGAAGACGGGCAGGCCGAAGACCGACGAACCGCCCTTGCCGGGCGTGACGCCGCCGACGACGTTGGTGCCGTAGTCGAGCATGAGCCGCGTGCGTGCCTGGCCCTCGCGCCCGGTGATGCCCTGGACGATGACGCGCTTGGTTTCGTCGATGAGGATGGCCATGGTGCGCGGCTCGATGGTGAGAGGCTGTGCAAGACGGGATCATACGGTCTCTCGCTCGATCTCGAGCGTGATGGATCGGAGGCGGGACTCACCGCAGAGCCGGCGAGGGCGCTGAGAAAACGGAAGGAACAGAGGATCGACCGCGAATCTCGAAGCGCTCTCAATCCCTGATGGCTCGGCGCTCTCAGCCACTGCGGTGAAGTTCTCTCGAACCTTCATCGCGGCGGGAGTTTGAACGGGAAGGCGTATCAGGTGGTTGACAATCCGGGAATGTCGAGCACCACAAACACGCCCTCGATCCCGTCGCGTCGGCACTCGACCTCGCAGGCGATCATCTCGCTGTCCCTGGTGAGAAACTCCTCGGGCGTGCAGGTGAGCGCTGGCGTGCCGGCGTTGTCGCGCAGCAGGCCGCCGGCGCGGGCGATGATCGCGGGGGCGTGGGTCTTCCACGCGGCGGGGTCGATCCAGAGCGTGCCGGACTTGAGCGGGAATCGGTGCGCGGAAGGTGAGCCGACAAAGCCGGGCCTGCGCGGCGGCCGCGGCTTCCAGGTTTCCTGGGACTTTGCGACCAGTTCGGCCAGGCGGGCGGCGATGCGCGCCGGCGGGTCGTTCTTCTTGTAGCACTCGACGGCGGCGGGCAGCCCCCTGCACGCGGTGTGCAGGATGTCCGCCGCGCGGTCGTCGGTGTTGCCGCCCAGGCGGATGACGGCGGGGATGTTGAGTTCGAGTTCCCAGAACGCCTTGGACAGGCCGTACGCGCTCCAGTACTGCTCCTGATTGGCGACGCCGGAGCCGGAGCCGAAGTAGCCGATGAGGCCGGGCTGACTGAGGATGATGCGTGCGGCGCGGTAGACCTTGGCGGGCGACGGGTTGCCCGAGGTGTCGCAGAAGTTGGCGATGGTGAAGCCTTCGTTGGTGATGGCGTCCATCGACATCATGCTGCCGCCGCCGCCCGCGCCGTGGAAGCCGATGAGGCCCTTGGATTCGGGGGCCGGGCTAAGAGATCCCGTCGCACCTGAAGCCGGTGTCGGAGATCCCGGCGCACCCGCGAGGTTCATCTGCGCGAAGTAGAACGTGCCTCGGTGGTCCTCCTGCTCGACGCGGTAGGCGATGCGTTCGAGTTCGGTGGGCGGGTGGTCGAGTTCGCGCGCGATCTCGATGCCGAGTTCGGGATGGCGGAAGACCGCGTAGTCGTCCACGGTCATGCGGCAGTCGGCGGCGACGAGCCGCCCGTCGTTCGTGAACGCGAGCGGGTTGATCTCGACGCTGCGGGCTTCGGTCGCCCGCGCCACGTTGAAGACGGACTTCACCGCCGCGGCGACCTGGCCGCGCTGCGACTCGGTCAGGTCGCCGGCGGCCAGCGCGCGGGCGAGCGCGGCGGAGTCGGGCCCGTCGATGGGTGAGCAGGGGATGCGCGCGACGTTCGCGGCCCGCCCCTCGATGCCGCTGCCGCCGGTGAGCGAGAGCAGGATCACCGGCGCGCGGGCGCGGTCGTCGATCGAGAGCGAGACGAACAGTTCGCGCGCCAGCGGCAGTTTCTCCTCGACGATCACGTGCGTGACCGGGAAGTTTCCGACGCTCATGGCCAGCAGTTTCGCGGCGTGCTCGCGGGCCTGCTCGGGCGTGTCGGCAAAGGCGACGCCGCCGATCGCGGCGCGGCCGGTGGTCCACGCCTGGATCTTCAGCACGACGGGACCGCCGAGTGTCGCGGCGACTTCGGCGGCCTGTTGCGGGCTCGCGGCGGGCCCGCCGCGGGGCGTAGCCAATCCGTGCTGACGGAGAATCGCCTTGCCCTGGTACTCGTGCAGCCGTGCCATCGGGCCTCCGGGTGTGGCCCGCGCGCGGGGCCGCGGCGGATGGTAAGCGATCGGGCGGTCGGGTCGCGGCGGCGCAGGGGCTGCGTGGCGCTTCGCTCACGGGTTCAGCGGCCCGGAGCGGGGCGTGCGAAAGTCGGCGGGAGGGTGTCCAAAGGTCGCCTCCGGCGGGGTAAGGAGTGTGGACCGATCGTGGGTGCGCCGGTCGCGGCGCGGTGGAGGCGGACGGGTCGGGAAGGCGTCCGGCCGCATGGGGGTGGCAAACCAAGGGGAGTTCTGGTACACCATGGGCGCTCGCGTCGTGGAGGGACCGGCATGTCGCTGTCGAAACAACTGTTTCGGGAGTCCGCGTTGGAGCGGCTGAGTTCGCCCGAGCAACTGGACCAGTTGCTGACGGTGACGAGCCCGAAGGGCTGGATCGCGCTGGTCGCGATGTGGTCGGTGCTGGCGGCGATCGTGGTGTGGGCGGTGGTGGGGCGCATCCCGACGACCGAGCAGGGGCGGGGCATCCTGGTCGTCGGCGGCGGGATGCGGCAGGTGCAGGCGCCCGCGGCGGGCCGGCTGCGCGACGTGCGGGTCGAGATCGGCCAGAGCGTGACCGCGGACGAGGTGGTGGCGATCATCGACCGGCAGGACCTGCTGGACCAGATCGAGAACGCCGGTCGCGAACTGGAGAAACTGCGCGAGCAGGACGCGCAGGAAGCCGAACTGGACCGGCGCGACGAGGAACTGCAGACCAACCTGGCGCGCGTCGAGAACGAGCGGCTGGACCGGCAGATCCAGTACTGCACGGAGAAGATCGAGCGGCTGCGCGCGCGGTGCGAGGTCGTGGCGCGGCTCGTGTCCGAGGGGAACATGACCCCGATCGACCGCGAGAAGATCGAGGAGGAGATCGAGCAGTCGCAGGCGGAGATCCGGCAGGCGGCGCTGCAGAAGGAGCAGATCGCGGCCCGGCGCGACGTGGCGCGCTTCGAGCGCGAGCGCCGCCGCACCGAGCGGAGGATGAAGATCGCCGGGCTGGAGTCGACGATCGGGATGCTCGAGGCGCGGCACGAGCGCGAGTCGAAGGTGCGCGCGCCGTTCGCGGGGCGCGTGGTCGAGGTGCGCGCGGCCGAGCAATCGACCGTCGGCACGGGCGACCCGATCCTGCTGCTGGAGCCGGCCAACGCGCAGCAGGCCGAACTGGAGGCGGTGGTGTTCGTGTCCGCCGCGACGGGCAAGCGGATCGAGCGCGGCATGTCGGTGGACCTCTCGCCGTCGACGGTCAAGCAGGAGGAGTACGGCTCGCTGGTGGGGCGCGTGAAGTCGGTGGCGGACGTGCCGACGAGCAGGCAGGCGATGATGGCTGTGCTGGCCGACGGCGACCTGGTGGACCGGTTCACGCGGGAGATCGGCCTGCCGCTGCAGGTGATCGTGGAACTGGAGCGCGACCCGGCGACGCTGTCGGGGTACCGGTGGACGTCGTCGCAGGGCCCGCCGCTGCGGATCTCGCCGGGCACGCTCTGCCACGCGTCGGTGAACGTGAAGGAGCAGGCGCCGATCTGGATGGTCATCCCGATGCTCAAGAGGACGATGGGTGGCGCGGATCAGTGACGAGCGCGACGGGCCCTCGGGCGTGAGCGGCGCGGAGGACGCGGCCGTGGACGCCGCGCGCGCCGAGGAAGAAGTTGACGACGGCGCGCACGACCGGGTTGAGGAGGAGTCGGAGGAGGCGGCCGAAGGGGCCGCGGACGAGGGAAGGGACGTCGAAGACGAGGGCGACGAGGGGGCGGAAGAGGAGGGGGCGGAAGAGGGAGAAGAAGGAAAGGAAGAGACCGGGGAGGAGGAGCCGGGCTCGAACATCTGGCACCGGCGGGTGCGCGTGCCGACGGTCCTGCAGATGGAGGCGGTGGAGTGCGGCGCGGCATCGCTGGCGATGGTGCTGGCGTACTACGGCCGGTGGGTGCCGCTGGAGCAGTTGCGGGCCGACTGCGGCGTGTCGCGCGACGGCTCGAACGCGGCCAACGTGCTGTCGGCGGGCGAGGCGTACGGGCTGGTGGGCACGGGGTACCGGATGGAGATCGACGGGTTCGCGGGGACCCGGTTCCCGTGCATCCTGTTCTGGAACTTCAACCACTTCCTGGTGCTGGAGGGCTTCAGCCGCAACCGCAGGAAGGTGTACCTGAACGACCCGGCCTCGGGGCGCCGCGTGCTGAGCATGGAGGAGTTCGACAAGGGCTTCTCGGGCGTGGTGATCACGTTCAGGCCGGGGGAGAGTTTCCAGAAGGGCGGTCGGAAGCCGAGCATCATCGCGGGCCTTGCGCAGCGCGTGCGCGGGATGCGGATCGCGGTGTCGTTCGTGATCCTCGCGGGCCTGGGGCTGGTGATCCCCGGGCTGGCGATCCCGACGTTCACCAAGGTGTTCGTGGACGACATCCTGATCGGCGGCTCGAAGAACTGGCTGGGCCCGCTGCTGGCGGGCATGGCGGTCGCCGCGCTGCTGCGCGCGGGGCTGACGGCGCTGCAGTCGCACTACCTGATGCGTGCGCAGATGAAGATGGCGATCGCGACCACGGGCCGGTTCCTGTGGCACGTGCTGCGGCTGCCGATCGAGTTCTTCATGCACCGCTACGCGGCGGACATCTCGGCGCGCATCGGCAGCAACGACCGAGTGGCGCAGGTGCTGACCGGCGACCTGGCGACGAACGTCATCGGGGTGGTGACGGCGGCGTTCTTCGTGCTCCTGATGTGGCGGTACGACCCGACGCTGACGATGATCGGCGTGTCGCTGGCGGTCGTGAACCTGCTGCTGCTGCGGTTCATCGCGCGGACGCGCGCCGACGAGAGCCAGAAGATGCTGCAGGAGAACGGCAAACTGATGTCCACGGCCATGACGGGCGTGCAGGGCATCGAGACCATCAAGGCGACGGCGCGGGAGTCGGACTTCTTTGCGCGCTGGGCGGGGTATCAGGCCAAGAGCGCGATGGCCGAGCAGCGGCTGGCGGTGAGTTCGACGGTGCTCAACGTCGTGCCGCCGACGCTGGCCGCGCTGTCGTCGGCGCTGGTGCTGGGGCTGGGCGGCTGGCGGGTGATGGACGGCACGATGTCGATCGGCATGCTGGTGGCGTTCCAGTCGCTGCTGAGCAGTTTCTCGCACCCGATCGAGGACTTCGTGAAACTCGGCGACGTGGTGCAGCGGCTGGGCGGTGACATGAAGCGCCTGGACGACGTGACCAACTACCGCATCGACCACGTGTTCGAGAGCGACGGCGCGGGCGAGGCGTCGGACGGGCCGGTCAAGCGGCTGACGGGGTTCGTGGAACTGCGGAACGTGACGTTCGGCTACAACCGGCTGGACGAGCCGCTGATCAAGGACTTCTCGGTCTCGCTGAGCCCGGGGGACCGAGTGGCGATCGTGGGCGGGTCGGGCTCGGGCAAGAGCACGATCGCCAAGCTGCTGGCGGGGGTGTACCGGCCGTGGTCGGGCGAGGTCCTGTTCGACAACCGGCCGCGGGAGTCGATCCCGCGTGCGCAACTGGCCAACTCGTTCGCGATGGTGGACCAGGACATCTTCTTCTTCGAGGGTTCGATCCGGGAGAACATCGCGCTGTGGGACTCGACGCTTCCGGACGAGGCGATCCAGCGGGCGTGCAAGGACGCGTGCATCCACGACGACATCGCCTCGCGGCGCGGGGGCTACGCCAGCGAGGTGGAGGAGGACGGGCGGAACTTCTCGGGCGGGCAGCGGCAGCGGATGGAGATCGCCCGCGCGCTGGTGAACGACCCGACGATCCTGGTGCTCGACGAGGCGACCAGCGCGCTGGACGCCTCGACGGAGAAACTGGTGGACGACCACATCCGCCGGCGCGGGTGCACGTGCGTGATCGTGGCGCACCGGCTGAGCACGATCCGCGACGCCAACGAGATCATCGTGCTGGAGCGCGGGGTGGTGGTGCAGCGCGGCACGCACGAGGAACTGATGAAGGACGAGGAGGGACACTACGCCCGGCTGATCCGCTCCGAATGACGCGCCGACGTTCACACAAGACCTGACACGCCATGTCCGACGCCCTGTTCGAACAGTTCGCCATCCACGGCCTGCCGATCTCGACCAGCGCCAACGAGCCGCTGCCGCTGATCGACCCGGACGCGGTCTGGCTGGTGACCAACGGGCACGTGGACGTGGTCGCGATGACGATCATGCGTCAGGCCGAGAGCAGCGAACTGCAGCGCACGCACCTGCTGCGGATCGGCAGGGGGCAGTTGATCTTCGGCCTGCACCCGCCCAGCGCGGGGCAGAACGTGCTGCTGCTGGGCTTCGGCTCGGCCGACGGGCAGGTGTCGAGGCTGAACGTCTCGAAGTTCGCCGAACTGGCCGACGACCCGGAGCGCCGCGCCGACGTGCTGGCGCTGATCGAGCGGTGGGTCGCGGCGGTGTGCGCGCTGGGCGCGCAGGACCTGCCGCCGGCGGGCGCGCAGAACCTCCGGCCCGGATCGAAACTCGACCTCGGGCCGGGTCAGTGCGCCCAGCCGCAGTCGGGCGTGCTGTGGGTGCGGTTCGCCGAGGGCTCGGCGCGGTTCATGGGCCACCGCGGGCCGTGCGAGGTGGGCAACTGCCGCGGCGACATGACGCTGCCGCTCTCCAAGGACGTGTGGATCCAGGCGATGGAGGACGGCGTGTGCCGGGTGGAGGCGTCGGCGGCGGGTTCGGTGGCGATGGACGCGGCGTTCTGGCGCGGGCTGGACTGCTTCAACACGGCGATCGAGACGCTGATCGACGCCCAGCGGGTGCGCGACCTGGAGACCGACCGGCAGCGCCTGCGCCGCAAGGGCGAGCAGTCGCGCGCCACGGTGGCGGGGGCGGTGTCGGAACTGGGCGCGGTGCTGAGCGGGCGGAGCGCGGGGCGGGGCGCGCTCTCGCCGGACAACGCGCTGCTGGCCGCGTGCCAACTCGTCGGCGAGCGGATCGGCGTGGAGTTCATCAACCCCGGCGCGCGGCGGACGCGCGGCGACGAGAACCCGCTGGAGCGCATCGCGCGCGCCAGCCGCGTGATGCTGCGCGAGGTCCGCCTGCAGGGCGACTGGTGGCGGCGGGACAACGGGCCGATCCTGGGGTTTGTCGGGCAGGGCGAGACGCCGGTCGCGCTGCTGCCCGACTCGCCGACGTCGTACTCGGTGCACAACCCGGCCGACGGCTCGGTGCGGCGCGTGAACGCGAAGGTCGCGTCGGAGTTCGACCCCAGCGGGTTCGTGTTCGTGCGCTCGCTGCCGGACCGCCCGCTGACGGGGCTGGACCTGGTGCGGTTCGGGCTGCGGTCGATCGGGCGCGACCTGTTCACGGTGATGGCGATGGGCAGCGTGGGCGGGGTGCTGGTGCTGGTGCTGCCGATGGCGACGGGGCTGTTGATCGACAGCGTGATCCCCTCGGCCGACCGCGGGCAGTTGTTCCAGTTGACGATCGGGCTTTTCGTCGCGGCGCTGGCGGGCGCGGCGTTCCAGATCACGCGGAACGTGGCGCTGACGCGGGTGCAGCACCGCGCGGGCGCGGCGATCCAGGCGGCGCTGTGGAACCGGCTGATCAACCTGCCGGTCAAGTTCTTCGGCAGGTATTCCTCGGGCGACCTGGCGACGCGCGCCATGGGCATCGACACCATCATGGCCGAGATGTCGACCTCGGTCATCACGACGATCGTGTCGAGCATGTTCAGCGTGTTCGCGCTGGCGCTGCTGTTCTACTACAGCCCGCCCGCGGCGGCGGTCGCGCTCCTGCTGATCCTGCTGTTCGTGGGCGCGATCGTGGCGTGCGGCGCGGTCCAGTTCCGGTACCAGAAGCAACTGGAGGAGGGGCACGGCAAGATGGCCAGCCTGCTGTTCCAGTTGATGAACGGGATCGGGAAGATCCGCGTGGCCGCGGCGGAGGACCGGGCGTTTGCGCGCTGGGCGAGCGGGTTCAGCCGCCTGACGCGGCTCCGCCTGCGCTCGCGGATCGTGTCGAACAACCTGTCGGTGTTCGCCGCGGCGTTCCCGGTATTGACGTACATGGTGATCTTCTACCTGATCTCGACGCGGAGCACCCAGCAGGGGTTCTCGACGGGTTCGTTCCTGGCGTTCCTGTCGGCGTACACGACGCTGCTGCGCGCGATGATCGAACTGGGCACGACTGCGGTGGGCGTGCTGAACGTCGTGCCGATCTACCAGCGCCTGGTGCCGATCCTGAAGGCCGAGCCGGAGGTGAGCGCGGGCAAGACGCCCGTGGGCCGGCTGCGCGGCGCGATCGAGGTGACGAACGTGAGTTTCCGGTACTCGCCCGACGGGCCGCTGATCCTCGACAAGGTGTCGGTCTCGGCCGAGCCGGGGGAGTTCGTGGCCATCGTGGGCCCGTCGGGCTCGGGCAAGAGCACGCTGCTGCGGCTGCTGCTGGGCTTCGAGGAGCCGGAGTCGGGCACGATCGCCTTCGACGGGGCCGACGCCAGCGGGCTGGACCCGCAGGGCCTGCGCCGGCAGATCGGCGTGGTGCTGCAGTCGGGCGACGTCTTCCCCGGCGACCTGTTCACGAACATCGTGGGCTCGGCGGTGGACCTCTCGCACACCGACGCGTGGGAGGCGGCGCGGCAGGCGGGGCTTGACCGCGACATCGAGCAGATGCCGATGGGCATGCACACGCAGATCTCGGAGGGCACGGGCGGGATCTCGGGCGGGCAGAAGCAGCGGCTGATGATCGCCCGCGCGCTGGTGACCAAGCCGCGGATCGTGTTCTTCGACGAGGCGACCAGCGCGCTGGACAACCCGACGCAGGCGGTGGTGACGGCGAGCCTGGACCGTCTGCGGGCCACGCGCATCGTCATCGCGCACCGGCTGAGCACGATCGTCGGGGCGGACAAGATCTACGTGATGGAGAAGGGGCGCGTGGTGCAGGCCGGCTCGTACGAGCAGTTGATCAACGTGCCCGGTCCGTTCTTCGAACTGGTCAAGCGGCAGATCGCCTGAAGCGGATTCTCGCACGCGCACTCGCTCGACCTTGGGCGTGAGGCGTTGAAGACCGGTCTCACCGCGGAGCCGCGAAGAACGCCGGGGACGGGGCCGGGATGCAGGATCGATGCCGACTGCCGGAACGTCTATGGCTTCCTGCATCACCGCGTCCGCCGCGCCATTGCGGCAGATTCCTTCGCGAACCTCTCGCGGCACGAGATTCATCGAGAACGCGGTGAGCGGCCGGCGGTCCAAAAAAGACCGGACGCCGGGGGAGCGGCGTCCGGATCGGAACAGAACTGGTTGCCCCACGAGTGTCCGGGTCGATCAGGCCACGGTCGCGTCCTTGAACTTGCCGGTGCCGGTGGGCGTGGAGTTGTAGGTACCGATCTTGGTCGTCGAGGGGCCGGCACCGGAGACCTTCTTGAAATCGTCCTTGCTCATCTCGGTCTTGGACTTGCCCTCGCGCGAAGCGGTGCTGCCGGTCGCGGCGTTGATCTTGCCGAGGCTGATCGCTTCGGCCTTGCCCGAGGCCTTGATGGTGGTCTTGGAAGCGCCGCGGCCGGAAGCGGACTTCAGCGTGCCCTTGGTGACTTTCTTGGCTGCCATGATCGGATTCTCCAGTCTGGTCCGGACTGATTTTCTTTCGGGCCCCGGACGACCCTGGGGAAGCGAGCACACGCTCGTCCCACGGTACAGAGATGAGCGCAGCACGCGCCCCGCGCGCCACCGTGCGCGGCAAAAACTTTGCGGTCGGGCTCGGGGGGTCCGCCCGGTCCGACTCGGATGCCCGGCGCGGCCGGCCCCGTTTTGGGCTGCTCGGGGGTGGACGGGTGGCGCGGCAGCGGGGGCGTGAGACAGGGGGCGGACAGGACCCTATCAGGCCGCGAAACCGGCGAGCCTGTGGGGCCTTGGTTGGGAGTTGCGTGATGCGCCGCGGGGGGCTTTGCAGTACACTGCGCCGGACCGGCGTCGGCGCACGGGCCCCGGGCCGCTCGAAGGGGATGGCCGCATGGATGGTGTGAACGCCGACCGCGCCAGTCGTATCAAATCCGCCGACGCGCTGCTGACGCTGGTGTACGAGCGGCTGCACGCGCTTGCGGGTAGTTACCTCAAGCGCGAGCGACCGGACAACATTCTTGAGCCGGGGATGCTGGTGCACGAGACGTACCTGCGGCTGATCGAGAACCCGCCGGCGGAGTGGAACGGGACGGGGCACTTCTTCGCGGTCGCGGCCAGCGCGATGCGCAAGGTGCTGATCGACCACGCGCGCCGGCGGCGCGCGCTCAAGCGCGGGTTCGGGCACGTGCGCGTGTCGCTGGAGGTCGTGACCGACGCGGGCACGCGCGAAGTGGAGTTCCGGGAACTCGACGTGCTGCTGCACAAACTCGAGGAGATCGACCCGCGCGCCTGCCGCGTGGTGGAACTGCGGTTCTTCACCGGCCTGACCAACGAGCAGGTGGCGCAGGTGCTGGACGTGTCGCGCAAGACGGTGGTGCAGGACTGGGCGCGCGCGCGGGCGTGGCTGGGCCGGGTGCTCATGGGCGAGGCGGCGCCGGCGGGGGGCGACAACGGCCGAGCGCAGGTGCGGGCGCAGCGCGAGGTGAGCGGCGGGGCGCGTGCGCCGGAGATCGTGACGCGGCGGATAGCGCCCGAGCGGCTGCGGGCGCGGTGATCGGGCCTACCACGATACTTTCGCGGCCCCGAGCAGCATGCCGACGGCGAACGCGAGGTCGACCTGCGCGATCTGGTAGTCGACCAGCGCGGAGTACTCGGCGGCGCGGGCGTCGGAGAGCCGCGCCTCGGCGTCGAGGACCTCGGTGCTGTTCCGCAGGCCGATCTGGTACTGGCCCTGCTCGGCGCGGTAGTTGGCGGCCTCGGCCTCGGCGTTCTGCCTGGCGGCGATGATGCGCTGCCAGCTGGCCTCGAGGTAGTCGAGCGCGGCGAGCACCTCCTGCTTGATCGCCTGCTCGCGGGCCGAGCGCGTGGCCAGTCGCTGCAGGCGGGTGAGCAGGGCGCGGTGGGCCCGTGCCTCGGCCGCGGCGTTGCCCAGCGGGACCTCGGCGCTCAGGCCGACGGTCCAGCCGTCGGACTCGACGCGCGCCAGCCGGTTGACGGACCGGTCGAAGGAGTCGCCGAACCCGTCGAAGCGGTAGGTGTAGTCGAGCGTGAGCAGGGGGAGTTTCTGGTTCTGGGCAAAGTCGATGGTGCTGGCGTCCTGCGCCAGGCGCAGTTCCAGTTCGAGCATCTCCATGCGGGTGCGGAGCGCGGTGTCGATCATCTCCTCGGGCGCGAAGCGGTAGCGCACCGGGTCGGGGGTGCTGGTCAGGACGAACATCGCCTCGGAGTCCACGTCGGCGCCGGGCAGGTTGACCAGCCGCTTGAGTTCGCGCTGCCGGTCCTTGACGGCCAGTTCGGTGTTGATGATGGTGACCAGTCGGCGCGAGACGCCGGCCTCGGCGCGGACAACGTCGATGCGGGCGCCCACCGCTCCCCGGAAGCGCTGCTCGGCCTGCTCGAGTTGCTTGAAGGCTTGGTCGAGTTGCTCGAGGCGGACCTTGAGAATTTCGTTGGCCTCGTAGAGCAGCCAATAGGCGCGGTCGGTCGCGGCGATGAGCCGGATGACTTCGAGTTTGGTCTGCGCGCGCGTCGCCTCGGCCTGGAGCGACGCGATACGGATGAAGTGCGAGTTGGTCCAGCGGCCCGCGTTGCGGAGCAGGGGCAGGCTGACCGAGGCTTCGAGGTCCGTTGACCAGCGGTTGTCGCCGGGCGCGCCGGGGAAGGTCTCCTCGCGCGAGACCGGGACCCGGACGCTCGCGAAGCCACCGGTGCGCAGCGGGATGCGCACGCCCGCGTCGAACTCGAACGGGTCGGGCGTGCCGTCGGGGAAGACGTTCGAGCGGGAGCGGTCGGCCTCGCTCCCGGCGATACGCCCGACGAAGGTGGACTCGAACGCGGCCTCCTCCTCGCTGATCGCGGTCTCCGCGATCTCGGGGTCCATGAGGGCGACCTTGAGGTCGAGGTTGTGCTCGAGCGTCCACGCGCGGCACTGCTCGATGGTGGCTTCGATCAGCCGCGCGTCGGCGTAGAGGTTGGGGCGCTGTCGTGAGACCTGCGCCGGTCGGTCGTCGGTCGCCGCGTACGACTCCAGCGGCAGCCGCTCTGCCTCGCGGACCCTCGAAGAGGGGGGGTGCAGGCCGCGTTCCGCATCGCGCCGGCCCAGCGGGCTTTCGCACGCCGGCGTGGCACAGAGCAGTGCAGGAAGATATAGAAGCAGAAGGACGGCTTTTCGAGGCATGGGGGTACCCTCACAAGTCCCGCACTTTCCGGCCTGTGCTTTGGGCCCGGCGGATGTGCGGGCGCGAGCCTACCCAGTTTCGCGGCAGGACGCAACGGCGCGGCGGGCGCCGGTGCAGGCGCCGATCGAAAAGGACCTGATCCCCGATCGCAAAGCCGCCGAAGTGCTTGCGGCGTGCGGCTTGTGGAGTATTCTTGGAGGAACAGGTCCGTGTGCGGAGTTCTCGCCGCGGTTATTGGCCGCGTGCATTCCGGGGCAGGGTGGTGCGTTCGGCTGTTGCTCGCTTTCCGGGCGAGAAGGTAGTGAATCGGAACCGATCGGGGCGGTTTGACGAAACGGGCCCCAAGGCCGTGACCCAAGCCCGGCGGGAATCGACCGGGCAAGGAGAAGATCGCGATGCTCAGGACTTTGGCGTGTATCGGCGTGGTGGCGTTGGGTTCGGTGTCGTCGGGCGCCTGGGCGCAGGGTGGTCCGGTCCGTCCGGCCGCGCAGGGCGCGGAACCGGCGGCACCGGGCGTGCCGGAGCTGGTCCGGCGGCACATCGGCGTGGACCGGTACACGCTGCAGACCTTCGACGTCCCGGTCGAGAACACCGACCCGTGGGCGTTTGACGTGGTGATGGGCGGCGTGGCGTACACGTGCGTCATGCGGCCGCACTCGGTGCGGAGCGACTGGTTCGAGGTGATCGTGGTGGGCGAGGACGGCGTGCACCGTCGCGTGGAGCCGCCGCCGATCCGGACGATGAAGGGCGAGGTGATCGGCCTTGCGGGCGCGAGCGTCCGTGGCGCGCTGGTCGAGGGCGGCGTCGAGTGCGTCGTGACCTTCCCCGACGGGTCGACCTGGGGCGTGCAGCCGCTGGCGCAGGTGCAGCCGGGCGCGCCGCGCGGCGTGCACGTGGTGTACGACAACGCGCACGTGGTCGAGCCGGGCGGGCTGTGCGGCGGGGCGATCGAGGTGCCCGGGCTGGTGGACCGCGCGGCCTCGGGCGGGCTCGTCCTGCGCGGCGTGGCCAACCGCATCTGCGAGATCGCGTTCGACACGGACGTGGAGTTCTACGTCCAGAACGGCTCGAACGTGGCCAACACGGTCAACGACATCGAGAGCATCATGAACGGCGTGGAGGGGATCTACGAGCTCAACACCGGCGTGACGTTCGAGGTGACGACGATCGTGGTGCGGACGGCCGAGCCCGACCCGTACTCGAGCACGAACGCCAGCACGCTGCTGGGTCAGTTCGCGACCGAGTGGGGCAACTCGGTGTACAGCCCGGTCCGCAAGGACCTGGTCCACATGATGACGGGCAAGGACATGGGCGGGGTGCTGGGCATCGCGTACCTGAACGGTGTGTGCACGACCTCGACGCGGTACGGGCTGTCGCGGTCTCGGTGGAGCACCAACACCAACCGGCGGCGCGCGGTGACGGCCCACGAGATCGGGCACAACTTCAGCGCGGGCCACTGCAACCAGGACCCGCCGTGCAACGCCAACCCGGTCAGCCAGTGCCAGATCATGTGCGCTTCGATCCAGGGTTGCTCGCAGACGATCACGAGTTTCTCGACGTGCGAGGCCAACGTGATCGCGGCGTACGCGGACTCGCGCACGTGCCTGACGCTCGAGCCCGCGCCGATTGCGCCGCCGTTCGTGGACACCTTCCCGTCGACGACACTCGACACCAACAAATGGATCTACAACCGCGGCGCGGCGGTGAGCAACGCGGGCGTGAACGAGCCCAGCGCGCCCAACTCGCTGCAGCTGAACGCGGCGGGCTCGGGGACGTACCAGACCGACGAGATCCGCTCGCACTTTGTCCAGATGCAGGGCGTGAGCAACCCGATCCTCCGGTACTACGCGCAGAAGCGCGGCGTGCCCAGCGGCGGGCAGTTGATCGTCGAGGTGTGGACCAGCCAGTTGCGATGGGTGGTGAAGAACACGCTGACGTCCAACGGCGTGGACGACAACACGTACACCGAGTACACGCACGTGCTGTCGGGCAACGACCTGCACAACGAGTTCAGGGTGCAGTTCCGCGTGGTCGGCGTGACCTCGACGAGCCAGAACTGGTACGTGGACGACGTGTACGTGGGGACGGCGACGGGCTCGACGACCGGCTCGTGCTGCATCGGCGGCAACTGCACGGTGACGACGCAGGCCAACTGCTCGGGGACGTGGACGCTGGCGGGCACCTGCTCGCCGAATCCCTGCAGCGCGCCGACCGGCGCGTGCTGCATCAGCGGCAACTGCACGGTGACGACGCAGGCCGCCTGCTCCGGCACGTGGACCGAGGGCGGCACCTGCTCGCCGAACAACTGCACGGTCCCCAGCGGCGCGTGCTGCTTCGGTACGACCTGTCTGATTCTCACGCAGTCGCAGTGCCAGGTCTCCAGCGGCACCTACAGCGGTGACGGCTCGGCCTGCTCGCCCAACAACCCCTGCCAGCCCCCGGTGGGCGCCTGCTGCCTGCCCGGCGGGATCTGCGATCTCCTGTCCTTGGAGGAGTGCGACTCGGAAGACGGGGAGTTCCTGGGTGTCGGCACGCCGTGCGGGGCCAACACGTGCAACCCGACCGGCGCCTGCTGCAACCCCGGCTCCGGCGCGTGCACGTTCGTTACTCAATCAGAGTGCATCGGCAGCGGCGGCGTCTTCCAGGGCGCCGGCACGACGTGCGGCGCGAACACGTGCGAGCAGCCGACGGGCGCGTGCTGCCTCGGCGCGACCTGTTCGGTGCTGAACAGCGCCCAGTGCGCCACCGCGGGCGGTTCGTTCCGCGGCACGGGCTCGGCGTGCAACGACGCCGGGAACTTCGCGGTGCCGTGCTGCAACGCCGACTTTGATCAGAACGGACAGGTGGAGGTGTCGGACATCTTCGCGTTCCTCAACGCGTGGTTCGCCAACAGCCCGTCGGCCAACATCAACGGCGGGGCGATCGAGGTCGCCGACATCTTCGACTATCTGGGCGCGTGGTTCGCCGGCTGCGGCGATTGACGCCGCGGCAGACGGGCCTCGGTGCAGTACATCAAGAGGGCCCCGGGCGTTGCGCCCGGGGCCTTTTTCTCTGCTTGTTCATGGGGTTCAGTACATCACGCCGCGGAAGACGGGCGTGTAGTTGGGGAATACGGCGCCGAGGTTCTGGTTCCCGATGCGCCGCGCGAGCACCTCGGCCAGCACGTCGCGGTAGTCGGTGGTGATGCGCAGGTCGATGCCGTCGTAGAGGTCGTTCAGGCCCGGCCACTGGGTGACGACGCGCCCGCCGCGGACGTGCCTTCCGAGGACGAACATCGCGTTGCCGTGCCCGTGGTCTGTGCCGTGCCCGCCGTTCTCGGCGATGCGCCGGCCGAACTCGGACATCACGACGACGGTGACGCCGCCGACGCCGTCGATCACGTCGCGGTGGAACGCCGCGAGGCCCTGTGCCAGCGCGGCCATGCGCAGCGCCATCGGGCCCTGACCGACGGGGAACATCTGGGTGTGCAGGTCCCACCCGCCGTTGTCGATGGCGACGGCCTCGACGCCGATCCGGGCGCGGATCATCGCGGCGGTGGTGCGCAGCGCGGCACCGAAGGCGGTCGCGGGGTAGACGGCCCCGTTGAGAGGCTCATAGCCGGCGAAGTCGACCTCGTCGAGGAGTTGCACGGTCGCGCGCGTGTTGATCGCGGCGAAGCGCAACTGTCCGCCGGCGCGCACGTACTCGTGCACGAGCATGTCGAGGCGCGCCCGGCGCGTCGCCTCGTCGCCGATCAGACCGTACGACGCGGGGTTGGGCACGGCCGCGACGCGGTCGCCGCTCCAGAACGAGGCGGGGATGGCGTGCCCGTGCGCCAGCCCGCGCACGAGGCCGCCGCCTGCGCCGACCGAGGCGAGGTGGCGTGCCATCCAGCCGTCGAAGAGCGCGGGGCCGTCGTTGCCGCCCAGTTCCATGTAGCGCTGGGCGTCGAAGTGCGAGCGCGTGGGGTCGTTGAGGCCGCAGGCGTGCACGATCGCCAGCCGGCCGGCGTGCCAGGCGTCGAGCAGCGGGGCCATGGCGGGGGGCAGGCCGAAGAACCCGTCGAGGTTGATCGCCCCGTCGGCGCCCGAGCCGGGCGGGGGCACGGCGGTGGTGGGGCGGAGCGCGTAGTACACCGGCTCGGTGAAGGGCACGCACATCGACAGGCCGTCCGCCCCGCCGCGGAGGAAGATGGTCACCAGCACGTCGCGCCCGAGCGCGACGCCGTTGCCGAAGGCGACGCGCGGCATCCACGCGGGCGCGGCGAGCGCGCCGGCCGCGGCGGCCGCGCCGGCGCGCAGAAACCCCCGACGCGAGAGCGTGCAGTACTCGGGGCATCCTGTGCAGGCGTGGTCACTCATGGGGCGGCGCGGGGTCGGGAGATCAGTACCACTGGAACGACGGCATGGAGAGCGCCAGGGCGAGCGTTTCGCGGAGCCGCGCCTCGCCGACCGGCGCGGGGCCGAGCCACTGCAGCAGGGCGTTGCGTTCGGGCGTGGGCATCTCGCCGCCGTGCAGCAGATTGTTCAGCGTCTGCACGATCGACGCGGGCGTGGGGTTGGCGCCGAACAGCGCGCCCAGCGAGAACGACGCGGACGTGCCGTACTGGCCGTCGGCCAGCGCCGATGCGAAGTTCCAGCGCACCAGCAGCGAGCCGGCCCACGCGGTGAGGCGGTCGGGGTAGCCGTTGGGCGGTGCCCAGTGGAAGGGAAGGTGCCCGGCGGCGGCCAGAGGCTCGCGCATCGCGCCGGGGTTGGTCAGCGGCGTGCCGACGACGCGGAGGCACGAGGCGACAAGGTGCAGGGGCCGCTTGAGTTTGGGCGTGGGGCTGGGCCAGATGTAGGGGTCGAGGATGGCGCGGATCATGGCGCGGATGTCGCCGCCGGTGCGCGTGTAGACGCGCGCGATGTCGCCGACCAGGCGCGCCGGCGGGTCGTATCCCCAGAACTCGACCAGGAGTTTGCGGGCGATGTGGCGCGCGGTGGACGGGTGCCCAGCGAGGATCTGCACGACGCGGTGCCCGTCCTCGATGCCCAGGCCGGCGGGGATGATGTTGCCGAGGACGATCTTCTGGCCGTTGTCGTGCGCGCCGGCGTTGTAGAGGAAGGTGTAGGAGTCGGGCCCTGAGAACCCGCCGTAGTAGGCCCAGCCGGTGAAGCAGCGGGCGATCTCGCGAACGTCCTGCTGGGTGTAGCCGCCGTCGGAGCCCATGGTGTGGAGTTCGAGCAGTTCGCGCGCGTAGTTCTCGTTCGGCGTTCCGAACTGGTTGGCGACGTTGTCGAGGTAGTGGATCATCGCCGGGCTGTAGGCGCTGGCGAGCAGCAGGTCGTGGAAGCGGCCCAGCGCGTGCGCGCGGATCACCTCGCGGTCGTCCACGATCTTCATCACCGGCTCGGGGCCGTTCTGGATGAAGATGTTGAAGTGGTCGGTCCACATGTCGACGACGCGCTCGTACAACTGCCGCTCGCTGAGCGCGGCGCGGAGGATGCGCGCATCGACCAGCCGGTTGATCAACTGCTCGCCGTCGAAGGCGAACAGTTGCGGCGCCGGGAGCGCGAGCCACGAGTACTGCGTCGCGATCCGCGTCTGCACGGCGGTGTCGGGGATGCTCTGCGGGTTCAGGTGCCGCTCGATGTACGCCTCGCGCCCCAGCGACTGCGCCAGCGCCAGTTCCGACGGCGTCAGGCCGAAGGTGACCCGCCGCACCAGCGCGGCCGCCGAAAGCGGGTTGAACTCGCCCGACGGCTCGGCGGGCGGCTTCCCGGCGACCATGTGCGGCATCGCGGTCATGACGGATCGATCCCAAGGGGGCGCGGGAGCATCGCGGCCGGGCGTGCGGCGGAGGGGGCGGCGAGCGGTTGTACAAACCTACCCGATTTCCCGCCCGCCGCCAGATTATCGGCCGAACTTTGCGCCCCGCTGAACTGCGGCCCGGCGCGGGCGCGCCACGCGGCGTGGGGGCGGGTGCCGCGGGAGCGGTTCCCTATACTCCGGCCCGAACAAACGCCGCGGCGGGCGCCGTGCCCGCCGCCGCGCACAACGCCCAGAGAGAGCCGAGAGCACGCATGTCCACGCCCGCACCCAACGACCCCGCCAGCCATTCCGACGCCGCGGCGGCGGTTCCCGGCCGCAAGCCGATGGACGCGATCATGTCGCTGTGCAAGCGGCGCGGGTTCATCTACCAGGCGAGCGAGATCTACGGCGGGATCAACGGGTTCTGGGATTACGGCCCGCTGGGCGCGCTGATGAAGCGGAACCTGCGCGAGGCGTGGTGGCAGGACATGATCATGAACCCGGCGTGGGGGCGCAGGGGGCCCAACGGGGAGCCCGTGCGGTGCGTGCCGGTGGAGACGTGCATCATCCAGCACCCGAGGGTGTGGGAGGCGAGCGGGCACGTCGGCGGGTTCAACGACCCGATGGTGGACGACAGGGAAACCAAGCAGCGGTTCAGGGCCGACCATCTCTGTGCCGTCTGGAACAGCCTCAAGTTGGAGGAACACCATACCGAACTGCCGCGCGACAAGCCGTTTGTCAGTGTGATCGCGAGCACTCCGGGCGAGGCGGTTGCGCACATTCAGAGCAACCCGAAGCTGCTGCGACCGTACAGACTGCACGGGTCATTCAAGGTCAGTCCGTTCGACGACAGGGTGTGGGTCGCGGAAGCGTCGGACAAGGACGCGACGTTGCTGCTGCTGGTGAGGGCTGTCGAGGTGGATGAGATCAGGGCTCACCACGATCTCATCCCGTCGCCGTTCACTCAGAAGAGGTCGGTGCTCACCGAGCCTCGCCAGTTCAACCTGATGTTCTTCACCTACACGGGCGCGGTGTTCAACGAAGACGCGAAGGTGTACCTGCGCCCCGAGACGGCCCAGGGCATCTTCGTGCAGTTCAAGAACGTGGTGGACACGACGCGCGTGAAGATGCCCTTCGGCATCGGCAACACGGGGCGGAGTTTCCGCAACGAGGTGACGCCGCGGAACTTCACGTTCCGTTCGCGCGAGTTCGAGCAGGCCGAACTGGAGTTCTTCTGCCACCCGAGCGAGTCGCGCGAGTGGTACGCGTTCTGGCGCGACTTCCGCATGGAGTGGTGGAAGTCCATCGGCCTGGCGGGCGACAACCTGGTCCTGCGCGAGCACGACAAGGACGAACTGTCCCACTACTCGCAGGGCACCAGCGACGTGGAGTACCGGTTCCCGTTCACCGCGCCGGGCTTCGGCGAACTCGAGGGCATCGCGCACCGCGGCGACTTCGACCTCACGCAGCACCAGAAGCACTCGGGGGCCAGACTCGAGTACTTCGACCAGGAGCGCGGCGAACTGCTGCCCAACGGCTCGCGCAGGGGGGAGCGGTACATCCCGCACTGCATCGAGCCCGCCGCGGGGCTGGACCGCGGCGTGCTCGCGCTGATCTGTGAGGCGTACACGCGCGACGAGTCGCGCCCGAGCCCGGAGTTCATGAAGTTCCACCCGCGGATCGCGCCGATCAAGGCGGCGGTCTTTCCGCTGGTGAACAAGGACGGGATGCCCGAGAGGGCCGAGGCGCTGCACGCCGAACTCAACAGGCGGTTCGGGCGGCAGGGGCTGATCGAGACCGACGCCAAGCAGACCATCGGCAAGCGCTACGCCCGCATGGACGAGGCCGGGTGCCCGTTCTGCTTCACCATCGACGGGCAGACCATGACCGACCAGACCGTGACGGTGCGCGACCGCGACACGGGCGGGCAGACGCGGATCGGCATCGACAGGGTCGCGGCGTTCCTGTCGGACAGACTCGGGGACTGACGCGGAGCGGGCGCACCGATGGACCTGGAACGGACAATCGCGACGCTGGAGCGCACGCCGCGCGTGCTGCGCGTGCTGCTGGCCGATGCGCCCGCCGAACTTGTCGACCGCCCGTACGGCCCCGGCACGTGGACGGCGCGGGAGGTCGTTGCGCACCTGATCTTCGGCGAGCAGACGGACTGGATGCCGCGGCTGGAGCACATCCTGGCGCACGGCGAGTCTTCGCCGTTCTGCTCGTTCGACCGCGCGGGGCACAAGCACCTGCTGGGCCGATCGCTGGCCGAACTGCTCGACTCGTTCGAGGCACACCGGCGCGACTCGCTGGCCGCGCTGCGCGCCCGCACCCTCTCCGCGGCGGATCTCGCCCGCCGGGGCCGTCACCCCGCGCTGGGCACGGTGACGGTCGCACAGTTGCTCGCCACGTGGGTGGTGCACGACCTGAACCACGTGGCGCAGGTGTGCAAGGCGATGGCGTTCCAACTCAAGTGCGACGTTGGGCCGTGGGAGCAGTACCTGTCGATCCTCGCGCCGCCGCGGCCTCGGTGAGTAAACAAAAACCCCCGGCGAGAGCCGGGGGTTTGTGGGGGTTGCTGTCCCGGGCAGGTGGTGCCGGGCGGAAGTGGGAGGCGGGTCAGCCCTTGGTCTTGGCGGCCTTGTACTCATCGAGGACCTCCTCGAGTTGCTCCTTCATGCCGGCGGGCGCGACGGCCACGGCCTTGGTCTGCCACTCGATGGCCTTGTCGATGTTGCCCTTGACGAAGTAGACGCGGGCGAGTGTGTCGATGATCGCGCCGTCCTTCTCGTTGGTGAACTCGACGGCCTTGGTCGCGGCCTGGAGGGCCAGTTCGATGTCGACCTTGTCCTTTGGGAACGGGCCGTCGGGGTCGACCATGGTCCACGAGTAGTCGTTGAGCGCCATCGCGTTCTTCTCGGCGATGGCCTTCTCGATGAGCGGTCGCGCGAGGGCGATGGCCTTGTCGGCCTGCCCGGTCATCGAGTAGATGCGCCAGCGGAAGGCGTCGATCTGCGACTTGGCCGCGGGCATGCGGGCCTCGAGTTCGTCGAAGGCGGTGAGCATGGCCTCGGGGTCGGTGCGGTTCTTGGAGATGACCTCCTGCACGGCCATCTCGATCTCGGCCGCGGATCGGGCCTTGGCGGAGTCCCATGTGCCGGCGACGACCTGCTTGAGCGGCTCGTCCATCTCGGCGGGGTGGCCGATCCACGCGACCCTGCTGTCCTTGTCGACGATGAAGGCCGACGGGATGCCGCCGCGGCCCGCGGCCTCCATGTAGGTGCGGGTCATGTTCCTGGCCATGCCGTCGAAGGCGACGGTGTAGGACATCTTGTCGCCCTGCTTCTCGACAAAGGCCTTGACCTTGTCGAAGGTCTGCTCGTTGAGCGGGCGTTCCCAGATGTTGACGCCGATGACGGTGACGCCCTTGGACTTGTACTCCTTCTGGAGTTCGGAGAGGTGCGGGAAGACCGCGATGCACGGGCCGCACCAGGTGGCCCAGAACTCGACGACGTAGACGCGCCCCTTCTCAAAGCCCGTGACCGGCTCGCCCTTGATCCACTTCTCGACGCTCAGCGTCGGGGCCTTGTCGCCGGGGAGCAGTTTGGTCGGCTTGGCTTCCTTCTGCTGCTCGGGCTGCTTGGGCGCGGTGCTCGGCGTGGCACCCTGGCCCAGCGCGCTGCCGGCGCACACAAGCGCAGCCGCGACCGCGATCGTCAGACGTTTCGACATGCTCAATCTCCGGTTGGTCGGTGGTGGAAGACCGGCGGTGGCTCGACGGGCCCGCGACGTGTTGGGCCGAAAGGTCGGCCGCTCCGCTTCCATGGCCCAATGGTACCGGCGCGGTCGCCCCGGGGATGCCGCTCGGCGTTTCCTGTTCGGACAACGTGCGGTCGCGGGCTGTGCCGGTGCGCGTGATTCGCTTGCGGTTGGAGACCGACGCGGCGGGGTGCGTGGAGGAGGTGAGCACTCTGACGTAGGCGAGTGGTGTTGTACAGGGCGTGACAGGGCGTGCCGCGGTCGCCGCTCGAACCGCGGAGCGTGGCGGAGATGCCATCGGCGCGAAACTCGCCGCCCCGCATTCCCTATCATCGACCGGCCGTGTCGGCAGAGGGCCCGTCGGGTCGCGGGCGCGACGCGCCATTGGGGCGACACGCTGGGCGGGACGCGGCGGGGGTGGGGTGGACCGGAGGCTCCGATCGTGTGGAAGTGGATCATCGGGAGCCTGTTGGCGGTCGTGGTGGTGGTGGGGGGCGCGGGCGCGTACGTGTTCACGCGCCCGGGGACCAAGGAGTTCATCCAGAGGTTTCAGGGCCGCGGCGCGCTGACGAAGGTGAAACTCGAGAGCGTGGAGCGCGGCGACCTGACGCGGTCGATCTCGGCGCCGGGGACGGTGGACGCGCGGACGCGGGTGAAGGTGAGCGCGCAGGTCTCGGCGCGGATCACCGCGCTGCCGTTCCGCGAGGGGCAGGACGTGCGGAAGGGCGACGTGCTGGTGCGGCTCGACGCGGAGGAGTTGCAGGCGCAACTGGACTCGGCGCGCGCGGTGCTGCGGGCCGAGGAGGCGCGTCTGGAGGGCGCGCAGGCGTCGCTGGCGCAGGCGCGGAGCGAGTTGGCGCGCGTGCGCGCGCTGAACGCGACCAAGGACCGCTCGAACGCCGAACTGGAGGCGATGGAGGCGCGGTACCTGCAGCAGGAGTCGGCGGTGCGTGCGGCCGAGCAGTCGATCGAGTCGTCGCGCGCGATGGTCCGGCGCGCCGAGCGCGACCTGGCGAACACCGTGATCGCCAGCGCGATCGACGGGACGGTGACGGTCCTGAACAACGAGGTGGGCGAACTGGTGCTGGGCACGTTCAACAACCTCGGGCAGACGATCATGGAGGTCGCCGACCTGTCGGACATCATCATGCGGGCGGAGGTGGACGAGGGGAACATCCAACTCATCCAGCCGGGGCAGCGCGCGACGGTGTACGTGACGGCGTACCCCAACCGCGAGTTCCCGGGGCGTGTGGACAAGGTGCGCCCGCAGAAGCGGACCTCGACGCGCGACGGGCGGAACTATTACGAGGTCGAGGTCGCGCTGGAACTGAAGGCTGACGAGAAACTGCTGCTGGTCGGCGGGCTGGCCAACTGCGACATCCACGTCGAGACGATGGTGGACGTGCTGAAGGTGCCCAGCCAGGCGGTGGTGGACCGGCGGATCGACGAACTGCCCGCGGCGGTGACGGCGGGGGTGCAGGGCGTTGGGCGGAACAAGGCCTTTGTGCGGGTGGTGTACAAACTCGTGAACGGCGAGGCGGTGGCGGTGCCGGTGGTCGCCGGGTCGAGCGACCTGCGCTCGACGGTGGTGCTGCAGGGTCTGTCGCCGGGCGACCGGATCATCACCGGGCCGTACAAGGTGCTCGCGACGCTCAAGCACGGTCAGAAGGTGGAGGAGGAGGGGGGCGCGCCGGCGCCGGCGGGTGGTCGTTCCGACGGCGTGGCGCGGTCGCCGGGCTCGCCGGGCCCGGGCACCAACTGAGGGAGACGCACGGGCGCGGCCGCATGACCATCGCCATCCGCCAACTCGAGAAGGTCTACAAGGTGGGCGTGGAGAGGATCCACGCGCTGCGCGGGATCGACCTGACCATCGACCGCAACGAGTTCGTGGCGATCATGGGCGCCTCGGGCTCGGGCAAGAGCACGCTGATGAACATCCTGGGGTGCCTGGACCGGCCGACGCGCGGGACGTACGAACTCAACGGGCGGCCGACGCACCGGCTGGGCGCTGGCGCTCTGGCGAAGGTGCGGAACGAGGAGATCGGGTTTGTCTTCCAGTCGTTCGAACTGCTCTCGCGCCAGACCGCGCTGCAGAACGTGATGCTGCCGCTGCTGTACTCGAGCAGGCACGCCTTCAACGCGCGCAGACTCGCGGCCCGCGCGCTGGAGCGCGTCGGGCTGGGCGACCGCATGAAGCACCGGCCCAGCCAACTCTCGGGCGGGCAGCGGCAGCGCGTGGCGATCGCGCGCGCGCTGGTCAACGAGCCGAGCCTGCTGCTGGCCGACGAGCCCACGGGCAACCTCGACTCGCGCACGGCCGAGGAGATCATCGGCCTGTTCAATGCCCTGCACGCCGACGGGCAGACGATCGTCATCGTGACCCACGAGGAGGACGTGGCCGGGCACGCGCGCCGGATCATCCGCCTGCGCGACGGGCGGGTGCTGACCGACTACCCGACGGCGCAGGACCCCGTGCACCGCGAGTACCTCAACGCCGTCGCGGGCATGGCGCAGCGCGCCGCCGCGGCCGAGCACGCGGGGGCCGCGCCGTGATCGTCCTCCGGCTCCTGCTGCAGACCGTCGTGCTGGCGATCAGCCAGATCTGGGCCAACCGCTTCCGCGCGGTACTGACGACGCTGGGGGTGATCATCGGCGTCGCGGCGATCATCGCGGTGGTGGGCGCGATGACGGGCGCGGAGCGGTTCATCCTCTCGCAGTTCGAGAAGATCGGGACGCGCCGGGTGTTCCTCGACGGCATGCTGCCCGACTCGATGCGGACCCGCACCACGTGGCGCGAGGTGCAACTCAAGGAGCGCGAGATCCTGGCGATGCTGGAGCACTGCCCGTCGCTTGAGAAGATCAGCCCGATGTACTACGGCGGGTACTCGGTGCAGTACGGCGAGAAGAAGATCGAGAGCGTGTCGGTCGTCGGCATCTGGCCGGAGTGGCACGACATCGAGGGCCGCTCGGTGACCATGGGCCGGCCGTTCTCCAGCATCGACGAGCAGGAGCGGCGGATGGTCTGCCTGGTGAACGACCAGGCGATCGTCGAACTGGGCCTCGATGCCGACCCCGTGGGGGACTGGATCCTGATCGGCGGGCGGCGGTTCCTGGTCGTCGGCGTGGTGGAGACCATCCAACTGGCGGGCATGTTCGGCGGGGGCGACACCTCGACGGAGGTGTTCATCCCGTTCTCGACGGCGCGGCTGCTCAACCCCTGGGGTCACATCAACATGGCGTGGGGGCAGTTGCGCTCGGCGGACCGGGCCGAGGACGTGGAGGGCGAGGTGCGGTTCGTGCTGCGGGCGATGCGCGGGCTGGAGCCGGGCGACGACGACACCTTCATGGTCCGCGTGTTCCAGCAGTTCATCGACCAGTTCCGCGCGGTGGCGGGCGCGCTGACGGCGATCCTGGGCGCGATCGTCTCGATCTCGCTGCTGGTCGGCGGGATCGGCATCATGAACATCATGCTGGTGTCGGTGTCGGAGCGGACGCGCGAGATCGGCCTGCGCAAGGCGGTCGGGGCGCGGCCCGCGGTGATCCTCATGCAGTTCCTGGTCGAGTCGGTCGTGCTGTGCCTGATGGGCGCGGGGATCGGCTGGGCGATCGGGCAGGGGCTGGTGCTGCTGGTGCGCTCGCTGCCGAACTCGCCGCTGCCCGAGGCGAGCGTGCCGGCGTGGGCGGTGCTGCTGTCGATCGGGTTCTCGGTGTTCATCGGCGTGGTGTTCGGGATGTTCCCGGCGATCAAGGCCGCGCGGCTGGACCCGATCGTCGCGCTGCGGCACGAGTGAGACCGGGGAGCGCGGAGCGAGGAAGCCGGAATGCGGAGTGCGGAAGAACGGGTGCGTACCGGCGGCGCAGAGAAGGCCGGTTGCCGGGGGCGTCGGGCACGGGATCACACAGGGGCGCGCATGACCGATCGAACGAGCCGGGGTTCACAACCGAGCGCGGCCCGCACCCGCCGGCGCGCATCGCTGGCGGCGGGTTCGGCCGCGGCGGCTCTGCTCGCCGCGTGCGCCAACCCGCTTGGGCCGATCGGCGCCGACTACGGGCGCCGGGCGCCGGCCGAGCGACTGCGGCAGGTGGAGCGGTTCGAGACCGAGCGGTACCGCGCGCCCGAGCCGGCGGCGGGTGGCGAGCGCGACGCCGTCGGCGGGGTGCGCCGACGGTTCGAGGGGATGGCGAGCGTCGAGATGTCGCTGGAGGAGGTCCGCGCGGCGACGCTGTCGGGCAACCTCGACCTGCGCGTCGCGCTCATCGAGCCGGTCCGCGCGTCGGAGCGGTTGCGCGAGGAGGAGGCGCGGTTCGAGGCGGTGTTCCGCCCGCGGGTCGGTTACCGCGAGAACGACAGCCCGACGCTGGACGTGACCGCGAGCAACCAGCAGGACTCGGGGTTCATCGGCGGCGCGGTGGACATCCCGCTGCGCACCGGCGGGCGCGTGAGCGTGGACCTCGCCGCCACGCGGTCGGAGACGAACAACCCGTTCTTCACGCTCAACACCGCGTACACGTCGGACCTGACGCTGTCGATCAGCCAGCCGCTGCTGCGCGGCGCGGGGCGGAGGGCCGGCACGTACTCGATCCGCGTCGCCAGTTACCAGGACCAGATCACCCAGGCGCGGACGAAACTGGAGGTGATCCGCCAACTGGCCGCGGCGGACCGCGCCTACTGGCTGCTGGACGCGACGCGCCGCTCGCTCGACGTGGCGCAGCAGCAGTACGAACTGGCGGTGGACCAGCTGGCGCGTGCGCGTCGGCGCGTCGAAGCGGGCGACCTGCCGGAGATCGAGGTCGTCCGCGCCGAGGCGGGCGTGGCCGAGCGTCTGGAGGCGATCATCCGCGCCGAGAACGCGGTGCTGAACCAGCAGCGCGCCCTCAAGCGGCTGATCAACCAGCCGGGGCTGGACCTGCACTCGCCGACGATGATCGTGCCGAGCACGCCGCCCGACCCGGTGCGGTTCGTCTTCAACGGTCCCGAACTGGCCGACGGCGCGGTGGCGCGCCGGATGGAGATGCTCGAACTGGAACTGCAGATCGCGCTGGACGCGTCGAGCATCGAGTTCGCCAAGAACCAGGCGCTGCCCGCAGTCGCGCTGGACTACCGCTACAACATCGGCGGTCTGGGCGCGACCTTCGCCGACGCCAACGACCAACTCCGCTCCAACAACTTCGAGTCGTGGTCGGTCGCGCTGGCCGGGGAGATCCCGCTGGGCAACGAGGGGGCCAGGGCGCGGGTGCAGCAGGCGATCCTGTCGCGCCTGCAGCGGCTGGCGACGCGCGAGGCGCGCGAGCAGGCCATCCGGCTGGAGGTGCTCAACGCGGCGGACAACGTCGACGCGGGATGGCAGCGGATCCTCGCCGCGCGACAGGCCGCGCTGGCCGCGGGGCGGGCCTTCCGCGCCGAGCAGCGGCAGTTCGACGTGGGCGCGAGCACCAGCACCGACGTGCTCGACGCCGCGGCGCGGCTCGCCGAAGCGCAGCGCTCGGAGATCGTCGCGCTGTTGGATTATCAGGTGTCGCTGGTGGATCTCGCGTACGCGACGGGCACGCTGCTTGGCGCGGCGAGACTCGACTGGTCGCCGGTCGACCCGCGCGGCGGGCCGGACGAGGACCCGACGCCGCCGGCGTTCCCGATCACGCCGCGAGGGGTGGACGCGGACGCGGGGCCGGTCGGGGCCTCGAGAAATCCCTAGGACCGCCCGGCCGGCTGGGCTTTCCGGCGTTTTCGGGTATTCTGGATGAGCGGGCCGCACTCGCGGCCCGCTGGTCCGGAGGCAGGCAATGACGATTCGGCTTCAACTGGCTGTGGGCGTGGTTGCGGCGGCGGCAGCGGGGCATCCGGCGCTGGCGTGGCAGAAGGCCGCGCACGAAACGCAGGCGGGGGACGCACGCCCCGAAAGCGATTCGCGCGGCGTCGATCCGTACCAGTTCGTCAACTGGGAGAACCCGCACGTCCACCCGATGGACCTGACCCCGGACGGCCAGCGTCTGCTGGTGGTGAACACGCCGGACAACCGGCTGGAGGTGTTCTCGGTCGTGTCCGGCGTGCCGGTGCGTGAGCGGTCCATCTCGGTGGGCGTCGAGCCGGTGAGCGTGCGCGCAAGGTCGAACACGCAGGCGTGGGTGGTCAACCACATCTCGGACACCGTCTCGATCGTGGACCTGACGACGGGCAACGTCGTGCGCACGCTCAAGACACGCGACGAACCATGCGACGTGGTGTTTGCCGGCGGGGTCGGGCCGGGCGCGACGCGGGCGTTTGTGTCGTGCTCGCAGGCCAACACGGTGCAGGTGTTCAACCTTGCGAACTTGGACGCCGCGCCGGTGAACATCGCCATTCTCGGCGAGGACCCGCGGGCGATGGGCGTGAGCCCGGACGGCTCGCGCGTGTACGCCGCGGTGTTCGAGTCGGGCAATCGATCGACCGTGCTGGGCGGGGGCATCGACGGCGGCGGGACGCTCGCCTTTCCTCCGAACGTCGTGAACGACCCGAGCGGCCCGTGGGGCGGCGTGAACCCGCCGCCGAACGCGGGCTCGTCGTTCGTGCCGCCGATCGCGGTGCCCAACCCGCCGCGGGTGAGCCTGATTGTCAAGAAGAACGGGGCCGGTCGCTGGATGGACGACAACGGCGGGGACTGGACGGACATGGTGAGCGGCCCGGCGGTGGGGGGCACGGGCGTCAACAAGTCGGGTCGCGTGCCGGGGTGGGACCTGTACGACCACGACTTGGCGGTCATCGACGCGGCGACCTTGAGCGTGTCCTACCAGACCGGCCTGATGAACATCTGCATGGCGGTGGGCGTGAACCCGGTGAACGGGCGCGTGCTGGTCGTGGGGACGGACGGCACGAACGAGAAGCGCTTCGAGCCGAACCTGACCGGCAGGTTCCTGCGGGTGCTGGGCGCGCTGGTCGACCCCGTTGCGCCCGCGACGCAGTGGGTCGCGGACCTGAACCCGCACCTGGAGGAGATGGGGTACGCGGTGAGCAGCGTGCCGCACGCGGTGCGCGCGGAGTCGATCGGCGACCCGCGCGCGGTCGCGTGGACCGGCGCGGGCGACCGGGCCTACGTCGCGGGCATGGGCTCGAACAACGTGGTGATCTTCGAGGCCGAAGGGTCGCGCCACATGCCCGGCGGCGTCTCGGCGGTGATCCCCGTCGGGCAGGGGCCGACCGGGCTGGCGCTGGACGAGCCGCGCGGCAGGTTGTACGTGCTCAACCGCTTCGACGCGACCATCTCGGTGGTCGACACGTCGTCGAAGACCGTCGTGTCGACGGTTTCGTACTTCGACCCCACGCCGCCGGAGATCAAACTCGGACGCCCTCACCTGTACGACACGCACATCGGCTCGGGGCTGGGGCACATCGCGTGCGCCTCGTGCCACGTCGACGCGCGGTTCGACCGGCTCGCGTGGGACCTGGGCGACCCGTCCGGCGCGTCGATCCCCGTCTCGACGGCGACCCGCAACCTCGGGCAGGGGCTGCCGGGCCTGACCAACGGCTTCCAGCCGTACCACCCCATGAAGGGCCCGATGACCACGCAGACCCTGCAGGACATCATCGGCAAGGAGCCGCACCACTGGCGCGGCGACCGGCTGGGGCTGGAGGAGTTCGCGGTCGCGTTCGAGGCGCTGCAGGGCGCGGACGCGCCGCTGGCCGATGAACTGATGCAGCGGTTCGAGAACTTCCTGGCCACGATTCACTTCCCGCCCAACCCGTTCCGCAACTTCGACAACTCGCTCCCGACCAACCTGCCGCTGCCGGGCCACCTGACGACGGGGCGCTTCGGCGCGGCGGGCCTGCCGCTGCCCAACGGCAACGCGGTGAACGGGATGAACGCCTACCGCAGCACGACCGTGCGGCTCGACGCCAACGCGTTTGCCTGCGTGACCTGCCACACCCTGCCGACGGGCGCGGGCACGGACTACCGCATCGTCGGGACGACGTACCAGCTGATCCCGCCCGGTCCGAACGGCGAGCGGCACCTTGGGCTGGTCTCGGTCGACGGCACGACCAACGTCACGATGAAGACGCCGCAACTGCGCAACATGTACGAGAAGACCGGGTTCAACGCGCTGGTGCAGATGAACACCGCAGGCTTCGGCGTGCTGCACGATGGGAGCGTCGACACGCTCGAGCGGTTCGTCTCCGAGCCGGTGTTCACGGTGACGGGCAACCAGATGGTCGCGGACCTTGTGGCGTTCCTGCTTGCCTTCAGCGGGTCGGACCTGCCGGCGGGGTCGGTGACCAACCCGCTCGTACCGCCCGGCCCGCCGAGCAGGGACACCCACGCCGCGGTGGGCGCGCAGACGACGGTCGTCAGCGCCGGCAGCGCGGACACGGCGCTCATCAACGCGATGATCGCGCAGGCGAACCTCAACAAGGTGGGGCTGGTCGTGAAGGGGCGCGTCGCGGGCAAGCCGCGGGGATGGAAGTACGTGCCCGGCGGCGGCGGCGTGTTCCAGAGCGACCGGGTCGGCGAGTCGCACACGCCCGCCGCGCTGCTCGCGCTGGCCGCGCCGGGATCGGAACTGACGTACACGGTCGTCGTCAAGGGGACCGAGCACCGCTGCGGCATCGACCGCGACCTGGACGGCTGGCTCGACGGCGACGAGGCCGCGGTCTGCTCCGACGGCGCGGACCCGCTGGTCTTCCCCGGTTCGCCGCTGGCGCTGGATGTCAACGGGGATCTGGTGATCAACGTGTCGGACATCTTCGCGTTCCTCGCGGCGTGGTTCGCGGGCGATGCCGACTTTGACCGCTCGGGCTCGACGCAGGTCGCCGACATCTTCGCCTACCTGACGGCGTGGTTCGCGGGGTGCGCGTAGACATGGGTGAGGCGGGCCTGTTCTTGCTGGCCTGCGTTGAGGTGGGGTGCGTCTGTGTGACGCGTGCAAAGCACAGAGTTGTGCCTTCTGGCACACTTGTGTGCGAACGCATGTTGATTGGATGGGAATCTTATGAATTGTGCATCATCGGGGCGGATCGGTTCGGTTCCCCTCTCCCCGTTGCTCTGAACGGGGAGAGGGGAAATGTTGATGCGTTCCCCCCATTTCTTCCCCTCCGCCTTTCCCCTCTCCCCATCGCAGATGGGGAGAGGTGCCCGAGCGAGAGCGAGGGCGGTGAGGGGCGATTTACAATGCACCCCTCACCGGCTCGGCCTGCGGCCTCGCCACCTCTCCCCGCTGGCGCGGGGAGAGGGGAGGTTTTGATGTTCTTTCCACCGTCCTTGCCCCTCCGTCTTTTCCCCTCTCCCCATCGCAGATGGGGAGAGGTGCCCGAGCGAGAGCGAGGGCGGTGAGGGGCGGGGTGCACAAGCGCCCCTCACCAGTTCCCGGCCTGCTGGTTCAGCAGTTTCAGCGGCACGGCCCCGGCCAAGGCTGTCTGCATTGATCAGGACGCACGCCCCGGTTCCGCGGCGTTCGTTTGCAGTCTCCGCCGCAGCACCGCCAGCAGTGTCTCGGGGCGCAGGTACTCGGGCGGCGGGCGGAAGTAGACCTCGCAACTTTCTTCGCCCTTTCTGGGCGGCAGGACGGTGACGTGGATCGGCGGTTGCTGCGTGCGCGCATGTGAAGGCGCGCCGGCGTCGGGGGTGGTGGGGGGTTCCGCCTTGAGCAGCGCGCCGACGATCGCCGCGTCGTCGGGTTTGGCGCGCAGCAGCACGTCCGGACCGCGCAGCGAGATCGAGCGGATGCGCAGGGTGCTGGCCAGCACGCGGAGCTCGGCGAGGTCGAGCAGCCTTCGCGCGGCGGGCGGCGGCGGGCCGTAGGCCCCGGTCAGTTCCTGCTCGACGCGCTGCAGGTCCTGCGTGGTCGCGGCGATGGCGATGCGGCGGTAGGCCTCCATGCGGCGCTGGTCGGAGAGGATGTAGGGCTTGGGCAGCATGCCGCAGACGCCGATCTCGATGCTGGTCTCGCTGGCGACGTGCGTGGGCTCGTTGCGGAGGCGTTTGACCTCGCGGTCGAGCAGTTGGCAGTACATCTCGTAGCCGACCGCGGCGATGTGGCCCGACTGCTCGGGGCCGAGGATGTTGCCCGCGCCGCGGATCTCCAGGTCGCGCATGGCGATCTTGAACCCCGCGCCGAGCATGCTGAACTCCTCGATCGCCTTGAGGCGCTTGAGGGCCTTCTCGGGCACGGGGCGGTCCTTGGGGAGCAGGAGGTAGCAGTAGCCGCGGTGCTTGCCGCGGCCGACGCGCCCGCGGAGCTGGTGCAGGTCGGCCAGGCCGAACTTGTCGGCCCCGTCGATGATCATGGTGTTGGCGGTGGGGATGTCGATGCCCGACTCGATGATCGTGGTGCTGACGAGGATGTCTGCCCCGCCCTTGTCGCGCCGCATGAAGCGGAGCATGACCTCTTCGAGTTCGCCGTCGGGCATCTGCCCGTGGCCGACGACGATCCGGGCGTCGGGCGCGAGTTTCTGGACCTGATCGGCGACGCTGGCGATGTCGTGGACGCGGTTGTGCACGAAGAAGACCTGCCCGCCGCGGGCCAGTTCGCGCGCGATGGCCTGCCGGATGCGCCGTTCGTTGTACGGGATGACCTCGGTGACGACGGCGCGCCGGTCGAGCGGTGGCGTGGCCAGCGACGAGATGTCGCGCAGGCCGAGCATCGACATATGCAGCGTTCGCGGGATGGGCGTGGCGCTGAGCGTCAGCACGTCGACCGTCATGCGCAGCGAGAGCAGCCGCTCCTTGTGCTCGACGCCGAAGCGCTGCTCCTCGTCGATGACGACCAGCCCGAGGTCGGCGAACTTCACGTCCTTGGAGAGCAGGCGGTGCGTGCCGATGACCACGTCGACCTGCCCCTTGCGCAGGTCGGCCAGCACGGCGTTGACTTCGTGGCTGGTCTTGAAGCGCGAGATGCTCTCGACGCGGAAGGGGTAGTCGGCGAAGCGAGAGCGGAAGGTACGCTCGTGCTGCTCGGCCAGCACGGTGGTGGGCACCAGCACGGCGACCTGCTTGCCGTACTCGACGGCCTTGAACGCCGCGCGGATGGCCAGTTCGGTCTTGCCGTAGCCGACGTCGCCGCAGAGCAGGCGGTCCATGGGTCGCTCGCGCTGCATGTCCCTCTTGATCTCGGCGAGCGCGGCGAGCTGGTCCTCGGTCTCGTCGTAGGGGAACTCGTCCTCGAACTCCCTCTGCCACGGGGTGTCGGCGGGGTAGCGCACGCCGGGGAGCGACTCGCGCGCGGCGCGGACGCGGAGCATCTCGGCGGCGAGGTCGCGGACCGACTCGGCGACGCGCTCCTTCTGGTTCTTCCAGCGCGTGCCGCCGATGGTGGAGAGTTGCGGCCTGCCGCGGAAACCGCCGACGTACTTCTGCACCTGGTCGATCTTGGTGCACGGCACGTGGAGTTTGGAGCCGCCGTCGAACTCCAGCGTGAGGTACTCCTCCATGCCCTCGAAGGGGTCGGCCTCCGCGTTGGCGCGGGCGGAACGCTTCGCGCCCCTGCGGGCCTTCTCGCCGGGCAGGACGATGGGCGCGGCGGCCTTGACCTCGCGCGGCTTCATCTGCAGCAGACCGCGGAAGACCGCGATGCCGTGGTCGCGGTGCACGACGTAGTCGCCGGGGGCGAAGTCCAGGAACGTGTCCATCGCGCGCCCGGCGCGGAGGCGCGCGGCCCCCGCGCCCCCCGGCCCGCGCCGGCGCGTCTCGTAGCGGTGGATCAGTTCGTGGTAGGGCACGACCAGCAGGGCGCGGCCCGCGCCTCCGGCTTCGTCGTCGGTCTCGCCCCAGACGAACCCGCGGCTCACGTAGGCGCGCGACGTGCCGATGCGCGGGGCCGACAGCGGCGCGTGCTCGGCGATCAACTCGCGCAGGCGCGACAACTCGCCGTCGTTCTGGCAGAAGACCGCGACGGACGCCTGCGCGCTCCGGGCGGCCAGGTGGCGCACGCCGTCGGCGGCGTCGGCGGGCATCTCGCCCAGCGCGCGGACGGGCAGTTCGACCTCGGCGTCGGCGCCCGCCCCGCCGCCGCGACCGCCGGAGAACTGGTTGATCTCGGCGAACGATGGGAAGCGCTGCTGGAGCGCGGCGAGGACGGCCGGCGGCCCGAAGATGCCCCTGCCTCCGTCGCTGACGCGCTCGAAATAGCCGCGGGCCTGCTCGACGATCTCCATGGTCTCGTGCAGCAGGCAGACGAACCCGCCCGCGCCGCCGCGCATGTACTCCCACACGCCGACGCGGCGCGAAGTCGCGAGGTCGGCGTCGGCCTGCACCTTCTCAAGGCTGGCGCAGACGATCTCGACCCCGTCGAGTGCACGGTCCGAGGCCATGGTGTCGAGATCGATCTCGGCGATCTTCTCCAGTTCGTCGCCGAAAAAGTCGAGCCGCACGGCCAGACCCGCGCCGCCGCCCGCACGCGCGGCCGGGCCGATGCCCGCGGGGAGGAAGACGTCGATGATCCCGCCGCGGACGGCGAAGTCGCCGGGCTCGTCGATGGCGTCCTGGCGCGCGTAGCCGGCGTCGGCGAGCCAGCGGGTGAGGCGGGCGAACTCGACGCGCTGGCCCCGGCGGAGCGTGGTCGAGAGCGTGGCGAGCGCGTCGGGCGCGGGGACGGGCTGCATGAGCGCCTGCACGGGCGCGACCAGCACCTCGGGCGGGGCATCGGCGAGCGTGCGCAGCACGGCCAGGCGCTCGGCGAACAGGTCGATGCTGGCCTGCGTCTCGCCGGGGAGCACTTCGAGCGCGGGGAAGCGCGCCGCGCGGACGCCCGCGTCGGTCAGTTCGTCGAGCGACTCATCGGCCTCGTCGAGGTGCGCGGCGACCAGCAGCGCCGGGCGTGCCAGCGACCGCGCCAACGCGCCGGCGACGAACGCGGTGCTCGACCCCTGCGAGCCGCGCGCCGCCACGCGCCGGCCCAGCGAGAGGTGCGCGCACGCCTGCCGCAGGGCGGGGTCCGCGGCGAGATGGGCGACAAGGTCCATGCGGGCGTCGTCGGTTCGGAGCGCGCGTGCGCGGGCCGACGGACGGGCACGTGCGCCGTCCGCGGCGGTCAGGTTGGCCGGATATCGGTGTGATGGTAGCCGGAGGCGCGGCGCGTGCGCTACTCGACGGTCACCTTGCCGCGCAGGCGCTCGACGGTGCGGGCGCCGACGCCGGGGACGCGCTCCAGTTCGTTGACGCTTCGGAACGGTCCGCGGGCCTCGCGGTGCTCGACGATGCGCCGGGCCATGGCCGGGCCGATGCCGGGGAGCAGTTCCAGTTCGGCCGCCGCGGCAGTGTTGATGTTGATGACGCGGTCGATGCCTGCCGCGGCGGGGGGTTGCGCGGGCGGGTCGGTGTCGGTCGCGGGACGCGGAGCGGCGATCGGGGCGCCCGCGCGGGCGGAGGCGGGCGGGCGCGTCGAGACGGACCAGACCATGCCGGCGACCGATGCGCCGCCGAGAACGACCGCCGCGGCGAACTTGGCGGGGCCGGTGGTCCAGTCGCGGTTCGGCTCGGCGCTCATGTTGGGTTGATCCGGAACGTGCCGCGTTGTTACACGATACTTATGTTGTCACGCCAGCGACCCCGGCTGCACGGCCTCGGGGAGCGTGAGCGGCGAGGTCTTGGCGCGGATGGCGGCGCGGATCTCGCCCAGTCGCCACAGCGCGGGGCGGGGCGCGCCCGCGCCGTCGATCAGCCCGTGGTGGTGCGACTCGGCCTCGCCGCCGGGCGCGGCGGGCTGCTCGTACAACTCGTCCCAGCAGATGCCGTGGACAAAGGGCTTGCTGGCCGCGATGCCGAAGACCTGGGTCATCCACGCGGCCTGCGCCTCGGGGCTCCACGGCCTGCGCCAGTATCCGGGGTCGGTCAGGTGCACCGGGCTAAGGGGGGTGCCGTTCGAGGTCTGCGCGGGCGCGCACACCGTGACGCTCAGCGGCCGGTCGAGCGTGGCGTAGCGGTCGAGCAGGGCGGAGAGGGCGGTGAGGTCGCGCGTGCTGCGGCCCGGCTCGGGCTGGCCCATCTCGACGCGGAGCGCGAACAGGTCGGGGTTGATGCCGGCCTGGTTGATGGTCTCGGCGTACATCACCGGGTGCACGGCGCGCGGGCTGTAGGAGTAGTACTCGCCCCAGGGGTGGTCGATCTGCACCTGCACCTTGGCGCTGGGCTGGAGCTTGCGAACGACCATCACCACCAGCCGCGTGAGGTCCATGATCTGCTCGAACGAGAACGTGAAGTTCGCGTTGACCGGCAGGCCCGAACAGACGGTCCACGTGCCGATGGTGCGGCGGTAGCGGGTGACGATGTTCTTGACGTGCTCGTAGACCAGTTCGCGCAGCGTCTCGTAGTCGTGCTCCCAGATGTAGAGCCACTCCGGGACGCAGCCGCGCCGGAAGTCCACGATCGGCCCGCCGACGACGGGCACGCGCGCCGTGCGCACGGCCCACTCGATCCACTTGTCGGTCTTGGCGAACAGGTACTTGCCCTCGGTCGGCTCCATCTCGACCCAGCGCATCGGCATGGTGACAAAGTCGCACGTCAGCGAGACCGCCCTGCACAGCGCCGGGCTGAACAACTCGGGCCCGACGACCGCGCCGACCTGCGGCGGGGTCGGCAGGATGACGCCCACGCTGCCGATCAGGGCGTTGCGGCTCTCGGCGGCTTCGTGGTCGGTCAGGGCGTTGGGTGGGGTGGCGATCTTCGCCGCGGCGGCGGCCAGTTCGCCGCTCATGCGACGCGCGAACTGGCTGCGGGCCTGGTAGAGGGTCAGCGTCTCTCCGGCGAGCACGGCCAGCGACAGGGCGCGCCGGGCCAACTGGTCGGTCTTGGCGCAGTAGGGGTTGGCGCTGCCGTTGCGCTTGGCGTCGGTGGCGTGGGCGACCAGCGCTTCGGTGAACGCGCGCCGCGCCCGCTCGAACAACTGCATGCCCGGGTCGCCGGAGGGCAGGTCGAACAGGGCCCAGTCCTCCAACTTGTTGAGGATGAGCATGAGGCGGTGGCGTGCCAGTTCGAGGCTGAGCAGGTAGGGCCGCTCGCGCTCGGGCAGGAGGCAGGTCTGCATCGTCAGCACGCCGCCCGCGCTGCCCAGACTCTCGATCGGATCGACGGGGTACTGCAGCGACAGGCCGGCCGACTCGGGCCCGCGCTTCTCGCAGCGGATCAGTCCGTCGGCGTAGCGCACCTCGGCCTGCACGGGCACGTCGTCGGCGCCGAACAGGTGCGCGTGGCGCAGGGGCCACCCCTGGCCGGCGCTGCCGACGAAGGCGGGGGCGTTTTCCTCGAAGACGGCGAAACTCAGCATCCGGCAGAAAGTCCTCTGGCCGGCACGCCGCCCGTGGCGACGCGCCGGGACGCCCAGCATAGCCGGACAGGCCGCGGGGCGCATCCTTATCATGGCGGCATGACCACCGCACACGCCGCGAATCATGGCCGGGGCCCGGCCGCCAGCGCCGCTTCCCCGCTCGCGGCGGAGCCGTCGCCCCGTCTGCCGCTGGTGCGACGGGGCAAGGTCCGAGACGTGTACCGGCTGCCGCCCGACCCGGCCAGCGGCGAGGGGCGGCTGCTGATGGTGGCGTCGGACCGGATCTCGGCCTTCGACGTGGTCATGCCCACGCCGATCCCCGGCAAGGGCGTTCTGCTGACGCAGATCGCGGCGTGGTGGTTCGGGTTCATCCGGCGGCGCGGCATCTGCGAGACGCACCTGCTCTCGACGGACCTGCGCGACCTGACAGGCGTGCCCGGTCTCGAGGACCCGGCGGTGCGGGCGTGGCTCGACGGGCGGTTCACCATCTGCCGCGAGTGCGAGGTGATCCCGATCGAGTGCGTGGTGCGCGGGTACCTCGAAGGTTCGGGCTGGAAGGAATATCAGCAGACGGGGGCGGTGTGCGGGGTGCCGCTGCCGCGCGGGCTGCGGCAGTGCGACCGCCTGCCGGAGCCGATCTTCACCCCGGCGACCAAGGCGTCGCAGGGGCACGACGAGAACATCACGTTCGAGCGCGCGTCGGAGATCGTCGGGCTGGAGACGATGGGCGTGCTGCGGGAGTTGTCGCTGTCGATCTACAACGCCGCGGCTGCGCACGCGTTGTCGCGCGGGATCATCATCGCCGACACCAAGTTCGAGTTCGGCGTGCCGGCCGGGGACAAGGCGCGCGCGGGGCGTGCGTGGTCGCAGCCGATCCTGATCGACGAGGCGCTCACGCCGGACTCGTCGCGCTTCTGGCCGGCGGACGCATACCAGCCCGGACGCGCGCAGGCGAGTTTCGACAAGCAGTTCCTCCGCGAGCACCTGGAGCGGCTGGTGGCGGCGGGCGCGTGGGACAAGACGCCGCCCGGCCCCGCGCTGCCGCGGGAAGTCGTGGAGGGGACGCTGGCACGGTACCGCGAGGCGCGCGACCGGCTGTGCGCTTGATCGGCGGCCGCGCTCACTTGCCGATGCAGAAGACCGCGAAGACGCGCCCGAGCACGTCGTCGGGCGAGACGTCGCCGGCGATCTCTCCAAGGGCGTCGAGCGCGCCGCGCAGGCCCGCGGCGATGAGTTCGGCGGGCGCGTCGGGCCGCCGCACGGCCGCGAGCGCGGCGTCGAGCCCGTCGATCGCCGCGGCCATCGCGCGGCGGTGGCGCGGCAGGACGGCGGCGTCGGCGTCGTCGGGGGGCGCGGCGTGCGCGGCGTCGGCGATGGCCCGGCGCAAGGGGCCGAGGTTCCACCCGTCGAGCGCGCACACGCTGAGCGCGCTGCCGCCGGCGGGGCCGGGGAGGTCGGCCATGGTGCGCACGCGGATGACCGGGCGCGAGGCGGGGCCGGGGACCTCCTCGGCAAAGAGGCCGCGCGGGTCGCAGTGGATCACGGCGTCGGCTCGCGCGGTCTCGTCGAGCGCGCGGCTCAGCGCGGCGCGGGCGGTCTTGTCGCCGGTGTGTTCGTCGAGGCCCGGCAGGTCGATGAGCGTCACCGCGTGCGAGCCGGGCGCGTCGGCGCCGAGGTCGAGCGTCTCGGCCAGCGCGTCACGCGTCGTGCCGGGCGCGGGCGAGGCGACCGACCGGGCGCGGCCGAGCAGCGCGTTGAACAGCGTGCTCTTGCCCGCGTTGGGCGCTCCGAAGAGCACGACGCGCGGGCGCTCGCCGGCGCGCTCCCACGCCGCGCCGGGGCCGAGCCGGCGCGAGATCCCGTCGCGCAGGCGCGACAGGCGGTCGCGCAGCTCGTCGCGCGGGATCGGCGTCACGTCGTCCTGATCGGTGAAGTCGATGCCCGCCTCGACCAGCGCGAGCAGGTTTGCGACCTCGTCGGTCCAGCGGCGCACCTGCGCGCCGCCCGTGCCGTCGAGCATCCGGCGCGCGGCGTCGAGTTGGGCGGCGGACTGGGCCGCGATGCTCGCGGCGATGCCCTCGGCCTGCTCGATCGTCAGTTTGCCCGACAGATAGGCGCGGGCCGAGAACTCGCCGGGCAGGGCGGCCCGCGTGCCGGGCCGGCGGAGCACCGCGGCGAGCACGCGCTCGACCAGCGCGGGGTTGCCGGGGATGAGCAGTTCGGCCGAGTCCTCGCCGGTGAAGGAGCGCGGCCCCCTGTAGACCGCCGCGAGGCACGGCAGCGCGCCTGTCGCGGCGACGCCGGGCCGCAGGACCACGCGGGCCAGTTCGCCGGGCGCGGCGGTCGGCGCGTCGAGGAGCGCGTGCAGCGCGTTGACCGCGTCGGGCCCGCTCAGGCGGACGATCGCGCGGAGCGACCGGCCCGGGCCGCTGGCGCACGCGGCGATGGTCTGCCCCGGCGGCGAGCTGTCGGGCCGGGTCGTCATGGTCACACGGCCCTGAGCGCCGCCTGCACGCCGGCCTTGACCGGCTCCCAGTCGGCCTCGGGGGTCTTGTTGATCGTCAGCCACTCCCCGGCCAGCAGCACGCCGCTCACCCCCGGCACCGAGAACAGCGCCCGGCCCAGCGGGTCGGACTCGGCCTCCTCGCGCCGGCGGAACGAGCGGACGGGCTCGGGGAGCGCGGCGTCGAGCACGCACTTGAGCGCGTTGGGGTTGGGCGTGGGCTGGAAGCGGACGATCGTTCGCGGCACGCGGGACGATAGGTCCGCGCGGTTCGCCGCGCCCGCGGGTACACTCGGCGGGTCGGTGCGCGGGTGCGCCGACCAGGCCGGCGAGGTGAGGACGCGATGCTCTTCGAGCGAGCCCAACGACTGGCCCAGCGGCTGGCGACCTACGACTGGTGGCAGGTCCTGATCGAGATCGCGGTGATCTGGATCGTGGTGTTCGTGGTGGTGCGGTTTGTGAAGGGCACGCGCGCGGCCGGCGCGCTCAAGGGCACGCTGCTGCTGGTCGTCATGGCCACGCTGCTGGTCCGCATTTTGGGCCAGCAGGACTCGTTCCTGCAACTCAAGTTCCTGTACGAGAAGTTCGTCACGCTGCTGGCGATCACGCTGATCGTCGTGTTCCAGCCGGAGTTGCGGCGCGGGCTGATCCGCCTCGGCGAGGCGCCGATCCTCCGCCGGGCGCACCACGGCAACGCGGGCGAGATCGCCGCGATGATCGCGCAGGCCGCGGGCTACCTGAGCAAGGCGCGGTTCGGCGGGATCATGGTTATCGAGCGCGAGACGCCGCTCAAGGGCATTGTCGAGGGCGGGACGCCGATCCACGGGCGTCTGTCGGCGCGGCTGCTGCAGACGATCTTCTTCCCCGGCTCGGCGCTGCACGACCTGGCGGTCATCATCAAGGACGCGGAGATCGTCGCCGCGGGCGTGCAACTGCCGCTGGCCGAGGCCGACGAGATGCCCGACCCGTCGCTGGGTTCGCGTCACCGGGCCGCGCTGGGCGTGAGCAAGGAGTGCGACGCGCTGGTCGTGGTGGTGAGCGAGGAGACGGGCACGATCAGCATCGCCGAGCGCGGCCGGCTGGAGCCGGGCTTCACGCCCGACCAGTTGCGGGCCGAGATCGAGGCGCGGCTGACGCGCTCGGCCGCGGCGGGCGGCGCCGCCGTGAGGCGCGTGGCGGAAAGGAGCGCGACATGAGCGCCGGCGCGCGATGGAACAGCCGCGAGTTCTTCAAGACCGCCGCGCTCACCACGCTCATGGCCGTGCTGATCTGGGTCTGGGCCGAGGGCGAGAGCGTGTCGCGCGTCTCGATCACCTGCCGCGTGGAACTGCAGGCCGACCCGGCGGGCGACCTGGTCTATCGGAGCGACGACCCGGAGTGGCGCGGCAACGTGACCTTCCAGGTCGAGGGTTCGGCGGCGGGGATCGCCGCGGCGCGCGAACTCCGCGGGCAGACGCTGCGGCTGACGGCGGGCCTTGCGGGGATGCCGGTCGAGCCCGGCCCGAACCGGGTCGCGCGGCTGCGCGAGGCGATCGCCGCGATCCCGGAACTCTCGCGCCTGGGGGTCGTCGTCGTGTCGTGCGAGCCGTCGGAGGTTCCGGTGCGGGTGATGCGCATGGTCACGCGCGACCTGCCCGTCCGCGTCGAACTCGGCCGCACGCTGCTGCTCGACGGCGAGCCCGCGCCCTCGCCCGCCGCGGTCAGCGTCCGGATGCCCGACTCGGTCCTCGTCCCCGACGGCGCGCAGGCCGTCGCCTTTGTCTCGGCGGAGGAACTCGACCGCGTTCGCGGCGACGGCGCCGCGGCGACGGGCGCCCGCACCGCCGTCGCGACCATCCGCACGCCCTCGTGGCTGGCGGGGATCGAGCCGCTGGTGATCGCGCCCGAGACCGTCACGGTGACGTTCCGCGTGCGGAAGGAAGTGGACACGTTCCGCGTCGCGGCGGTGCCGGTGTGGTTCGGCCTGCCGCCGACCGAGGACGCTGCGCAGTGGGCCGTCGAGGTGCTCGACAAGTTCGTCAACGACGTGACGCTGACCGGCCCGGCCGATCAGGTGGCCCGGATCCGCTCCGGCGAGATCACGCTCAAGGCGCTGGTGGAACTGGCTTCCGACGACCTGCAACGGGCGGTTCGGACGGATCGGCCGGCCTCGGACCCCGCGGTACCGGGGGCCGATACCGCCGCAACCGGGGTGATTTCCCGGCCGGTGACGTTCCTAGGCCTGCCTCCGGGCGTGACCGCCGCGGCGGCCAATCCGGTGGTCCGGGTCCGCGTGACTCGGACGGGCCGGGCGGGGGCCGAGGGTGCGGACCGGCCCGCGGCGGGCCTGTGAACCGCGACTTTTGACCCTCTCCCGGCTACCCTTCCGCCCCTGTTCGACCGGCGAACCGGCCGCCTGCTCCGCAGGGAGCGGGACGGCCCGGCCCGGGTCGTGTCCGCGTTCCCGATCAGCCCCACCGAGCGAGCCATGAAGATCAAGACCGACGAGATCACGAGCATCATCAAGCAGGAGATCCAGCAGTACGCCGCGGAGTTGGAAGTCTCCGAGGTCGGCCGCGTGGTGGAAGTGGGCGACGGCATCGCCCGCATCTACGGGCTGTCCAAGGCGATGGCGGGGGAGATGCTCGAGTTCCAGACGCACGAGGGTGCGGTCATGGGACAGGTGTTCAACCTCGAAGAGGACACGGTCGGCGCGGTCATCTACGGGGACTACCTGTCGGTGAAGGAGGGCGACCTGGTCAAGGCGACCGGCCGCCTGCTGGAAGTGCCTGTGGGCGAGGCGATGCTGGGCCGCGTGGTCGACCCGCTGGGCCGGCCGCTGGACAACGGCCCGGCGATCCAGGCGACCGAGTTCCGCAAGGTGGACATCATCGCCCCGGGCATCGCGGAGCGTCAGCCGGTGCACGAGCCGATGCAGACGGGGATCAAGGCGATCGACGCGATGATCCCGATCGGTCGCGGCCAGCGCGAACTGATCATCGGGGACCGCAAGACGGGCAAGACGGCGGTCGCGATCGACACGATCATCAACCAGAAGCAGTACTGGGGCACGCCCGACGCGGTGGTGTGCATCTACGTCGCCGTCGGCCAGAAGGAATCGACGGTGGCGGGCGTGGTCGAGACGCTCCGCAAGTACGGGGCGATGGACTACACGATCGTGGTGAACGCGTCGAGTTCGGACCCGGCCCCGATGCAGTACATCGCGCCCTACTCGGGCTGCGCGATGGGCGAGTACTTCATGTGGCGCGGCAAGAACGGCGGCAAGGGCCCCAAGCACGCGCTGTGCATCTACGACGACCTGTCGAAGCAGGCCGTGGCGTACCGCCAGTTGTCGCTGCTGCTGCGTCGCCCGCCGGGACGCGAGGCGTACCCCGGCGACGTGTTCTACCTCCACTCGCGCCTGCTGGAGCGCGCGACGAAACTGTCGGACGAGAACGGCGCGGGCTCGCTCACCGCGCTGCCCGTGATCGAGACGCAGGAGGGCGACGTGTCGGCGTACATCCCGACGAACGTGATCTCGATCACCGACGGGCAGATCTACCTGGAGCCCGAGCTGTTCTTCGCGGGCGTGCGCCCGGCGGTGAACGTCGGCATCTCGGTGTCGCGCGTGGGCGGCAACGCGCAGGTGAAGGCGATGAAGAAGATCGCCGGCTCGCTGCGACTCGACCTCGCGGCGTACCGCGAACTCGAAGCCTTCGCCCAGCTCGGCACCGAACTGGACAAGGCCACGCAGAAGCAACTCGACCGGGGCGCGCGGATGGTGGAACTGCTCAAGCAGCCGCAGTACGTCCCCATGACGGTGGTCGATCAGGTCATCTCGATCTTCGCCGCGAGCAAGGGCTTCATGGACGACGTGGAGATCCGGCATGTCGCGGACTTCGAGAAGGGCCTGCTGAACTTCTTCACGACGACGGGCAAGGCCGTTCGCGACGAACTGGCGCAGAAGAAGGCCCTGGACAACGACCTGGAGAAGAAACTGGTCGACGCGATCGGGGTGTTCAAGGCGGGCTGGAAGCCGGGGAAGTGACGCCCTGCGCGCCGCCCCGGTTCGGCTCTGGCACCAACCACGGGGTCGCGCGGGGTCGCACTGAGGCCCAAGCGGGACTCGGGCCCATCTGGTCACGCGCGGACGATCCGGACTCGGGAGTGTGGATCCGTCTGAGCCGTTGCGCATCCGCAACGCCCGTGTTCCTGCCTCGAACGGCCGCTGAATCCGCCCCAGATTCGTGGACCGCCTGCGATGCGCGGGTATGCTGCACACCCCACATGCTCCGATCCATAATCAGTCCGTTCGTGTGCGCGTGCCTGCCGGTGGCCGCGCCCGTCTTGGCGCAGCCGGCGCGGGTGGACCTGTCCGAGTACCGACTGGCCGCGACGGTGAACCTGCCGGCGTTCGTCGTGGAGGCCTCGGCGGTTGCGTACAACCCCGACACGGGCAACCTGTACGTCATCGGCGACGGCGGGGGCGGCATCGGGGAGTTCACGCGGGCCGGGGCGTACGTCGGCGCGATGACGTTCACGGGCTTTCAGGACACCGAGGGCATCGCGTACGCGGGCGGCGGCCGGTTCGTGATCGCCGAGGAGCGTCTGCAGAACCTCTACCTGCTGACGTACGCGCGGTTCGGGAGCGTCAACCGCGCGCTGCTGCCGTGGGTTTCGCTCGGGGCCGAGACGGGCAACAACGGCATCGAGGGCGTGAGTTTCGACGCGCTGCAGGGCGTGTACATCGCGGTCAAGGAGAGAACGCCACAGCGCGCGCTGCGCGTGACGGCGGACTTTGACGCGGGCGGCGCGGGCGTGTCCGACCTGTTCCTTGCCGCGTCGCTGGGGCTGCTGGACCTCTCCGATGTCGCGGCGCTGACGTCGGTGCCCTCGCTGGTCGGCACGGCCGATCAGGACAACCTGCTGATCATCAGCCAGGAATCGGCGCGGGTGGTCAAGTGCACGCGCGCCGGCGTGGTGCTCGGGACGCTGGATCTGGCGGGGATCTCGGCGACCGCCGAGGGCGTGACGATCGACGAGCGCGGCGTGATCTACGTCGTCGACGAGACGCCGCGCATGTTCATCTTCGAGCGGGCGTGCCGGGCCGACTTCAACCACGACGGCGTGCTGGACGTGGGCGACATCTTCGCGTTCCTCGCGGCGTGGTTTGCGGCGAATCCGGCCGCGAACTACAACGGCGCGGGCGGGACCGACGTCGCGGACGTGTTCGCATTTCTCGCGGCGTGGTTCGCGGGGTGCCCGTAGGCCCGATCGCGCGAGTCTGGGCCTGCCCGTCGCGGAACCAAAAAACCCGCCTTGCGGGGGGAACCACCGCCCCCTGTGAGCGAACAGCCAGTATTCGGCAGCGGCCCGTTCGGGCCGGGTTGGTGGCCGCTCCCTTATTCGCGGCCGGAGGCGTGGACATGCGGGCAGTTTGGCGCGGCGTGATGGTGTTCGGCGCGGCGGTGTGCGGGGCTGTGCTGCCCGCCGCGTCGGCGGATGTTCAAGAGTTGTTCGGACCCGCCGGGGCGGGCGCGGCGCGCCCGAGCGAGCCGACGGTGCGGCGTGCGCGGCCGGTGAGCGTGCGGATGGACCAGCTGGTCGCGGCGGCGCCGGGCGGGCGCGTGGTGTTCAACCTGTTTGATGACGCGCGGATCGAGGCGCGGTTCGATCAACTCGAGTTCCGCGACGCGCTGAGTTTCACGTGGTGCGGCGCGTTGCCCGAGGACGAAGCCGACGGCCGCAGCGAGGGGTGGTTCGTGCTGAGCGTCGAGCAGGACGCGGTGGTGCTGAACCTGTGGACGACGGACGGCCGCTCGTTCGAGGCGCGGCCCGCGCCCGACGGCGTGCCCTGGGCGCGCGAACTGGAGCCGGGCAAGTTCCCGCCCTGCGCGACCGGGCGCGAGCAGGTCGTGCGGCCGGGAGACGGGGACGACGACGGCGGCTTTGCGCTCCGCGGCGGCTGCGCCGACACGGGGGAGTGGATCGACGTGCTGATCGTCTACACGCCCGCCGCGCGGGCCGGCGCGGGCGGGACCAACGCGATCATCGCGATGTGTAACTCGTGCATCACGTCGGCGAACAACGCGTACCAGGCCAGCGGCATCTCGACACGGCTGCGGCTGGCGCACCGGGCCGAGGTGGACTATGTCGAGGGCAGCGGCTTCAGCCAGGACCTGTCGCGACTTCGATCGACCAGCGACGGGTTCATGGACGAGGTGCACGCCCTGCGGAACCAGTACAACGCCGACATGGTCGCGCTGCTGAACTCCAACTCGGGCGCGTGCGGGATCGCGTACCTGATGACGAACCTCTCGCCGTCGTTCGCGACGTCGGCGTTCAGCGTGACGCACTACTCGTGCGCGGTGGGGAACCTGACGTTCGCGCACGAACTGGGGCACAACATGGGCTGCGCGCACGACCGCGACAACGCGGGCAGCGCGCTGTACGCGTACTCCTACGGTCACCGCTGGGTGGGCGCCAACGGCACGACGTACCGGTCGGTCATGGCGTACTCGCCGGGCGCGCGCGTGGCGCGGTTCTCGAACCCCGACGTGCTGTACCAGGGGACGCCGACGGGTGTCGCGCCCGGGCAGCCCAACGCCGCGCACAACGCGCTGACCATCAACAACTCGGCGTACGTGATCGCCAACTTCCGCAACAGCGGCGAGGTGCAGGGGCCGTCGATCTCGGCGCACCCGCAGCCGCTGAGCCTGCAGACCGGGCAGACGGCGGTGCTGGCGGTGACGGCGACGAACGCCGAGACCTACCAGTGGACGCGCAACGGCGTGAACCTGGTCAACGGCGGTCGCGTCGGCGGCGCAACCGGCCCGACGCTCACGATCACGAACGTGCAGACCACCGACGCGGGCGCGTACCGCGTGACGGTCGCCAACGCGTGCTCGAACGTGCAGAGCAACGCGGCGAACCTCTCCGTGACCGCGCCCTGCCCGGCGGACTACGACGCCAACGGGGCCGTCGAGGTCGCGGACATCTTCGCGTTCCTTGCGGACTGGCACGGCGGGCTTGCGCAGGCGTACTTCTTTGGCGGCACGGTCGGCGTGCCGGCCATCTTCGCGTTTCTGAGCGCGTGGTTCGGGGGTTGTCCGTAGGGGCGGCGGCGGGTTCCGCGTTCGATTGACGAACAACGTTCTGGTGCGAGCGGGCAACGCGCGGTAGGCTGTATTCTGAACCGAGCGGAGGCTGTCCATGCGATCCGAGCGCGCTTGTGCGGCGGTGTCGTGCTTGGCGATGTCGCTCCTGCCCGTCGCGGGGAGGGCGCAGACGTCGTACTCGTTTGTCGGACTGGGCGACCTGCCGGGCGGGACGTTTTCGAGCCGCGCCAGCGGTGTCGCCGCGGACGGGTCGGCGATCGTCGGGCGTTCGAACGACGGGGCCGAGAGCGGCGTCATCTGGATCCGGCAGCCGGACGGCACGTGGTCCGGCCCGATGAGGCTGCCGCGACTGGATGGCGGAACCTCCGCGGAGGCCCGCGCGGTGGATATCGGGGGAGGGGTGGCCTTCGGTGAGGCGACCAATGGCGCGGGGTTCCGTCAGCCTGTGGTGTGGACGATCTCGCCGGGCGATCCGACGGGTCCGCCCGGGCCGATTCCGTATCCGGTACCGGGCGGCTACAGCGGGGTTGTGCACGCGTGCGCTGCCTATGCGGGGGTCGCGTGCGGCGAGTTTCAGGAGTCGCCGATCGGCGTCCCCCCTCCGCTCCCGATCACCCGTGCGTTCCGCTGGTCCTTGAGCACGGGCATGGTGGATCTGGGAACGATCCCCGGTGTCGTCGCGGGGCCGGGGCACCAGACCATCGCGCGAGCGATGTCGGCGGATGGCTCGGTGATTGTCGGCAACGCCAACGACGCGACGTTCGTCAACCGGCCGTGGAGGTGGACCGACGGCGGCGGCATGGTGGACATCTCGGCGGGCCAGTGGGTCGGCATCGCGCGCGGTGTCTCGCCCGATGGGCAGACGGTGGTCGGCTCGTTCACCGAGTTCGGCGTGAGCAAGCCGTTTCTCTGGAACGCCGCCGACGGCCGCACCGATCTGGAGATCCCCGTCGGGTTCGACTCGGGCGGCGCGTTTGACGTGACCAACGGCGGCCGGCGCGCGGTCGGTCTGTGCCTTCTCAGCGGCACGGGCAACACGGCGATGCTGTGGGACGCTGGCGCGCCGGCGATCTCGGTGCGCGCCGCGCTCGTCAACGGCGGCGTGAGCATGTCGCTCTGGCACCTGCAGAGCGTGACGGCGATGAGCGACGACGGCACGGTGCTGGTCGGTTTCGGCATCAACCCCGATGGCCAGCAGGAGGCGTGGGTCGCGACGATCCCGATGCCGTGCGCGGCGGACTACGACGGCAACGGCACGCGCGAGGTGGCGGACATCTTCGCGTTCCTGACCGACTGGTTCGCCGGCGCGCCCGCGGCGTTCAACTTCGGCGGCACGCCGGGGGTGCCGGCCATCTTCGCGTTTCTGGCGGCGTGGTTCGCGGGGTGCTGAAGGCGCCGCGACCGGCTACCGATCGCGCGCGCAGGCGCCGTGGCGGCACGCGCCGGCTCGGCCGAAGCGCATCCGGTTCCGGGCGATGACGCGGTACGCGGCGTCGATCGCCTGCCGCACGCCCGGCACGTGGTAGATCCACAGGAGCGGCCGCAGCCAGCGGCGCGTCGCGAGGATTCGGAACCCGGCCTCAGCGCCCGAGATCACGCGCCCGTCGGGCAGGATCAACTGCATCGCCCGCTCGCACGCCGCGGCGGAAACCTGCGGGAACCGGTCGAGCACGCCGGACGAGCGGAACGAGACGACCTCGACCGAGCCCGGCGCGCCCCAGCGCCGCAGGCGCGACGCGGCCCGCGTGCACAGGGCGCAGTCGCCGTCGTAGAGCAGCACCATGGCGCGATGGTAGCGGACGGGCCCGGCCTGCCCGGCGGGGCGCGCCGTCTCCGCATAGGCTGTGCGGCGGAGGTCCCATGACGCAGTTCGCGGCGATGACGCTCGGCGGTTTTCTGGATCAACTCGCGGCCAAGAGCCCCGCGCCGGGCGGGGGCGCGGCGGCGTGCGTCGCGGGCGCGACCGCCGCGGCGCTGGCGCACATGGTCGTTGCGTACTCGATCGGCAGGAAGAACCTCGCCGAGCATCAGTCGCATCTGGAATCGGCCGGCGCTGCGCTGCAGCGCACCCGCGCCATGCTGCTGCAACTGGCCGACGAGGACGCCGCGGCGTACGCGCTGGTGAACGAACTGCAGCGCCTGCCCGAGGGCGACGCGCGGCGCGCGGCGGAACTGCCGGGCGCGGCGGCCGCGGCGGTCGCGGCCCCGCGCGCCGCGCTGGCGCTGTGCGTCGAGATGTTGCGGACGATCGAGAGCCTCGCGGGGCGGAGCAACGCGCACCTGCGGTCGGATCTGGCCATCGCGGCGGTGCTGGCCGAGGCCGCGGCGCGCGGCGCGTGGTGGAACGTGCGCATCAACCTGTCGCTGGAGACGGACGGGGCCGAGCGGACGCGGCTGGAGGCCGAGGGCGGCCGCGCGTGCGCCGAAGCGGCGGGCGCGCGGGAGCGGGTGGAGAAGGCGTGCGGGACGGCCTGAGTTCGGACAGATTGCCGCGTCCCTACACTCCCCCGTGCCCGAGGCGTCCGTCCAATCGAACCTGCGGATCGCGATCCTTCTTGAGATGCTCGAGGAGGTGAGCCGCGCCACCGAGCCGGAGCAGGCGGTGCAGGCGTACAGCGCGCGGATCGGCCGTCTGCGGCCGATCGACGCGGTGGTCTCGGTGTCGGTGCGGAACATGCCGCCGGGGCAGTACAAGATCACGCGCATGGGCCGGACGCTGGAGCCCGGCGGGCCGTTCCGCCACCGGATCATCGACCCTTGGAAGAACTGGGCGAGGCTGCCGGCGCGGTCGGGCGGGTTCCTGGGCGGGCTGATCGCCGCGGAGGAGCCGCGGGTCATCAGCCCCTTGGACCTCTCCGACGACCCGGTGCTCGGGAGCGACCTGGCCGACATGCGGAGTTGCCTGGCGATCCCGATCTTCGACGGCGGGAAGGTGCTGAACTGGGTCTTTCAGTTCAAGCGCGACGCGGAGGGGTTCACCGAGACCGACCTTGAGCAGCAGTTGCTGTCGGTCAACCTGTTCGGCGCGATGACCAAGAACCTGGTCTCGATCGACCAGATCCGCAAACTCAACGACCGCCTGCACCAGCAGTTCGAGGAAGTGGCGCGCGTGCAGCAGGCGCTGCTGCCCAAGGCCAACCCGCAGATTCCCGGCCTGGTCTTCGCGACCAGTTACCTGACCAGCGAGCAGGCCGGCGGCGACTACTACGACTTCTTCGACCTGCCCGACGGGAAGTGGGGGATCCTGATCGCCGACGTCGCCGGGCACGGGCCGGGCGCGGCGACGGTCATGGCGATGCTCCACGCCATCCTGCACGGGCACCCGGGGCTGGCCGACGGCCCCGCGCGGGTGCTGGCCTACGCCAACGACCGCCTCGCCGCGGCGGAGATGGAGCGGTCGTTCGTCACCGCGTTCTTCGGCGTGTACGACCCGGCGACGCGCGTGCTGAGTTACGCGCTGGCCGGGCACCCGCCGCCGCGGATCAAGGACACGCGCTCGGGCGAGGTGAGCATTCTCGACGGCGACGCGGGCATCCCGCTGGGGATCGCGTCCGGCGAGCGGTACGCCCAGCACCAAGTCGCGCTGCGGGCCGGGCAGACGGTCGTGCTGTACACCGACGGGGTGACGGAGGCGTTCAACGCGAAGCGCGAGATGTTCGGCACCGATGGGCTCGACGCCGCGCTGCGGTTGTGCTCGGGCGAGCCGGATTGCGTGGTGGACAGCGTGCACGCCGCGCTGTTCCGCCACACCAACTCGCGTACGCGCGACGACGACCAGACGCTGGTGGTGTTCAAGGTGGCGGGGGAGGACGGGGCGGCCAAAGGGGGGCAGGGCGCGTGAGCCGGGGCGCAGCCAGGCCGACCGAGCCGGAGTGGTTCGCCGTGCCCGACCCCGAGTCGGGGCGCGACGGGACGGGCCTGCGCTTTTCGTGCACGATGTGCGGGAACTGCTGCTCGGGCCCGGAGGGCTACGTGCTGGTGAGCGACGACGAGATCGCCGCGCTGGCCGGGCGGCTGGGCCTGTCGGTCGCGGAGTTCACAAAGAGACACACGCACGTGACCAGCGAGGGCCGGTCGCTGCGCGAGAAGCGCACGGCGCACGGGCTGGACTGCGAGTTTCTCGACCGCGAGTCGGTCCCCGGCAAGGCGGTGTGCGGGGTGTACGAGGACCGGCCGCTGCAGTGCCGCACGTGGCCGTTCTGGCCGAGCGTGGTGCGCTCGCGCCAGACGTGGGAGCGGGCCAAGCGCGTCTGCCCGGGCATCGACAAGGGCCGGAAGCACACGCTGGTGCAGATCCGCGTGCAGCGCGACGCCTGCGATATCTAACTTATATTGACCTCGGAGCGATCGAATGACCGACGGGGCTCACCTGGCGCGGCACTGGCTCGACGCCGCGGCGCGGCCGGAGGTGCGGCGCGACCTCGGAGCCGTGTACGCCGACGCGGCGCGCGCGATCGCCGAGCGCGGGCCGGCGTGCTGGGCCTCGGGGCGGTGCTGCAACTTCGAGAAGGCCGGGCACCTGCTCTACGTGTCGGGGCTGGAGGCGGCGTACACGGTGCTGGGCGCGCGTGAGCGGCCGGTGAGCGTGTCGCCCCCGCCGGCCGCCGCGGGAGGGGACAGGGGGCCGTGCCCGTTCCAGGTCCGGAACCTCTGCGGCGTGCACGAGATCAAGCCGCTCGGCTGCCGCGTGTACTTCTGCGACCGCTCGGCGCAGCGGTGGCAGCAGGACCTGAGCGAGCGCCTGCTGGCCGAGATCCGCGCTCTCCACGACCGGCACGGCGTCGAGTACCGCTACGGCGAGTGGCGGTCGATGCTGAACCTGCTGGTCGGATGAGTGGCCGCGGTCCTGCGCGGCTATTGCTCCGCGCCACCCTGCTTGACGAACACGTACCCGCCCGCGGTCGAGCCCCAGACCTGGTTGCCCGCGCGGTCGTAGCCGCGGTCCCACGTGATCATCCCGTAGGGGCTGATGTTCACCTCGCTGGTGGCGTAGGTCGCGCCCTGCAGCGTGCTCTCGCAGCCGGTGCCGGTGGTCGAGCCGGTGAAGATCTCGCGGCAGTTGTGCCACGTGAGCGTGATGGCGCAGCCGTCCTTGAGCGTGAGCGCGTCGGGCGTGACGCCCGCGAGTTTCTCGGGTTCGCGCCACGCGCCGGCGAAGCGCAGCGCCGGCTCCGGCAGCGTGTACACGTCGGAGCGCAGCGTGCCGTCGGTGTTGGCGGTCAGCCGGTAGACGCGCTGGCGGTAGGGTCGGTCGAGCGCGTCGGCCGCGGCCTGCTCGACGTAGAGCCACACGCCGTCGTTGCGCTGCGGCCAGATGCGGACCATCTCCAGCCGGATGTCGCGGAAGTTCTCGGGGTCCTTCTCAGCCAGTTTGGCGCTGGAGTAGGAGCCGACCATGTAGTGCGTGAGCGTTGTCAGGCCTCCTCGCGGCGGGCCGTCGTGGCCCGTCACGCACCCGGGAAGCACCAGCGCGGCCGCGGGCAGCGCGAACGTCAGCAATGGCTTGATCATGCCCGATTGTTGGCCGCGCGCGGCCTACGCGGCGAGGGCGACCGACACGTCCTCGAACGACCATCCGCCGCCGGCGCTCCACGCAAAGCGGATCACGTGGCCGTTGGCGTCCTGACCGGCGATGCTCAGCGACGTGCCGTCGGCCCCGGTCATGAGCGTGAGCGGGCCGGCGAGGTTCGGGCCGCCCGCGAGGTTCGAAGGGACCGTGACGACCCAGCGGCCGTTGTTGGCGTTGAAGCGGTAGAGCACGATGCGGCCGGCGGCGTTGAGCCCGGCGATGTGCGGCACGCCGTCGGCGTTGACGACCGAGGTGACGCCGCCGGCGCGGGGCTTGCGGTTGTTGGCCAGCCCGCGCGAGATGTTCTCGCTGGTCCACTCGCCGCCGGGCTCGACGCCGGTGCGCCAGAGGTTGCCGTTCGCGGCGGCGCCGATGATCGAGATCGAGCGGTCGGGCAACTGGTAGGCCGTGAGCGTGCCGACCAGCGCGGGCGTGCCGGCGACGGCGGAGACGTTCTGCACGTCCCAGCGGAGGTTGCGCTGCTTGAAGAACAACTGGATGCGGCCCTGCCGGTCGAGCGCGGCGATGTTCCAGGTGTTGTTGGTGGTGACAAACGAGACGAGTTCGCCCTGCAGGCTGGGCATCGGCTTGCCGCGGGCGCGCAGGTGCGTGTTCGAGACGTTCTGGAAGGCCCAGCGCGCCGAGCCGTCGTCGTTGGACTGCGCCAGCATGCGGTAGTCGAGCAGTTTGCCCTGCCGGTTGAGCCCGGCGATGTGCGCCCGCCCGTTGGTCTCGACGAAGACGGTCAGCGGGCCGTTGATGACCGGCTTGTTCAGTTCGGCGCTGAGGTTGCGGGCCGACCACGTGCCGTCGATGCGCTGGGTGAAGAGCAGGAGGCCCGTGTTCGAGGTCGCGGCGACGTACGTCACGCCGTCGCGCGTGTCGGTCCACGAGATCACGCGGCTGGAGGCGTCGAGCCCGCCCGCGACGGACAGGATGTCGATGCTCTCCCACGTGCCGTCGGTGTTGCGCACGGCGAAGACCGGGCGCAGCGCGGCGTTCAGGAAGGCGTACCCGGTGCGGCCGTCGAGCAGCGTGGTTCCCATGATCGGGAGCGAAGGCTCGGCCAGTTCACCGGGGCCGGGCACGCCGGCCTCTGAGCCGCCACCGCTCCCCCCGCCCCCATCCCCACCACCACCACTACCACCACCGGCGCCGCCGCCATCGCCACCCCCGTCACCACCGCCGCCTCCACCACCACCGCCGCCCCCACCACCGCCGCCGCCCCCGCCGCTGTCGGTCGGGCCCTGCACGAGCAGGAGGTAGTTGCTGGCCGAAACAAAGGTTGTCGCGTCAACGAGGAAGAAGAAGGTCTGGTTGATCGACGCGGTCAGCACGTACGCGGGCGTGCTGCCCGCGGGCCCGGCCGTCAGCGTCGTCAGCAGCGCGCCGCCGGCGCTGTAGACGCGGATGCGCAGCGTGCCAGCGCCGAGGTTGCTCGCCGAGAATGTGTGTGCGCCCGCCACGGGCGCGACGAAGCGGAACAGGTCCGAGTCGTCGCTGGTGCCGATCATGCCGATCTGCGTCCCGTTGCCGGTCTGCGGATCGGTGAGGAAGGACGTCGCGTTGGCCCAGTTGCCGGCGTTGGCGTGATCGTCCGGCGGCGGGGGGGGCGGTGGAGGCGGGGGCGGCGGGGGGGGCGGGTCGATCTGCGCCAGCAGCGCATCGGCCTTGACGTTGTACGTCGTGACCGTCAGCGCCTGCTCGATGAAGTTGTTCGTCGCCAGACTCGTGAAGCGGAGCGTGTACGACCCGCTGGGGACGACGATCTGGTAGTTGCCCGCGGCGTCGGTCGTGTACGTCCCGATCACCGTCTGGCCCGACAGCACGTCGATCCGGATGTTCGCCGCGCCCTCGCCGATGGTGTAGAAGTTGTTGCCGTTCGCGTCGTCGTAGACGACGCCGAGGACGTAGCGGACCGGGCTTGCGCCCTGGTATCCGAAGTTCTGCGTGAAGTAGTGCTGGTACGTGCCGCCGGCGTTGAAGGCCAGCCCCACGCCCAGTTCGTCGTAGTGGAAGTCGGCGTCGAACGAGGCGTGCAGCGAGAGCACGTTCTTGCGGTGGCCGACCGATTCCAGCCACGCGCGGTGCAGCACGTCGATGCTCGAGTAGCCCGCGGCGATGTTCTCGCCCACGGTGCCGCCGTAGCCCTGGGCCTGGGCGCGCTGCGTCGGGCTCATGCCGTTGAGCGACGTGTGGCTGAAGTAGTTGTTGGCCCCCATGTCGAGGCTGTGGGCCCGCGCGGCGAGCGTCAGCGCCGGGTTGAGCGCCAGCGGCTCCTGCGGGACCAGCCGCGCCAGTTCCGCGCCGCTGAGCCCCGCGGCCAGGTCGAGCCCCAGCCGCTGGCCCTCCGCGGCCGGGTTGGCCCGCGCGCGGTTGACCAGTTCGGCCAGATAGACCTCCTGCGCGGTCCACGCGAACATCAGGACGCGGGCCTCGAGCGCTTCGACCGAGAACTGCGCGGCGACGCCGCGGCTTTCGCGGCGTGCTGCGCCAAGGCGTCGAAGGCTCCGCGCCATGATCCTCCTTTCCCCGAGGGCCTCGCCCGGGAGGGAGAATCGCCCGTTCTTGCGCGGGTCGTGACCGATCGGCCCCGAGCCGATACCCCGTTCGCGGCGTCAACCGGCGCGAACCGCACAGCGTGCCGCGCGATCGCCGATAACGCGCCGCCGGAGTGCGGCTATCCGCGCCGGCCCGCGCCGAAGCGCAGGTTCAGCAGGCGCAGCAGGTGCGTGCCGTCGGGCCGCGGCAGGTCGGCGGGGAGGGCCGGTGGGTCGCGGAAAAGGCCCGAGAACCCGCCGCGGAGCGTCGCCCAGTGGCGCGACGGGCTGAGCCCGGCCAGCCGGTGCGCCCACGCCCACCCGAGCATCGCGGCTGCGACCGAGAGCCGTCCGTGCGCGTGCCGGCGCGCGAGCCAGATCCAGTTGCGCGTCGCGAGGGTGTGCCAGCGAGCGCTCTTGCGCGCGCCGGCGCCGGCGGGCGTGTCGTGCAGGGCGATGAGCGAGGGGTCGAAGTGCACGCCGCGCCCGGCCGCGAGGAGTTTGAGCGCCAGGTCCGCGTCGTTGCGGTAGAGGAAGAAGGCCTCTTCGTACCCGCCGACGGCGGTCCAGTCGGCGCGGCGGACGAGGTTGGCGCACCCCATGACCGGCCAGTCGTCGCGCGGGGCGTCGTCGGCCCGGGCGAAGGGCCACTCGCTCCGGCCCGTGCGCGGGTGCAGCGGGTGCAGGGCGACGGCCGCGAGGTCGGGCCGGCGGTCCAGCAGCGCGGCCGCGGCGTCGAGGACGCGCGGCGGGACGGACGCGTCGTCGTCGAGGATCAGGAGCAGGTCCGCGTCGGTCTGCGCCACGGCGCGGTTGAACGCCGCGACGCCGAGGTTCTGGTCCATCGAGATGAGCCGGACAGTCGGGAACTCGGCGCGCACGCGATCGGGGGTTCCGTCGGTCGAGGCGTTGTCGACGACGATGATCTGGCGGTCGGGAGCGCGTCCGTCGACGAGCGACGCGAGCGTGCGCTGCAGCACGCGCCATCGGTTGAAACTCAGCACGACCGCGGCGACCGACGCGCGGGGCCGGCCTTCATCGCCGGCGTGTGCCGCGGAGCCCGCGGTGGGGTGCGCCCCGGGCGGGCCCTGCGGCGCGGGCGGCAGTTCGGCGTACTCCGGCTCGCGCAGCGCGACCCGGGCCGAGTGCCACAGGCACGCGGCGAGCGTTCGCGCGGCGTTCCAGACGGTGCGCAGCCGACGCGGCCGGTGCAGAACGTACCCCTGTGCGCTGACCTGCACGACGAACCTGCCCGCGTGCCACGACGACGGACGGCCGCGCGCGGGCGCGACCGCCACCGTGGCGCGCGGGCCGAAGGCGAACCGCCACGCCGCGCGGGCCAGCGACGGCAGGAAACCCGCCTCGCGCCGCGGCGTGGGCCACGGACGCGAGAGATCGAGCGCGGCCAGTTGCGCGTGCATGGCCCGTGTCGCCGCGGCGGGCAGTTGCAGGTCGCTGAGCACGTACAGCGTCGCGCTGCGTGCCCGCGCGCCCAGCGCGCCGCGCAGATCGTCGGCCAGCGCGCCCCACGGGCGCGTGGGCAGCAGGTCGATCGTTCCCTTGGGCGCGGGGCCGATGGCGCGCTTCGCCGCGGCGTCGGCGAGGCCGCGGACGTGCAGGCGGGCCAGGTCGGTCCGGCCGTTGATCGCCTGCTGCACCGCGCGGAGAGACTCTCGGTAGGCGCGGACCGCGCGCCCGTAGACGCCCGCGCCGACGGCCTCCAGCGGGCCGAAAGCGTTGCGGCAGGCGTAGTAGCGCGTCCACGTCGGGAAGCGGTCGAAGCGCGGATGCATCGCGACCGATGATGGCACGCCGACCACCCGTCCGCCGGTCCGCTGCTTCATGCGGATGAACCACTCGACGTCGTCGGCGTTGAGGAAACGGTCGGGGAACAGGCCTGTTGCGCGTATGGCGTCGGTCCGCACCAGTGCGCAGCACGCCGCGACGTAGTCGCAGTCCACCAGCCCGCCGCGCGAGCCGACGACGCCCACGCCGCCGAGCACCATCGGCTCGAAGTGCCCGGTCAGCGGGTTCTGGTTGCCCCCGAGTTCGAAGGCTTGGCCGGTCAGCGGGTCGCAGATGACGCTCCCCGCGGCGGCGATGCCGTCGTCCGCCGCGAGGACTTCCAGCAGCCGCGTGAGCGTGGTCGGCGCGACGCGCGCGTCGCTGTCGACCAGCCAGACGTAGTCGGGGTCCCACGGCTCGTCGCCGGGCGCGGCGTCGTTCCACCACGACAGGACTCGCGCCATGCCGGCGTTGTAGCCGCCGCTGCCGCCGGTGTTGGTCTCGGACCGCAGGTGTTCGAGCGCCAGTCCGCCGAGGCCGGGCAGTTTGCCGTCCCACGGCCCGGTGATGGTCGAGAGCGGCTGGTCCGAGGCGTTGTCGACCAGCAGCACGCGGAGGTCGATGGCGCGCTGCACGCCGCCGAGATCAGCCTGCGGTTCGATCGCGGCCAGGTCAGCCAGCACGGCCTCGGCGTCGGCGCGCCGGTTGTAACAGGGAACGACGGCCGCGACGCGGACAGGCCGCAGCGCCGGCTTCGGGCCGGGCCGCCAGAGCACCTCGACCGGACGCGTCGGGGCGAGTTGGCCGACCGCGTCGCGCAGCCCCGGCGCGGCGGTCGAAAGGGCGGGAACCTCGGTCGCGTCCGGCGTCGGCATGGGCAACGGCAAGAGTAGGGCCGGGTGGGCCGCGGTGCCGCGTTTTGTGGGAGAAACTGCGGCCGCGGACTACGATGGCCGAGTGAGCGTGGAACCCGCACCTGTCATCCCCACGACCAGCCCGCTGGTGGGCGCGCCGGACCGCGCGCAGCGAGAGGCCGTGCTGGCGGAGTACCTTGCCGCGCACCGGCGGATCGCGACGCGGTTCGGCGTCGCGGAGGACCCCGACGGGCTGGCTGCGCTGGCCGCGTGGTACACGCCGCCGGCCGATGCGCGCGGCGCGGTGCTGTTGGACGACGCGTTGTTCCTGTGGGACATGGTTCGTTGCGTCCGTCCCCGCACGATGGTCGAACTGGGCACGGCGTCGGGCGTCTCGACGGCGGTTCTGCTGCGCGCGATGGCCGATGCGCACGCCGACGCGCCGTGGCGGGTCGAGACGTTCGACCTGCTGTCGCATGTGTACTGGGACGCGCGCGTGCCGGTCGGTTATGCCGCGGCGCGGATGGCGCCGTCGCTGGCCGACCGCGTGGCGATTCACGCGGGCCGGGTGGCGGCGGACATCGGGCGGGAGTTCGGCCCGCGCGGGGCGCGCCGCGGGGCGCTCCTGTCGCTGGTGTTCATCGACGCGTGCCACAAGCACCCGTACCCCGTGGCTGACCTGCTCGGCGTCCTGCCCGCGCTGGCGCCGGGGGCGTGGGTGATCCTGCACGACATCAACCTGCCCGCGCGCGCGGCCGACTACGCGGCGCGGACGGGCGAGAGCGTGCACTGGGGCGAGCGCGGGGCGCAACGGCTCTACGACGCGTGGCCGCACGAGAAGATCGCGGGGGGCGGCGCGGTGCCGAACATCGGTGCCGTCCGCCTGCCGGAGCGTGTGCCGGGCGAGCGGTTCGACGCGGCGTGCCTGCGCGGCCTGATCGGTGAGCCGTGGGAGTGCGAGCCCGACGCGGCGACGCTGTCCCGGCTCGAGGCCGTGCTGCACCCGCCGCTGCGCGCGCGGGTTGTCGCCGCGGCGCGGCGGGCGCTGGGGCGGGCCTGATCGGCCCCGCTATTCGACGAGGTTCGGCGGCCGTTGTCCGGCGAGGATCGCGCGGGCGTTGGCGCAGGCCATCGCCGTCATCATCTCGCGGTACTTCCGCTCGCCCGAGCCGATGTGCGGGGTGAAGACGGCGTTCTCGCACTCCAGCAGTTCGGGCAGGACGCGCGGCTCGAACTCGAAGACGTCCAGCCCCGCCCCGAAGATGACTCCCGCGCGCAGGGCCGCGGCCAGCGAGGCCTCGTCCACCACCGGCCCGCGCGACGTGTTGACCAGCACCGCCGTCGGCTTCATCAGGCCCAGCCGGCGGGCGTCGATCAGGTGGCGCGTGTCGGGCGTCAGCGGCGTGTGGATGCTGACAAAGTCCGCCCGGCGCAGGCCCTCGTCGAGTTCGACGCGTTCCGCGGCGATCGGGGCCTGTTCGAAGTCCGGGTGCGAAGTCCGCGCGACGTACAGCACGCGCATGCCGAAGCCGAGCGCTCGGAGCGCGACGGCGCGCCCGATCCGCCCTGCGCCGACGATCAGCAGCGTCTGGCCCGTCGTGTGCACGCCCAGCCAGCCCGTCGGGAAGATGTTGCCCTGCTTCTCGAAGCGGCCGGCGCGGACGAACCGGTCGCCCTCGCCCACGCGCCGTGCCGCGGCGAGCATGAGGGCCAGCGCGATGTTCGCGGTGCCCTCGGTCACGGCGTCGGGCGTGTTGGTGACGGCGACGCCGCGCCGGCGGCACTCGGCCAGGTCGAAGTTGTCGACGCCGACGGCGAAGTTGCACACACCGCGGAGTTGCGGGCCCGCGGCGTCGAGGAACTGGGCGTCGACGCGGTCGTGGAACATCGAGACGACGACGGTGCTGCCGCGGACGAACTCCAGGAGTTGATCGCGGGACATCTGCGGCTCGGCGGGGGCGATGCGCACCTCGGCGCCGGGGATGTCGACCTCGCCGGGCACGGCGCGCGTGACGGCGACGAGCGGTGCGATGGAGGTCGTGAGGGAGGTGGGGGGGGTGGGGGGCATGAAGGCCCAATCATTGCGCGGCCGGGGCCGCGCGGCCGCGCTCGCCGAACGCCGCGCGGGCTTCCTGCTCGCTGATGCGCTGCGACCACGCGATGGCGTCGGACTCGGGCGTGCCATCGCGTCGGCGTTGCACGGCGGCGCGGATGCTGTCGGCGGGGTCGGCCCGGACGATCGGCACGTCGCTTCCGAAGATCAGGTCGTCGCCCGGCCGCAGGCCGGAGTCGATCAGTTCGCGCAGCGGCAGCACACGGTCGAGACGGTGGGGGAGGTACCGCCGCAGCGCCTCGACATCCGACAACAAGTGACAGGGCTGGACGCTGCACACAACGCCGATCCGGGCAAACCGCGGCACGTCGGCCGCGTCGATCAGTTCGCAGTGCTCGATCCGATGCCCGCTGCGGCTGTCGCGCCGGCGGCCCTTGGAGACCTCTTCGATGGCGTCGAGCACGAAGCGCACCGCGCCATCGCCGATGGCGTGCACGGCCAGGTGCAGGCCGAGGCGCTCCGCGACGGTCAGCCGCTCGCGCAGCGTGCCGGCGTCGAGCATGATCTGGCCTCGCGGCATGTCGGGCATGGGCTCGCGATAGCCGACGAGCACGGCCGCGGTCCGGCTGTTGAGCGTGCCGTCGGCGAAGAGTTTGCCGCCGGCGAGTCGGAGGTGCGGCGACTCCCACGCGCCGCGCGCGGCGTGTTCGGCTTCGAGCCTCGCCGCGGGGGGGTAGAGGTGGACGCGCATCGGCAGGTGTCCGGTCCGCTCCAGCGCGGCCAGCTCCGGGCCAAGCCAGTCCTGCGAGTGCAGGTCGTGCACCTCGGAAAATCCGAGCGAGCGCAGGTGCTGGAGCGCGGCGCGCAGCAGGTCGCGCCGCTCGGTCGGTGTAGGTTCGGGCGCTGCGCCCCACACCGCGTACGCCGCGCCCTCGAGCAGCAGCCCGGTGGCGCGCCCGGCGTCATCCACGACCACCACGCCGTTGGGTTCGATGCGCTGCCCGGGCGCCACGCCCGCCGCGGCGAGCGCGGCACGGTTCGCCGCCGCGGCGTGGTGATCGAAGGACATCAGCACGCACGGGTTGGCGGGCGCGGCCCGGTCGAGCTCGTCGATGCTCGGCCAGCGCGCCTCGGGCCAGCCCTCCGGGCGTGCGCTGTGCAGGCGGACGAACGCGCCCGGCGCGGCCGCCGCGGCGGCTGTTCGCACGTGGTCGAGGCACTCGGCCAGGTTCGCGCACGACTCCAGCGAGGGCATCGCCAGCGACTGGCCGAGCGCGGCGAGATGGGCGTGGGCTTCTCTCACGGCCGCGCCCCTCGCGACAGGATCGCCTCGCGCAGCATCCGCTCGGCGTGCGCGGCGTCGGCCGCGCGCTCGGGAAACTCCAGCCGGATGATGCCGAAGGGCGCGCGGACGTCGACGCCGTGCGCATCGGCGCCGACGCACAGCGGGGCGGGCGCGTCTGCGCCGGCGATGGCGCGGACCGCCGCGGCGAGCAGCACGCGGTCGGCGTTGGCGGCGCGGATGAGCCGGCCCTCGTCACGGCCGAGTTCGTTGGCGACGGTCAGGGCGTGCTCGTCCATCAGCGTGTCGGCCGCGTCGTGTTCGCTCTTGACGCCCAGGACGCGCGAGGCCGTCCACACCGCCGCGGCGGGCGCGGGGCCGTGGTACGCGGCCCATCGGTCGGCCTCGGCGGAAGACTCGGGGCGGTCGATGGTCGCGGGTGCGAGCAGGGCGGTGGCGTCGCAGTCGCACTCGGACGGGAGGTAGAGCACGAACTCCTCGAACGCCGCCGCGCCGGGCTCGACGGGCATGACGACGCGTCCGTCGGCGGGGTCGAGCACGAAGGCGACCGCGGCCCGGCGTTCGCCGAAGCCGAGCGTGCCGGCGCGGTGGCGGCGCAGCAGGCGGAGGCAGCGTTCGGCGTCGGGGTCGTGGCCCATGTCGCGGGATTGTGGGCCCGGCGCGGCGCGGGGTCCACCGGGCGGGGGGCCGCGCGTCCCAAAACGAGCACGGGGCCGGCCCGATGGGCCAGCCCCGACGTGCTTCGAGTGGTGCTTCGAGCAGGGTTCGGGCTACACCGCCCAGAGAACCCCGATCCGTGCTTCAGAGCGCCGCTTTCGCGGCGTGGTACGAAACGCTTGTAGGTGTGTAGAGGATTGGCGACTTCGAGACTCGCTCAGCGATCAGCGGCGAGCCTTCTTGGCGGCCTTCTTGGACTTCTTGGCGGACTTCTTCGCAGCTTTCTTTGCCTTCTTGGCCATGATGTTCTCCTCGAACTCCCAACGGAGCATTTGGAATGTGAGCGGCTCTGAAGCACCACTTGCTGTCGTTTGCCGCTTGACAGAGGCACAGCCTCTATCGGTGCGCCCAAGCACGATGCTTGAGCAAACGTTGCGCACCATACACTGCCGTCCAAGGAGATTGCAAGTCGATGAGCGATTCATCCACACCGATCATCGTCCACGGCGCGACCGGTCGCATGGGCTCGCGCGTCGTCGCGCTGGCGGCGCTCGACCCGTCGGTGCGCGTCGTTGGCGCGGCCGTCGCGCCGGATTCGCCGCGCATCGGAGGCGAGAGCGGCGCGCCGGCCGTCGCGCTGCAGACCGCAGAAAACCTCAGTAAAACCGGGGTTTTGGCGCGGGTCGTGATCGACTTCTCCTCCGACGAGGGCGCGAGCGCCGCGGCCGACCTGGCGGTCGCGCTGCGCGCCGCGCTGCTGGTCGGAACGACCGGCCTGAGCGACGGCACGCGGCAGCGGCTCCGCGACGCGGCGCGGTCGGTCGCGGTGGTCGTCGCGCCCAACACGTCCATGGGCGTCGCGGTGGTCGCGATGCTCGCGCGCGACGCGGCCCGCGCTCTCGGACCCGCCTTCGAGTGCTCCATCGTCGAGGCGCACCACAGCCGGAAGAAGGACGCGCCGTCGGGCACCGCGCTGCGACTGGCCGGTGCGGTGCGCGCCGCGGGCCACGCGCTGCGCGACGACCAGATCGTCGCCATCCGCGGCGGCGACGTGATCGGCGAGCACACGGTGCGGTTCGCCGGTCCGGGCGAGTACATCGAGATCACGCACCGCGCGACGACACGCGACCTGTTCGCGCTGGGCGCCCTCCGCGCCGCGAAGTGGCTCGACGGCAAGCCCGCGGGCGAGTACACCATCGAGGACGCGCTGGGGTTGTCCGCCTGATCGCGCGATGATCGCCCAAGATACCCGCCGGTTCGCGCAAGATCAGCGGTCGGACCGGGATCATGCGAACGTCAAGATCGCCTCGAGTTCGCGAACAATCGCGGCAGATTCGCGTGAACGCGTGGAGTGCTCGTCGATCAATCGTGCCACGCCGCGACCTCGCGGCGCACGCTCGACGCGGCGAAGGCGGCGATTACCAGGGCGGGCAGCGCAAGGTCCCACAACAGCGCGACGGCGAGCACGAGCACGGTGTCGGGCTCGCTGCGTGCGATGATGGTCTGGCCGGAGCGCGCCGCCGCGTACACCAGCACCGCGCACGCGAGCGCGAAGACGATCTTGGCCGCCGCCCAGATGCGCGCCGAGCGCACCGCGCGGCGCTTCTGCCGGCACACGCCGACTCCGGCGATGAGCAGCGCAACGCCGAGCGCGGCGCTGAGCGCCGCCGCGGCGATGCCAAAAGTTATCCACAATCCCGCGTGCTCCGGGTGCGCGGCCCTCAGGCCGAACCAGCCGAGCGACGGCGCGGCGAGCACGCCGAACAGCAACACCGGCCCGGCCAGCGCGTGCAGCGCGCCCATGCCGGCCATGCCGATGCCGACCGCCGCGTGCCAGATCGGCGCGCCCGAGTCGATCGTGCCGATGGTTGTTCGGACGGGCACCGGCACGAAGCGCGTGGGCTGGGCGGGCTCGGCGGCGCGCGGCGTTTCGAGTGCGTGGTCCTCGCGGCGTTTCTGTTCGGCGATGGTGCCGAGGCGGTCGTAGTAGGTCTGACCCGGCGTCATCGGCGGCGGACCGGGCGGTGCGTCCGACGCGGGCGCGGCGGGCACCGGCGCGCCGCCGCTTGCGCCGTGCCGGATGATCCGGTCCCACAGCAACTGCCGGCCGCGCTCGACGGCCCCCGCGCCGCCGCAGGCCGACTCGATCGCCGCGAGGAAGTGCGCAGGCGACTTGTGGCGGAAGACCGCGGCCTTGTTGATCGCGCGTTCGACCGCGTCGGCCAGCGCGTCGGGCACGTCGCGCTCCCTGAGCGCCTCGGTCAGCGGCGGAGACTCGGCGTGCGCCCGCCGGACCTCCTCGAGCGCGCCGCCGAAGGGGGTCCTGCCGGTGAGCAGTTCCCACGCCGAGACGCCCAGCGCGTACACGTCGGACCGGCCCGAGATCTGCCCCTCGAACATCTCCGGGGCCATGTAGGCGGGGGTGCCGGCGATCGGCGCGCCGCCCTCGCGCAGCGCGCCGGGGCGCGCCGAAAGTTCCTTCGACAGGCCGAAGTCGGTCACGAAGGCGTGGCCCTTGTCGTCGAGCAGGATGTTCGAGGGCTTGATGTCCCGGTGCACGCGCTGCTGATCGTGCAGGTGGTTCACCGCGCCGCACACGTCGGTCATCACGGCGAGCAGTTCCAGCGGCGAGAGCGGGCCGGTGTTGCGGAGCACCGCGCTCAGCGAAGGGCCGTCGACGTACTCCATCACCAGGTACGGCACGTTCTCGACGGCCGCGGCGTGCAGGATGTTGGTGAGGTTGGGGTGCCGCACCGCCGCGGCGGCCCGCGCGCCTTCGAGAAACGCCGCGAGCCGCGGGTCGTCCGGACCCTGCACGGCGGTGAGCAGAAACTTCACGGCCACGCGCCGGCGCAGCAACTCGTCGGCGCCCAGCCACACGACGCCCATCGCGCCCTGCCCGATCTGCCGCTCGAGCCGGACGGAGCCGACCTGGCGCGGCACGGTCACCATCTGCCCCGGCTCGCCGAAGGCGAGGTCGGTGGTGCGCGTCAGGGAGATGGTGTCGTCGGCACCCATGTGCTCGGCCGATGCCTGAGGGAGTGTACGGGAGACCCCCACGCGCCACACCGCGATCGATGCGTCCGGCACGGGCTGATTCCGAGTGCAGCCGCGTTGCTTGCACCGCACTCATACCATCGTGACGATGTGCGGGCGCTACGTGCTGTCAACGCCGTTCGAGGTCGTGGCCTCGGTGCTGCGCGTGGCCGCCGCGCCGGGGGAACTGCCGCTCTTTCCGGCGCGGTACAACATCGCGCCCTCGCAGAACGTGCCCATCGTCCGTCGCGCGTCGACGGGCCGGGGGAACGAACTGGCGGTCGTTCGTTGGGGCTTTGTTCCCTTCTGGTCCAAGGATGGGGGTTCGGGCGACGGCCCGCCGCCGCCCATCAACGCGCGGAGCGAGACCGTCGATACCAAGCCGATGTTCCGCGAGGCGTTCAGGCACCGGCGGTGCCTGATCCCCGCCGACGGTTTCTACGAATGGAAGGCCGCGCCGGATGGCGGCAAGGGCAAGCAGCCGCACCTCGTCACGTCGCGCTCGGGGCTGTTCGCGATGGCGGGGCTGTGGGATCGTTGGACGCCGCGCAAGGGCGGTGATCCTCTTGAGACGTGCGTCATCCTGACGACGCCGGCGAACCCGATTCTCGCATCGCTGCACGACCGGATGCCCGCCATCCTTCCACGAAGGGACTGGGACGCGTGGCTCGACCCCGCGACGGACCCCGCGGCGGCCAAGGCGCTGCTGCGTCCGCTTGCCGATGACCCGGACAGCGCGCTGGACGTGCGGCCCGTGTCGCGCCGCGTCAACTCCCCGCGCAACGACGACGCGTCGTGCCTCGCACCACCGGAGGGCGACGCCGCGCCCGCGGCGGCGGGGGCGCATCCGGGGCGGGCCAAGCCGCGCCGAGCGTCCGATCCGGGTTCGCTCTTTGCCGGCGACGGGGGCGCGGCGTGAGTTCCCCCGCCGCGCGCTTCACGGTCCTGTGCGACGAGTGCGTGCGCATCGAGTGGTCGCCTTCCGGGCGGTTCGTGGACGAGTCGTCGCTCCTGTCGCCGGCCCGACCGCGCCCGAGGCGCACGACGATCGCCGATGCGGCGCGCGGCGGGGCGCCGATCACGGTCTCGACGCCGCGCGGGCGCATCGACTTCCGGCCCGACGGGCGGCCGCTGCACGCGGGCAACCTCACGGCACAGGTGCGCTTCGACGGTGACACGGACAACGGGCGGTCGCGCGTCTTCTGGCACCCCGGCGACGCGGACGACCTCAACCTCGGCGGGACGCTCGAGACGCTCGACGGCCTCCGCGGGCCGGCGCCGATCGGCGCGGGCCTGCTGTCGCGCAGCGGCTGGGCGCTGGTCGACGACTCGCGCGGCGTGCTGCTGGTCGATGGCTGGGCCGCGGCCCGAGACTGGCGCGGCGTGCCGCGCGAGAACACCGACTGGTACCTGTTCCTCTACGGGCACGACTACCGCGCCGCGCTTTGCGCGATGGCGCGCGTGTTCGGCCCCGTCCCAACGCCGCGCCGCTGCGCGCTGGGCTCGTGGTACTCGCGCTACTGGCCGCACACCTCGGCCGAATACCGCGGCATCGTGGCCGACTATCACACGCACGGCTTCCCGCTCGACGTGGTCGTGCTCGACATGGACTGGCACTCGGCCTCGGCCCGCGGCGAGTGGACGGGCTGGTCGTGGAACCGTGAACTGCTGCCCGACGCCGAGCACCTGCTGGCGTGGATGCACGCGCACGGGCTGGCGGTCACGCTCAACCTGCACCCGGCCGACGGCGTGGGCCCGCACGAGGACCGCTACGGGGCGTTCATGCGCGCCCAGGGGGCCGACCCGCGCACCGGCCAGCGACTGGCCTTCGACGCGGGCAACCGGTCCATGATGAACGCGCTGTTCTCGCAGGTGCTCGGGCCGCTCGAGACGTGCCAGCGCGGCGAGCCGTCGGAGGTCGCCTCGCCGGACGGGGAGTGCGGCGGGGTGGACTTCTGGTGGGTGGACTGGCAGCAGGAGCCTTTCGTCCCGTCGATCCCCGACCTGACCAATCTCGCGTGGCTGAACCACCTGTTCCACGAGCACGCGTCGCGCGGCGGGCTCCGCGGGCAGGTGCTCTCACGCTGGGCGGGGCTGGCCTTCGGCGACCACCGGCACCCGGTGCACTTCTCGGGCGATGCGCACGCGGGGTGGGAGATGCTGGCGTTCCAGGTCCCGTTCACCGTCGCCGCGGGCAACGCCGGATGCTTTTTCTGGTCGCACGACATCGGGGGCCACTTCGGCCCGCGGAACGAGGAGTGCGCGGCGCGCTGGGTGTGGTTCGGCGCGCTCTCGGCCGCGCTTCGGCTGCACTCGGCCCGCACCGCCGCGCTGGACCGTCGGCCGTGGACGCACGCCGAGCCGTACTGCTCGGCGATGCGCGCGGCGTTCGCCTTGCGGGCGACGCTGATGCCGCTGATCGACGGCGCGGCGCACGAGTGCGAGTCGCACGCGCTGCCGCTGCTCCGGCCCGCGTGGCTGGCGCACCCGCGCGACGAGCGCGCCCAACGCGCCCACGGCCAGTACACGCTCGGTTCCGACCTGCTGGCCGCGCCTGCGACGGGGCCGGGCATCGGCCCGCGCCGCGTCGCGACGGCGCGGGTGTGGTTCCCGCGCCTGCTGGCGTGTGCCGGCGGCGACGAACAGGTGCACGCCTGGTACAACTGTTTCACCAACGAGCGGTTCGAGCCGGGGGCGGAGGCCGTGGTCGCGGCGACGATCGACGAGGTCCCGTTGTTTGCCGCCGCGGGTGTGCCGATCGTCACGCGCGAGTTCACGCACCGGCCCGCGACCGACCCGGTTCGCGAGTTGGTCGTGCGCCTCTGGCCCGGCGAGCCGGGCGAGTCGCACGCCCGTGCGCTGCACGAGGACGACGGCCGGACCACGGGCTACCGCCGCGGCGAGTTCCGGCGCACGCCCGTCGTCGCCGAGTGGGCCGCCGGCGAGGGCGGGCGCGTGAATCTGGTTGTCCGCATCGGCGCGCCGGAGGGCACGGGTTTCGCGGGCGCGCCCGGGCGGCGTGACGTGTCGCTGATCATCGCCGCGGCGGCAGGCGTCGAGGACGCCCGCGTCAACGACGCTCCCGCGCAGGCGACGCACGACGACGCGGCGGGAACATGGACCATCCGCCTTGATGGCGCGCGGTGTGAACAAGGGGTTGTGATCAGCGCGGCCGTGCGGCCGTGGTCCGATCAGGAGCAGGCGGCGCGCGACGCGGCGGCGCGTGCACGCCGGGCCGCGGCGGCTGAGCAACCTGGCGCGCAGTCGCCCCGATGCCGCGCGGTCGCGCTCGCCGCAACGCACGCAGTCGGGTTGTGGGTCGAGGCGGGCGCGCCGGCGGGCGTCGGCAGGCCCGACTCGGCGCGGGTCTGTGACCCGCTCGGGGTTCTCGAAGGGCAGGACGTTCTGGTCGTGGTGAGCGACCGCGCCGGCGCGGCCGAGCGCGAACGGCTCCGCGCCGGGGTGCGACCGACTCGGGACGCGTCGGCTCGCATCGACCTGCCGGCCGAGCCGCTCGAGGAGCCCCCCGTCGGTCTGCGCGCGACGCGGCTGGTGCGGGCGTCGTTCCAGATCGGCGGCAGGCCGCGCGATCTGGAGGCCGTCGCCGAGAGTCGGGCGCGACCGATCACGCAGTTCCTCGCGGTCGGACCGTTCGCGTGGGATTGGCGCACGCCCATCCACGAACAGCGCGCCGAGCCCGAGCATGCGCCGCTTGACCCGTCGCGGCAGTTCGTCGGCGCGCACGGAGAAGCAGTGTCGTGGGTGCAGGCACGCGGCGGCGAGCGCTGGCCCGTGGACCTTCGCGCCACGATCCCGGGTCCGCGCGGCATGGCCTACGCGGCGACGCGCATCGTCTCGCCGCGCACGCAGCGGTCGTTCCTCCGCCTGGACAGCGGCGACAAGATCGAGGCATGGCTCAACGGCGCGAAGGTGTTCAGTCAGGACGGGTTCGACACGCCCGCCGCCGCGGCGGGCGGGGCCGAGATCGAACTGCCCGAGGGCGAGAGCCTGCTGCTCGTCAAGACCAGCGACGGCGGGGGCGGGTGGGGCTTCTGCGCAACGCTCGAAGGCGAGTGCGAGGTGCAGGCGGTCGTGCCTCTCCACGCCGTGCCCCCGGTGCAGACGTAGACTCAGCGCATCGGCCGTCCGTGCCGCCGCGGAGCGGCGTCGGCGACGCTCGCGATCCGCGACGCCATCCCGCGCCCGGTCGCAGAGACAAAGGAGTCCCCATGGGTGAGAAGAAGAACGGCAAGAAACTGTCGGCGCTGATCGACGCGCTCAACGACGATCTGGCCTACGAGCTTTCGTCGGTCGTTCAGTACCTGACCTACGCGGCCAAGGTGAGCGGGCCGTACCGGCCCGAACTGAGCAAGTGGATGCTCGCCGAGGTGCCCGAGGAGACCGGGCACGCCCGGTTCCTGGCGGACAAGATCGTCGCGCTCGGGGGTGAGCCGGTCACGACGCCCAAGCCGGTGGCGCGGGCGCGCACGAACCGGGCGATCCTCGAAGCCGAGACGGACGCCGCGAAGCGGTACACGGTCCGCGCGCGTCGGGCCGAGGAGGTCGGGGAAAAGGGCCTGCAGGTGCAACTCGAGGAGATGGTCCGCGACGAGACGGGGCACCGCGACGAGACGCGGCGCATCCTGCGCGACTGGAACCTGTGAATCCCTGACGCTTTCGGGGATCAGGAGTCCGGACCGGGTGGCGATTGATCGGCAAAGGGCGCTCGCCCGCCGACGATCGCCGCGGTCATCGCGTCGCCCGAGACGTTCACGACCGTACGGGCCATGTCGAGCAGGCGGTCGACGGCCAGCACCAGGCCGATGCCCTCGATCGGGATGTGCGCGGCCTGCAGGACGGCGACGAGGAGCACGATGCCGCCGCTGGGGATGCCCGGCGCGCCGATCGACGCGAGCGTCGCCGTGACAACGATGGCGATCTGCTCGGCGATGGTCAGGTGCTCGCCGAAGACCTGCGCGATGAACACCGCCGCGACCGACTGCATGAGCGCGGTCCCGTCCATGTTGATCGTCGTTCCCAGCGAGCAGACCAGCGACGCGGTCTCCCTCGGCACGCCGAGGTTCTGCACGCACTTGAGCGTCACGGGCAGGGTGGCGGCCGAACTCGAAGCGCTGAAGGCCAGCGCCTGCGCCGGCGCGATGGCGCGGAACAACTCGCCGAGTCTGTACGGCGAGAGGGCGCGGATCAGGATGGGATACTCGATGAACAGGATCACGCTCAGCCCGCCGACGACGCACAGGCAGTACACCAGCAGCGACGTGATCGCGTCCCACCCCACGGCGCCGACGATGGGGGCCAGCAGCGCGAACACGGCCCAGTGCGCGTAGCGCATGATGAACGTGACGATCGCCTGGAAGGCCGCGCTCAGCCCGTCGAAGAACGCGACCACCGGCGCGCTCTTCTCCCTGGGCAGCCACGCCAGCGCGACGCCGATCGCCAGCGCGCCGACGACGATCTGCAGCATGTCGCCGCGGGCCAGCGAGTCGAACGGGTTGAGCGAGACCGACTCCATCAGCGTGTCGCCGATGGACCGCGCCGCGCCCGCCGCGCGGATGCGCTCCTCGGCGACCGACTGCGACCGCGCCAGCAGCGCCTCGCGCGCCTCGGCGCTCACGAAACGACCCGGCCGGACCACGTTGGCGACGGTCAGGCCGATCACCGTCGCGACCATCGTGGTGAGCAGGAACAGGAGGATCGTGCGCAGCGCGATCCGGCGCAACTTGCCGAAGTCCGACATCGCCGCCGCGCCGGCGATCAGCGAGCACAGGATGATCGGCACGGCGATGAACCGCAGCGCGCGGACGAACAGCCGGCCCGCCGCCTCGACCACCGACGCGACGAACCCGAACACCCACCCCAGCGCGGGGGCCTGCTCGCCCACGCGTGCCAGCCACGGCGACGCGGCGTGGACCGCCAGCCCGACGCCGATGCCCAGCGCCATCGCCAGCAGGATCTTGATGTGGAACGGGATGCGCATCGGCGGAGTGTAACGCCGCGAGCGCGGGCGTGCGCCGGACCGTTCACGCGGCGTCGAGCGCCCGCCGCGCCGGCAGCACGACCCAACGCTCGCTGCGCGCCCACAACAGGCCGACCTTCTCGCCGATGGCGAAGACCGCCGCGGCCTGACCGAACCGGCGGCAGAGCGACAGCGCCTCCTGGCGCGACAGGTTCTCGACGATGAACGCCTCCTCGGCCCACGCGCCGTCGGGCGCGGCGTTTCGCGCGGGCGACCATCGCGCGCCCGCCGCACGCAGTTGGTCGCGCAGCCGGCGCGTCCGGGCCGCGTTCTCTTCGTCGCCCAGCGCGACCGAGAACGGGTTGGCCGCGGCGACGATCGCCCACGGCCCGCTCGGGAGTTCGCGCGACAGGAGCGCGTCGCCCGCGCTGCGCGAGAACGTGAACGCCAGCGGCCGGCCCGCGACGGTGGCGCGGTACCACGCGCCGACGTACGCGGGCGCGAGTTCCCACTCCTGTGGCGCGGTGCGCATCGGCGGATTGTTGCGCCGTGCGTACGATGGGGACGATGCCGACGGACAGCAACGGATTGCCCGTGTCGCACGGCCCCGCCTCGCCGCGGGCGGCCCGTTCCAGCAGGGCCCGGTTTGCGGACTATCTCCGCCGGCGCGCCGAGCAGACGCGGCAGGGCCGGGCGGAGGGCGGCGCGCCGCGCGGCCCCGTGCCCAACTACGAGGGCGCCGAGGGCGACCCCAACGCGCCGGGGCGCGTGCGCCGCAACCGCAGTTTCTGGACCCTGGCCCGCGAGTTCTGGTCGATGCTCCGCGGCAGGCGGCTCACGGTCGCCGTGTGCATCACCACCGTCACGCTCTCGGTGCTCGCGGGCCTGGTGCTGCCCGCGGGGACCAAGGTCGCGATCGACTACATCCTGACCGATCATCCCGGCCCTTCGGGCCTGCCCGACTGGGTGCCGACGCGCGACCGCATGAGCCTGCTGTGGCTGCTCGCGGCGTCGATCACCGCGATCAACCTCTTCTCGGTCACGATCGGCGTGTGGGGGCGGTACCGGATGACGCTGCTGGCCCAGCGGACGCGCGTGCTGGTGCGGCGGCGCGTGTTCTCGCACGCGTTCCGGCTGCCGCTGGCGCGGGTCTACGCGCTCAAGAGCGGCGGCGCGGCGAGCATGCTGCGCGAGGACGCGACGCAGGCCGGCGAACTGCTCTTCAGCCTGCTCTACAACCCGTGGCGCGCCGTCGTGCAACTGGTCAGCACGCTCGCCATCCTCGCGTTCGTCGATTGGCGGCTGCTGCTGGGCGCGCTGGTGCTCATCCCCGCGGCGTGGTGGAGCCAGAAGACCTGGATCGGCCGCATCCGTCCCGTGCACCGCGAGGCCCGGGCCACGCGACAGGCCATCGACGCGCACGCCACCGAGGCGTTCGCGGGCATGCGTGTCGTGCGCGGCTTTGCGCGCGAGCGCGGCGAGGCGGGGCGCTTCACCGTCGGCAACCACCTGCTCTCGCGTCAGGAGATGCTCGCGTGGGTCTGGTCGCGCGCGATGGAGGTCGTGTGGATGATCCTCATCCCGCTCGGCTCCGTCGGCGTGCTGCTCTACGGCGGGCACGAGGTGCTGCACGGCCGCCTGACCATCGGCGACGTGATGATGTTCTCGGCCTACCTCATCATGCTCCTGGGCCCGCTCGAGGCGCTGTCGGCCAGCGCGACCAACATCCAGAGCCAACTGGCCGGGCTCGACCGGGTGCTCGACCTGCTCGAGGAATCGCCCGAGTTCGGCGGCGCCGCGCCGCGGGGCGGGGCGCTCGACCCGGCGCAGGTGCGCGGCCGCGTCACGCTGCGCGGCGTGTGGTTCCGCTACCCGGGCGCCAAGGAGGACGACTGGGTCCTTCGCGACGTGAGCCTCGACGTGCCCGCGGGTTCGACCGTCGCGCTGGTCGGCCCGAGCGGCGCGGGCAAGACCACGCTGTGCAACCTCGTGGCGCGGTTCTACGACCCGGTGCGCGGCGAGGTCCTGCTCGACGGGCGCGACCTGCGGACCATCGACGTGCGGGCCTTCCGCGCGCTGCTCGGCATCGTCGAGCAGGACGTGTTCCTCTTCGACGGAACCATCCGCGAGAACATCGCCTACGCCCGGCGCGGCGCCACCGACGCGCAGGTCCGTGCCGCGGCCCGCGCGGCCAATGCCCACGAGTTTGTCGAGAGACTCGAGCGCGGCTACGACACGCTCATCGGCGAGCGCGGCGTGCGGCTCTCGGGCGGGCAGCGGCAGCGGCTGGCCATCGCGCGCGCCCTGCTGGCCGACCCGCGCGTGCTCATCCTCGACGAGGCCACGAGCAACCTCGACTCCGAGAGCGAGGCGCTGATCCAGGAGTCGCTCCGCGAGCTCATGCGCGGGCGGACGTGCTTTGTCATCGCCCACCGCCTGAGCACCATCCGGCACGCCGACCTGATCGTCGTGCTCGAGCGCGGCCGCGTCGTCGAGACCGGCACGCACGACCAGCTCGCCCAGCGCGAGGGACGGTACTGGGAGATGCTCCGGCGGCAGTTGCACCCCGGCGCGGGGCCGGTCGCGCCCGACGCGGCGCGCCGGCTCGTCGGCGACGCGGGCTGAGCGGCGTCAGAGCGTCCGGCAGACCAGTTCGGCGCCCGGCCCGAGCGTGATCGCGTTCTTGCCCGCGCGCTTGCTCTGCAGGGCGAGTTCGTCGGCCCGGTCCAGCAGCGTCTGCACGTCGTGACCGTCCCACGGGAACGAGGCCATGCCGCCCGAGATCGTCAGCGTCCCTCGCGCCTCCTCGGCGAGTTTGGGGAACCGGTGCTCGCAGATCTGCTGCTGGAAGCGGCGCGCGATCGGCATGATGTCGTCCGGGGCCTGCTCCTTGCTGCGGTCGCGCGGGCCGTCGGGGTCGAAGAACACCACGACAAACTCGTCGCCGCCCACGCGGCACACGCGGTCGGTCGGGCGGATCACGCTCCGCAGCAGTTTCACGACCTCGACCAGGATCTCGTCCCCCGCCGCGTGCCCGTACTTGTCGTTGTACACCTTGAAGTCGTCGATGTCGAAGTAGAGCAGCGTGACGGGCCGGCGCAGCGCCCGGCCCTTCTCCAGAGCCGCGCTCAGGAACCGCGCGAAGTACCGGCGGTTCCAGGCGCCCGTGAGTTCGTCGGCGAACGCCGCGGCCTTGAGTTGCTGGTGCTGCGTCGACAGCGCGATCCACACGCCCAGTTGGGCCGCCTCGGCCTCGACGACCTCGCGCGGCACGCGCGGCGCGACCAGGTGCCCGAGCGTGCGCTCGCCGAACCGCACGGGCACGCCGCCGGTCGGGGGCATGACGTCGTCGCCCTCGCGCGCCGGCACGAACGCCGCGTTGGGCACGCCCAGCCGCGCCCGCAGCGGGGCCATCACGGCCTCGATCGGGTCCTGACCGTGCAGCAGGGCCTGCACGACGCGCTCCGCGTCGGCCGGCCCACCCGGGCCGCTGGGCGGGGGCGCGGGCGCCGACGGTGGCTCCGCCGCGGCGGCCGGTTCGACGGGTGCGCCGTGGACCGGCCCAGCGGGGACGGCCACGGGCTCGCAAGTGTGCGCGACCGCCACCGGCTCGTGCGTTGTCTCGACGCGAGCGGGTTCATCCGCCTGCGCCGCCGCGGCGATGCCCTCGGTCGCCTCGAACGCGCTGTAGTGCGTCGAGGGCGGCGTGGCCGGCTCGTCGGCCTCGGGCGCAAGGCCGAGCGCGGGACGCTCGTCCGCCGCGGCGGCCTGGACGACCGCGGGCCCGTGCCCGTTGAGGCTCAACGACGTGCGCGCTTCGTCGCTCCGAGCCGGCGCATCGACCTGCGCGGGCGGCGCGTCTTCATGCTCGTCCGCGTGCGGCGCGGCGATCGGCGGGACTTCCTCGCTCACCGTCACCGGGTCGGCGTCGATGTCCACCGTGTCGGCCGACTCGGGCTTGCGCGAGTGCTCGACTCCGGTGAGTTTGCCCAGCAGGTCGGTCGGCGCGAGGTCCTCGACCACTTCAGGCAGGGCCGCGTCGAACCCGCGCAGCGCGTACGTCCCGATGTTGAGCACGCGCGCCGCGCCGTCGATGCGCCGCACGCCCGCGGCGAAGTGTTCGGCCCGATCGGTCGCCACCGCGCCGGGCGCGACGACGACCACCGTCCGCGCCGGCGAATCCGTGTCGATCGGGTTGGCGACCTCGCCCAGCGCGCCCAGCGGCTCCCGAGCGCGGATCAGTTCCATGCCCGGCACGCGGCGCAGCGGGCGCTCCAAGTCGCTGGCGCCCACCAGCACGACGCGCACGCCCGCGCCATCGCGCTCCGACGGGCCGCCGTTCCACGGGTCTTCGTGCCGAACCATCACCGGTCGCTCCGATCTTGCCCGGCCCCGCCGGGCGGCCGGGCCTTGCGCTCGGCCAGCAGCATCCGCATCTCCTCCTCCGAAAGCAGCGGCGTCATGGTCCGGTGGCCGGGGTCCTCCCCGCTCTTGCTTGAGCCGGAAGAGCGTCCACCCGACGACCGCGACTCGTGCTCATGCCCGACCAGCCGCAGCCGCTGCCCCGGCCCAGCGTTTCGTACGACCACGCGCGGAGCGTCGTTCGCGCCGAACACCGGCCTGCGGGACGGGCCCGCGACCGCCAGGCCCGCCACCAGCGTGTCCTGATTGGAGACCCGCCGCCGGGCCGCCGCCCACGCGCCCGTGTCCCCGTCGGCCACGGCCCGCAGGCGCGGGTTCACCGCGCCCGAGTACCACCACAGCGCGGCGTTGGGGGCGTGCCGGCGCGCCGCCTCCACCACCTGCGCGGCGTCGGGGATCTGCATCGGCTCGACCAGCACCAGCACCACGGGCGTCTTGGCGAACATGCGCCGCTCGCGCGCGGTCGCGCAGACCTCGGCAAACGCCGTGTACGAATCGGTCATCGCGATCACGCGCCGGATGCGCTTGGAGAGCGAGGCCAGCAGGTCCGCGGGGACCGCCACCTCCGGCGCATGCAGCACCACGCACAACAGCCCGCTCCCGCCGCCCGCCGCCGCCCCGTTGCTCTTGCCGTCTCCCTCCATGCCCCAAGTCTAAACCATGTCGGGCTGGCGCGTTGCCGATTTTGCGCGTTGTCCCAACGCTTGCCACCTTGCCGCTATCCCCCGTTGTTGCGGGTTTGCCCAAGTTCCCACAGCCGCCGGGCGACGCGCGACGCTCCATCGGCGGGGCCGAGGCAGGCCAGCGCGGAACGCATCGCGCTGCGAGCGCCCGCATCCGACAGGAGCCGCACGAGGGCGGGCCCGTTCTCCCGGATGTTCGCCGACGCGTCGATCAGGTCGCGCCCCAGCACCGCCCCGCCCGCTTCGACGACGGTTCGGGCGTTGTGCTTCTGGTGTTCGTCCTTGTGGAAGGGGTAGGGAAGAAAGAGCGTCGGTGTGCGGGTGGCCCAGACTTCGGCGACGTTTCCCGCGCCTGAGCGGGCGATGGCCACGTCCGCCGCGCCCCACCACGTTCCCATGTCGGTTGTGAACGGTTGTACAACCGCATCGACGCCCGCCGCGGCGTAGGCCGCCCGCGCCGCGTCGTCCGCCGATGGTCCGGTCTGGTGAAGCACCTGCCACCGACCGGCCAGCAGTACGCCGCGGCCCTCGGGCGACGCGGCGAACTGCTGCACGAACTCGTTGACCGACCGCGCGCCCTGGCTGCCGCCGGTCACCATCAGCACCGGCCGCGCCGGGTCGAGCCCGAGTCCTGCTTTGCACGCGGCGGGGTCGCGCGGCGCGAGCACCTCGCGCCGAACGATCGGCGGGATGCGCTCCCAGCGCGCGCCCGCCGAGCCGGCGACCGGCGCGGCCGTCACGCACCCGCCGCTGCGGAGCGCGCGGCGCGCGATCCACGCGTTGGCCTTGCCCGGCGTCGCGTCGAGGTTCACCATCAGCACCGGCACGCGCTCGACGCGCGCCGCCTGCACCGCCGGCGCGGCGACGAACCCGCCCATCGCCGCCATGACCACGCGGCGCGCCCCGTCCGCGTCGTTGCGCTCGCGCGCGATCACGCCCCGCGCGTGCCGGACCGCCGCGCCCCAACCGGCGAGAAACCGCAGCAGTCCCAGCGGCCGGGCCGACAGCGGCCTGGCCGGGCCGGCGAAGTACGCAGCGCCCGCCTCGCTCAGTATGCGTGCATCCAGCGGCCTGTCCGAGCAGACGAACACGCACCGCGCCGAGTCGTGGTCGCCCCTCGCCGCGGCGATTTCGTGCAGTTCACGCGCGATCGCCAGGCCCGGGTACAGGTGCCCGCCCGTTCCGCCGCCGGCAAAGATGAACGTGCATCGCTGCATGGTGCCGGAGTGAGAGTCGCCGCGGCGCGAAGCGCCCCGCGCGGCCGCATTGTTCGCGCGCCTCACTCCGCGAGCTCGCGCGGCGCTTCGGCGTCGATCGGACGCACGACGATCTCCGAGGTTGCCTCGGCCGATTCGGCTTCGATCTCCGGCGCGCCGGGGTCGTCGTCGGTCGCGGCGAAGTCCTGTTCGTCAGGTCCGCCGGACTCGTCGTCGTCCGTCGTTTCCGTGGCCGCGGGATCAACGCTGATTTGTTCCTCGACAACAACGACAGGCCCCGCATCGATCTCCATCGCCGGCGCAAACAGCAAACCCTGCTCGCCGTCGTCGTCGAGCGCCATGGCCGCCGAGTCGTCGTGCGCGACCGCCGCGGCGAGCGCCACGGGCGCGGCCGCCGCGGCGTACCCCGGCGGCGCGAAGCGCGACTCGTCCGACTCCGCGCCCAGCGGGAGCGGCTCAGCCTCCGCCGCGGGGATTTCGGGCTCGGCGTCCTCATCGTCGGCGAGTGCCGCGGGCGCGACGACGGGCGCGGTCCACCCGTCCTGCGTGCGGTCCATGGCGACGATCAGGCCCAGCGACGCGGCGGTGAGGATCCACCCCGTTCCGCCGCTGGAGAGCAGCGGGAGGGCGATGCCCTTGGTCGGCCCCAGGCCGGTGACCACCGCGAGGTTGATGATCGCCTGGATCGCGACGGTGGCCGTCACGCCCAGGCCGAGCAGTTTCAGCATCGCCGACTGTTCGCGCCGGATGATGACCCAGCAGGCGTAGAACATCAGCCCGTACAGCGCGACCACCATGAACGCGCCGGCGACGCCGAGTTCCTCGCAGATGACGGCGAAGAGAAAGTCCGTCCGGTCCTCCGGCAGGTAGCCGAACTTCTGCAGGCCGTGCCCGAGGCCGCGCCCGGCGAGGTTGCCGTTGGCGACGGCGACCATCGACTGGATCATGTGGTAGCCGATGCCGTCGGCGTCGGCGTACGGGTTCATGAACGCCAGCAGGCGGTCGCGCCGGTACTGGCTGGTCGAGATCGCCAGGGCGACCATCGTCAGCGGCAGCGGCGCGAGCACCACCAGGTGCCACACCCGCGCCCCCGCCGCGACCAGGACCACGCACGTCACCAGGCCCAGCAGCACGCCGGTGCCCAGGTCCTCGACGACGATGAACGCGGCGACCGCCCCCGCCGCGCACAGGCCCGGCAGGAGCCCGCGCCAGAACTTGTGCAGCCGGTGCATGTTCGTCGCGCCGTACCACGCCAGCAGGCCGACCAGCGCCCACTTGGCCAGCTCGCTGGGCTGGATCGACTCGAGGCCGGGCGCGCGGAGGCTGATCCACCGCGACGAGCCGTTGACCGTCCGGCCAAGGCCGGGGATGTACACCGTCGCCAGCACCGCCAGCAGCGCGCCGACGATCAGCCACATCGGCCACAGGTCGCGGACGGTGCGCAGCAGGTTGCGTGCAAAGTCGCCCGACACCAGCGGGCCGTCGGGCTCGGTCTCGGGTTGCACGCCGTCGCCCGAGGCCAGCCACGCCCGCGGCATCATCCGCCGGATCGGCAGCATGGCGCAGCACGCCATCGCCGCGACCGCCAGCGCCATGTACGCCGTCGAGCGGGAGAGCAGGATCGACTTGACGGTCACGGCCTCGCGCGGGTCGACGCTCATGCCCGCCGAGTTGACCATGACCACGCCGAGCGTCAGCAGGGCGAGAACGCACAGGAAGACGATGTGTCCGTAGCGCAGCATCGCCGGGTTTATCGGCAGCCGGCCAAGCCCGGGATCAAACCGGGGACGGACCCCGAACGGCTACCGCCTCAGTGCTTGGCGGCAAGGACATTGAGCACGACCTTCCTGTCGAGCTCGTCTGCCGGCCGCGCGACAAGGTCGTACCCGTCGCTGCCGACGATCACGCACCGCACCAGTTCGCCCGGCGAAAGGTCGCGCCGGGAGTGCACGAAGGTGACGCCGTCGATCTGCGGGGCCTGGAAGTACGTCCGCCCGGTGTAGAGCCCGCCGCCCGCGCTCACGCCGCTGGTCTTCCGCCCGCGGGTCCGGGTGGCCTGGTCGATGAGCACGTCCAGCCGCCGACCGCCCGCCGCGGGGCGCGACCCGTCGAACTCCGCGGCCATCGCCGCGTTGCGCGCAAAGGCGATCTTCTGCTGCAGGGCCATGAGTTCGGACCTGCGGCGGGCCTTGACCTCCGCCGGAACGGCCAGCGCGGGGTCCTGTTCCATCGTTCCCGCGACCGTCCCTTCCTCGTGCGAATACTCGAACACGCCCATGTTCTCGAAGTTCATCTCGCCGACGAAATCCAGCAGGCGCCGGTGGTCGTCCTCGGTCTCGCCGGGGAAGCCCGAGATGAACGTCGTGCGGACGGCAATGCCCGGCACGCGCCGCCGGAGCCTGAGCAGCAGGTCGCGCTGCTGTTCGGCCGTTACGTTGCGCCGCATCGATGTAAGTACCGCGTCGGAGGCGTGCTGCAGCGGGATGTCGATATAAGGTAAGATATAACCGCCGCGCCCGCCGGAGCGCTCCAGCCAGTTGAGTTCCGCGATCGCGTCGATGCAGGCGTCCGAGAAGTTCGACGGGTAGGCGTACATCAGCCGGGCCCACCCGCCGCCCGACCCGCCCTCGCGCCCGATGGTCTCCGACACCGCGCGCAGCAGCGCGGGCAGCCCGCCCCCGCCCTTCATGCCCGACCCGATGTCGTCGCCGTAACTGGTCGTGTCCTGCCCGATCAGGTTCAGTTCGAACGCCCCGTCGGCGATCAGTTCCCGCGCCTCGGCCGCGACGCGCCCCAGAGGCTTGCTCCGCATCTTCCCGCGGATCGACGGGATGGTGCAGAACGCGCAGTTCTGGTTGCACCCCTCGCTCACACGCAGGTAGGCGTAGTGCCGCGGCGTGATCCGCAGCCGCGCCGAGTCGTCCTCGAAGTAGCCGATGCCCGTCCCGTCCCTGCCGTTGACGGTCAGGCCGGTGGTCCTGAGCCCGCGCTCCTTCGCGGCGACCAGCGCGTTGCCCGCGATCCAGTACTTCGGGGCGTTGTTCTCCTCGGGCCGCTCGCGCGCCGGCGCGCCGCCGCGCACGGCCTCCACGATCCTGTCGCGGTCGAACACGCCGACCAGCGCGTCGATGCCCGGCGCCCACTCGAGCATCTTGGCCCGGTGCCGCTGCACGAGGCACCCGGCCACGACGACGCGCCGGACCTTCCCCGCCTGCTTGGCCCGGATCGCGTCGTGGATCACCTCCAGCGATTCGTCCTTGCTCGCTTCGAGGAACCCGCACGTGTTGATCACGATCGCGTCCGCCCCGCCGCGCTCGGCGTCGGCCGAGACCACCGCCAGCCCGTCCTCGGCCAGCAGGCCGAGCATCTTCTCCGAGTCGACCAGGTTCTTCGGGCAGCCCAGCGAGACAAACGCCACCGACCGCACCGGCTGGTCCTTCGCGGCGGGGCGTTCGTCGCGCTGCGGGCGCTTGGTTGATCGGGTCGTGCGGGACAAGCGCGGATGATAGGTGGCGAGTGGCCGCGCAGCGCCGGCGTGCGAGGGCAAGAAAGCGGCCCCGGGAGGTGAGTCCCGGGGCCGCGTGTGAGAGGAGACCGAGGGCGAGCGTCGTGAGGCGGTAGATGGAGCCTTACGGGCAGCCCGCGAACCACGCGGAGAGGAAGGCGAAGATGTCCTCGACGGTGACCTGCCCGTCGTTGTTGGCGTCGGCGACGCACGCGGGCGTGGCGGTCGGGCCCTGCCCGATGGTGTCGGACAGGATCATGCCCGGGTCGCGTCCGGCGATGCGGAACGCGAAGTCGCGCTTGGGGTTCACGTCGGCCCACTGCGTGCTCTGCGGGCGGATCGAACGGAACTGCCCGGGGGTGATGCGGAACGCGTGCGGGGTGGCGCACGGGTCGCAGCCGCGGACCGCGTTGGCGAAGTAACTGTTGACCACGAAACTGCCGGTGCTGTAGGCGCCCGCGCTGACCCAGTAGTTGGTGCAGTAGCACAGCGAGATGTTGGGGTCCTTGACGCGCAGCCGCCAGAGGCGGTGCGTCTGGTTGTTGGCGACCCATGTCTCGTCGAAACGGGTGGCCTCGATCTGGTCGCCGGAGTACACGACAAACGGCGCGTTCTCCAGTTCGGGCGGGCCGCAGGGCAGGTCGCGGTAGAGTTCGATGAACCCGTGGACCGGGTCGCAGTTGGTCCAGATCCACGCCTCGATCAGGCAGATCTCCTGCTCGCCGGGGCAGATGCCCGGGATCGGAGCGGGTGTCTCTCCGCCGCGGATGATGCCCCCGTCGGGGCACTGGGTCTTGGTTAGGAAACTGTCGGCGGTGCGGGTCTCGCCGGCCTGGTGCGCGCCCGAGGCCGAGCCGCCGCGTCCGGCGCCGAGGTTGGGCCCGCCGTTGTCCCAGATGATCGGGCAGCGGTAGCCGTCGAGGCAGAACTCGAAGTTGACGCAGCCGATGCAGCACTCCTCGATGGTCATCCACGGGCCCCAGGTCCACTGGGTCCAACTGATGCGCGTGCCGTCGGCCTTGCAGGGCACCGAGCCCATGATGGGCACGTCCGGCTCGGTCGCGATCCAGTAGGACAGGTCGTCGGTGATGTTGTCCGACAGTCCGACCAGCGAGACCCAGTAGGTCCTGCCGCCCTCGAGCCACAGGCACTTGTCGCACAGGTCGAAGCGGTAGGTCAGGACGTAGAAGCCGTCCTGGGCGGGCTGCACGTCGGTGATGGTCGCGACCTCGGCGGAGAGGTACGTGGCGAACGGCGTCGCCGCGGGTTTGCCGTTGCAGTCCTCGTAGAACTCCAGCCGTGCGCGGCGGAGTTGCGGGATGGAGTTGTTGAGCAGGCGGCCGCGGAAGGCGGAGATGCGGTGCAGGCAGCCGGGCTCGAGGTAGAAGTCGTCGGCGACGCGGGCGCCGTCGGGCGCGCCGCCGCCGACGTGGCTGAGTTGCGCGTTGACGTCGGGGATGATCACGGTTCCCCGGCTCTCGCCGAGATCGCCCTGGCACCAGTAGCACTCGCACTCGTCCGGCACCCAGTTGTTGTTGCAGTCAAGGCTGGTGCCCTGGCAGATGTCGCAGTAGTCGCTCAGGCCGTTGTTGTTGCAATCGGGGCCGACGAACGTGACCTCGATGGAGCACGTCGCGGTGTTGCCGTTGCAGTCGGTGACCGTGACCGTCACGGTCACGGCGTTGTCCGGGCCCAGCGGCGGGCAGACGAACGTGACGGGAGAGAGGTTGATCGTGAACTGGTCGCAGCAGTTGTCGGAGATGCCCTGTTCGAAGATGGCCTCGGGGTCGAGCACGATCGGTTCGCAGTCGCGCACCAGGACCTGCAAGTTCTGGCAGGTAAAGGTCGGCGCCTCGCGGTCCTCGACCGTCACGGTGAACGTGCAGCAGTCGATCGCCGCGCCCGGCTCACCGTTACCGCCGAGCGCCGTCGGGTAGATGCAGCACTGGACCGTGGTCGTTCCGACCGGGAAGAAGTGCGGCGAGGTGATCTCGACGCCGTTGACGGTGCAGATCAGGTCGTAGACGCCGGGGGTCGAGTCGCACGGCTCGACGATCGTCGGGGCGAAGGCCACCGTCGCGCGGCAGACGCCGGGATCGGTCGCTGTCACGATATCGTCGGGGCAGACGATCGTGGGCATGTCGACGTTGATGACCGTCACGACGAACGTGCACTCGTCCACGACGTTCTCTTCGGAGTCGTACAGCACGCACGTCACGGTCGTGTCGCCGACCGGGAACGTGTCGCCGGATTCGACCTGCATCGTCCCGCCCATGCCGTCGTCGATGGTGCACACGAGGAAGTAGCCGTTCTCGAGGCAGGCCTCGGGCACGATCTGTCCGAAGTCCACCTCGGCCTCGCACCGGTCGGTGTTGGCATAGACCTCGATGTCCGTGCAGGTCAGTTCGCACGACGAGCGGGCCTCTTCGACCCAGGGCGAGAACTCGGACGTGTTGTAGATCTCGTTGTCGATCGCGCCCCGCCCCTCGAAGATGCAGAACACGTGCGGCGGGTCGCACGCGGCGCGTCCGATGTTCGTCGCCGTCGCGGTGATGATCGGCTTGCCCGGCGCCGGCGTGTACGCGACGCTGAACGTCGCGTCGCCGCTGGCGTCCGTCATCACCACCGTCGCCGCCACGAACGTCTCGCCCTCGCCGAAGCCGCTGGGGTCGCCGACGGAGTTGGCGAAGAACTCGAGGCGGTACAGGTAGTTCGGGCGCGAGTTGAACGTCCCGTCGATCGTCACGCCGTCGGCCGACGTGATGATCGGATGGTTCTGGCGCATGTTGGCGCCGATGTCGGCGTCCTGCGGGTCGTTGGGCGTGGGCCCCGGCGGCACGAAGCAGATGCCCAGGCCGCCGTTGCTGTGGATGCTGTTCATCAGGAACGCGTTGCGGATCGATGCGCTTCCGCCGCCGGTCATGTCGATGCCGTTGCCCGCGTTGAACGCGATGATGTTGCCCTCGGCGGGATTGGGCGTGCAGGCCTTTGTGCCGACGCGGTTGTTGGGCGAACTGGGCGAGAACATCACGCCGTTGTGCGTCGCCATCGTGCCGTTGCCCAGAGGCGTCGTGCCGTCGGCGCCGACGCCGATGAAGTTGCCGGCGACGACGTTGCCCTCGGCCTGATCGATCACGACGCCGTCCCTCAGATTGGCCGAGATGATGTTGCGTTCAAGGTCGTCGGCAAAGCCGTCGCCGTCGGTCCCCACGCGGTTGCAGTTGCCGCTGATGAAGACGCCCTCGCGCGCGTTGCCCATTGCCTCCAGGCCGCTGGCACTGGTGCCGATGTAGTTGCCCGCGACGATGTTGCCAGCGGTGTCGAGCAGGACGCCCGCCCGCGCGTTGTTCGAGATCAGGTTGCGCTGGCACGCGCTGGCTTCGAGTTTGCTCTCGACGCCGATGAGGTTGTCTTCGGATCCGGACTCGACGCACACGCCGTCGCGCCCGTTGCCGATCACGAAGCAGGACTGCACCTTGTTGCCGTCGCCGGTGGCGAGGCGGATGCCGTCCATCGGGAAGTTCTGGATCTGCAGGCCGCGCACCGTGGAACCGCCGCCGGTGATGTTCAGCCCGACCGCGCCGCCCGGCGCGCTCGACCCGTCGAGGATGATCTGGATGGTCGGCGGCCAGGTCCCGTCGCAGAACGCGTCGGGCTGGCTCAGGCCGTCGATGACGACCGGTTGGGTGATCGCCGGCAGGCTGTTGCCGCCGGAGCCGGGCGAGATCGTGTGCGGGCCCGCGCCGGGGATGTTGAAGCAGATGAAACTCAGGTCCGCGTTCGCGTTGGCGTCGAGGATCGCCTGGCGCAGCGAGCCCGCGCCGGACGTGTTGGTGTTGGTGACCACAATGCCCTGCGTGATCGAGAGCGACCAGCCGCCGGCAAGCAGACCGTGGTCATCGGGGACATAGTCGTCCCGTACGAAGAGCCGCCACTGGCCGTTCGCCGTCGCGGCGGACATGCCGTTGAAACTGTCGAGCACAGACCCATAGGGGCCCGGCGGCGCGGGGGTTTCAAAGGCGTCCCCATCAAACCCCTCCTCGTTCGTGGGCCGGAACGTGCCGCTCGCAAACGTTGAAGGGACCGATGGTGCGTTGTCGTCAAAGACCAGCGTGGCGTTGACCACGGAGTGGGGGTCGCCGACGTCGCTCAGGAGCACGCACGTCTGCCCGTTCGGGGCCACAAGCAGGATGTCGATGTCGCCCGTCCAGGTGTGCGAAAGCCCGTGAAGCGTCACCACGACCTTGCACACCGGCCCCGTCAGACCGCTCATCGTGATCGATGACGGGTACGGATCGCCCGGCGAGCCGCCACCCCCGCCGGGGATCGCGATCGGCGTCGGGTTGGTCATCGTCACTGTCTGCGCCTGCGCCGCCGTCTGCGACAGACACAGCGCGCCGGCGACCGCCGCGACCACTTGGGATCTGATACATGCGCGGACCATGGACTGCCTCCCATTCCGGAATCGCCCTCGCGCTGCGCCTGCTCGTTCCCACTTGCCCAGCGCAACCTTCGCGGCGGGCAGCACATGCGTGGAACGACCGGCAAGGCCGAATCGCGATTACACCAAAACAGGTGGATCAAGTCAATGTGCAAGTAACCTTTTCAGGTGGTTATCGGTCAAATCACGGACCTTCCGATCCGGAGCGCGCGCGACGGCCCAAAGCCGGACGGGGGCCCTCGGTTCGGCGATTCCATTCAAACTACGAACGGTTTGCCGCGAGCGTACGCCGGATCGACGCGGCATCCGACAGCACGCGCGGCATCTCCGACAGCCGCAGCATCGTCGCCGCGTCGGAGAGCGCCCGAGCCGGCTCGGGGTGGCACTCGATGAACAGCGCGTGCACGCCCGCGGCGGTCGCCGCGCGGGCGAGCATGGGCGCAAACCGCGGCTCACCGCCGGTCACCTTCCCGCCTTCGCCTTTGCCGGGTCGCTGGGTCGAGTGCGTGCAGTCGAAGCAGACCGGCGCGCCCAGGTCCATCATCTCCGCGACGCCGAGGAAGTCGTTGACCAGTCGGCCGTAGCCGAAGAACGTGCCGCGCTCGGTGAGCATCGCGTTGCCGCACCCGGCCTCGGCGAGTTTGCCCAAGGGGCCGGCCATCTCGCCCGGCGAGACGAACTGGCCCTTCTTCACGTTCACGCCGCGGCCGTGTTTCGCCGCTGCGCGCCCCGCGGCGACAAGAAGATCCGTCTGGCGGCACAGGAACGCGGGGATCTGCAACAGGTCGACCGCGCGCGCGGCGGGCTCGGCCTGCGCGGGGTCGTGGATGTCGGTCGTCGTCGGCACGCCCAGTTTGTGCCCGATCTCGGCGATCCACGAAAGGCCCCGCTCCAATCCCGGGCCGCGCGGCGAGTCGATGCTGGTGCGGTTGGCCTTGTCGAAACTGGCCTTGAAGACGTAGGACAGGCCGAGTTCGCGGCAGACGTCGCGCACCGAGCGCCCCACCTCAATGCCCAGTTCGCGGCTCTCCAGCACGCACGGGCCGGCGATCACGCACAGCGGATGGCCATCGCCGATGGTGATCGACCCGGCTCTGCACGTTCTGCTCATGCGCGCAGCATAGCCCCGCAGCCGGCGACAACGCGGCCCCGCACGCCGCGGGTCACTCCTTCATCGCCTTGAGTTCGTCGCGCAGGATCGCCGCGAGTTCGTAGTTCTCCTGCTTCAACGCCGACTCGAGGCGCTGGCGCAGTTCGGCCTGCTGGCTGACGGGCAGTTTGGGCGTGAGCGCGTCGCGCATGCCCTTGAGGATCTGCACCTCCGCGGCCTGCTCGAACGTCTCGGCCTCGCCCTGTTCCTGGAAGTACTGGTGGAGCGCGGCAAGGCCCTCGTCGATGGCGTGGATCGCGGCCTTGGGCTCGTTGTCGCTCAGCGCCTGGCTCGCCAGCGCCCGGGCGCGCATCATCGTGATGTACGGCCGGAACTGCTCGAGGATGTGCCGGTCGCCCTCGTTGGCCGCGTGGCGCGAGCAGAAATCCAGCAGCCGCAGGTTCCGCGTGGTGTCGCGCACCACGCCGTCGTAGTCCTCCAGCACCATCAGGCAGACGTAGCGGTGGTAGTACTGGACCGCCTCTTCGCGGAGTTCGCGGCAGTCTTCCTCGGACAGCGCAAAGCCCGAGGCCGAGCCCTTCTCGTCGGTGTGCTCGTCGAGCCGCGACTCGTGGTACTCCAGCAGACTCTCAAACCCGTGCGGGCGCTGCCCGTCGGGCCGGCCCGAGGTCCGCATCTGCAGCACGCCCAAGTCGAGCCGGAGTTGGATCCGCGGCTCGCCGTCGTCGCCGTCGATGAGCCGGACGTTGATCTTGCCCGGCTCGTACGGCCACTGGTTGAGGATGGGGGTGATGTCGGCGCTCACGTTCGGTCCCAGTCCAAAGGGTGGGGGACTCCCACCGCTCAACGATGCTCTAAGGTACCGATTCTATACGTACGGAGGCAACCACAAGGTCGCACTGTTCGTATTGTGGCAGGGTTCGGGGCCCCGCTTTTTCGGCGCGCCCGCCCGATAATCGGCGCGGCCTGCGCGGGCTGGGTTGGGTTTGCCCGGCGGTCCGGCCGCCGACCACCTAAACAGGGCGTGTTTGACAAGGCCAAAACTTGCACGGTCGATGCAACCTTCGTCAACGAGGCGGCGAACCGCTTGTCGGACGGGAGGTCGGGTGTCCGTGCACGCCGGCGTTCCTTTCCCTCGGCGCGTTCGCGTCGAAGCGAAGGGTACCCACAGTGCGAGGCGTAAAACTCTCCAGGCAGCCGTCCCGGGCGGAGTTGCAATCCGGTCTGCAGTTGTACCTCAAGCAGATCAACGAGGTTCCGCTGCTGAGCGCGGAGGAAGAGAAGCAGCTCGGCTGGGCCATCATCAACGACAACTGCCCCCGGTCGCGCGAGCGGATGATCCGCGCGAACCTGCGGCTGGTGGTGTCGATCGCGAAGAACTACGCCAACCGCGGCCTGCACCTGCAGGACTTGATCGAGGAGGGCAACGTGGGTCTGCTGCGCGCGGTCGAGGGCTTCGACCCGGCACAGGGCGCGCGGTTCAGCACCTACGCGTCGTGGTGGATCAAGCAGGCGATCAAGCGAGCGCTGATCAACGCGGTGCAGCCGATCCACGTCCCGGCGTACATGGTCGAACTGATCGCGCGCTGGAAGCAGGCCTCGCAGAAACTCGAGCGCGTTCTGGGCCGCCCGCCCTCGATGCCCGAACTGGCCGAGGAGATGCAACTCCCGGTCAAGAAACTCCGCATCATCAAGCGCGCCGTCAAGGCCTTCCGCGCCCCGGCGCAGGCCCCGCTGGACGACAACGGCGACGTGATGAACATCAGCGATCTGGTCGCCGACGAGCGGGCCGGCCCGCCCGAGGACTCGGTCCTGCGCGACGACGAACTCAAGACCATCCGCCGGCTGCTCGACGCCATCGACGAGCGCGAGGCCCGCGTGCTGCGCCTCCGGTTCGGGCTCGACGGTCAGGAGCCCCTCACGCTCAAGCAGATCGCGGCCGAGGTCGGCATCTCGCGCGAGCGCGTCCGGCAGATCGCCGACGAGGCGCTGGCCAAACTCAACGCCCAGATCAACGACGCGCGCCCCACGCGGTTCTTTACCCAGCCCGCCCCGACGCCCGAGAAGCGCAAGCGCACGCGCAGGCGGCTGGCCAGGACCACCTGACCCCGCGCGCCGCGCGCACCACGCGCGGCGCACACGCGCCGCGGCCCTTCACTCTCTCTCGCGCAACAGCCGCCGGACGCCCGAAAGGGCGTCCGCGGCGTTTCTGACGCTCACCGCGACCACCGCGACTTGGCCTGATCGATCGCCACCGCGAGGATGATCGCCGAGCCCATCACGATCTCGTTGTACGCCTGGTCGATCCCCAGGATGATCATCCCGTTGTCGATCAACTGCACCAGAACCGCCCCCAGCACCGCGCCCAGCGCCGAGCCGCGCCCGCCCGAGAGCGAGGCCCCGCCGATCACCGCCGCGGCGATCACCTTGAGTTCGTACCCGCGACCCGCCGCGCTCTCCGCGGCGCCGAAGTAGCCGATGTACATCGCGGCCGACAGGCCGGCGAGCGCGCCGGCGATGGTGTAGACCATGATCTTGACGCGTCCCACGGGCACGCCCGCGTACCGCGCGGCGGTCTCGTTGCCGCCGATCGCGTACACGCGCCGGCCGAACACGGTCCGGCTCAGCACCACCGCCCCCGCGCACGCGACCAGCAGCATGATCACCGTCGGCACCGGGTACACGCCCGCGTACTCGAGTTTGAAGAAGCCCTTCTGGATCGATTCGGGCAGGCCGCCGACCGTCTGCCCCTGCCCGCCGACGAAGACGATCCCGCGGAAGATCGCCATGGTGCCCAGCGTGATGACGAACGGGTGCACGCGCAGCCCCACGCTCAGCGCGCCGTTGGCCAGCCCGCACGACGCGCCCACCGCGCACGCCACCGCGATCACCAGCGGCACCGCCAGCAGGCCCGAGTGCCACGCCGAGCCGGGGTCGCGGCAGAGGGCCGAGATCGACGCCGCGGCGGCCAGCGCGGCCAGCGCGTAGATCGACCCGACCGAGATGTCGATCCCCGCGAGCACGATGATCGCGGTCATGCCGACGGCGATGACGGCGATGAAACTCGCCGTGGTCGTCTGCACGATCAGGTTGTCCTTGTCGAAGAACTTGCTGGTGGTGCGCCGGCCCAGCGCGGTGCGCGAGCCGTCGTCGGACTCGCGGATGCGCCAGCCCGACTCCGACACGTGCCGCCGCTCGCGCCCCGCGTGCGCGACGACGAGCACGCCGCCTTCGAGTTCCTGCACGCTCGCGCCCGGCGGGATCGGCACGCGCACCGGCGCTTCCTTGGTGCCGCCGAAGATCGTGAGCCCGGCCATCAGCAGCGCGATCACCAGCACCAGGCCGCTCTCCTGCGCCGAGAGCAGGCGCTTCCACAGCGGGCGCGGGCCGCGGTCGCCGTGGGCGCCGGCGGGTGGTGGGAGGGGATGTGCGGGGGGGTGGGGGGGCATCGGCAGCGTCCGGCAGAATGCGTCCGGTCGGGCGGGCAGTGTACAGTCCACGCGAACCGTGCTCCAAAGGCACGGCCGCATCGTTCGTTCCGCACGGTCACGCCCATGCGATCCCTGCGCTCAAGCGCCCGGCGCCTGTGCCTGCTCGCCGCGCTCGCGGCGGGTCGGGCGGTGGCCGCGGACCTGCCGCCGGGGTTCGAACTGCGCTGGACGCCGATCTCCGGGGGGCTGGGGCTGGGCGACGTCGCGCTGCGCGCGCCCGAATCGGCCGCGGGCGGCGCGGTGGTGCGGCTGGCGCTCCGCGCCGGAGGGCACGTGGAGGTCGCGATGCGCGCCGAGGACGTGCCGGATTCGACCCCGCGGTCGCGGCTGTTCACGGCGCGGGTCATGGCCGGCGAGGGACCGGATTCGGAGCGCGTGCGGTTCTCGATCGTTCTGCGCGGTGCGGCGCGCGGCGTGCCCGACGTGCTCGGCCCGTTCGCGATGCCCGCTTCGCCCGGCGAGGGACGCTCGACGCCCGATTGGGCCAAGGGCGCGGTGTGGTACCAGGTCTTTCCGGAGCGATTCCGGAACGGCGAGCCCGCCAACGACCCGCGCGGGTCGGAGTTCTTCGCGGCGCGGTGGACCTCGGACTGGCGGGCGATGGGAATCGAGGAGATCGAGGCCGCGCGGGCGCGGGTCGCGATGCACCACCCGCACGAGCACCGCGCGCTGCCGGACCCGCGCAGCGCGGCGATCCAGGCGCGGCGGTACGGCGGCGACCTGCAGGGGCTGACGGAGAAACTCGACGAACTGACCGATCTCGGCGTGACGGCGGTGTACCTCAACCCCGTGTTCCACGCGCACTCGCACCACAAGTACGACGCGACCGACTTCCGCCACGTCGACCCGGCGCTGGCCGGCGACGGGCGCGCGTGCGAGCGGCCCGGCGAGACCGAGGACCCGGCGACGTGGGTCTGGACGCGCGCCGACCGCTACGTGCTCGACACGCTGCTGCCCGCGGCCCGCGCGCGCGGCCTGCGCATCGTCTTCGACGGTTTGTGGAACCACGTCGGCACGCGATTCTGGGCGTTCGAGGACGTGCGGCGGCGCGGGCGCGAGTCGCCGTACGCGCCGTGGTTCCGGGGCGTGTACGCCGACGACGACCCGGGCGCCGATGCGCGGCTGGCCGGGGCGGTCGTGCGCCCCGGCGCGCTGGTCGGCTGGGCGTCGTGGAACGGCCGCAACGGCTCGCTGCCGACGTTTGCGCGCGGGGCCGACGGCCGCCTGCACGCGGGCGTCGAGCGGCACGTGTTCGAGGTCACCCGCCGGTGGATGGCGCCCGACGGCGGACGCGGCATCGACGGCTGGCGGCTCGACGTCGCGCCCGACCTGCCGCGCCCGTTCTGGGAGGCGTGGTGCGCCCACGCGCGGTCGCTCAACCCCGACGCGCTGCTGATCGGCGAGTACTGGTTCGACGCGCGCGAGTTCTTCTCGACCGACGGGTCGGCCGCCGTCTTCGACGGGCAGATGAACTACCCGTTCGCGATGCCGGTCGTGCGGTGGCTCGGCGACGTGTCGTACCCCGCCGCGCGGCTGGGCGCGCAACTGGCCGCGCTCCTCTCGCGCCCGCCGCAGCACGAACTGGTGCACATGAACATGCTCGCCTCGCACGACACGGCGCGGCTCGCGACCATGCTGCACGCCGGCGCGGCGGGCGTGCGCGAGTACAACGCGCCGACCCCCGCGCGCCTGCGCGGCCGCCGCCCCGACGCCCGCGCCTACGACCTGGTCGTGCTCGGCGTCGCGCTGCAGGTCGCGTGGCCCGGCGCGCCCATGGTCTACTACGGCGACGAGTACGGCATGCACGGCGAGAACGACCCGCACTGCCGCAAGCCCCTGCCCTGGCCCGACCTCGGCCCTATGGACAACCCCGCCGACGCCCCCGACCCCGCGCTCCGCGGGCGGTTCCGCGCGTGGCTGCGCCTGCGGCACGACCCCATCATCGGTCCGACGTTGCGCTACGGCGACTGCCGCGTGATCGACGCGGCGTCGCCCGACGTCTTCGCCGTCGAGCGCGGCCTGAACGGGCTGCGCGTGCTCGTGATCGCCAATCGCGCCGACGAGTCGTTCGACGCACGCGCAGTTCTTGACTGGTGGGAGACGGCGGCCGATACGTCCGCCGTTCGAATGGACCCGCACGCCGAAAGCCGAGGGACGGTTGTGCCGCCGCGGACCGCCGCGGTCTTTGGTCTTGGCCGGCCGGAATGACAGGGTCCTTGGCTGGCGAATGTTTGGCTTGCCGGGAGTTTGGAAGTGGCGTTGCGCGTCGGTGCGTGTATGTTGAATGAGCCCGGCAACCGCGCGAAGCCGGGCACGAATGGACTGGTTCCTCGACGCCGCGGGATCTGCCGCGGCGGAGAACAGGCAGGAGCGGGATGATGCTGATGCTCAAGCGGGCCGCGGTGGTCGCCACGACGCTTTGTCTGTGCGTGGCGGCGTTTGCGAACACGCCCCCGGCGGCGCCGGTGATCACCGAGCCCGCGCCGGGTCGGACGCTGAACCCGGCGGACGTGCACATGGAGACGGGCCCGTTCTTCGACCCCGACCCGGGCGACGAGCACGTCTGCACCGACTGGGAGATCTGGACCTCGCCGAACCCGCCCGCGCTGGTCGAGCGCGTGTGGGTGGCCAGTTGCCTGGGCGGGGTCGAGCGGCTGCACACGCACCTGGGCGACGGGCTGTTTATCGGCTCGCACGCCTTCCGCACCGACATGCTGCCGCACACGCGCTACACGCTGCGCGTGCGGCACCGCGATTCGAGCAGCGACCCGAGCACGTGGTGGAGCCCGTGGAGCGAGCGGGTGTTCGACACCGGCGCGGCCAGCAGCATCTTCCCGCTGGAGACGGACGACATCGTGGACGACCCCGCGCCGCAGTGGACGGACGTGCCCGGCGTGGCCGTCGTGCTCCCCGCCGCGCCGGGCGGGCAGCCGCGGGTGATCGTCGAGACCGCCGCGGGCGGCCTGCTGCTGGAGATCGAGGGCGAGAACGGGATCGAGAACCACGTGCACAACCCCCCGTCGCTCACGGGGCACTCGCCGGTGCGGGTGCGCGTGAGCGCGGGGTCCCTGGCTTCGCCGCTGCAACTGCCCGAGACCGATCTGCGGTTCACGACGCACGAGGGTGCCAACATCACGATCTACCTGCCGGCGATGATCGTGCAGCCCGGCGAGAGCAACCAGAAGGTCTTCTGGGTGACGACCAGCGGATCGACTTACAACGGGCAGATCGGTCAGACCGAGCCGGACTTCTCGTCGCTGGCACGCGGCAGCGCGGTTCCGTGGGTCGTGACCGAACCGGGCTACCGCGTCGAGGTGGTGGCGTCGGGGTTCCGACTGCCGGTGAACATCGCGTTCGTGCCCAACCCCGGGCCGCAGGCCGATGCGCCGGTGTACTACGTGACCGAGTTGTACGGGACGATCAAGGTCGTGCTGCGCAACGGGACGGTGCAGGACTACGCGAGCAACCTGCTGAACTTCACGCCCACGGGCCTGTTCCCCGGCTCGGGCGAGCAGGGCGTGACCGGCGTGGTGGTGGACCCGCAGAACGGCGACGTGTACGCGACCATGCTCTACAGCAGCGTGCCGGGCGTGGAGAACGTGCCGCACTACCCCAGGGTTGTGCGCTTCCGCAGCGAGGACGGCGGGCGCACCGCGTCGGAGCAGATCACGATCCTCGACATGCCAGGCGAGACGCAGGGGCAGTCGCACCAGATTTCCAGCATCAGTTTCGGCCCCGACAACCTCCTGTACGTGCACATGGGCGACGGATTCAACGCCTCGACGGGCCAGAACCTCGGCTCGTACCGCGGCAAGGTCCTCCGGTTGACGCGGCAGGGCGCCGCGCCGGTGGACAACCCGTTCTACAACGCGGGGGACGGCATCACGTCGCGCGACTACGTGTTTGCCTACGGCCTGCGCAACCCCTTCGGCGGCGCGTGGCGATTCAGCGACAACCGGCTCTACAGCGTCGAGAACGGGCCGAGCGTCGACCGGCTCATCCACGTCGTCGCCGGACGCAACTACCTGTGGAACGGTACCGATGCGAGCATGCAGAACTTCGCGATGTACAACTGGAACCCCGCCTCGGGGCCGGTCAACATCGCGTTCATCCAGCCGAGCGTCTTCGGCGGCAGCGGGTTCCCCGCGTCCAAGCAGAACAGCGCGTTCGTCACCGAGTCGGGCGCGACGTGGGCCAACGGCCCGCAGGCCATCGGCAAGCGCATCACCGAGTTTGTCATCAACAGCGCGGGGACCGTCACCTCCGGCCCCGCGACGTTCGTGCAGTACGTCGGGGCGGGGCGCGCGACGGTCTGCGGACTCGCGGCGGGCCCGGACGGGCTCTACTTCACCGACCTGTACCGCGACCTGGGCTACACCTCGCCCATCGACCCGGGCGCGAACGTCCTGCGTGTGCGCTTCGTCGGCGACGCGGACTTTGTCGCCAGCGTCACCGGCGGCCCCGCGCCGCTGGCTGTGCAGTTCACCGACCAATCCACCGTGCCCGCGCCGACGGCGTGGCTCTGGGAGTTCGGCGACGGCGCGACCAGCACGCAGCAGAACCCGGCGCACACCTACGCCGAGGACGGCGTCTACACCGTCCGCCTCACGGTGACCGGCAGCGGGGGGCCGGTGGTGCGGCAGCGCAACGCGTACATCAAGGTCGGCGACGTGCCGAGCATCGCGTTCATCGGCGGGTCCGCGTCGGCCTCCGCGGCGGACCACGCCGTCGAGCACTTCTTCGAGGACCTGGGCTTCGAGGTGTCGTACTACGACGACGAGCCGGCCAACCGGCCCGGCGCGGCCGCGCTCGCCGCGCAGCACGACCTGATCGTCGTGTCGTCGACGATCACCTCGGCCAACGTGGCCGGCGAGTTCCGCACCGTCGCGACGCCGATGATCTTCTGGGAGAACGCGCTGCTGCGCCCGGGCCGCGAGTCGCTGACCGACAACGGCACCGTCGTCTCGGCCATGTCGATCAACATCGTGAACACCGCGCACCCGATCACGCAGGGCTTCGCCGCGGGCGACCGCGTCGTCTTCACGACCGCCGCGAACATGAGCGTCGCGACCGGCGCGACCGGGCCCGGAACGCAGATTCTTGCGCGCCGCTCGGGCTCGACCGACGGCGCCGTCGTCGTTGCCGACGCGGGCGCGACGGTCGCGGGCGGGTACGTCACGCCGGCGCGGCGGGTCTTCATGTTCTTCGAGGACACCAGTTGGCAGGTCTCGAGCGCCGATGCGCGCACGCTGATGGAGCGCGCGGTCTGCTGGGCGCTCAACGTGCAGGAGCCGTCGATCACCGCGCCGCCGCAGAGCCAGTCGGTCTGCATCGGCGACCCGGTCGTGCTGGAGGTGCAGGCGCAGGGCTCGTCACCGCGGAGTTACCAGTGGCGGCGCAACGGCACGCCCATCCCCGGCGCGACGGCGCGGGTGTACACCATCGCCGCGGCCGCGCCGGGCAACGCGGGCAGTTACACCTGCACGGTGACCAACCCCTGCGGCAGCGCGACCAGCGCGCCGGCGGTGCTGCAGGTGGCCGACTGCTGCCCGGCCGATTACGACGGCAACGGCCAGCGCGAGGTGGCGGACATCTTCGCGTTCCTGAGCGACTGGTTCGCGGGCGTGCCGCGCGCGTTCAACTTCGGCGGCACGGCCGGCGTGCCGGCGATCTTCGCGTTCCTCTCCGCGTGGTTCGCGGGGTGCCCGTGACCATCGCCGGCGGACGCGCGCCCGTTGCTCGGGCGTTCAACGGTGCTCGGTCGCTGCGCTCCGGTCTGGCGCAGGCGTTGCAAACCCCGCAGTTTGAACGTCTTGCCGCGTCATGAAGAGCCGTGGGGACGCCACTCCGTTTGCAGAGTCTCCCGCCGCGAGGTATTCTGGATTCCCGAGACAGGTCTCCCGCCATGAACGCGGGTCGCCGCTCGCGGCCGATCTCGCGGCCGCGGACTCGGTCCGCAGACATCAGGAGACTCGCTCATGGCTCGCATCGGTGTTGGCGCGCTCTGGTCATTGTGTGCGGTGTTCGCGGCGGTAATCGGCGTGTCGCCCGCGTCGGGGCAGATCGACCCGCCCCCGGGGCCGGTCGCGCCGTCGATGAAGCGGCTCGACCAGATCGACCCGCGCCGCACGGTCGGCAGCCTGCCGGGTTCGGCCGAAGCGGTGCACGTCATCAGCCAGCCGGGTGTCTACGTGCTGACGGCGGACGTGGTCGGCCAGCCGGGGCGGCACGGAATCCTGATCACCTGCGACGGCGACGTTTCGCTGGACCTGAACGGATTCTCTTTGGTCGGGGTGCCGGGCTCGCTGCACGGGGTGTACCGGCCCGCGTCGGGGTCGGGTCAGGCCAGCGGCCGGCGGTCGTTCGCCATGCCGCACGTCTTTGATGAGAAGGGCCGCATCAGCAACTGGGGCGGCGACGGCCTGCACATCGCGAGCGTGGACGAGTGCTCGGTCGCCGGAGTCTCGATCAGCGATTGCGATGGGGCGGCGCTGGTCCTGACGATGCGGCACGACGCGATCCACGCGGCGATCCAGAACGTCCGCGCCGTGTCGTGCGGGGGCGGCGGCGTGCTGGTGGATCACCTCGCGCCGCAGGGTTCCCAGCACGGCGGCGGTCCGGGCAAGATCGGCATCTCGAACTGCAGCGTGCTTGCGTGCGGGGGCGACGGCATCCGGGTGCGCTGCCCGACGAGCGCGGTGTGCGACGTGAGCATCGAACGCTGCGTGGTGATGAACTGCCCCGGCGACGGCCTGACCGTGGAGGCGTACGCCGCGGGCGGAGGCGGGGGTGCGGGCAAGGTGCAGATGCAGGACGTGCACGTTTCCGGATGTCGCAACGGCATCCGCTGCGAGTGTGAGCAGGGTTGGGCCGGGTCCACCTGCGACATCGCCCGGTGCACGGTTGAGCGGTGCGACGAGGACGGCATCCGCCTGACCGACTTGACGCTGTGCGACCTCGCGTCGTTCGACGTGTCGTTCTGCGGCGGGCACGGCGTCTCGGCGCGCAAGGTCGTGAAGTTCAAGGCCGGCGCTGAACTGGCCGGGACTGTCAACCACAAGAGCGCCCGCGTTCACGCCTGCGGCGGCAGCGGCGTCTACATGCTCGACTGCCCGGACGTCTCGACGCGCGGGCTGCACGTCAGCGCGTGCGTGGACGGGCCGGGCGTGCTGCACGCCTTCGGTGTCCCGCCCGACCTGTTCACGGCGGCGCACGAGGCGGCGCACGTGGTGCAGTGCCGCGGCGGCATCCAGTGCGATTGCCCGAACCACCCAATGTCGGTCGACTTCGCGTGCGTGTCGTGCGCGCTGTCGGACAACTTCGGGGCCGGCCTGCGCGTCGTGTGCCCCGGGTCGGGGCAGGTGCGGTGCGTGCTGGACCGGTGCGTGTGCAGCGGCAACGCGGGCAGGGGCGTGGACCTGCTGTGCGGCCCGGCCTCGAGCGTCCAGTGCACCTGCTCGCACCTGCGGTGCATGCACAACGGCAGCGACGGCATCTCGGTTTCGAGCACCGACCCGGTCTCGACGCTCCTGCACGCGATGGTGTCGCTGGATTCGTGCGTGTGCGGCGGCAACGTCGGATCGGGCGTGCGGTGCCGGTGCCCGCTGGACGGCCGGCGTTGCGTGTTCTCGCAGAACGGCGGCAACGGTGTCGACGTCGCGGTGGCCAGCCCGTTCGATTCGGCGGGTTCGATGCAGGACTCGACCTTCCACCGCAACGCCGGGAACGGCCTGCTCTGCGATCGGGGCAGGTACAGCTCGTTCCGGTGCGATTCGAGCGACAACGGCGGGCACGGCATGTACCTGACCGAGGGCTGCCTGATCGTCGATTCCTGTGTCTGCAACCGCAACGGCGGCGACGGCCTGCGCGTGGTCGGCACGCTGACGGCGACGGGCAGCTCGCTGCGCCGCAACGGCGGCAGCGGCGCGGTGTGCTCGGGCGGTCAGTGCGTCTGCCGCGACTGCGTCTTCGAACTCAACGGCGCGAGCGCGGGCGTGACGGCGGCGGGCGCGGCGTTCTTCGACTGCACCTCGGTCTCGCTGCTGCGGTGCGTGGCCGGCAACAACACCGGGCCGGGCCTGCTCTGCGCCTCGTCCTCGGGCGTGGCGTGCGCGTGGTCGTCGGTCGAGTGCGTGTGCTCGAGCAACACGGGCGACGGCATCCGGCTCAGCAACACCTTCGGCGCGCAGGTGCTCCGGTGCGTGTGCAGCAACAACGGCGACTGGGCCGTGCGCTGCGGCGCCGACTCGGTCGGCGGCAAGATCGAGGCCTGTTCGTGCACGGGCAACGCCGGCGGCGTGCTGGTGCAGGGCCAGAACAACCTGGTGATCTCCAACACCTGCTCGATCGGCCCGCTGGGCGCGGTCGTCGTCGCCGGCAACAACGCCGTCGGGCGGATCATCGACGCGGGCTCGCTCAACGCGGGCGACTGCGACGGGCGCGCGAACCTGGTGCACTGAGCGGCCCGACCCGCGGGAGCCAACGCATGACCCACAGACGCTTGGGCACTGTCGCCGGTTCGGTGTTGGCCGCGCTCGCGCCGTGCGCGGCCGCGCCGGCCCAGCCGACCAACATAAGTCCGGTACACAAATACTGCTGGGGCGAGAACGTCGGCTGGTTGAACTGGCGCGACGCGGGCTCGCCCGCGGGCGCGCAGGGCGCGCGCATCGGCGCGGCGTTCCTCTCCGGCTTTGTCTGGGGCGAGAGCATCGGCTGGGTCAACCTCGGCGACGGCTCGCCCGCCAACGGCACGCACTACGCCAACACCGACGGCGCGGATTGCGGCGTGAACATCGACGCCGCCACCGGCGACCTGTTCGGCCTGGCCTGGGGCGAGGCCGTCGGATGGATCAACTTCGACACCCGCGCGGCACTGGCCCCCTTCGGCCAGCAGACCCGGTGGGACAGCGCGGCCCAGCGCCTCCGCGGGTACGCGTGGGGCGAGAACGTCGGGTGGATCAACCTCGACGACGACGAACACTTCGTCGCCGTCGGCTGCGCGGCCGACTACAACGGCGACGGCGTGCGCGACGTGCCCGACATCTTCGCGTTCCTGACCGACTGGTTCGCCGGCGTGCCGCGCGCGGTCAACTTCGGCGGCACGCCCGGCGTGCCGGCGATCTTCGCGTTCCTCTCGGCGTGGTTCGCGGGATGCCCGTAGAGGACGGCAGGGCTTTGCCCGTATGTGCCGGTCGTGTCGATCACCGCCGGATCGTGTACGCTCTGTGCGGCCCGCCGCCACGGCGGGCTCCCGGAGTCTTCCCGTGCACGATGTCGGCGTGTGTTCATGGTCGCTCAAGCCCGATGGACCGGCGCAACTGGTCGAGCGGCTGCGCGCCTGCGGCCCGGCGGGCCGCGCGGTGCAGGTCGCGCTCGACCCCATCCGCGAGGCGCGCTGGGACGAGCACGCGACCCGCGGCGCGCTGGCCGCGGCGGGCGTACGCGTGTTGTCGGGCATGATGGGCACGCGCGGCGAGGACTACTCGACGCTCGACACCATCCGCGCCACCGGCGGCGTGCGGCTCGATGAGCACTGGCCCGCGAATCTCGGCGCAGCGAGCGGCAACGCGCGGCTGGCGCGTGCGTGGGGGCTGGACCTGGTGACGTTTCACGCGGGCTTCCTGCCGCACGACGCCGCCGACCCGCTGCGCGCGGTGATGCTCGACCGCGTCCGGCAGATGGTGTGCGCCTTTGCCGACGAGGGCGTGCGCGTCGCCTTCGAGACCGGGCAGGAGGACGCGCCCACGCTGCTGGGCGTGCTGGAGGAACTGGCCGCGGCGTGCCCGAAAGGGTTTGCGCCGGGCGTGAACTTCGACCCTGCGAACATGATCCTGTACGGCATGGGCGACCCGGTCGCGGCGTTGTCGCTGCTCGCGCCGCACGTTCGGCAGGTGCACGTCAAGGACGCAGTGCCGACGGCCGTTGCGGGCACGTGGGGGCGAGAGGTCGTCGTCGGCACCGGCGCGGTCGATTGGGCGCGGTTCCTGGCCGAAGTCGATCGGCGGCTGCCCGACGTCGCGCTGGTCATCGAGCGCGAAGCGGGCGCGGACCGTTCGGCGGACATTCTCGCCGCGGCGGACGTGCTGGCGCGGCACCTGCCGGGGCGCGTGCGGGTGAGGGAGGCCCGGGCATGACGGCCGCGCGCAGCCAGACGATCGGCGTCGGCGTGATCGGCCTTGGGTTCATGGGCCGGACGCACGTCGCGGCGTACCAGGCCGCGGCGCGCGACGGGTTCCCGTGCCGCGTGGTCGCGGTGTGCGACCCCGACCCGGCGCGGCGCGCGGGCCTTGTGCCGGCGGAGTCTGGGAACATCTCGACCGGCGCGGCGGGGGAGCGCCTGTTCGACCCCGCGCAGGTGCGCGGGCACGAAACGGCGCAGGGTCTGCTCGCAGACCCGGCCGTGCACCTTGTGAGCGTCTGCACGTACACCGACTCGCACGTGGACCTTGCGCTGGCCGCGCTCGCGGCGGGCAAGCACGTGCTGGTCGAGAAGCCGGTCGCGCTGCGGTCGGCCGAGGCGCAGAGTCTGGCGCTGGCGGCGCGGGCCGCGGCGGCGGAGCGCGGCCTGTGCTGCATGCCCGCGATGTGCATGCGATTCTGGCCGGGGTGGTCGTGGCTGCGGGAGCGCGTGCGCGACGGCTCGCTTGGCGCAGTGCGGAGCGCGACGTTCCAGCGGCTGGGCAGCGGGCCGGCGTGGTCGGCCGCGTTCTATCGCGACCCGTCGCGGAGCGGGGGCGCGCTGTTCGACCTGCACGTGCACGACGCGGACTTTGTGCACTGGTGCTTCGGCCCGCCGCGCGAGGTGTTCGCCGTGGGCGATGCGCAGCACGTGACGGCGTCGTACGTCTACGGCGCGGGCGGGCCGCGCCATGTGACGGCCGAGGGCGCGTGGGACCTTGCGCCCGGCGCGGGCTTCCGCATGCGGTTTCTGGTGAGCTTCGAGCGCGGCACGGCGGAGTTTGACCTCTCGCGCACGCCCGCGCTGGTGCTGCACACCGACGCGGGCGCCAGCGCGGTGGAGGCGGGCGAGCCGGGCGTGCGCACGGGGTACGACGGGCAGGTGCGCCGGCTGGTGGAGACGATCGCCGCGGGACGAACCGACACGCCGGCGACGATCGACGAGGCGGTGGCGGTCACACGGCTTCTGGAGGCCGAGCGCGAGAGCCAGGCGTCGCGCCTGCCGGTGTCAGTGGGGGGCTGAGTCGGCCGGCGCGCGGTCGGCGCGGGCTTCGGATGGCGCGGGCGCGTCGCTCGCGACGATGCGTCGCACGAGCCGCGCGGCCAGCAGCGTGTCCTCCTCGCGCGCGACGGCGTACGACGGCTGCATGCCGCGGGCGACGAGCGCGGGGTCGGTCGCGTAGGACGACTGGCGGATGGTCGAGTGGTCGATCCGCCAGAGCGGCTGGTAGACGCGCTCGACGACGACGCTCGTGCGCATGAGCAGATCCGCGTCGAGGGCGCGCAGGTCGCCGGGGTCCGTCGCCGGCGCGGCGGGCTCGAACGTCACGCGCACGGTGCGCTGGTGCCGGTGCGCGAAGTCGCCCAGTTCCTGCTCGATGCCGGACTGATGGCCGATCCACGGGGTCATGAACCCGGCCGACGTGGCCGGGCGCGTGGTGATGACGCCCGACCACGCGTCGACGCGCTCGAGGACAAAGCCCGCGTCGCGGAGTTCGCGCCGCGCGGCGTCGAACGCCGCGGCGTACTGCCCCGCGGGGATGCGCGCGGTGGTCGGGTCCTCCAGCGTCGCGCCGACGGGCGCGCGGTCGGCGCGCGGGGCGGCGCAGGCGGGGAGCACGAGCAGCGCGGCGAGCAGGAGCGGCGTTCGCGGCATGGCGCAAGCGTATCACTCCGCGGCGGATTGCAGCAACTCCCACGCGGCGCGGACGTGCGCCTCGCCGGTGCGCGTGCCGCCGACGGCCATGCGCAGCACCAGCCGGGCCGGCTCGCCTCCCGCGGCGGGCAGCACCGTGTGCACCAGGTACGCGCGGCCCGTCGCGTTGACGCGGTCCAACAGGGCGCGGTTCGCGCCGTCGGGGTCGGGCAGCGGCGCGCCGAGCGAGTCGCGCACCTGCCGGAAGCAGACCAGGCTCAGCGAGCGCGGCGCGGCGACCTCGAAGCGCGGGTCGGCGCGCACCAGCGACTCGAAGAGTTCGCCCAGCCGCACGTGCGCGCGGACGTGCTCGCGCAGGCCGCGCAGGCCGTAGGCCCGCATCACGAACCACAGTTTGAGCGCGCGGAAGCGGCGGCCCAGCGGCACCTGCCAGTCGCGGTAGTCGATGACGGCGCCCGACTCGCTCGCGGCGTTGCGCAGGTAGTCGGGTGTGATGCTCAGCGCGCCCAGCAGCGGGCCGCGGTCGCGCACCCACATCGCGCTGCAGTCGAAGTTGGTCAGCAGCCACTTGTGCGGGTTGAAGCACAACGAGTCGGCCCGACCGACGCCGCGCAGCAGGCCGCGGTGCTCGGGGCAGACCGCCGCGGCCCCGGCCCACGCCGCGTCGACGTGCAGCCACGGCGCGCTGGCGCCGCACGCGCGGGCGATCGCCCCCGCGGCGTCCTCGACCGAATCCGCCGCGCCGCAGCCGGTCGTGCCGACGGTCGCGACGACGCAGCACGGGACCCTTGCCGCGGCGAGGTCCTCGCGCAGCGCGGCCTCGAGCGCGGCGCAGTCCACGCGGTACGAGCTGTCGGTGCCGATCAGCCGAACCGCGGTTCGGTCGTCCGGGCCGCGCGCGATGCCCGCGATCATCGCGGCCTTGATGACCGACGAGTGCGCCTGCGTGGAGGTGTAGACGGTGAACGCCGGGTCGTGCGACGCGCCGGCCGCGAGCAACCGCCGCGCACGCTGGCGACCGGCGAGCATGGCGACCAGCGTCGCCTCGCTGGCGGTGCCCTGGATCACGCCGCCGCCGGTCCCGCTCGCCGCGAGGAACGGCTCGGGCAGGCCGATGGCCCGCCCCAGCCAGTCCATCACGCGGGTCTCGATCTCGGTGCACGCGGGCGAGGTCTGCCAGAGCATGCCCTGCACCGCCAGGCCCGTGCTCAGAAGGTCGGCCAGGATCGCCGGGCCCGACGAGTTGGCGGGGAAGAACGCGAAGAAGTTAGGCGACTGCCAGTGCGTCAGGCCCGGCATGACAACGCGGCCGACGTCGGCGAAGAGGCGCTCCCACGGCTCGGGCTCTTCGGGCGCGGCATCAGGGAGCAGGCCCGCGACCTCGCCCGGCCGCACGTCCGGCAGCACGGGCAGAGTGTCCACGCGCTGCATGTAGTCGGCGATGAAGTCCACAACCTCGCGGCCGCGGCGGCGGAACTCGTCAGGGGACATGTGCTCGGGCGCGCGCGTCGGGTCGGCCATGGGCGATGGTTGGCGGGCGAGAGAATCGGGGCGAGCGGTTGCGGGGCAGGCGGTTTGCGCATCATAATGGGTTATGCCAGCGGCGGGGTTCTCTCGCCGCGGCGGCCCGGGGTTCGGGGCAAGGGGGCAGCGGCGCATCGCGCCGGAAGGGAGCGGACATGTCCAAGACCGCGGTCGTGCTGCTGGCCAACGGGACGGAGGAGATCGAGGCAATCACCCCCGGCGACGTGCTCAACCGCTGCGGGGTGGACGTGACCTACGCCGGGGTGGGCGGGACGGAACTCATGGGGGGCCACCACGTGCCCCTGCGCGCCGAGTGCGAAGTGGAGGACCTCGGCGAGATTCTCTTCGACGCGGTGATCGTGCCCGGCGGCGGGAAGGGCGCGGAGAACATCGCCCACAGCGACGGCGCGCGGGCGCTGATCAGGCGGCACTACGAGGCGGGGAAGGTCATCGCGGCGATCTGTGCCGCGCCGGCGGTGGTGCTTGCGCCGCTGGGGGTGCTCAGCGGCAAGCACGCGACGTGCTACCCCGGCATGGAGCGGCGCTTCGGGGGCGACGTGAAGGGGTGCGAGTCGGAGGTGGTGGTCGACGGGCACGTGATCACCTCTCGCGGGCCGGGCACGGCGATGGCCTTCTCGCTGCGCATCGCCGAGCATCTGGTCGGCGCGCCGACCGCGCTCAAGGTCGGCCAGAGCATGCTTGTGCACGGGATGTGACGGAGCGAACGGGTCAGTTGCGCGAGCGGTTGACCCAGCCCCACTCGCTGGCGGCGGACGAGTTGAGCATGTACGACGTTCCCGGCGCCTTGGTCATGCGCAGGTGCGTGGCGTTCAGGTCCTGCGGTTCGATGGCCCGGTCGTTGCCGCCCACGGGCGCCTTGAAGAGCGCGACCGCGCCGTCGAGGTAGCCCATGTGGCACCCCCCGCCGCGGCCGCCCGCGGCCGAGCCGGCCTTCCGCGTGCCGTGCCGGGTCGACCACTGGTCGTTGCCCGCGAACGAGCCGTCGTCGAACGATCGGTTGTAGAACTCGTCGTGCTCCTCGATCAGCAGCGGCACGCCCTGGAAGTACCGGCGCACCGAGTTGGCCTGCTCGGGCCGCTCGGGGTAACTGACCTTCCACTCCAGGTCGATGCGCGCGCCGGCCATGCGGATGATCATGGTGTAGTCGAAGAACCGGTTGGCCTCACGCCGCGCCGAGGGGCACTCCATGATCTTGTCGGCCGTCTGGAGGTACTCGCGCAGGACGCTGGTCTGGAACGGGTGGGTGTAGAGCGTGGGGTTGGCCGCGTACAGCGCGTTGTTGCGTCCGACCCAGTCGAGGTCGATCGGCCCCTGCCAGTACGCCCCCGGGATGACCTTGTAGTCGTTGGCGTAGGCGTGGAAGCCGACCATGATCTGCCGCACGTTGGACATGCAGACCGTCTGGCGGCTCGTCTCCCGCGCCTTGCCCAGCGTCGGCAGGAGCAGTCCGATCAGCAGCGCGATGATCACGATCACGATCAGCAGTTCGATCAGCGTGAACCCGCGGCGGGGCATGGTCGGGCTCCTGCGTCGGGACGCACGCTGGCGGGC
>CALKJW010000002.1 GCA_937995595.1 uncultured Phycisphaerales bacterium | reverse complement strand
CACGGCGTGCGGCGCCGACCTGTTCTTGCCGAGCAGCATTGCGTCCACACCTCCTTGGCGGGACGCGATTGAAGAGAACGGATCAATCCAGATTCACTCACCGACCGGAGCAACGCAAGCAGAGCGACACCGGTTCACGGGGAGCCTCCGTATAGGCGGCGCAGATTTGACAAACCTGCTGGTGGTCGTGTTTGACGACGCGACACTTCCCACCTGTGCGGCCGCGATGCCGATTCTCGGCGCGCCAGCACTGCGGCGATTCGAGCGAGTCACGTTTCACTTCGACGATGAGCAGGTGGCCTTTGTGCATCGAGGGACTTCCACAACTGCTTCAGACAGAGATGAGGGGTCACCCGAGGCAGCACCAAGTCGTGCACGGGCCAATTGAATCTCTGCGCGTTCCACGCGGTCATTTATCGACCGGCTTCGCGGCGTCCACTTGCCTGCATCAGTTCCGCCGCGACGTAGTCGCAGACGAGGAAGCCATCATCGGTGAGTGTCCAACGGTCGGGCAGAGCGCGGAGCAGCCCGCGCTGGATGAAGTGATCGGCGGCGCGGCGGAGGCGTTCGGCCGCGCCGGGCGCGGCGGCTTCGGCATCGTCGAGCAGTGCCGCGGCATCGATTCCCTCGGCGATGCGCAGGCCCATCATGATGCGCTCGCGGATGAGCCGCGGGGCATCGGGCGGTTCGACATCGGTGATGGGTGAGGAGTCGTCGTCGTCGGCACGGGGCGCGAGGTAGTCGCCGAGGCGCGGGTTGTTCTTCCAGCGCCAGCTCCCTGCGCGCATGGTCGGCCCGGCCCACGCGTGGCCCGATGCGCTGGGGCCCGCGGCGAGCCATTGCTCCTGCCGCCAGTAGGCGAGGTTGTGGATGCTCTCGTGACCCGGGCGCGCGAAGTTGCTGACCTCGTATCGCTCCAGTCCCGCACCGCGCAGCACGCGCACCGTGTGGGCGAACATCTCCGCCTCCAAGTCCTCGTTCGCCGCGGCGAACTCGCCGCGCTTCAGGCGCGCCGTCATCGGCGTGTTGGCCTCGTAGGTGAGCGCGTAGCAGGAAAGGTGGGTGGTGCCGAGCGCCAGCGCGGAGCGCAGGTCGCGGTCCCAGTCGTCGAGCGACTGGCCGGGGATGCCGAAGATCAGGTCGGCCGAGACGCGTGCGACGCCCGCCGCGCGGGCGGCGTCGAGCGCGCGGGCGACGTTGGCCGGGTCGTGCGTGCGCTCGAGCGTGCGCAGGTGCCGCGGATCGAACGACTGGGCGCCGACGCTCACGCGGTTCACGCCGCCCGCCGCGAGCGCGCCCAGCAACTCGGGCGTTGCCGATTCCGGGTTGCACTCGACGGTGAACTCGCCTCGCGGCGGCTCGCCCGGCGCGCCGCGCATCCACGACAGGTCGAACAGATCGGCCAAGCGGCCGAGCAGGCGCCGCCAGAGGTCCACGCGGAGCAGCGACGGCGTGCCCCCGCCGACGAACACCGTTCGCAGCGGCGCGCCCGCGGCGAACGGCGCGAGGCGCTCGACTTCCGCGGTCAATCGGTCAACAAACGCCGACTGCTGGTCGCGCGTGTCCACGAACGAGTAGAAGTCGCAGTAGTGGCACTTGTGCGCGCAGAACGGCACGTGTATGTACAGCGACCGAACAGGCGGCCGGTCGGCCGGCGCGTCCAGCGGATGCCCGTGAACCGCGCCCGACGGTTGCCCGATCTGCGTCAGGCTGATATGTTGCGGGGCAGACATGGCAGTGCACGGCGGCGGTTCGGCCGCGGAAGGGTAGGTCCCGCGTGAACATTTCCCTGATGATGGTCCAGCAGGACGGCACCGCCAAGGAGTTGCCGCTGCGTTCGCTCCCGGCCACGATCGGGCGCGGGCAGGAGTGCAAACTGCGCATCCCGCTGGCCAGCGTTTCGCGGCACCACTGCGAACTGCTCGAGGACGACGACGAACTGGTCGTCCGCGACCTGAAATCGTCGAACGGCACCTACGTCAACAAGGAACGCGTAGCGCGGCGCGAACTGGTGCCCGGCGACCTGCTCGCCGTCGGCCCGGTCGTGTTCGTCGTGCGGATCGACGGGCACCCAAAGGACATCGACGCCGCGGCGGCCTACGCCGCGGGAAGCGTCGCGCCGCCGCCCGGCGGCCCGCCGAGCGCGATCGACGGCGTGCCGACGTGGGCGGGCCAGCAGGCGGGCGGTGGCGGTGGGGGGGGCGGGGGGACCGGGGGGGCGCAGCCCGCGCCGAAGCCCGACCGCAAGGACGACGAACTGTCGCAGATCGACAGCCTGCTCGACGAACTGGGCGAGAGCGACTTCGACCTCGACCTCGACGACAAGCCCAAGCGGTGAGAGCAGAACTTCAGGTGCGCAGATGGGCGGAGAGCAGTCGGGCGCGCGGGGCGCCCTCTGAGAATCTGCGCTGCTGTTTGCCCGACAATCTCAGCGGATGATCAGCACCCCGTGCGGGCCTTGGCCGAGGCCGACGTAGAAATCCATCTGTTCGAGCGTCGGCCGCGAGCCGGAGCGGTTGACCCGCCAGAACGACAGTTCGCCGGTGGTCGCGTCGGGGTCGAACGAGCGGAACTGCGTGACGGCGAGGAACTGGTCCTTGGCGTCGAAGGCGATGCCCGCGGGCATGGCCGCGATGGGGAACTCGCCGGCGAGCGTGAGTTCGCCGGTCGCGGGGCTGAGCGTCAGCAGCGAGAGCGAGCCCTCGCGCGTCGCGCGCGCGTCCTCCTCGGGCAGGAAGGTTCGCAGCAGGTTGCTGGTGGCGACGAGCCGACCGTCGCGGCTGATCGCCAGGCCCTCGGGGTTCACGCCGACCGTCGCGGTCGAAACCACGCGGTGCGCGCCGCCCTCGTCGAGCCGGATGACGGTCAACTGGCCAGCGGGCGCTCCGACGATGAAGCCCTCGACCTCCGGGCCCCACTGCAGGTCGGTCGTGATGAAGAACCGGCCGTCGGGCGTGAACGCGCCCGAGTACGGGTACTTGCCCACGCGCACCGGTCCGCCCCAGGCCGTCAGCATCGACGAGCCGTCGGTGTCGCGGCCGAAGCGGTAGAACACGACCTCGTCACGCTCCGGCAGCGTGACGGCCAGCCCGTCGCCCTGCGGACGCCACGCAAGGCCCGTCGCCCGCGCGCCGTCGTCGTCGAGCCCGAACAGCGGCCAGGCCATCGCGTCGTCGATCGGGTACCCGTGCTCGTCGTACGCGACCATCACCAGTTGCTGGCGCGGCGAGCGGTTCGCCACCGCCACCAGGCGCTGCGTCGGGTGCGCGGCGACCGCCGTGGGCTCGACGCCGACGACGATCGTGCCCAGCAGGCGCGGGGACATCGGCGCGCTCAGGTCGATGACCGCCAGGTTCTCGCCCGGCGGCAGATCGTTGATGCTCGTCGCCCCGACGCCGGCCGGCCCGCGCGACTCGACGACGAACGCCAGCCGTCCGTCGGCCGACACGCTCAGCGCGTTCGGCGGGCCCATCGCCGAGTTGGAGACCGCGATCTGCGCAAACGCGGTCTGCGGCTCGGTGATGGGCAGCGAGACGACGGTGAGGCAGTCGCGAGCGCCCGGGTCGCGCTCGCCCAGCGCGCCGGTGCCGAACGCCGTCGCCGACATGTCGGCGTCGCAGATCGCCACGATGTAGCGCCCGGCCACGTCGCCCGGGCCCAGCGGCCTGCCCGCGCAGCCCGTCAACGCGGCCGCGCCAAGGGCCATGCCGGCCAGTGTCACGAGCGCGGCCGCCTTCATCGATCGATTGGTCGTCGTCACGTCGATCCTCCGGTTGCCCCCGGCCCGTCCGGCGCGGGGGGCAGCATGGTACCAAGTTCAACCGTCGCGCCGGGGGGCTTCAGGATTTCCACCGCCGCGCCCCGATTCCGGCACGCGCGGGCCGCCGCGGCGATGGCCGCCGCCAGATCCGGCGCGGGCGGGGCGTGGAACACCACCGCCTCGTTGGTCACGGGGTGGCGAAAGCCCAGCGTTTCGGCGTGCAGAGCCTGCCGCGCCACGAGTTCGCCCTCGCCGGGCAGGCTCAGATCGCCGCCGGTCAGCGGCCTGCCGCCGTACATGTCGTCGCCGACGATCGGGTGCCCAAGGTGCGACAGGTGCACGCGGATCTGGTGCGTCCGCCCGGTCTTGAGTTCGAGTTCGACCAGCGAGTAACCCCCGCCGCGACCGGGGCCGGGGCGTGCCGGGTCGTCGGGCAGCGGGAACCGCGCCCGCACGCGGCAGATGGTCACGGCGTTCTTTCCGAGGTGGTCGTGCCGCACGACGTACTTCTCGCGGTAGCCCTTCTCGCGCGAGGGGTGCGGGCCGATGGGCAGGTCGATCACGTCGACCGGGAGCGTGACCTGCCCGTGCACCAGCGCGAGGTAGCGCTTGTCCACGGTGCGCTGCTCGAACTGGCGAGCCAGGCGCCAGTGCGAGGCGTCGTCCTTGCCGAAGACGATCGCGCCCGAGGTGTCGCGGTCGAGCCGGTGGATCACCCCCGGGCGCGCGAACTCCTTGCCGACCTGCGAGAGCGTGCCCGAGGTGCGGTGGCGGAAGTGCCACGCCAGCGCGTTGATCATCGTGCCCGAGTTGTGCGACCGCGCCGGGTGCACGATGATGCCGGGCCGCTTGTTGATCACGATGATCGCGTCGTCCTCGAAGAGCACGTCCAGCGGGATGTCCTCGGGCTGCACCTCCGTGGGCGGCGGCGGCGGAACAAACACCTCGACGCGGTCGCCCGAGCGCAGCGCCGTCGAACTCTTGGGCTTGCGGCCGTTGACGGTGACCCCGCCCTCCTCGATCAGCCGTTGCAACTGCGCCCGGCTCATGAACGCGATGCGCGACGCGAGGTACTTGTCCAGCCGCGTCCCGAGGTTGCGCTGCAGCACGAACACGACGCGGTTGGGCGCGTCGTCGTCGGCCACCTGTGCCTGCGTCGGGCGGTCGGGGTCGCTCTCGGCGTCGGCCTCGGCCTGCTCGGCCGCGGCGGCGCGGAGGGCGTTGTGCGCCTCCCACGCGCGGCGCAGCGACGCCGCGTCCACCTTCCCGCCCGCGCTCAGCAGCGGGCTGGATTCGGGCGTGTCGCCGCCGCTCCGCGACGGGCCTTTGGCGGATCGCTTGCTCACCTCGCTTGTCCGGTCGGCGGTGCGGGGCTCATTCGCCCGGCGCGGGCTCGGCGGGCTTGGGGTCGCGGGGCTTCGGCTCGCCCGGCTCCGGCTCGTTGGGCTTGGGCGCGTCGGGCGACGACGGGTCGGCGCCGCCGCCGACGCGCGGCGTCTGCTCGAACACGCCCGACTTCACCGGCGTCGGGTCGATCGTCACCGTCTCGCCGTCGGCCGTGCGCACCTGGATCGGCGAACCGCTGATCGACGGCGTCCAGACCTCGCTCTGCGCGTACAGCCGCGGCATGGCGCGCAGGTCGTCGAGCGTCTCGATCCGCTTCTTCGCCGCCTCGGCCTGGATCGTGAACCCGGCCCTGGTCGCGACCTCCGCGAGCCGCGTGTAGTGCTCGCGCGCCTTGTCGAACTCGCCGCGCGACTCCGCGACGCTCCCCAGCCCGTAGAGCGCGCCGATCGCGTGCAGCGCCATGCCCTTGTTGTTGATCGTCTTCTGCGCGACCGCGTTGTACTGCTCCGCGGCCTTGGCCAGTTGCTCGGCCTTCTGCGCGTCGGTCAGATACTCGACGCCTTCGGGCAGGTTGCCCGCCGGGTCAAGCGTCATGCCGGGCGGGATGCCCGTCCGCGCCGCTTCGAGGTACAGGTCCGCCGCGGCGAGGCGCGCCAGCAGCGGCACCGCCGCCTTGCCCGACTGCTCGTCGGCCACGCGCAGAAGCGACGCGGGGTTGCGGCTGGTGAGCGCGGCGTCGTATTCGGCGAACGCGCGGGCCATCGCCACGTCGCGCGAGGTCTGGTACTTGCCGTAGAGGAAGTACCCGCCGGCCAGGACGGCGACCACGACCAGGATCGGCGTGGACCACTTCCGCAGCCAGTCGATGAAGTCCTGGTTGAGCCGGCTCTCGTCGAGCCCCGCCCCTTCCTTGATACTGCCCTGGATCCGTTCGTCCATGTGGTCGCTCCAAACCGCCCGGGGCTGTATCGGCCGCGGGAGAGTGCGAAGTCTATGCGCCACGGCCTTCAGAACCCGGGTTGGGAGAGAACGTCCCAGAACCTCCACGCCCGCCCGTCGTCCAACGCCGCGCGGGGGACGAGCCGCTCGCGCACGATCTGAACCAGTTGGTCGAGCCCCTCACCTGTCCGCACGCTCGCCCACGCCGCGGCGTCGCCGGTGCGGCCAAGGTCGGCGCGCAGGCCGATGCGCAGCGCGACCGTGAACGTATCGCTCAGAAACCCGCTGGCGGCATCGCCGCAACTGATCACCAGGTCCGCCGCGACGGCGATCTCCGCCGCGGCGAGTTGAGCCGAGCGCGACAGCGGGTCGGTGTCGCGCGAGTCGAACCCGGGGCAGTCGATCCATCGCACCACCAGCCCGCCGAGGTCGATCATCGCGCCCACGTGGTCGCGCGTCGTGCCCGGCTCGTCGGCGACGATGCTGACCGACCGCCCCGCCAGCGCGTTGAGCAGGCTCGACTTGCCGACGTTCGGCGGGCCGACCGCCGCGACCAGCGGGGGGTGCAGCAGCCGCGCCAGCGCTCCGGCGGTCGCGGCGTCAACCTCGCCGCACTCGTGCACGCGTGACCATCGCTCGCGCTGCGCCAGCAGCACGTCCGCCGCGAGCGGGCTCGCGGCGTGAGAGAGCGCGAGCAGCGCGCGGGCCTCGACCCCGTCGCGTGCTTCCGGGAACGCGGCGAGCGCGTCGTCGAGGGTCTGGCGCTGCGCGCCGGCGCGCTCGACCGCGGCGACGATCCGCTCGACGATCGCGCGCCCGGCGTGCGGGAAGATCAGGAGCGTGCGCGCGTCGATCCTGCACGCCAGAGCGCGGTCGGCGCCGGCGATGGTGCGCAGCGTCATGCGCGCGGGGGCGAGGCCCGCCGCGCCGACGGCCGCCGCGACAGCGTCCACCGCCGCGCCGTCGCCCGACACGCGCAGCACCGCGATCGCGCCGCGCGCCGGCCACGGCGAGTCCAGCGACCACCGCGCGCCCTCGGCCCTGCGCGCGTGCATGCGCCTATTCCTCCCCGGCGTCGTCGATCTGCTCGAGCAGTGCCGCCGCGGCGTGCATGCCGATGAGCGTGAGATCGGGCACGACGTGCTCGACCAGTTCGTCGCCCTCGAAGAGCAGCGCGGCGTCGCCGCCGGTGGCGATCACGCGCGGGTACGCGCCGTAGAACGCCGAGTAGCGGTCGATCAGGCCGTGCACAAGGCCCCGCACCGCCGCGGCGACGCCCAGCGTCATGGCGCGCGCGGTCGTCTTGCCAAAGGGCGTCGGCCCCGGCGCGACGCCCTCGGCCGAGAGCCGCACCGCCGGCAGCGCGCTGGTGCGCTCGTGCAGGGCGTCGAGCATCATCTGCGCGCCGGGCGCGATCACCCCGCCGTGGAACGTGCCCTCGCCGTCGACAAAGTCCACCGTGACCGCCGTGCCCGCGTCGATCACGATGCACGCCTGCCGCGCGCGGGCGAACGCGCCCAGCGCGTCGAGCAGCCGGTCGTGCCCGACCGTCGAGTCGTCGTCGAGCGTCGTGCGAACCGGGATCGGCGCATCGCGCCCGAAGCGCGACACGCTCACGCCCGCGCCGGCCAGCGCGGCCTCGTACCTCTCCGCCGCGGCGGAGTTCACCGAGGCCAGCAGGGTCGGCAGCGCGCCGCCCTCGCGCCCGGCCCGCGCGGCTTCGACGATGGCCGCGGCCGCGCCGGGGTCGGCGTTGTCCAGCACGCGCGAGGGCTGGAGTTTGCCGTCCTCGACGCGGGCCAGCCGCGTCCGCGTGTTGCCGATGCTGACCAGCAGCATGTTGGGCGTCATGCCCGAGGGTATGACCCGCCGCTTCGGAGCGGGCGGGCCCGGGGGCACGTGACCCGGGGCCGGGCGCCACCGTGCGACGCCGAGACGGACCGGGGGCCGCGCCCAGGGGCGTCCCCCACGCGGTTCGACGGCGTCCGGCGCGGCGTCCCGCTACAGTGGACCCCGGCACAGGGCCCCGCCCGTGCCGGCTTTCCAAACCATGGCCCGCTGCCGCGTAGACAAGTCCATCGAGCGCGTCCAGATCGACGGCTTCGCCTTCCCGCTCGGGGCCTACCCGGTCGAGAAGATGTCGCCCCGGCCCGGGTACACCGTCGATTTCGAGCCGGCTGACGGGGGCGAGTCCGAACGGCTCGGCGGCGCCGAGGGCGCCGAGTTCACGCCCGACGACGACTTCGACGCCGAGGACGAGTCCGACGAGTTCGGCGGCACGGCCGAGCGCCCGGGCCGACGCGACAGCGGCGCGCGCGGCGGCGGACGGGGCAGCGAGCGGGAAGAGGCCGACGAGGAGCCGGCCGGCGACTGGGAGGAATGGCCCGACCGCTACGTGTTCGACATCCTTGTGTCCGCCACGCGCGTCGAGGCGCTCTGCCGCGCGTTGTTCGCCCTGCTGCCCGGTCGCGTGTACCCGATCCTCGACTTTCTGGGGATGGACGAGTACCGCGAGGTCGACCCGTACGTCTCGTACGACCTGATCGGGCTGGACCGGTTCCTCGATGCGACGCGCCGCTACCGCGCGTTCTTCTTCGAGGACGGGCTGGTGGGCTTCGGCGCGATGAGCGAGGAGCCGTTCATCTACATCTTCGTGGACGAGCACAAGATCGTGACCGTCCGCGTCGAGACCGCGCTCAGGGAGCGCGTCGAGGCCGTGCTGCGCGCGTTCGATCTCGAAGAGGTGGACGAGATCCGCGGGGCCGACGCCGCGACGCACGAGCACCGCGGCGTGCTCGACGCCCCGCCCGACCGCGCCGACCTCCGCACCGCCGAGGAGATCGTCGAGGAACTGCGCGACGAGTGGCGGCTGGTGCTGAACATCGACACCTCCGTCAATCTCGACGAGGACGGCAACGACCTGGGCATCACCGGCTGGCGCTGCATCGTCCGCTACGAGCCGCCGCCGCCCGGGGGCGCGCCGCCCGACGCCGAGGCGCCGCCCTTCCGCTACGCCGAGATGCTGCTGACCGCCGACTGCCAGAACATGGCCGAGGACATGGCCCTGTCGGCCATGGACGCGCTGGTCGCCGCCGACCTCAAGGCGTCTGCGACGGCCAAGGGTGAGCCCCCGGGCCAGCCGGGCGAAGAGGAAGTCACGCCCGCCACCGTGGTGCTGGCCGAACGCCTGCGGCCGGAGAACTTCGATCGTTTGTCGATGGAAGTGGCCAAGCGGAAGCCCTCGCCCGGCGTGTGCGAGGTGCTGTTCGCGGCGTGGCTTCCGGGTTGAACTTGACACAAAGCATTGCTCCGCAAGCGTTTAGACGATGGCGAGATGCTCGCGTTTGGCGGTCGGACCATCGCCGACGGTCGCCGGCCTGCAACTTCCGCGCAGTTTGCGGGCACAGACGCCAACCTGCCGACGAATAGGTCCGCGCTCCGCGCGTGCGCGGCGTGCCGCAGGCCCGCGGCGACCACGTGACCCGGTGGTCGTTGGCTGGTCGGCTGCGCGTCGAAAAGCGCATTTGCGTTGCGGCCCGTGGCCCAGTATCTTCCGCGTTCCCCGATCCCGGATGTCCGGGGCGGACCGGGGGGCGAGGACCGGCGCGGAGGGAAATGCGACGCTCGGACTGGACGAACCGGCCCCAGCGTTCCAATCCTTGGCCCCCCGGAACTCCCGCACGAACCGGTGCGAACCGCAAGCACGCCGCCCGGCCCTTGGAGGCCGACCACCTACGGAGAAGTTGTCATGCTCAACGCCCGCCGCAACCGCACCGCACACGCCGTCGCCTTGGCGATGACCTTCGCCGCCGGAGCAGCCGTCACGCCCGGCGCGCTGGCGCAGGTCGCGGGCGCATCGGTCGGTGTCTCGGCCGCGTCGCCGACCGACAGCCTGTCGTGGGTCGAGGGCCTGGTCGCCGCTGGGCGCGTCGTCGAGGCGCACGCGCAACTCGAACGCATGCTGCGCAACGGCGAGGCGGACCGCCTGAGCGACGCACGCCGGGCCGCGGCGATGGAGACCTTCCGCACCGTCAGCAACCGACTCAAGACGATGGACCCGGTCGAGGCGAGCCTGCAGAAGGCCGAACTGGCCGTGACCGAGGGCGACCTGCGCACCGCCGAGCGGCACGCGCAGGCCGTGCTGGGGCGGACGGGCATCAACACCGACCAGCGCCACCGCGCCGAGGAGGTTCTCGCCGACGCCGCGGCCCGCCGCGACGAGATCCGCCCGCTGATCAACGGCCTTGCCGAGCAGGCGATGGACGACTTCCGCGCCGAGCGGTACGGCGCGGCCAAGGCGGCGATCCTGACCGTGCAGCGCTCCGGCATCGCGCTGGGCGGGCCGCTGGCGGGCGAACTCGAACTGGCCAAGTTGCAGATCCTCGATCTGGAGTCCAAGCGCGGCGCGGCGTTCGAGGCCGACGCCTCGCTGGCGGTGCTGCAGCCCGGCAACGTCCGACGCGGCAACCGGCCCGGCACGCCGGATCCCGCGCCGGCCGAGCCCGCCCCGTCGACGCCGCAGGCTGAGCCGCCGGTCGACATCCCCGACGCCGAGCCCGCGCCGACCCCGGCGCGTGCGCCCGCGCCGCAACCCGAGCCGGCCCCCGCGCCCGCTCCCGCGCCGCAGGCCCAGCCCACGCCCCCCCCGGCACCCCCGCCGGCGCCCGCCGCGCAGGAGGACCTGATCAAGATCGCGATGCGTGCGGAGGCGGCGCGCCGCCTGGCCGAGGCCGATCAGGCCTTTGCGAACCAGCGGTACTCGAACGCGATCGACATGTACACGCACCTTCTGGCGTCGTGGCGGCCGCACCTCACGGCCGAGGAGATCACGCGGGCCGAGGGTCGGCTGTCGGAGGCGCGCGCCCGCGCCGGCGCCAACATCGGCACGGACCTGGGGCAGGTCGAGGTCGACCGTCTGCAACTCCGCCGCCAGCAGTCGCGTGCCGAGTTTGACAACCTCGTGCAGACCGCCGAGCGGGCCCTGGCCGCGGGCGACACACAGGCCGCACGCGACCGCTCGGCCGATGCGCGCCTGGCCATCGCCCGCGCCCGCGAGGCCTTCAACCAGCAGGAGTACGAGGGGTTCATGAACACCCTCGCCGCACTGAACCTCCGCATCGGCGAGTCGGCCGAACGGATCGCCGAGACCGAGCGCCGCCGGCGCGAGGACGAGCGCGCCGAGAGCGAGCGCCGCGCCCAGCGCGAGCAGGCCCGCGACCGCGACCGCCGCATCAACGAGAACATCGACCGCATCCGCGCGCTGCAGCAGGAGCGCAAGTACCGCGACGCGCTGCAGGTCGTCGACGAGGTGCTGTTCCTCGACCCCAACAACCCGACCGCGCTGCTGCTCCGCGACATCCTCCGCGACATCACCGTCTACGCCGAGTACAACAGCATCCAGCGCGAGAAGGCGTGGAACGCGGCCCAGCAGACGCTCGACAACGAGAAGGCCATGGTCATCCCCACCGGCGTGATCGACTACCCGGTGGACTGGCCGAAGAAGACCTTCACCCGCGGCGAACTCTCGGCCTATTCCGAGCCGCCGGAGAACCGGCGCGTGCTCTCCGAACTGGCGACGCGCACCATGCCCGCCAACTTCCAGGACCACCGTCTCGAGGACGTGCTGACGTTCTTCCAGGCCATCACGCGGCTGGACATGGACGTGGACTGGGAGAGCCTGAACTCGATCGGCATCACCAAGGACTCGCTGGTCAACCTCAAACTCACGCGCATCAGCGCGGAGGAACTCCTCACCCGCGTGCTCCGCAAGGTCTCGACCGACCAGTTCTCGCAGGCCAACTGGTGGGTCGAGAACGGCGTGCTTACCGTCGCCAGCGACGAGGCGCTCCGCAAGAACCGCTCGCTGGTCATCTACAACATCCAGGACCTGCTCTTCGACATCCCCAACTACACCGAGGTCCCGCAGATCGACCTGCAGAGCGTGCTGCAGCAGGGCCAGGGCGGCGGCCAGTCGCCGTTCCAGGACAACCAGCAGCAGGAGGCCGACCGGCCGACGCGCGAGGAGAAGATCCGCCAGATCATCGACATCATCCAGCAGAACGTCGACTTCGAGGGCTGGCGCGACAACGGCGGCGAGACCGGCACGCTGCAGGAACTCAACGGCTCGCTCATCATCACCAACACCCCGCGGAACCACCGCGAGATCGTCGGCCTGCTGAGCAAGCTCCGCGAGATCCGCAACATGCAGATCAACGTGGAGACCAAGTTCCTGCTCGTCAACCAGAGTTGGTTCGAGCAGATCGCCTTCGACGTGGATCTGGTGATCAACGCCAACAACAACCAGTTCCGCGCGGCACGCGGAGTGGACCCGTCGGTCCAGCCCGGCGACTTCTTCAACTTCGAGAGCGCCGGCGGCGGCCGGCGCGGCCTGCAGCGCCAGATCCAGGGCCAGGGCCCCACGGGCGGTCAGGCAGGACCGATCACGGGAGCGGGCCGCACGAACCAGGCGATCGTCAACCCGCGCGGCTGGTCGCCCATCGGCGCCGGCTCCAACTCCTCGGGCCTGACCGCGCTGCTGGCCGAGGGCGACTTCGCCAACCAGATCCTCGGCGCGGCCCCCGCGCTGGGCATCGCGGGCCAGTTCCTCGACGACATCCAGGTCGACTTCCTCATCCAGGCGACCCAGGCCGACAAGCGCTCGGTCCAGCTCACCGCGCCGCGCCTGACCTTCACCAACGGGCAGACCGCCAACATCTACGTCGTCACGCAGCAGGCCTTCGTGTCGGACCTCAACCCCGTGACCGGCGACTCGGCCGTCGGCTTCGACCCCGAGGTCGAGGCGGTGTCCGAGGGCGTGACGCTGCTGGTCGAGGGCGTGATCTCCGCCGACCGGCGCTACGTCACGCTCAACGTCGACGCGGGCGTCAGCCGCATCGACGGCTTCGCGCAGCAGGCCGTGTCGGCCGTCGCCGGCGGCCAGTTGGTGAACTCGGCTGACACGCAGTCGTTCATCCAGTTGCCCACGGTTACGGTCACGCGCGTCCGCACGACCGCGACCGTGCCCGACGAGGGCACGATCCTGCTCGGCGGCCAGCGGCTGGTCACCGAGGTCGAGGTCGAGACCGGCGTGCCCGTGCTGAGCAAGATCCCCATCATCAACCGCTTCTTCACCAACCGGCTGGAGAGCAAGGAAGAGCAGACCCTGCTCATCCTGCTCAAGCCCACGGTGCTCATCCAGACCGAGGAAGAGGAGAAGTCGTTCCCCGGCCTGCTCGACTCGGTCCGCTCGGGCCTCGGCAGCCGCTGAACGCGCGTCGGGCCACGCGCCCGGCGACACCCCGCCTTGACCGCACGGCGCGCACCCCGCGCCGTGCGTTTTTTTCCGCGGGAAGCCCCGCGGCGCCGGCATCTGATATGATTCGACCGGTTCAAGGAGACTCATCGATGGCCACCGGTTCATCGCGGCTGCGCGTCAAGCACGAGCGCGACATCACCCAGGTCGAGTTCGTCGACCGGAACATCCTCGACGAGGCGAACATCCAGCAGATCGGCGAGGAGATCGCCGCGCTCATCGACGCCTCGAAGGAACCGAAACTGCTGATCAACTTCGCGAGCGTGGACCACCTGTCGTCGGCCGCGCTGGGCACGCTGATCACGATCAACAACAAGATGAAGGCCCGCAAGGGGCAGTTGCGGCTGGCGAACATCGACCCGCAGATCTACGAGGTCTTCAAGATCACCAAGCTCGACCGCCTGTTCTCCATCCACGACAACGCCGAGGCCGCGCTGGCGAGTTTCACCTGACGCGCCGGGGCGGGGCGGCGGGGTGCGCCCGACGGGCCGCGGCAAGCGCTCGGCCGTTCCGCGGTTGACGACGGTGAAAGGGGTGGGTGGGGTGGTGGGAGAACGTTGGAGGGGGCGCGTGGGGTGGGGTGGGGGTGGGGGGGGGCGGCACCGCGCAGCGCAGCCCGATGTCTCCGAGCACGAGCCCCACTCCCGATTCGGCCGTCCTGTTGATCCCGAACCAACGGGCCGAGATCGAACGCGCCGAGAACATGCTGCTGGAGGCGATGGCCGCGCGGAACTACCCCGACGCGGCACGCTTCGCCGTGCGCCTTGCGCTCGAGGAGTCGCTGGTCAACGCCTTTCGCCACGGGCACCGGGATCTTCCCGCCGACACGCCCGTCCGTGTCGAGTTCGCCGTCGACGACCAGCGGGTCGAGTTGAGCATCGAGGACCAGGGGCCGGGCTTCAAGCCCGACGACGTGCCCGACCCCACGCTGGACGAGAACCTCGAGCGTCCGACCGGCCGCGGCCTGCTGCTGATGCGGGCCTACATGGCGCGGGTGGAGTACATCGGGCGCGGCAACCGGGTGGAGATGACCTACCTCCGACCCCCGCCGCGGGCCGCGAGCGGCGCCGGGCCCGCGGCCTGACCTGCGCCTCCCGATTTCGGCTATGGATGCCCGAAATGCGTGGATTTTCCAGGCTTTGCATCCCTACACTGGAATGATTCTAAACCGCAATGAGACACGCGCCGGCGCAAGGTCGGCCGGCGCAGAGCGAGACGCACCATGACCGTGAAACTGCCCATCTACATGGATCACGCCGCGACGACGCCCTGCGACCCGCGGGTGGTCGAGGCGATGCTGCCGTACTTCACCAAGACGTTCGGGAACCCCGGGAGCCGGAACCACCGCTTCGGCTGGGAGGCCGAGGAGGGCGTGGACCGGGCCCGCGAACAGGTCGCCGCGCTGCTGGGCGCGAGCGACAAGGAGATCGTCTTCACCAGCGGAGCGACGGAGAGCAACAACCTGGCGATCAAGGGCGCGGCGGAGATGTACGAGAAGGCGCCCGCCGGCGGCGGCGCGTGCCGCGGCCACATCGTCACCTGCAGGATCGAGCACAAGGCGGTGCTCGACCCGTGCAAGCGCCTGCAGAAGGAGGGGTTCGAGGTGACGTTCCTCGACCCGCCGCGCGACGGCGTGATCACGCGCGAGATGGTCGAGGCCGCGCTGCGTCCGGACACGATCCTCGTGAGCCTGATGTGGGCCAACAACGAGATCGGGACGGTGAACCAGATCCGCGAGATCGGCGCGCTGTGCCACGAGCGCGAGATCGTCTTCCACACCGACGCGACGCAGTGGGCTGGCAAGATGCCGGTGAACGTCGAGCGCGACAACGTGGACCTGCTCTCGCTGTCGGGGCACAAGATCTACGGCCCCAAGGGCGTCGGCGCGCTGTACGTGCGCCGGCGCAAGCCGCGCGTGCGGCTGGTGGCGCAGATCGACGGCGGCGGGCAGGAGCGCGGCTTCCGCTCGGGCACGCTGAACGTCACCGGCATCGTGGGGCTGGGCAAGGCGTGCGAGATCGCCATGGCCGAGATGGACCGCGACGGCGAGCGCCTGCTGAAACTCCGCCGGCGGCTGGAGCAGGGCATCACCTCGCAACTCGACCACGTGCAGGTCAACGGTCACCCCGAGAAGCGCCTGCCGCACATCACCAACATCTCCTTCGGCTTTGTCGAGGGCGAGAGCCTGATGATGGCGTGCAAGGACATCGCGATGTCGAGCGGCTCGGCGTGCACCTCGGCGTCGCTGGAGCCCAGTTACGTGCTCAAGGGGCTGGGCATCGGCGACGATCTGGCGCACTCCTCGCTGCGGTTCAGCCTCGGCCGCTGGACGACCGAGGCCGAGGTCGACTACACCGTGCGAAAGGTGGTGGAGTCGGTGAACAAACTCCGCGCCCTGAGCCCGCTGTACGACATGTACAAGGAAGGCATCGACCTGACCAAGATCGAGTGGGCGCACCACTAGGACACGGCCGGGCGGCGGATCCGGCGCAGACAACGGGACGGTTTTTCTGATCCGGCCGCGTGCGACGCGGCCGTTTGGAGCGAAGCGATGGCATACGGACCCAAGATCATCGACCACTACGAGAACCCGCGCAACGTGGGCTCGTTCGGCACGCAGGCGGAGGTCAAGCAGCGCAAGGACGTCGGCGTCGGCCTGGTCGGCGCGCCCGAGTGCGGCGACGTGATGCAGTTGCAGATCAAGGTCGACCCGGCGACCGGCCGCATCGAGGACGCCAAGTTCAAGTGCTTCGGCTGCGGGAGCGCGATCGCCTCGTCCTCGCTGGCCACCGAGTGGCTCAAGGGCAAGACGCTCGACGAGGGCCTGGCGATCAAGAACACCGAGATCGTGCAGGAACTGAGCCTGCCCCCGGTCAAGATCCACTGCTCGGTGCTCGCCGAGGACGCGATCAAGGCCGCGATCGCCGATTACAAGACCAAGAACGGCATCCCGGTCGACGACCACGACCACGAGCACGCCCACCGCTGACCGCGCCGCGAACCCGCCCCGCCCCGCGGCGTAGAATCCACGGTTTCACACGGAGTTCACGACGATGTCCACGACGACGACCGATCCCGCCGCCAGCGCGCAGACCAACGAGGTGGTGACGCTGACCGAGGCCGCGGCCCGCGAGGTCCGCACGATCATCGAGCAGCAGGAGCTGGACAAGGAGAAGGTGCGCCTGCGCGTGGGCGTCAAGGGCGGCGGGTGCTCGGGCTTCTCGTACCTGCTGGACCTGACCGAGACGCAGAAGGAGACCGACGAGGTCTTCGAGCAGCACGGGATCAAACTCATCGTGGACCCCAAGAGCCTGCTGTACCTGAACGGGACGGTCATCGACTTCCGCGACGAGATCATGGGCCGCGGGTTCGTCTTCCAGAACCCCAACGCCACGACGACCTGCGGCTGCGGTTCGAGTTTCGCCGTCTGACCCGGCGTCGGCGGCTCACGCCCGCCGGCGTTCGTGCCGACGAATACCCCGTAGTCCGCGCGGCCCGATCCGGGCGGTCCGAGAACTTTGCGGGTATGCTCTGGAGCGCGGTCGGCCCGCTCGCGGCCGGGCCCGCGGGCCGGGCGAACCGGCGGAGGATGGCATGTCGCAGGCGTCCACACCTTCCGAGACCACGCAGGGCTACGCGCCGCCGAGCGTGACGCAGTTTTCCGTCTTCCTCGACAACCGAGTCGGCAAGTTGTACGAACTGCTGCGCGCCTTCGAGCACTCGCCGGTCCACATCGCCGCGCTGAGCGTGCACGACGCGAGCGACTGCGCCATCGTGCGGATCATCACCAACAACGCGCAGGAGGCCAAACTCCTGCTCACGCGGCACCAGTTGCCCTTCACCGAGGTGCCGATCATCTGCGTCGAACTCTGCAAGGGGCACACGCTCGAGCGCATGTGCATGTACCTGCTCGGGGCCGAACTCAACATCCGCTTTGCCTACCCGCTCATGGGCAGCCCCACGGGCAACCCGACGATCGCGCTGTGCGTCGACGACGCCACGCTCGCCGGGCAGATCCTGCGGCGCAAGGAGTTCCGGCTCATCTGTGAGGAAGACCTCGGCCGCCAGGGCATGTAGGCCCCGCCAAAAACGGCCGCGGGCCCCCGGTCTCCCGAGGGCCCGCGTCTGGAATCGGCGCGGACGTATAAGCCGAGTTCTGTCCGGCCCCGTGGTTCCCCGCCGGCCCTTTTGACGGGGGCCGAGCCGGAGGGGCCTTCGAGGCTGAGCGGCCATTTCTCTGGGCCCGCCGTTGCCGACGGGCTCGAGCGGTCTACCCGCCGCCTTCCGCCCGGACCGGGCGTCGCCCCCGCGAACACAGGGGACGCGGCGACTGCTGGACCTTGCACGCGGCGGGGTTTGCCGTGCCCCGCTTGTCGCCAAGCGGGCGGTGGGCTCTTACCCCACCTTTTCACCCTTGCCTGAGCCCAGTAGCACGGGCTTCCAGCCCGTGATTCTCCGCCATGGCCCGGAGCCATGTTCCGAGTTCGTCATGGCCCGCAAGGCCATGCTACTGGGCCATCGGCGGTCTGTTCTCTGTGGCACTTTCCCGCGTCCGCGTTCCAGTTTGACCGGTTGCGGACGGGTGGGCGTTACCCACCGCCGTGTCCTGTCGTGCTCGGACTTTCCTCCGCCGACGGTTGCCCGGCGACGGCGGCCGCTTGTCCGCGCCTGTCGCGGGAATGCTAGCGCCCCCGCGGCGGTCATGGTCTGGTACCATCAAACACCGTGCCCGGTTCGCCGACACGTCATCCTGCGATCATCTGGGCCGAGCCCGCGCAGGCGGGGTGGCTCGCCGCGGTCGTCGAACGCGCGGGACTGGAGGTGGCCGGAGTGGGTTCGCCCGAGCCGGGGCGGGCGGGCGAACTTGTCCAGTCGTTGGGGTTGGGAGTGGGGCGGGTCCGTGTGTGGGACGATCTCCGCGCCGCGCTGGCGACCGGGGAAGCCGCGCTGGTCCTGCTCGCCGCGCCGGGAGACTTTGCCGGCGGTCAGCGGCAGGGGGCGATGGACGCGGAGGACGCGGGCGCGCTGGCCGCGTGCCGCGCACGCGGCGTGCGCATCGCCACCATCGAGCCGATGCCCGCGAGCGTGCTGCAGCTCGACGCGCCGTCGCAACCGCCGTCAGCGGAAACGGCGGAACGCTCCGAGGTGGTCGCGGCCTCGGCGGGCGCGGGCGTCGTGCTGGGCCCGGGAGCGCCCGTGCTGCTCGACGAGCCCGAGCCGCGCGTCCGCGGCCGCGCGATCGACGCCGGCGGCGGATGGGCGCGTGCGCTCCCGCTACTCCGCCACGGGCGCGCGATGCGCGACGCCGCGGACCTGTTCGAGCACCTCGGCCCCGTGCGGTCGGCAGCGTTCGAGGGCTGGGGCGGCGCGGGGCAGGGCTCGCTCGGGGCGCGGCTGTTCGACGCGATGGACACGCTGGTGTGGCTGATGGGCGCGCCCGAGCAGGTGGACGCGGCGTACATCTGGCCCGTGCGCACGCGCCCCGTGCACGCGACCACGGGCGAGACGCTGCGCGGCCTGCAGGGCGACCTGACCGCGAACCTCCGCTTTGCCGACGGGCGGGCCGCGTCGGTCGCGCTGTCCGACTGCGCGGGCCGGTGGGGACGGTCGGTCACGCTCATCGGCGAGGGCGGGCGACTGCGCGTGTTCGACGACGCGGGCGCGGGGGGCGGCGGAGGGGGAGGGGGGGGGTTCGTGTGGTTCAGCGCCGACGGGCAGACGGTCGACGCCTCGCGCCCCGTGCGGCGCAGACGCGGGCAGGAGGAACGCCCCGACGAGGCGTTCGTCGAGGCCGTCGCCGAGCAGGTGTCGCGATTGCTCGACCCGCGCGTGCCGCCGCCTTCGCCGACGGACTACGCGGCGGTGCTGGCCGCGGCGGGGGCCGCGCTCCTCAGCGCGCGCACGGGCGAGGCCGAATCGCCGCGGACGATTTTGCGGATGGCGGGGAGCAGGTAGGCCGTCGGTGGGCCGGCACTCCGTGCCGGCCGCTCGGGGTCGAACATCACACCCACCGCGTGATGTGCCACGCCTTGTTGCCGCGGCGGAGCGCGATGACCTTGCCGTGCAGCAGCGTCGCGGTCGTGACGCGCGCATCGGCCGCGGCCCTGTGCCCGTTGACGCTGATCGAGTTCTGCGACAGCAGTGTGCGGGCCTCGCTCTTGCTTCTGGCCAGCGTGGTCTGCGCGAGCAGGTCGACCAGCGCAAGACCCGTGCCCTCCAGGTGCGCGCGCGGGTGCTCGCTGGAGGGCGCGGAGGCCAGCGCCTCTTCGAGCGTGGCCAGCGGCAGGTGCGCGATGTCGCCCGTGAAGAGCGCTCTTGCCGCGGCCTCGGCGTGGTCGCGCTCGGTCGGGCCGTGCAGCAGTTCGGTCATGTGACGCGCCAGCGCGCGGTGCGCCTCGCGCTTGCCGGGGTCGGCGGCGTGCGAGGCTTCGAGCGCGGCGATCTCGTCGAGCGTGAGGAACGTGAACACGCGCAGGTAGCGGATCACGTCGGCGTCGGCCGCGTTGAGCCAGAACTGGTAGAAGGCGTAGGGCGAGGTGCGGTCGGCGGTGAGCCAGACCGCGCCCGACTCGGTCTTGCCGAACTTGGTGCCGTCGGCCTTGGTGACCAGGGGCCAGGTGAGGCCGAACGCCTGCGCGTGCGCCGCGTCCGCGTCGGACCCTCCCTGCCGGTCGGGGTTCGTGGACGCGCGCCGGATCAGGTCCAGCCCGCAGACGATGTTGCCGAACTGGTCGCTCCCGCCCATCTGCAGCGTGACGCCGTGCTTGTCGAACAGGTGCAGGAAGTCGTAGGCCTGCAGGATCATGTAACTGAACTCGGTGTAACTGATGCCCTGGTCGCGGTTGTGCAGCCGCTCGCGGACCGATTCCTTCTGGATCATCATGTTGACCGAGAAGTGCTTGCCAACGTCGCGCAGCACGTTGATGTACGACAGTTTGCCCAGCCAGTCGTAGTTGTCGAGCAGGACGGCGCGGTTGGCCCGCGCGGGCGCGAAGTCGAGCAGCCCCTCGCGGTCGAAGATCCGCCGGATGCGCTGCACGTTGTGGGCGATGGCCTCGGGCGAGAGGAGCGTGCGCTCCGCGGTCTTGCCCGAGGGGTCGCCGATGAAGCCCGTCCCGCCGCCCATGATCGCCACGGGCGTGTGCCCGGCCCGCTGCAGGCGCGCCAGTTGGATGATGCCCACGAGGTTGCCGATGGTCAGCGAGTCGGAGGTCGGGTCAAAGCCCACGTACCCGCGCCTCCCGCCGGCGGAGAGGTCGGCGGTGCGGAGGTGCGCGGCCAGCGCGGCCTCGTCGGTGCACTGCTGCAGGAGGCCGCGGGCGCGGAGATCGGCGAGGAAGTCGGCGGGGTGCGGGGGCATGGGGACAAGGATACGTCCCGAACCCGCGCCGCCGTCCGGGTGCGCGCCGCCGTCGGGCGGGCGGTCAGGGCGCGTTCATCACGACGATCTCGCCGATCGAGACGGTGTAGGTCGAGGTGATCTGCCTGACGCGTGCCTCCAGCGCGGCCCGATCGGCCGGCGTGTAGACCTCGCCGGTGATCACGATGTCGGTGTCGTTGTCGAACGAGGCCGACGCGTTGACGTGCTGGAAGCGGTCGTCGGCCTTGAGTTCCTCGGTGATCCGCTTGGCTTCCAGATCGCGCGGGGTGAAGACCGGGGTCGGCGTCCCGTACCGCGGCCCGCCGACGAAGAAACTCGCGATCCACAGCGAGCACAACGCCAGCACCACGCAGATCACGATCAGCGGCAGTTTGCCCTGCGCGTAACGGCGTTCCTTGAACCAGTCCGTGACCTTGTACCGAAGTTCGTTGACGTTCATGCCTTCCTCCGCCGCCGAGCGCCCCGCCCCGCGGCCGTTCAGAACCGGTGAAGACTGTTCGCCGAGCGCGGCAAAAAAGCAACAACCGCCCGGAAGGGCGGCTGTTGACGACTGACGGGATGCGCTCAGTTGTTGCCCGGAGTGAAGTTCCAGTCGGGCGAGGTCGCGCGGTTCGACCACTTGCGCATGTCGCGGAGTTGCGCCAGCGTCTGCACTTCGACGTGGCCGTCCGCGTGCGTCGTGATGATCTTGTTGAAGTGGCGACCGTCCAGGAAGCCCCACTGGACCGGCGCCGAGTTCTTCACGAACGTGTTGCTCGCGACCCACGCCGATGCGCTGCCGCCGGTCAGCGGGAAGCCGATCCGCGGCGGGTTGATCTCGTAGTACCCCGGCACGATCGTCGAACTGGCGGTCCACGGCACGGGGTTGCCGCCGTAGCCGATCGCCCCGCCGCTGGTCACCGAGGCGACGTCCACCGACCGCGCTGTCGCCGCGATCAGCAGGGTCGACGGGTTGCGGATGCGGTCAACGGTGCTGACGTAGAAGTGATTGCCGATGGGGTGACCGGCGCGGAAGCCGTTGCCGTTGGGGAACGCGCCCTTGCGGTAGTGCCCGCCGACGTAGACCGAGTTCAGGCCGAAGGAGGGGTGCCAGCCGAGGGCGTACTGGTACTTCTGCGGGTTGTCGTAGATCGCCGTCGCCCCGCCCGTGCCGTTGGTCGGCGTGCGGTCGCGCGAGGCGACCGTTGCACGCCACGACTTGTCGTTGATCATCGCCTCGATCGGCAGCGCGCCGCCGGAGCCGCCGGCAAAGTACATGAACCGCAGCGGCCACACCTTCACGACGTCGCCCTCGATGTCCTTGGCGGGGTCGTTCGTGAAGTCGTGCGGGCGGTGCTGCATCGGGCCGGCGCTCGGGTGCGCCCAGGTCCAGTGCACGTACGGCATGATGACGCCGTCGCGGAAATCCACCGTGTACGAGTTGTACCCGGTCATGAACTGGTTGCCCGCCGCCTGCTCGAGCAGCATCGCCGCTGTCTTGCGCGCCTGGCCCAGCGCCGGCAGCAGGATCGAGATCAGCAGCGCGATGATCGTGATCACCACCAGCAGCTCGATCAACGTGAACGCCCGACGATCGCTTCGTGTTCTTTGCAGGGCCATCGTTTCCACTCCGTGGCAGGGTGCGAAACCAGATTCTCGCCTCTCGTGAGGCAGGCCAGAACGGCCCGCCTCGCGCACATGCACGCACAGGCTCGGGTGAAGAATACCCGAACCAACCGTTCTATACCAACTTTTTGCCGTGTCCGTTCCCAGAACTTTCAGATTGTCGTTGTTGGATTGATTCTACCCTTCCGGTATCCAAACAAGCCGAGGTAACGAGGCCAAGCCGCTCGAATCACGGGCTTCCCAGAACCCAGTCCCGCCGCGTCGCCCTGGGCGCCCAGATCGTCATGTCGTCCAAGGCTTCGAACCCGAACACCCCGGCGTGACCATCCAGATGCACGACCCCCGCCTTTCCGGCGGCACTGCGGGCCGAGCCTCTACCCGCCCCCTCTCCCATTCGGAAATCGACGTGCCCGGTTGCGCCCGGCGCGCCCGCAGGGTCGTACGCCGCGGTCCACGATCGAGCCGTACGGAACGGCGGGTCGATGCGGAAGTAGCCGGGCACCGGGTCTCCGCCATCGGGATCGACTCCCCGCGCGGTGGCGAAGACCAGTTGTCGGTCGGCGCGGGTCGGCTGGTCCAGCCGCGTGGCGTAGAACGAGCCCCACGCGGCGAGAGCCGCGGGATTGAAGCCGAAACGGTCCGCATCGCCGCCGAGGAACATGCTGTTCAGGCCGTACGACGGCGAAAGGCTCACGACATACTGGAAATCCGAGCGTTCGCGGTACCGCCGCAGGATCGACGGGTCCTTGTACAGGCCCTCGAACGCGTAGTCGAAGTACGGCGCGAGCCGCCACGGGTACCGCCGCGCGGCGACGCCCGACACCGGCTCGCCCGCTTGGTCGAGCACGCGGAGGGCCGACACACCCGCGGGCGGGTTGAGGCTCACCATCGCGTCGGTCGCGTATCCCACGAGCAGCGCGGCCCTGTGATCGTCGGCGTAGAGCGTGTAGGCGACGATCAACTGCTGGCCCGCGGCGACTTCGGCCGTGTTTCTCGCCGCGGCCCGGGCCCGCCCGAGCGCGGGCGCGAGAATCCCGACAAGCAGCGCGATGAGCCCGATGGCAACGAGGAGTTCGATGAGTGTGAACGCGCCGCGCCATCGAACATTGAGATTGAGTCTCAGTTGCACTTGATTCATACCGCGAGGAGTATAGACTCGTCCGGTTGGGCAGGAACAATGCTTGCCCGACAGGAATCTTCGCAATCCAACGCAGGAGGTTGCACCGTGAACCCGTTGATCACTTGGCGCGGAACCGTGAGTGTGCTTGCCCTGTTTGCCGCGGCGTCGATGGCCAGCGCGGGCGACATCACCGCGACATTCAACACCCCGACCTTTGACCGGTGGATGTACCCGTACAACTCGGCCAGCCCACAGGGGTCCGAGACCGAGGCGACGGTGTTCTCGGTGATCGGCTCCGACACCGAGTGGGCCTTCGACAACCGCGACGGCCAGATGATCCTCGGTTACGCGACGGGCGGTGTGATCCCTGCGGGCCAACCCGCGGCGAACTACCGCGTGCGCTCGGCGCGGGTCGTCGCGCGGGTGAGCCGCGACAACGCGTACATCTACGACGGCACGCCCGACTCGTTCCGCACGCTGCTGCCCGAGACGGACCCGGACTTCCTGGCCGACGAGGACGCGGGCCAGCCGGTCGAACTGTTCATGTGCGGCTACCGCGGCGGGTGGTCGCTCGATGGGCCCATGGCCTTCGGCGAGAGCACGCCGTTCCACAATGGCGCGCCGTTCCCCTTCCCGGCCCGCGGTATCCGCAACGCCTTCGCCGCGGAGTACGACGCGGGCGGCGCGCTGATCGACAACTCCAACAACCGCGACCAGCGGCGCGAGGTCCGGCCGCTGGCGATCGGCACGGCCAACCTGGCGCAGGGCGCGCCGGTGCCGCGCGACACGGACTTTGTGTTCCAGATCGACCTGTCCAACCCGCAGGCGGTCCGCTACCTGCGCGAATCGCTCGCGGCGGGGAAGGTGAACCTGGTGATCTCGTCGCTGGCGATCACGCAGCAACAGTCCTCCAACGTGCCGGCGTTCTACTGCAGGGAGATGCCCGCGGCGGTGGGGGGCGTGCCCGCGCGGCTGGAGATCAGCGTGTGCGTCGGCCACCCGGCGGACTGGGACTGCTCGGGTACGGTCGACGTCGCGGACATCTTCGCCTTTCTGGCCTCGTGGTTCGCCGGCGACGGGGACTTTGACGCCGGCGGCGCGACCGATGTTGCGGACATTTTCGCGTTCCTGACCGCGTGGTTCGGGGCCTGAGCGCGACAAGATCGCGTGCGAGAGGACTTCACACATGACGACGATGCAGGTGAACATCATGGACGCGCTCAAGGCCCGCACGGCCGAGCAGCACCGGCGCGCCGAGCAGAGCCCGTTCATGCGCGGGTTGGTGAGCGGGCAGGTGACTCGTGAGGGGTACGCGCGCTGGCTGGGGCAGATGATGCACGTGCACGCCGCGCTGGAAGGCGAGATCGTCGCGCGCCGCGGCGCCGAGCCGCGGCTGGCGGTCGCGAGCGATGAGCAGTTCGGCGCGCCGCGGCTGCGCGCCGACCTGGTCGCGCTGGGCGTCGATCCCGCATCGGTCCGGCCGTCACGCGCCACGGCCGCGCTGACCGATCACGTGCGCGCGGTCGCGGCGTCGTGTCCGGTCGCGCTGCTCGGGTTTCACTACGTGCTAGAGGGCAGCAAGAACGGGAACGCCTACATCGCCAAGGCGCTGCGCCGAACGCTGGGGCTCGCAACCGGCGCGGGCGATGCGTACCTTGATCCCTACGGCGAACAGCAGCGTGCCAAGTGGGCGGCGTTCCGCGAGGCGATGGGCGGGCAGGAATACAGCGAAACCGACGCCGCGGCGGTGCTGGATGCGGCGTGCGCGATGTTTGATGGGATTACGGCGATGAACGGCGAGATGTGACGCGTAGCCCTCGTGGATCAGCGGGGCGCGCCGCCGATCGGGCCCGCATGGCTCATCCTGTCGTCGGGGGCGTAAGCCCCCGGTTCGCTGTGCCACTCAATCTTCAGCACCAAGGACTGCGAACCGTTCCTCGATGCATCGGCACGGCCCGACCTGTTCGCGCACGTCGGCGGGATCTGCCGCAACATCAACGGCTCACTGCTCGGTGCCGGCGGATACGACGATCACGCGCATCTGCTAAAGAATTTGCACGCGGAAACCGGCGTTGCAGGAGCGACGCGAACGATCAAGGCCAACTCTTCGCGGTGGTTGCGCCTTGACCGCAGAATCGAGCGGTTCGCGTGGCAGCGGCGATATGCGGCCTTCACCGCGAGCCAAATCTGTTGTCCCGACCCTGCGCGCCGATCCTGCACGGCGAGAGGAGCACCATCGCAGAGTGGGGTTCTTTGACGAGTTGGACGCGTCGTTGCGCAAGAACGGGATCATGCGCGTTGTGACCGGCGAGTGATGGTGTGCGGTCTGTGTCGCCCTTGCGTGGCTTCCCGATAGAAGCCGCACCTTGAATCAGCGGTCTTCCAATCGTACAGGCTTTGCCGATTCCATGGTCACCTGACCAGCATCTCCGCGATCTGCACCGCGTTGAGCGCCGCGCCCTTGAGCAACTGGTCGCCGCAGATGAACAGATCAAACCCGCGGCAGGGAATCTCGTCGAGACCGCCGCGGTCGCGCGCAAGGCGAGCCAGATCGTCCGGGGCAATGAGCGACGCGTCGGGTCGGATGCGGCCGACAAGTATCTCGTCTTTGCCGCTGGCCTTGAGGGGCGTGGGGAAGCCGTTGCTCGCGCGATCATCGACGATCTGCACACCCGGGAACGCCGCGAGCGCAGCGCGGAGTTGGCGCACGGTTGCCTCGCGCCGCAGCGTGACGTTGACGCTCTCGGCGTGGGCGCGGCGGACGGGCACTCGGATGCAGGTGGCCGTGAGCGCGGCCCGCCGCGTGGGCGGCAGCGACTCCTCGCCCCAGATCTTCCGCGTTTCGAGGATGACCTTGGTCTCTTCGACGTTGAGACCCGTCAGCGGATCGATCGGGGTGTTGTGGCTGAACAGGTTGAAGGCGTAGGGCTCGTGGAAGACCTTCGGCTCGGCGCGCAAGCCGGACAGGTCGGCGCGCGTCTGCGCCTCCAACTCGTCCATGCCCTTGGCGCCCGCGCCGGACGCGGCCTGATACGTCGACACGACCGCGCGCTCGACGCCGAACGCGTCGCGGAGCGGCGTGAGCACCATGAGCAGGATGATCGTCGAGCAGTTGGGGTTGGCGACAATCGCGGGAACGGGCTTGTTCGACCATGGCACGCGCAGCGTCTTGTTCGTCGGCGCTTCGAGCGCGCCGGGGTTCACCTCCGGCACGACCAGCGGGACCGCCGGGTCCATCCGGAAGGCCGAGGAGTTGTCGATGATCACGCAGTTGTGCCTCGCCGCGGCGGGGGCGATGTCGCGCGTGATCGATGAGCCCGCGGAGAACAGGGCGATGTCGACGCCCGCGAGCGCATCGCCGGTGAGCGCTTCGACCCTGATCTCGCGGCCCGCGAACGGCAGCGTGCTGCCCGCCGAGCGTTCCGAGGCGAACAGCCGCAGCGAGGCGTGCGGGAAGCGGCGCTTCTCGAGGCAGGTGAGCATCTCGCGGCCGACGGCGCCGGTCGCGCCGGCGATGGCGATGGTGAGTTGATTGGGCATCACGGTCTCGGAATCGATCCTCTCGGACGCATAGGACCCGTTGGTCCCATGGCGGCAATCGCTCACATGTTCGAGGGCCGCTGTTCAGAACTCGCGCGACACGACCTGATCGGCCATGAGCATCAGCAGGCGTTTGGGCGCGCTGGCGAGCATGGGGTCCAGCGCGTGCTTGGCCTGCTCGACCAGTTCCCGCGCCTTGGCGCGGGCGAAGTCGATCGAGCCGGTGTCGGTGAGCCGCGCGACAAGGTCCGCCGCGGCGTGCGCGTCGAACGCGGACTGGTCCGAGAGCATGGCGAGCGTCCGTCCGCGCTCCATCGCGCTGGTCGCGCCCAGGTGGTGGATCACCGGGAGCGTGAGCTTGCCGAGTTCGACGTCGCGGTGCAGCGGCTTGCCCACCAGGTCGCGGTCGCCGGCCAGGTCCAGCAGGTCGTCCTGGATCTGGAACGCGACGCCCAGGCGCAGGCCGAAGTCCTCGAAGCGCTGGCAGGTCTCGGGCGGTGCGCCGCTCTGCCACGCGCCCAGCCGGCACGCCGCGGCGATCAGACTCGCGGTCTTGCGGCGGACGATCTCGAAGTACGTGGGCTGGTCGATCGAGAAGTTGTCGCGGTGGTGCAGTTGCAGCAGTTCGCCCGCGCACAGCGTCATGCCCGTCTGGCCGATGAGCAGGGCCGCGGCCTGCGAATCCAGCGACGAGCACAGCCGGTACGCGGCGGAGATGAGGTAGTCGCCGAGGATGACGGCCATCTCGTTGCCGCGCAGCCGGTTGACGGTCGCCCCGCCGCGGCGCGTGTCGGCGTCGTCGAGCACGTCGTCGTGCACGAGCGTGGCCATGTGGATCATCTCGCAGACCGCGGCGATCGACAGGTGCGCCGGCGCGAGCGCGTCGTCGAGCGACTGCGCAAAGCCGGGCGAGCCCGCGCGCGGGTGCGCGGCAAGGCCGGAGAGGATCACCAGCACGGGCCTGAGCATCTTCCCGCGGTACGACTCGATGTGCCGAACGAGGTCCTGCAGCGGCGGAAGGTCCGACCGCAGCGCGCGGTCAAACTCCGTCTCGACGCGCTGCAGGGCGCGGCCGAGGGTCTCCTGAACGGGCAGCAGGTCCGGTGGGATGGTGATCGCGGCGGGCATCGGAAGAGGGTAGGTGGGGCGGAGAGTTCTGGATAAAAGGCGCGGAGTTCAGAGTGCGGAAAGCAAGGCCACGCGTGCCGGGCCGTGCACCTCAGGATCTCAGGACTCAGGACTTCAGGACCTCAGGACATTCCTCCCGAGTTGCGCGTTCACTTCTCCGCGACGATGTAGCAGATGTACGAATCCACGCAGTCGCCCCGCGTCGCGGGCTCGAAGATCCCGTTGCCGCCGCCCTTGCCGTCGTCGCCCTCCCAGTACACCGTCGTCTTGCGGAACCCGGCGTCGGCGAGCATCTCGGCGGTCTCCGGCAGCGACCAGAAACGCCAGTCATACGTGAACGCGTCGCGGATGGACGAGCCGTCCGGGAAGCGGAAGTGGATCTTGCACAGCATGTCGCCGCTGATCGGGTCGTACGCGGCGTGGTCCCAGACGTAGGTGAAGAACCGGCGGCTGCCCCGCCGGCCGATCGGGCGGTTCTCCTTGCAGATGCGCAGGCAGTCCGCGCCGCCGCAGGCGTCGAGGAAGAACACGCCGTCATGCGCAAGACTCCGGTGCACCGACCGGTAGTAGCGAAGCATGACGTCGCGCCGCTTGAAGCACCAGTACGAGAAGTTCATCGCCAGCACCGCGTCGAAGCCGCGCGGCGCGATGTCCGCCAGCCGCGGCGGGTGCAGCACGTTGCCGATCACGGGGTGCACGCGCGCCCGCTGCGCGGGCGTGAGTCTGCTCAGGTTGTGGGCGCGGCCCCAGGCGACCGGCTCGGGGTCGATGTCCAGCCCCGCGGCGACATTGTCCCTGTGCCGGCGCGCCCACTCGCAGCACACGCCGAACGTGCCGCAGAAGTCCTCGCGGATGATCCGCGCCGGTCGCTTGCGCAGGGTGCGGAAGGTGTCCTGCACGAAGTCGGCCTCGGACTCGAAGTTCTGCACGGCGCGCTGGTAGAGGTCGTATCGGTCGGCCTTTGCGGCTCGGCCGCGGAGCGGCTTCGGGGCCGGGCGGGCGGAGCGCTTGGCGGATCGTGGGCTGGCCTTGGGCATGGGGCGGGGAGTGTAACGGCCCGCGCGGGTCGTCAAAGGGCGGCGCCGGCCCGGTTTGCCGCCCGGCCCAAAGGGCGGTTCGGGTCGGACCGATGATCAGCGGATCGACGCCCGCCCGCGGCGCCGGCACGCGAACCCCCGCGGGTTACGGGACGTTGAAGGCCTAAACTCCGGGCCCGGCCCCGTCGCGGGCGGCGGGCCGGGCACAAGGAGCAGGGCGATGCGGCTGTCGATGGTGGGAACCGGGTACGTGGGGCTGGTCACCGGCGTGTGCCTTTCCAACACGGGCAACGACGTGACGTGCCTCGACACGGACGCGCGGAAGATCGAGATGCTCAAGCGCGGCGGGTGCCCCATCTACGAGCCCGGCCTGACCGAGTTGATGGAGCGCAACATCGCCGCGGGCAGGCTCAAGTTCACCACCGACGCGTTCGCGGCCCACAAGGACGCGGACATGATCTTCATCTGCGTGGGCACGCCCAGCGACGAGCGCGGCCACACCGACCTGAAGTACATCCATGGCGCGGCGGACGACATCGCGGAGGTGCTCAAGAAACTCGGCCCCGGCCAGAAGCCCAAGGTCGTGGTCGTCAAGAGCACGGTGCCGGTGGGCACGACCTTCATGGTGCGCGACCGCATCCGCGAGAAGGTCGGACCCAACATCCCCTTCGACGTCGCCGACAACCCCGAGTTCCTCAAGGAAGGCGCGGCGATCGAGGACTTCAACAAGCCCGACCGCGTGGTCGTCGGCGTGGAGAAGGAGTGGGTGGGCGAGGCGATGCGCGACCTGTACGACCCGTTCGTGCGCAACGGCCACCCCATCTACGTGATGGACGTGCTGAGCGCGGAGATGGTCAAGTACGCCAGCAACAACTTCCTGGCGACCAAGATCAGTTTCATCAACGAGATGGCCAACCTGTGCGAGGCGTACGGGGCCGACATCAACCGGGTGCGCGAGGGGATGTGCTCGGACAAGCGCATCGGGCACCAGTTCCTGTACCCCGGCCTGGGCTACGGCGGCTCGTGCTTCCCGAAGGACACGCTGGCCTGCATCATGATGGGCGACAAGGCCGGCATCGAGGCGACGCTCTCCAAGAGCGTGCACGCCGTCAACCAGCGGCAGCGCGACCGGTTCTTCGACAAGATCCAGACGCACTTCAAGGGCGAGGGCGGCGTGCAGGGCAAGACGCTCGCGTTCTGGGGCATCGCCTTCAAGCCGCGGACCGACGATATCCGCGAGGCGCCCGCGCTGACGCTGATGCGCAAGGCGGCGGGCTTCGGCGCGCGGGCCGTGGGCTACGACCCGGTGGCCAACGAGAACGCCCGGCGCGAACTGGGCAACGCCGCGACCATCGTCGACGACATGTACGAGGCGCTGCGCGACGCCGACGCGCTGGTCATCTGCACCGACTGGGACGAGTTCAAGAGCCCGGACTTCGACCGCCTCCGCAAGTTGATGAAGCGCCCGGTGATCTTCGACGGGCGGAACCTGTACAAGCCGTCGGCGATGGCGGGGCTGGGCTTTTCGTACTACTCCGTGGGCCGCGCGCCGGCGAAGGGGAAGTGAGCGGCGAGCCTTCACAACCGCACGTGCGGTGCGCCGACTGGCTGGCCCGCGCCCGCACGCTCGCGCCGGCGTCGATCGACTTCATCTACGCCGACCCGCCCTTCAACACCGGCGAGTGGCAGGCAGACCGCGCCGGGTCGTTCGAGGACCGCTTCCCTTCCGCCGCGGCGTACATCGACTGGCTGCGCGAGCGCGTCGCGGCGACGCTCCCAGCGCTCAAGCCCACCGGCCTCATCGCCCTGCACGTCGACTGGCGCACCAGTCACCGCGTCCGCGTCATGCTCGACGACCTCCTCGGCGAGGATCGGTTCGTCAACCACATCGTCTGGTCGTACGGCTTGGGCGGCTCCTCGCCGCGGCGGTTCGCACGCAAACACGACGACATCCTGCTCTACTGCCTCGACCCCGAGCGCTACTGGTTCGAGCCGCCGATGGTCCCGGCGACCAGCCGGCGCATGCGGGGGCGGTTGAAGAAGGCGACCGACGTGCTCGACATCCCGTCGATCAACAACATGGCCGCCGAGCGCGTCGGGTATCCCACGCAGAAGCCGCTCGCGCTGCTGGAGGTGCTGGTCGGCGCGTGCTGCCCGCCGGGCGGGACGGTGCTCGACCCCTGCTGCGGCAGCGGGACGACCCTCGTCGCCGCGGCCAAACTCGGTCGGATCGGGCTCGGCTGCGACCTGAACCCCGAGGCGGTCCGGATCGCACGCTCGCGCGTTGGGGCGGTGTTCGCCGGGCGGCACCAGTCGCGGAGCGACTGAGTACGGGGCACGGCGATTCCCGCCGCCGGGGCCGGCGCGGCCGCACCTACGATCCGCGCGATGCTGCGTTGGCTCGGCCAGTTGTACGCCCGGCGGATCGTGAACGTGAACGTCAACATCGTGTTGGCGGGCCTTCTCGCGCTCCCGCCGACGCTGCTGGCGGTGTGGCTGGCGCACCGCGCGGGCGTCGAGACGCCGTGGAAGATCACGCTCATCACCTTCGTGACCGACGTCGTGGCCGACGTCGCGATCTACTACACGCTGCACTGGCTGGCGAACCACTGGCCCGCGCTGCACGTCCTCCGTCGCGACCACCCGCACAAGGTGCACAAGGCGCACCTGTCGTTCTTCAAGGACGCCACGCTGGTGCAGGTCGAGCGGGCCGCGCTCTCGCCGATCCTCTACTTCCTGTTCCTGGGCACCCAGCACGTGCTGATCGCGCACGACTGGCACCCGGTGCCGGCGACGGTGATCGGCTTTGCCGTGGGCATCGGCACCGCGCGCACGCTCCACACGCTCTGGATGCTCCGGCAGGAGCGGCTGTCGCGGCTGGCGAGCCTGCGCGTCGAACGCCAGCAGCGCGCCGAGCGCCGCCTCAGGACCGGGCCGGCGCGCGGGCCCGAGACCGGCTCCGCTCAGCCCCCGCCGGCTACGCCGGATGCGCCGCCCGCACCCCCGCCGGGCGAGGTCTCGCCGACCGCGGCGTCCGAACGCGGGTAGTGCTCCAGCCGGCGCTTCACCATCCCCCCAAGGCTCAGGTCCGCCAGCGCGGGGAACAGCGTGCACACCGACATGCCGAACTTGACGAAATGGCCGCGCAGGCCGGTCCACACCTCGGCGCGCGGCCGGCGCAGGCAGGCGACTGTCCGGCGCGCCACGAACTCGGCCGTCTGCACCATGAAGTCCGGCGAGTGCGCGATGAGCGTGCCCTGGCCCGAGAGTTTCTCCGCCGTGTCGAAGAACTCGGTGCGCGTGCTGATGGGGTGCACGGTGGAGACCTCGACCCCCTCGTGCCGCAGTTCCAGCCGCATCGCGCGCCCGACGTGGCTCTGCGCGGCCTTGGTCGCCGAGTACACGGCAAAGTACGGCAGGAACATCTTGGCCAGGCACGACGAGCAGATGAGCACGTGCCCGCGCGGGCCGGAGGTGTGGGTCGCGGGCGCGGCCCGCATGTGCGCCAGCGCGGGGCGGATGGTGTTGAGCGTGCCGAAGAAGTTGATCTCGAACATCACGCGGATCTCTTCGTTGCTCATCTCGTGCACGGGCTTCTCGACGCCGTAGCCCGCGTTGGCGTACACGGCGTAGACCGAGCCGAACTCCGACACGGTCGCGTCGATCAGCGACTGGCACTGCGCGGGCTCGGCCACGTCCATCGGCACGGCGATGGCGCGCCCGCCCTCGTCGCGGATGCGCTTCACGACGGCGTCGAGTTTCTCGACGCGCCGCGCGCCCAGCGCGACGGGCATGCCGGCGCGGGCGCACTCGACGGCCGTCGCCGCGCCGATGCCCGACGACGCCCCGGTGATCGCGATCGGTCTGCCGCGAAGGTCGATGGCCATAGGGCCGATGCTACGCCCCGGGCGCGGTCGGCGCGCTACCGCCTCGAGCCGAGCAGCCAGCCCAGTTCGCGCACGCGGATCGCGCCCGCCGCGGCGAAGAACACCGCCCCGCCCGCGCCCGCCGCGCAGCCCACGCGGAGCAGTTGCCACCACCACGAGTCGCGCTGGCCCAGCGCCCACTGCGTCGCGAGCACGGCGGTGCACATCACCGCCGCGGCCAGCGCGACGCGCCCGCCCGCGTCCAGCACCGCCGCGTCGGCGACGGCCCGCCCGCCCGTGAGCCGTCGCGCCAGGCGCGCCAGCACCAGGCACTGCAGCGTCGCGGTGATGGTCGTCGCCAGCGCCAGGCCCGCTTCGCGCAGCGGCCAGATGAGCGTGACGTTCAGCACCAGGTTCAGCCCGACCATCGCGATCGAGACCAGCATCGGCGTGCGCGTGTCGCCGTGCGCGTAGAACGCACGCGTCAGCACGTGGTTGAGCGAGTACGCCCACACCCCCGGCGCGAACGCCCCGAGCACCAGCGCGGCCCTCGCGACGCCCTCGGCCGAGAAACTGTTGTTGCCGTGCCCGTACAGCACGCCGGTGATGTCGTGCCGCACGAGCACCAGCCCGACACTCGCGGGCAGGCCGATCAGCAGCGACAGCCGAAGGCCGCGCCGCAGCGTGAGGGCGAAGTCCTCGGCGTGGTGCGCGTGCCGCGCCAGAAGCGGGAACACGGCCGTCGCCACCGCGATGCCGAACACCCCGAGCGGGAACTGGTAGATCTGCTGCGTGTTGAACAGGATCGCGTTCGACGCCCCGTCCAGCGGGTACACGCGCCCCAGCACGGTCGGGCCGATCCACACCGGCCACATCGCGATGAGCATGTCCATGAAGGCGTTCAACTGGATCGTGCCCATCCCCACCGCCACGGGCACGAACCGACGCAGCATGACGCCCGCCTCGGCCCGCGCCGACGCGAAGGCGCGCGACCATCGCACGTGCGGCCGCAGCAGCCGCAGGAAGAACAGTACCTGCGTCAGGCCCGAGAGCGTCGTCGCCGCGGCCAGCGCGTACGCGGTGACCTCGCCGCCGACCGTGCCGGTCGCGATGAAGTAGACCCCCGCGCTTACCACGAAAGCGTTGAGCACCAGCGGGCCCGAACTCGACCACGCGAACCGCCCGTGCACCTGCAGCATGCCCGCCAGGATCGCCGCGGCACAGATCAGCGGCATGAACGGCAGCATGACCATGATGAGTTTGAGCGACAGGGCGCGATCGGCCGAGTGGTCCATGAACAGGAGCAGCGCGAGCAGCACGACCTCGATGAGCGCGGTCAGCGCGGTGGTGGCCGTGCCCAGCGCGACCATCGTGAACGTCGCGAGCGCGTCGGCACGGCGCGGTCGGCCTTCGGCGCCGTCGCCCGCGCGCTCGTCGTCGCGCCGCGCCGCGGTGTACGCGGGGATGAACGCCGCGGAGAGCGCGCCCTCGCCGAACAGCCGGCGGAACATGTTGGGCGTCTGGAACGCCGCGGCGAACGCCGAGCCGACGGCGGTATCGCCGAAGATGCGCGCCACGACGACGTTGCGCACCAGACCGGCGACGCGCGACACCAGCGTGACCAGCGACACGGCGCGCACCGCGCGGGCCAGCGGGCGGTGGTCCTCGGCCTCGCGCGGCGGGGCAGGCTGGGCCGGGTCGGCGGGTGCGGGCGACGTCTCGGACACGCCGGGATTCATCGGCTGTCAACGCCGCCGGGGTCCAGCGGCGCGCCCGGGCCGCCGTTGCCCGGCTGGTCGGCGGGTTCGATCCCGCGCGGCGCGGAAAGGGCCGAGTAGACCTGGAACGCGACGAACGCGGCGTACACCGTCAGCAGCGACGCGCCCTCGATCCGCGAGATCGTCCGGTTGTGCGTGCGCGCCATGGGCAGCAGGACAAAGCCCAGGCCGGTCATCACCGCCAGCGCGACCAGGCCGTTTTCGGGCAGGTTTGCCGGGCTGATGACCGACGCCAGGCCGAGGATGCACGCGATGTTGAACATGCACGAACCGATCGCGTTGCCGACGGCCAGATCGACGTGGCCCTTGCGGATGGCGATGATCGCGGTGATGAGTTCGGGCAGCGTGGTGCCGACGGAGACGACCGTCAGCCCCACGACCGTCGGGCTCACGCCCAGCGCCTCGGCCGCGCCGCTGGCGCCGTCGGCCGCGAGCGAGCCGCCGATCCCCAGCAGCACCAGCCCCGCGACAAACTCCGCCGCGCAGGAGACCATCGAGCGCGTGGTCGTGGTCGCGACGCCGTGGCCGATCTGCCCTTCCAGCGGCGAGGCCCGGGCCTTGGCGCGAACGCCGCTGATGATCGTGAACGCCGAGTACACGAGGAACACGCCCAGCAGCAGCGCACCCTCCCAGCGTGCAAACCCCGCCTGCCCGGCGACGCCGAGCACCAGCGCCAGCAGCATCGTCGCCGCGAGCACCGGCAACTCGCGCCGGATGACCTCCTCGCCGACGGCCAGCGGCCGGATCAGCGCGCCGATGCCGAGGATCAGCGCGATGTTGCAGATGTTGGCCCCGACGAGGTTGCCGAACACCAGGTCGGTGCGGTCCTTCACCGCCGAGATGGTGTTGAACGCCAGTTCCGGCGCGGAGGTGCCCCACGCCACGATCGTCAGGCCGACCAGCAGCGCGGGAACGCCCAGCCGGGCCGCCATCGACGCCGCGGCGTCGACCAGCACGCGCCCGCCCACCAGCAGCAGCACCAGCCCGCCCGCGAACATGCCCACGAACTTCAGCAGTTCCATGGCGACAGATTAGCGAGGCTCGACGCCGCCGTCTGCGCGTCGGCGCGCGGGGAACAGCCGCGCGGCGAGCGCCGCGCCCACCGTCGCCAGCGCGATGCCCGAAAGGTTCGCCAGAAAGTCGTCCAGCGCAGAGGTCCGACCGACGATCGGCAGAGCCTGTGTCGATTCGTTGATCGCGGCAAACCCCACGGCGATCGCCGCGCACAGCGCGACCGACCGGCGCGCACGCCAAGGCCCGACGTACTCGGCGCACAGGAGCAGCACGAACCACCCGCCGAACGCGCACGCGTGCACGATCAGGTCGGGCCGGTCCAGCCCCTGCACGTGCACGTCGCGCCGCGGCCCGTGCGTGCCGTAGAACAGCCCGGCGCAGTACAACCAGAACAGCAGCCTGCGCAGCGAGCGGCTCACGCGGCATGGTCCGCCGTGGCGGCTCGCGGGGCCTCGCGCACGACCACCTGCGGGTGCGGCGGGGTCCCGCCCAGCGTGCCGCCGGGCTCGCCCGCGGCCCGGCGCTGCAGCAGCGCGTCCCAGTCGGCGATTACGCGCTCGGCCAGCGCGCGATAGTCCGCCGCGCCCGGGCATCCCGGCGCGTAGTCGAAGATCGTCTGCCCGAAACTCGGGCACTCGGCGAGTTTGATGTTTCGGCGGATCGGCGGCTGCAGGATGCGCGCCGTGCGGTGCGGCACTTCCTGCCCCGACGCGCGAGCCTGCTCGAAGAACTGCGCCAGGTCGTTCACCACCTCGCGCGAGTGCGTCGTGCTCGTGTCGTGCATGCACAGCACGATGCCCGTCACGCGCAGGCGCGGGTTGACCGACCGGCTCACCAGCGAGACGGTCTCCAGCAGTTTGCTCACGCCCTGCAGCGCCAGGAAGTGCGCCTGCATCGGGATGAACACCTCCCGCGCCGCGCCGAGCGCGTTGAGCGTCAGCAGGCCCAGCGAGGGCGGGCAGTCCATGAGCACGAACTCGAAGCGGTCTCCCAGCGCGTCGAGGAACTTCCGCAGCCGCAGGTTGCGGTCCGGCTCGCCGCTGAGTTCCGTCTCCGCCGCGGCAAGGTCCGTCTCGGCCGGCAGCACCCACAGGTTGGGCCGGATCTCCTTGAGCACGCTCTCGGGCGGGGTCGCGGGGTCGAGCAGCACGTCGTACACCGTCGCGCGCGGAGCGTCGGCGTCCGCGTCGCCCGCGTCGGCCCCCAGGTGCAGCGTCGCGTGCGCCTGCGGGTCAAGGTCCACCAGCAGCGTCGGCCGCCCGGCCTGCGCCAAGGCCGCGGCGAGGTTCACCGTGGTCGTGGTCTTGCCCACGCCGCCCTTCTGGTTGAGCAGCGCGATCGTGCGGACCGGTCGGGACGCGCCGGCGACGGTGGGGGCGGGGTGCTGGGACATCGGGCGGAGTATACGGTGCGGCCGCCCCGCTCAGGCCGGGCGCGCCGGCGTGGCGGGGGGGTTGGCCGTGCCGCCGGACTCGGCGGTGACGTTCGGCGTCGGGGCCGCCGTGGTTGCCGCCGCGGCGGAGGCCGCCTCGGCGTTGCGACGCGCGATCTTGAACGCGGTGACGCCGATGAACGCCGCAAACACCAGCGTGAGCGCGTAGGTGACGCGCGCCTTGCCGTCGGAAAGGCCGATGCCGAGCATCGCGAACCCCGCGGCGATGGCGTACAGCGTCAGCACCGCGCCCTTCACGCCCAGCGCACGCCTGAGCATGTGGTGCAGGTGCTGGTCGTCGGCGTCGGAGATCCGCTTGCCCGCGAGTTTGCGCCGCACGATGGCCAGGCACGTGTCGATGATCGGGATGGCGTAGATGATCAGCCCGGCCAGCACAAGGTCCGTCCGGCCGGTGTCGCCCAGCGTCAGCACGATCACGATCGTGCAGAACCCCAGCAGCAGCGACCCCGCGTCGCCCAGGAAGATGCTCGCGGGGTTGAAGTTGTGCGGCAGGAAACCCAGGCACGCGCCCAGCACCCCCAGGCACAGCACGATCCGCGGCGCGTCGAGCACGCCGTCGTCGCGCACCGCCAGGCCCAGCGCGACCACCAGCAGGCCCGCGCTGGCGATGGCCGTGGTCCCCGAGAGCAGCCCGTCCAGCCCGTCGATCAGGTTCGACGCGTTGCACGCCCCGAGCACGAACACCGCGATCACCGCCGTCCCGACCCAGTACACCAGATCGATGCTGAACACCGTGCCGCCGGGAAGCGGCACCAGCAGCAGCAGCGTCTCCTCGCCGCCGACGATGTGCGTGCCGAACCCCAGGGCCTTGGCCGCGGGGATCATCACCCCCGCCGCGACGCGCACGCCGATGTTCTGCGTCGCCAGCGCCGCCGCGGCAAAGAGCATCCCCGCGATCTTGGCGCGCGGGTGGATGCCCATGACGTCGTCGATCAGCCCGCAGGCCATGATGACGGTCATGCCGATGACGATCCAGATCGAGACGCCGCCGGGCAGCGCGCCCGCGTCGTGAGTCGTCTGATGGAACGACACCAGCCCGTGCCAGGGCGCGGTGTACGTGAACAGGATGCCGACGAGGATGCCCAGGTAGACCGCGACGCCGCCGAGGTAGGCCGTCGGCGACTTGTGGATCTTGCGCGCCTCGGAGGGGCGGTCCACGATGCCGTTGGCCAGCGCGAGCCGTCGCATCAGCGGCGTGGCCAGCAGCGTTGTCAGGAAGGCCACGATGAACACGCCCATGTAGCCATGAAAGATCTGCAGGCGGCTCGGCGTTTCCGCCGCCAGCCCCGCGGCGTGCAGCAGCGCGTCGTACTCGGCCCGCACCCGGTCCAGTTCGCGGCCCAGCGCGGTGATCCGCGCGCCTACGTCGGCCGGGACCGGCGGCGCGCCGGTCGCTGCGAGCACGGGTTGGATCAACGCGGCGAGCATCCTGGTTCACCCGGCGGTTCAGGCCACCGTCGCGCGTCCCTCCGTCGCGACCACGCGCGGGCGCGGCCCGGCCATCGCCGCCGCGATGTCGCGGATCGTCTGTTCCAGCGGGATCGACGGCGCAAAGCCGATCGCCTCGCGGATGCGTCGTAGGTCCGGCTCACGCCGGCGGAGGTCCTCGAACCCCGCCGAGTACGCCTTGTCGTAGGGGACCAGCCGCTTGCCCGAGCGCGAGCCGGTCGTCGCGATCACCAGGTCCGCCAGTTCGCCGATCGAGATCGAGCGGTCCGACCCGACGTTGAACACGCGCCCGGCGCACGCCGGCTCGCGGAGCATACGCGGCAGAGCGCCCGCGACGTCGCGCACGTCGCAGAAGCAGCGCGTCTGGCGGCCGTCGCCGTGCACGGGCAGGTCCTCGCCCGCGACCGCCGCGGCGACGAAGTTCGGCAGCACCATGCCGTAGGACCCGACCTGCCGGGGGCCGACGGTGTTGAAGAACCGCGCGACCACGACCGGCACGCCGCGCTTGGCGTGGTACGCCAGCGCGAGGTACTCGTCGATCGCCTTCGAGCAGGCGTACGACCAGCGCGAGCGCGTCGTCGCGCCGTACACCACGTCGTCGTCCTCGGAGAACGGCGATCTCTCCGACTTGCCGTAGACCTCGGAACTCGACGCGATCAGCGTGGGCGCGGGCCCGCCGCCGGGCCCGTGCTCGGCGGCGAACCGCAGCAGGTCCGCCGTCCCGTGCACGTTGGTCTCGATGCAGCGCACCGGGTCGTCGACGACCAGCCGCACACCGACCGCCGCGGCGAGGTGGTAGACCTCGTCGAAGCGCTCGCCGGGCCCGAAGGCGTCCAGCGCGTGGGACAGGTCGGCCTCGATGAACCGCAGGCGCGGGTGCGCCGGCGGCAGGTTCTCGCGTCGCCCGGTCGAGAGGTCGTCCACGACCGTCACGGTCGCGCCGGAGGCCAGCAGCAGGTCCGTCAGGTGCGAGCCGATGAAACCCGCGCCGCCCGTGACGAGGGCGCGCACCTCGCGGGGCGCGTCCCGCTTTGCACGGCGATGGTCGGTCTGCTCGCTCACTTGGCCTGCGTCTGGTAGTCGTGCGTGGCGCGGATGTTCCGCTTGAAGTAGCCGCCGGCCGACGCCCGCACCGCGTTGACGACGACGCCCAGCAGTTCGCCGCGCGACTCGGACAACTGGATGCGGAGCCGGTTCACCAGCCCGCGCTTCTCGTTCAGGGCGCGGACGACCAGCACCACCGCGTCGGCCCGGTTGGCCAGCGCCAGCCCGTCGCCGGCGACGATGGCGGGCGGAGCGTCGAGGATCACCCGGTCGTAGCGGGCCGCGGCCTCGTTGAGCACGCGCGACATCGCCTCCGACGACAGGCGCTCGGGCACCGTGCGGTTGGCCAGCGCGCCGGCCGTGACCACGGACAGGTTGGGCGTGCCCGATTCCTGTACCGCCTGCTCGAGGCCGACCTGGCCGACGAGCACGTCGCCAAGGCCCGGGCCCTCGGAGAGTTTGAAGACTCGGTGCATCGCGGGCCGGCGCAGGTTCGCGTCGATGATCAGCACGCGCTCGCCCGCGCTGGCGCACGCCAGCGCGAGGTTGCTCACGACCGTCGTCGCGCCCGAGCCGGGCATGCCCGCCAGCACCAGCAGCGTGCGGCGGCCCTCCTGGTCCATGCGCTTGATGAGCGGCGCGCGGATCTGGCGGAACGACTCGGACACCACGCCCCCGGGCGTGTCGCGCAGCGAGGTCTCGACGGCCTTGGGCCGCGCCGGGTCCTCCGACGCGTCGGGCACCATGCCCAGCACCGTCAGGCGCGGGATGATGGCCACGTCCGACGGGCCGCGCACGCGCTGGTCCAGCAGTTCGCGCAGCACGATCACGCCGCCCACCAGACCGGTGCACAGGATCACGCCCAGCGGGATGAGGATCTCCCACTTGGGAAACGTGACGCGGTCCGGGGTCTGGGCCATGCGGATGACGCGCACGCGGTCGAACACGCGGGCGCTCGAGAGCGTCTCGGTGTCCTTCATCGCGACGGCGATCTCGGTCTCTTCCTTGGTCAGCAGTTCCAGGTCGGTCGCCATCTGCTTGACGCGCACGAGGATGCGGACCAGGTCCTCCTTGCGCGTGTTCGCGGCCTTGAGTTTGGCCTCCAGTTCACGCTCCTGCTCGTCCAGCGCGGCCATCTCGCTGCGGAACTGGTCCAGGCGCGAGTCGAACAGGCGGCTCAGCAGCGTGTCGCGCCGCGTGTCGAGTTCGCGCTGGGCCGACTCGATGCGGTTGCGCAGCGCGCGGATCGCGTCGTGCTCCTCGCCCAGGCCGCGCGCGATCAGCGCCCGCTCGTCGATCTTCATGCTCGCGATCTGCTGCTCGGTCTCCTGGATGATCGGGTCGCGCCGCGCCTCGGAGGTGAGTTCGTCGGGGTAGGTCTTGGTGCCCTGCAGCGTCAGGATCTCGTTGTACTTCTGCTGCAGCGAGGTCAGCGTCGCGCGGGCGGCGCGGATCTGCACCAGTTTCTCCGCGATCTGCTGGATCTGCATGTTCTCTTCGGTCTGCTGGCCCTCGATGTCCGTGACCTTGTTCTCCTGCAGCAGGCGCTCGCGCGAGTTGTTGATGCGCTCCTTCTCGCGAGCGATGTCGCGGAGGCGCGAGTTCAGCGCGTCGCGCCGCTCGATGCTGGCGCGCTTGCCCGTCTGCTCGAGTTCCTGCATGTAGGCGCGGGCCACGGCGTTCACCACCACCGCCGCGTCCGTCGGCTTGTGCCACGACATGCTCAGCGCGATCAGCGAGGTGTTGGTGCGCACGCGCGCGTTCACGTCCTTGGTCAGCCGCTGCATCGCCCTGGACCGTTCCCCCTCGCGGAACTGCCGGTACCACGACGTGTTGAGCAGTTCCGGGTCCTTGAGCGCGTTGGCCAGGATGTCGTCGCTGGTCATGATCGCGACCTGCGTGCCCATGAAGCGCATCATCGCCTCGGCGCCCTCGGCCTGCGTGCCCAGTTCGGTCACCTTGACCACCGGCGCGCGGCACTCGAAGATCGCCGTCGCCGTCCACACCGGGTAGAGGCGCAGCAGCGCCAGGTGCGCGCCCAGTCCCAGCACCGCGCCGAACACCGCCGCGCCGATCAGCAGCGGGTAGTACCGCCGCAGCAGGCGCATCGGGTCGATCGAGACCATCCCCATCGTGCCGTGGCCCTGCGGCTGGGGGCCGGCGCGGCCGGGCACGGTCGGGGGCTTGCTTGCGGGCGCGGAAGTCGTCATGGCGGTGCTCCGATTCGTCAGACTATCGGTCATTCGCGGGCGGGTCTTGCCTGTGTTCTCGGACCCTGCCGTGCAAAGCGGCTTGTTCGGGATTCGCGGTCACTCCGAATCGAGTGCCCGCCGCAGGTCCTTGAGTTTGTCGCCGTAGATGCTGCGAAGCGCGGGCGCTTCATCCATCATCCGCTCCGCGTCGTTGGCAAGCAGCCGCGCGCCGGGCCGGTCGCCCAGGGCCCGCTTGGTCGCCGCCAGGTGCAGCGCGGCGGGCACGCGTTCGGTCGGCGTGGTGCCGTAGTTCAGCGCCTTCTCAAGGATCGGCGCGGCCTCCTGGTGCCGGCCCAGCGCCTGGTAGATCGCCCCGAGCGTGTCGAGGATCATCGACGAGGCCGGGGCCGCCGCGGCGGCGCGCTCGGCGAACGGCAGCGCCTCGGCCGGTCGCTTGAGTTCGACGCCCAGCGTGTAGGCGACGTTGTTGTTCAGTTCGGGGTCCTCGGGGCCGAACGTCAGGCCGCGGCGGAACGCCGAGAGCGCCTCCTCGAAACGCTTCTTCTGGTACTCGATCGCGCCGATCGTTCTCCACACCGCGAGTTTGAGCTGCGTGTCGTCCGTCGGCGTCTCGGCCAGCGCACGAACGTCGGACTCCCCCTGTGCCGCCGTGTCGGCGCTCCGCAGCCGGATGCCCGAAGCGTGCAGCAGGGCCCAGCCCGTCAGCCGCGCCCGGCGCTCCATCCGCGCGATCGCGGTCAACTGGTCCTTGCGCGCCGGAAGCGCGTTCTCCAGCATGATGAAGAACATCCCGACCTGCTGCGCGCTCCCCGGGTCCGTCTTGGCCCAGGCGGCGAGGATGTCGTTCGTGCACTGATCCATCCGGTTGGCCAGCGCGAACACGCGCGCCCGCGCCATGAGCAGCCGCGGGTTGGAGTCGACGTCCAGCGACGGCGTGTTCAGCACCTGGATCGCGCGGTTGATGTCCGGTGACGGGCCGCCGGTCAGCACGAACGCGTAGTTCTCCGCCAGCTCGGCGTCCGGGTTCTGCTCCCACATCTGCCCGACCACGGCCGCGGCCCGGTCCCAGCGGCCGTGCCGCGTGAACATCTGCGCGGCGCGAACGCGCCACAGGTCGTTGCCGACGAAGCGCCGCAGCGAGTCCTCCATGATGTCCAGCGCCTCGGGCACGCGCCCCAGCGCCTGCAGCACGTCGATCAACTGCAGGCGGATCTGCTCGTCGTCGGGGTTGCCCGCCATGGCCCGGCGCATCTGGTCGACTCCCAGGTCGGGGCGGCTGGTGCGGAAGTACAGCGTGGCCAGCATCCGCCGGGCCGCGATGTTCGCCGGGTCCAGCCGCAGGACCTGCTCCAGGTCCGCCTCGACGTCGCGCGTCCGCGCGGCGTCGGCCGAGGTGAACTCGGCCCGTTTCATGTACACCAGCGGGTTCTCGGGCGCCGCGGCGACGGCCCGGTCCAGCAGCCGCCGGGCGCGGTCGGTCTCCTTCTTGCCCGCCGCGGCCTGCGCCTGCAGAATCAGGAAGGTCGGGTTGTTGGCCAGCCGCTGGCCCGCGCCGGTGAGCATCTCCTCCGCGGCGTCGAACCGCCCGCGCTGCAACTCGCACTCGACGGCGCGCAGCAGGATGGCGTCGCCCGCGTCGGCGATGCCCGCGCGGAGCAGGTCGCCGTAGATCTTCGACGCCTCATCAAACCGGCCCGCGTTGAAGAGCAGGTCCGCCGCGCTCCGGTCCATCTCGCGCACCGTCGGGTTCTGCAGCGCGCTGCCCTCGCGCAGCATCGCCAGCGCCTCGTCGACGCGCCCGATCTCCTGGAAGAACCGTGCCGCGCTGAAGTAGTCGCCCATCGTCCTGTCGTCCTGCGGCAGCGAGTCGATGAACCGTCGGTAGACGGCCACGGCCTCGTCGGGCCGGCGCTTGCTCAGCATCCGCGCCTCGGTCGCCACCGCCGCGCGTGGGTTGATCGCCCGCAACGACTCGATCACGGGCACCGCTTCCGCCGCGCGGTCGGAGTTGATGAGCAGCAGCGCGAGCGCCTGCAGGTTCGCGGCGTTGGTCGGCTGGCGCTGCGCGATGCTCCTGCGGGCCGCGATGGCCTTGGCGCGGTCGCCGCCGGGCGCGAACGACTCGAGTTGGATCAGCGCCTCGTCGAACCGCGGGTCGCCGCTCAGGATCGGCTCCATGCGACGGGCCACCTCGAGGCCGCGGTCGTAGGCCCGCAGTTCGATCAGCGAGCCGATGTACATCGTCGCGGTGGCCGGGTCCGTCGGTCGGATCTCGAAGGCCCTTGCCAGCGACTCGGACGCGGCCTGCTCCTGTCCCAGTTCGACCTGCACCGCGCCCAGCATGCGCCACACCGAGAAGTTCAGCCGGTCCTGGGCCAGCGTCGCGCGGAGCGTGGAGGCGACCGATTCGAGTTGGCGTCGGCGCTCGGCCGGGTCGGTCTGTCGCGAGATCAACGCCAGGTCGCGCCGTGCGCGGGCGATCGCGCCGCGCGCCCCGTCGAGGTTGCGGGCCTCGGCCTGCTCGACCAGGTCGCGCAGCCGCGCCTCGTCGCCGGCCGACAGCGCGCGGGAGAGCCGCGCCTCGAAGACCTCCGGGTCGTCCGGGGCGAGCGTCGCCGCGCGCTCCACCTCGGCCGCGGCCTCGGCGTCGCGTCCGGCGCGCTGGTACACGATCGCGCGGGCCAGCGCCTGCCGGTGCTCGGGCGCGTCGGTCTCCGAGATCAACTGGAGTTGCGACGACACGGGGTCCGGGTCGCTCAGCATCCGGTCCAGCGAACGGAGCCTGGCGTTGTCGGGGTGGTGGGCCAGCGCGGTGCGCACGGCCTCGTGCGCCTGCTCCTTCTCGTTCTCGACGACCAGCGCGTTGATGAGCGCCTGGTGCAGCCGGATGTCCGACGGGTACAGCGCCAGGCCGTTGCGGATCTTGGCCAGCGCCGCGGGCCTGTCGGCCGCGACGCCCGTGCTCAGCGTGCGGGCCTCGTGCAGGATGCGCACGATCGGGTCGGTCGACTTCTCGCCCTCCTCCCGCTGGCGGAACTCCGCCAGCGCCGCGTTCAGGCCCGGGTCGTCGGGCACCAGCGCGACCGCCGAAGTCAGGTAACGGACCGCCGCGGCGAAGTCCTGCTCAGCGGCGGCGATCGCCGCGAGTTGCCGCATGGCGCGGATGTTCCGCGGGTTGATCTCCAGCGCGCGTTCGTACATCTTCCTCGCCGCGCCGACGTTGCCCTGGATGGACAGGATGTCCGCCAGGATCTGGACGGTGGCCGGGTCGCTGGCGCCGGTGCGCTCGTTGTAGTCGGCGAGCATGCGGCGCGCCGAATCCAGGCGCCCCGCCATGTACTCGCGCCGCGCCTCGACCGATTGAACGACGGCGTCACCCTCGGCCACGAAGCGCGTCAACTGGGCGCGGATCTCGTCCATGCGTTCGATCTGCTTGCGCTTCTCGGCGGGGTCGGTCGCGCGTTCCCAGGCGTCGAAGACCACGTTGGCCTGCAGCGCGACCGCGCGCCCGCGGTAGTCCTGCAGGAGTCGGCCGGCGAGACTCAACGGGAGGTCCTTGAGGTCCACGATCTGCTGGAGCCGTCGCAGGGCCTTCTCGGTGTCGCCGCGCTCGATCTCGATCTCCGCCCACGTGCCGAGCAGCTGCGGGTCGTTGGGCCGGGCCTGCAGCGCCTGGGTGATCATCATGTCCGCCGTGGCCTGCCCGGTCTCCAGCGAGATGCTGGCCAGCTTGGCCACGCTCTCCAGCACGCGGACGTTGAGCCGCTCGGGTTTCTGTCCAAGCACCGCGTCGACCAGCTGCTGCATCTGGGGCCGTCGCTGACGCAGCAGCGCCACGGCGGTGGTGCCGGGGGGCGCCTGCTCGATCGCGTCGCGCAGGTCCAGTTCCAGCAGGGCCAGCCGCGCGCCGGGCGCGGGCGGGTGGGCGTCAACAAACCTCTGCAGCGTCTCGCGCGCCGTGCGCGCCTCCAGCGCCGCCTCGGCGCGCTCGTTGCGGCGCAGGTGCATCGCCATGCGGACCATGTTCGCGCGGACCAGCCCCAGCAGCACCGTCTCGTCGTCGGGCTCGACCGCCAGCGCGGCGCGGAGGTCCTCTTCGGCGTCCGCGATGTCGCGCTCCGCCGGGTCGCTCTTGAGCGAGGCGATCTCGATCCGCGCCAGGCCGCGGTAGCGGCGCAACTGGCTCATGCCGTTCTCGTCGCCGCGGAAGAAGCGGATCTGCTCCTCGGCGATGCTCAGCATGGACTCCCACGTCTGCAGCGAAGCGCGGCCCGGCAGCGCGCGGATGCGGTACTCTTCGTCGAGGTACCGGCGGACCGAGGCCGCGTTGGCGCGGTCCGCCGCCGCCAGCCCGCGAAGCGCCAGCATGTACTGCCGGTCGTACGCCTCGCGGTACTTCTGCGGCGTGTCGGGCGTGGTCTTCTCGAGCGCGGCGATCCACTTGTTGATCCAGCCGACGTTCTCGCTGTTCTTGGCGACGGCGTTGGCGTACATCTGCGCCGCCTTCTCCCAGTCGCCGCGGGCCGCGGCCTCGTCGCCCAGCGCGACGTTCTGCTCGCCGGTCTTCTTGACGGCGAAGTAGGCCGTGGCCACCACGCCCGCCAGCGCCACGGCCAGCGCCGCGCCCAGGATCATCACGAACCGCATGTTCACTCTCGAAGCCATGGCCGTTCCCTTCCGTGTTCGTCGCCGCGGCGCGGGGCTCGCCCCCGCGCGGCGCGTCTCGTCTCACCCTCTGTTGTCCGCTCCCGCCTGCCGGCGGCGCGGGTTGTCCGGCGGGTACTCCCCGCGCTCGACCTCGACCCAGTCCGGCACGCACAGCAACAGGTCCGGCAGCAGCTCGTTCAGCAGGCTCTGGGCGTCGGCCGCGAGCGCCTCGGCGCTCTCGTACCGCCCGGAGAACTGGATCTTCATGTAGTACGCGTAGTCGGCGCGGAGGTCGAACGCCAGGCGCCGCACGTCCTCGGCGCTGTGCGCGATGCCCCCGTTGGCGATGAAGAAGTACCCCGCCCACATCGTCCGGCCCGTCTGCGGCTCCATGAACTGCGTCGCCCGGAGGGCCAGGTCCTCGATCCCCCGCGGCAGTCGCACCCGCGCCCGCACGCCGACCTTGCGCACCGTCCCGTCGGGCTGCACCGCGTCGCGCGTCGCGTACGAGGGCCGCGAGTACACGCCGGGCGAGTCCGGCTCGGGCGTCCAGCCCGAGAGGTCGATGTGCAGCGGCAGCGACCGCGTGCCGGTCGCGATGGTGAACCCGCCGCCGACCAGGCACCGCTCGGGCACGTGCGGCACGGTGTCGATCATGCCCGTGTAGTACGCCGCGTGCATCTCGAGCACGGGCGCCGCCGGGTTGCCCTGGTCGTGCCTCCGGACCCAGAACCGCGTGATGTAGTTCTGCGTGCCCAGTTCCTCGAGCATCTCGGCCTTCTCGACCTTGTCGGTCAGGCGCACCCACGTGTCCGTCTGGTGCGGGAGCGACTGCAGGCGCAGGTCCGACTCGATCGGGAGTTTGCGCAGGTAGATCTTCAGCGCGCCCACCGCGCCGCGGAACCCCACCGCCGCGCCCAGCAGCACCGACAGGCACACGAGAAACGCGAGCATGTCCGCCGAGCCGCGCCGTGTCATGCCGCAGCCCCCTGTCGCTCGGGCACCGCCCGGTTCAGCGCCCACACGACGCCCATGTAGATGAAGAACCCCGGCACCAGCAGCACCGTCCCGATGAACGTGTGCGCCTCGCCCTGGCTCAGGTCCGCGTCCCACAGGCTCAGGACGCCCAGCACCGCGACGCGGATCATGTTCAGCCCCAGCGCGACCGGGACGCCCAGCGCGATCAGCGCGACCCGCTTCCACCACATCCGCGAGGCCACCAGCCCCACCGCCGTGCCCAGCGCGATGAACGCGATCAGCATCCGCATGCCCGAGCACGCCTGCGCCACGTCCAGCGGCGTCGTGACCAGCGTCCTGGTGTTCAGCACGTGGATGGTGTTCCCCACCAGGTCCGCCTGCACGCCCAGCATCCGCAGCAGCACCCACGCGCCCTCCGCGGCGATCTGCTGCAACGGGAACGTGATGCGGATCATCACCTGCTGCGGGAGTGTGATGGCGAAGAACAGGTAGCCGATCGGCAGGAACAGCGACCGCATCGCCGCGGGCCCAAGCAGCAGCAGCGCCACACCGAAGACCGTCAGGATCAGCGACAGCCCCTGCCCGAGGTGGTTGGGGATGCCCACGGTGAAGAACACGTGGCACCACACGCCCATCAGGACGGGCACAAGGCCGGGCCAGAAGACGCTCTTGCGTGCCGCGTCAAACTCCTGCCGCACCTGCCAGAGAAGGTACGCGCTGATCAGCGGCACCATGTACGCGTGCGACCAGTCGCCGTTGCCCCACGAGTGCTCGTGCTGGGAGCGGAACCAGTTCCAGAACAGAAAGACGATCGCCCCCGCGAGCAGCGCCACCCGCGCCAGCACGCCGTGGTCCTGCAGGCTCTCCGCCAGCGTGCGCGGCGCATCCGACGCGGCATCGATGCCGGGGACGCGGCCTGTGCTGGTCGTCACGCTGGACACGGAGGCTCCATTCTTCGCACTTCGCGGACCGCGCGCGGCACAGCCGCGAGCCTTCTACGCCCATCGGCAGGCCCGGTTCGCGGCTTCAGCAAGGTGTTCGGTTCCGTCGGCGCAATCTCTGCGGGGTGCGACGGGCAACCCAAGACGTGCCCGTGCCGGATCAGCGGTTGCTCAAGGCGCGGTCGGTACCGAAGACGTCGCCGGCGAAGTTGCGGTCGAGAATGAAGCCAAACCCGTACGAAGCCCGGAAACCGCCGCGGATAATCGCCAGCGGGTAGGCCCAGAAGTTCGTGCCGACGTTGATCATGTCGTCCGGCTTCAGGTAGATGTCGGGTTGGGTCTGCTCGGCGATCGCCCGGAGATTCAGTCGGATCGTCGCCTGACGGTCTTTGCCGACCACGCGCGTCAGGTCGACGCGCTCGGGGATGGCCAGGCCGTTCAGACCGCCCGCGGAGGTCAGGGCCCGCAGCAGCGTGAGTTTGCCGTCGGTCGGCAGGCCGTAGGGGCCGGGGCGGCTCACCGATCCGTTGATGTACACCAGGCCCGACTTCGGCGGCGGCACCCGTACCACGTCGGCGGGTCGGAGCACGATGTTCACGTCCGCCTGTCCGGCCAGCAGGGGGGCAACCGGCACCTCGATCACCCGTTGCACGACCTGCGGCTCGCCGCCCGTCGCGGCCAGCGGGTCCGCGCCCTCGGGAACGCCCGCCGCCGCGCCGTTCTGCACCCACCTGCCATCGACGAACTGCCAGTTGGAACGCGCGGGTACGGGTTCGTCGGGGCGCGCGGCCGGTCGGGTCGTTGAGTCGGGGATGTCGATCGGGGGCTGCTGGCGAGCGGCGTTGCGCACCGGCGCGGCCGCGGCTAGGTCGCGGTGACCCACCACCGCTGGCGCCGGCTTGGTCAGGTCGTCGATCAGGTCGATCAGGTTCTGCCCCTCGGTCTGGTCGGAGGGTTGCGGCTGCTCCTGCCAGCGGCGCGAGCGCTCGCGCGTCGGACGCGTCACGCCCGGCGGGGTCGCGCCGACGTACTCCTGCCGGATCACGAAGATGCTCGGGATCGTCTCGTTAATCCCGCCCGCGGCGGTGATGCCCTCCAGCAGGCGGTAGTCACGCGACGCGATGTAGTACTGGCCCGGGTTGGCGACCGCGCCGAGCATCGAAAACGTCTGCCGGCGCAGTTGCAGCGGCGTCACCGACACCACCGGGTTCTCCTGAATCCGCGCCGCGCGGATCGCGTCCTCGATCAACTCGCGCGTCTGCGCGATCGTCTTGCCCTCGACCTTCAGCGAGCCGAGCCGGGTCAGGTCGATGTAGCCGGTGCGGTCGATGAGCCGCTCGAAGCGCTCCTCGGTCTGCAACTGGAAGAAGTCGCGGATGCGGATCTCCAGCACGTCGCCCGGCGAGAACCGGTGTTCGTCGGCGTCCGGCACAAGGTCGCCCGGCTGCACCGGGGTCGCCTGCACGTACTCGCCCGTGTCGTCCTCGATGCTCGCCAGCCGGGTCTGGATCGGCATGATCGTCGGCGTGTGCTCCCAGCGGCCGATCACCGAGGGGTCGAAGTACGAGTCGATCTCGCACCCGGTCAGGCCCATGGCTGCGACGGCCAGGCCGGCCGCGGTCAACAGCGCTCGCATGGGCCGACGGGTCTTCACAACTGCTCGGGCGTGCTTCTCCACAGACTCGCTCCTTCGGGAGGTGTTCTGAATGCCGCGGGACCTGACCGCGTGCGGGCATTTCGGCCAACTGCCTGATCGGGCGTTGTTTATCGGCACTTCAATCGGGGTTGGCGCAGTTCTCGCGCGTGGTTGTTCATCGCTTCGCGGCGGTGATTGGCCGACCTGAGGACAAATCGCGCCGGACCACCCGCCGTACGGCAACGTCCGACCTACTGTTCATAGTCGCCGCATGAACCCGCCCCTCGCGAGCAAGCCGTCCACCACCAACGCGCAGGCGCAGGATGCCGGGCTGGCGCGGACAATCGCCCGTCACCCGCGACCGCTCGGCGGAGACCCCCTCAAGAGGGTTGATGCTCCTCTGATCAGTCTGACCGGGCTGATCCTCAACAACCTGCATGGGGATGCGCAGCAACTCGCCACCAAGAAGAAGCCCGCGTGGCTTCGCGCCAAGGTACCCGGGGGGCCGGGCTACGCCAGATTGAGGGATATTGTTGACGGTCATCGCCTGCACACGGTCTGCCAAGAGGCCGGATGCCCTAATATGGGGGAATGCTGGGCGCGCGGCGTCGCGACGATCATGATTCTGGGCGACACCTGCACGCGGGCGTGCGGGTTCTGCAACGTCAAGACCGGCCGCCCGGCCACGCTCGACCGCGACGAGCCGCGGCGCGTCGCCGAGAGTCTGCGTCTGATGTTCGAGGGCGCGAACCTGCGCCACGTCGTCATCACCAGCGTGAACCGTGACGAACTGCCCGACGGGGGCGCGGCCATCTGGGCCGAGACGATCGCCCGCTCGCGCGAGGCGTGCCCCGGCATGTCGATCGAGGTGCTGATCCCGGACTTCGAGGGCGACGCCGACGCGCTGCAGCAGGTGATCGACGCGCGCCCGCACATCATCAACCACAACCTCGAGACCGTCCGCCGCATGTACCCCGCGGTGCGTCCGAGCGCCAAGTTCGACCGCTCGGTCGAACTCCTGCGCCGCGTCAAGGCCGCGGGCATGGTCGCCAAGACCGGCATCATGGTCGGCATCGGCGAGCGCGACGACGAAGTGTTCGAACTCATGCGGCACGTGCAGGCCGCGACCGCCGCGCCCGGGCCCGGCGGCGCCACGGACGCGTGCGACATCCTCACCATCGGCCAGTACCTTCAGCCCACGCGCAACCACCTGCCGGTCGACCGGTGGGTCACGCCCGAGCAGTTCGCGGCGTTCAAGTCCGCCGGGCTCGCGTCGGGCTTCAAGGTCGTCGAGAGCGGCCCGCTCGTGCGCTCCAGTTACCACGCCGACCATCAGGCCGACGTGCTGAGCACGATCGAGGCCGAGCGCACGCGCCGCACGACCCGATGAACCTCGCCGCGGTCCACACGCTGGTGCACGGCCTCGAACGCAAGGACGGCGTCACCGCCGCGCACACATGGCGGGTCGCGCTTTACGCGCGCGCCATGGCGGAACACTTCGGGGTCGGTGCCGCGATGGTGGAGCGCTGGACCGTCGCCGCGGCGTTGCACGACGTGGGAAAACTCGACGTGCCCGACTCGGTCCTGAAAAAGCCGGGCCCGCTGAGCGAGCAGGAGTGGGACGTCATGCGGCGCCACACCGTCTGGGGCGAGCGGCGGCTGCACCAGGCGGGCATCGACGACCCGCTCGCGCTCGAACTTGTGCGGTGGCACCACGAGCGGATCGACGGTCGCGGCTACCCCGACGGCCTCGTCGGCGCGGCGATCCCGATGAGCGCGCGGTCGTTCGCCGTCATCGACGCGTTCGACGCCATGACCAGCGCCCGGCCGTACCGCGATTCGGTCGGGCCCGCCAACGCGGAGAACGCCCTGGCGGAGATCGAGCGCGGGCGCGGCACGCGCTACTGCGTCCAGTGCGCGGACGCGTTCGTCGCGCTGTTCCGACAAGGTCGGCTGAACTGGATACTCGAGTACTTCAACGACCGATCGGAGCCGGAGCCGTTCGGCGTCCGCCCGCCCGGCGCGGCCGCCGCGTCCCCGATCGACTGATCGGCGCGGGGACCCGGACGCTCACTGCATCTTGTCGGCGACGTTGAGCGACCGACCGGCGCGGCGCTTGGCGTTCATGATCTTGCGGCCGGCCTTGGTCTTCATCCGCGCGCGGAACCCGCACTTGCGCTTCCGCTTGATGCGGCTGATCCGCTTCTCGTAGTGCATACCCATGGCGTCGATCTCCAAAGCCGCCCCGCTCGGGCGTGGGCCGCGATGCTAGGCGCGGACCCCCCGGCGGGCGCGAAACCACACAAAAACCCGCTCCACCGCGTGCCGCGTGCCGGAAATATGGTAGAGTCTGGGTGGCGGCCGACTGTGCGCGGCCGGCGGTTCGGGCGGTGCAGTTGTCGCCCGCGGCCGAGGGATTCGGGGAACGGGCCGGGAGCGATTGCTCACCGGCCGCCGCGGGGCCGAGCATCTGCCCCCGAGCCGCGTCCGATAAGCGGCGAGAGCGGCGGCTGTTGAGCAGGCGCACCTGAACCGAGGTTGGCCGCGCGGCGGGCCGGGCGCACGCCGGGCCGTCGCGGCCGGAGGTGCGTCTGCGCATGCCCCTGGAGGAACGCCTCGAGAAGGCCCAGCAAGCCCTGGGCTATCGCTTCGCGGACCCGTCGCTCCTTGCCACCGCGCTCACGCACGCCTCGCTCACCGACAGCCGCCTCAACAGCAACGAGCGACTGGAGTTTCTCGGGGACGCCGTGCTGGGGCTGATCTGCTGCGAAGAGGTCTTCACGCTCTACCCCGAACTGCTCGAGGGCGAGATGACCAAGGTCAAGTCGCTGGTCGTCAGCCGGGCCAGTTGCGCGGCGATGGCGCGGCGGATCGGCCTCGACAGCCTCATCATGCTCGGCAAGGGCATGCAGACGCACCGCGAACTGCCGCAGTCGCTCGCCGCGGGGATCATGGAGGCCGTGGTCGCGGCGGTGTACCTCGACGGGGGTCTGGAAGCGGCCCGGGCTTTCCTGCGTCCGCTGCTGGCGCCGGTGATCCGCGACGCCTACGCCAGCGGCCACCAGGAGAACTACAAGTCGCTGCTGCAGCAGGTCGCGCAGCAACAGTTCGGCGAGGCCGCGGCGTACATCGTGCTCGACGAGAAGGGGCCGGACCACTCCAAGGCCTTCGAGTTGTGCGTCGAGATCGGCGGCCGCCGGTTCCCGTCGACATGGGGTGCGAGCAAGAAGCAGGCCGAACAGGCCGCCGCGCTCGCCGCGCTGATCGAACTCGGAGTCACCGAGCGCGACGAGGCCGGCCGGATCCGCATGGTGAAGCCCGCCGCGGCGAACTGACGCGGACATTCACTCGATCTCGGGTGTGATGCTTCGACGCGAGGGCTCACCGCCGAGACGCCCAAGGCGCTCCCGGAAGCAAAAAACCCCCGCCGTTGCCGGCGGGGGTCTGCGTTGTGACGGTTCGTGAGTCGTTCAGCGACGGATCAGCAGGGGCCGACGCCGTGCGCGAACCACTCGCCCAGGTAGGCGAAGATCGCCGGCACGCCCGGCGTGCCGCCGAAGTTGTACGCGTCGGGATCGTTGTTGAACCAGTCGCTCAGGAAGGCAAAGATGTCCGCGACCTCGACGTTGGTGTTGCCGTCCCAGTCGGCCGGGCAGGGGTTGCCGACCGGCGCGCTGGGCAGTTTCACGCGAGCGGTCACGCTCGTCGGCTCGCTGCCGACCGCCGTGCGCCACAGGCCGATGGTCGCGTTGCCCTCGTCGGGCGATGTGTTGGCGCGGAAGCGGAAGTTGTACATGGTGCCCCAGCGGATCGCGTTGGCGTTGTTGTTCTGCGCCTGCGTCTCGGTGGACCACTGCACCTTGTTGCCGGTGGTATCGGTCGTCCACGGGGCGTTCGAGCGATTCACATTGCCCTCACCGTCGCCGTTGTAGTACGCGACGCTGTTGAAGCCCAGGTCGCTCACGACGACGCCGCTGGGCACCGGCACCTCGAACATGCCGGCCGAGCGGTGCGAGCACTGGTTGTAGACCGCGTACTCGTAGTGCCAGACGCCGCCGCCCAGGTCGTAGGCGCGCGACGCGACGATGAACTTGCCCTCGCCGCCGGCGGGGCCGGAGTCGCCGTTGGGCACGATCACCGTCGTCTGAAGGACCTGCGGGTCCACCGTGGGCCACCACTCGATGGCGGACTTCTGGCGGACCGTCCCGCCCGAGAACGAGACGCTCGCGTTCGAACCGTTGAACGAGAGGTTGCACAGGCGGTACGAGGTGTTGTTGAACTTGTTGCCGGCGGTCGCGTCATCCGGGGTCACGTACTGCGCCTCGGAAACGTAGCGCACCGCGTTGCCCGAGCCGATCGCGTTGCTGTTGCTGGCGGTCAGGCCGGTGGTCGTGAACTGCAGGCGGCGGGCCTGCGTGCCGCTCCACGACGGGTTGGCCGGCGGGTACACGAAGAAGCCCGTGCTCGCGTTCACCTGATACTTGGGCCCCAGACCGCTCTGCGTGCCGTTGCGGGCCGCGGTGTAGGGGTCCGAGCAGCCGACGCCCAGGCGCGTGCCGTCGGTGCCCGAGCACTGGCTGCAGCACAGCGTCTGCGAGAGGGCGAAGAACCCGTGCTTGAGCCAACTCTGGCCGAGTTGCTCGAAGCGGCCGTGCCCGTCCGTCTCGTAGTAGCGGTAGAACGTGCCGCCGATCACCGGGTGCTGGTTCGTGCTCGAGATCCAGAGCAACTGCGCGTTGCCGATGTTGCACGAGGTCGTGCCCAGCGAGATCGAGTCCTGCGCACCCGTGTTGGTGTGATTCTCCGGACCCGTGATGTCACCGACGATCACGTCCGGGCCCGTCGACGTCTGGCACTGCCCGTGCGCGAGGCCCGCGAACGAGGCCAGCGCGGCGGCCGCCGTGGCCATCCCCAGCACCTGTTTTCCACTCAGTTTGCTCATGTCTTCACCTCTTCTACGTGAACGAGACGGACCGAACACAACGCTCAAACTCCCGCCCGCGGCGGGCACGGATCCTGATCTGAGGCGACACGCCGCCCGATGGCTCCCAAAAATCGAGCCGGTTGGCTTTGTCACGGACCGCGAAACGAACTGCCCGGAAAGAAGCCGGGACTTGACTCTCCTGCGCCAAACGCCGGGCCACGGACGCGAACGCGCCGGCACCGTACGGGCGTTATACGACGAACCTTCAGGAGCGGATGCACACGCACCGCCGAACTCTTCCAGAATACAGGATCATCCGGGGTTGTGCTACCCGTTTTGAGCGCATTCGGGAAAGTCCCCCGCTTGATTGCCGGCATGTTTGGCAACTGATCGGAGCCGCCGCATCCTCGCTACGCGTGCAGCGCGACCGCGCACCGGACCGCCCCGTGGCGCCTCTGGCTCTCCGCGGTGCGAACGCGTGTCACGGCGAAACCTTCCTGCTCCAGTGCCTGTGCGGCGGCTGATTCGACCGCTGCGCACTGGGTCGGTCCGGTTGGGAGCACCACGCGCGGACCGGCGTTCAGGGCGTTGAGGACCGCCGCGCCGCGGCGGCCCGCGGGCATCGCGGCGAGCGTCCGCACACGCCAGCCCAGTTGCTCCAGTTCGCGCCTCAGCGCGGCCCGATCAGCGATCGTGCGCCGGCGGGCCGCGAACATCGCGAGCGTGTGCCCGTCGAGCCGCGCCGATGCCCCGCCGCGTTCACCCTCGCCGTTCGCCGCGGCGAGCAGGTCCAGCGCTTCCAGAAACACCGCCAGCCCCGCCGCGCCCGGATCGGCCGCCGAACCGTCCGAGAAGCACGCCGCGAGGTGCGCCCCGAACCCACGCGCCGGGTCGTGCTCTCGCGCCAGCGCGGCCCACAGCTCGTCAAGCCGTTCCGGGCTTGCCGCGCCCGCGGGAACGCGGCCCGACCGCTCCAGGGCCGCGATGCCCGCCGCGACAAGGGCCTGCGCGGCGGCATACACATCGGCGACGAACGCCACCGGCACGCCGTCCGGGCCCGTCCGCACAAACACCTCGTAGTCGAGGTGGTACGACACGCCGGGCAGGACAACGCACCGGTCCGCGCGCACCTCCGCGGCCAACGCGGCGAGCGTCTGCTCGCGCGTCAAGCCCAGCGCGGCGTTGCGGTGCGCGTCGGCCTCGCCGATCAGCAGCACGCGCTCGCCTCGCGCCCGATCCTCCACCACCAGCAGGTTCCCGCCCTGAAAGTGCAGGGGCGAGCGCGCGACGGCGAACCCGGCCGCGCCGAGCGATTCCGCCGCGAACGTGTCGCCGGGGACGAACGCGCTCAGTTCGTCGCGGCGCGAGGCGTACCGGGGGAGCAGTGCGGCCGGGACGCGCCCGCCGCCACGTTCGAGCACGCCCGGTCGCGCGTTGTCCTGCGCCCATTGCGAGACGCGCAGGCCTTCCTCGATGATCGTCAGCGGGGCGCGGCGGCCCGGCTGCCACAATGCGCCGTGCGCGGCCAGAGTCGCGGCGTGCGCCGACTGGGCGACGATGAACAGCGGGACATCCGGCAGCAGCGCGGCGATCTGCCGCGCCACGTCGAGCGATCCGCCGTCGCCCTCGCCCAGCCAGTCGTCGCCGCGCGTGAGGTGCAGTCGGGCCGCGGCCGGCGGGCGCGAGCCGGCATCGTCGGTCGGCACAAAGCCGGGCAGGCTGGGCGCGGGGTCGAAGGCCGCGCCCGCGAGCCGAGCGCGCACCGCGCCGGGCGGGTCGCCCGCGCGGAGGCGCGCTCCGATCCACTCCGCGCACCCGCCGCGCGCAAAGCCGTCCGCGCCGCGCAACTCGAACATGGCCAGGAGGTCCGTCGGCACGCCGGCGCGCTCCAGCGCGAGAGTCAGCGCGGCGGTGTCGCGTGCCGCCTGCGCCCCCGCCGCACGGGCCGCCTCGAACGACGCGGCCAGCAGGCCGTCGCGCGCCAGTCGTCGCGTCACCACGTCCTGCGCCCGCCGCGCCTCGTACGACGCCTCCGACCCGACGACCGAGCGCGAGAACGCGCCGGCCCCGGGGCCGCCGAAGTTCCGCGGCACGTCGGTGCGTTCGTCGGACGTCTGGGCGTCGCGCCCGAACGTCACGCCGCGCACAACACGGACCGAATCGTGCGCGGCTGTCCGCGCCGGTTCGCGGGGCGTTTCACGCCGCGCTCCGTCCTCGACGGCGCGGTAACGATCGTTGTACGACTCGATGATGACGCGGTCCGCGACGCGACGGACAAACGCCTCGGGCAGCGCAAGGTCCGCGACGGTGCCCGCGCCGAACGGCTGCGCCAGCACGTTGCCGCGCACCTCCGCTTCGACGGCACGCGCCGAAGCGGGACCGAGTTGTGCCGCGGGGGGTCTGGGCATCGTGCGCCGGCTCCGGGCGGCGCGCCGCCGCGCCGCGCCGACACGGTAGCGTGCCGCGGCCCGGCGCGCTCAGTCCAGCCGGCCCGATTCGAGCACGGCCTTGGCGACGGCGATCAGCGGCTGGCGCGACGAGCGCGCCCGCTCCTGCATCTGCCGCATCGCCTCGGGCTCCTTCATCGACTGCTTCTCGACCAGCACCCACTTGGCCTGCTCGATCACGCGCCGCTCGTCCATGCGCCGTCGCAGGTCACCCGCCTCGAACGTCGCCGCCGCATGGTCGCGGAAGCGTTGCCACGACACGTCGATCGTCACGCGCAACTGCTCCGCGAGCACGGGCTTGACGATGTAGCCGAACACGCCCGCCTGCCCGGCCGCGTCGGCGTACTCGGGTGTCGAGTGCGCCGAGACGATGATCGACGGCAGGCCGAGTTCGGCCATCAGCGCGCGGGCCGTGTCCAGCCCGTCGCGCCCCGGCATGCGGATGTCCAGCAGGGCGATGTGCGGCTGCTCCGTGCGCGACAGCGCGAGCGCGGCGTGGCCGTCGCTCACCGGGCCGACCGCCTCCAGCCCGATCTCGCGCACCATCGCGCAGATCTGCCGCGCGATCAGGTGCTCGTCCTCCGCGACCAGCACGCGCGATGGCCGCTCGGGGATCTTCTCAACCTCCGTCCGCCGGAAAACGTGGACCCCCGCCTCGCCCGGTTTGCTCGGAGGTGTCATGAGCATCCTCTTCACATCCCCTTCACGCCCGGCTCGCGCGCCGCGCCGGCGCTGAGCCGCGCCGGAACCATCCACGAGAGGCAAGCCGCAGCCCGAATGTACCTCGGGAACGTGCGGCCGTCCAGTTCGGGCGAGGACTTCCCCTTGATCGGGGAGCCCAATCGCTTACGGGCAGCCGGTGAACCAGGCGGACAGGAAATGGAAGATGTCGGACACGTCCACGGTCCCCGAGCCGTCCACGTCCGCCGCGCACTCGGGCGTCGGCACGCCGGGATCGACCGCCAGCGGGGTCTGGGGCAGGCGCACCGCCACGCGGAAGGCGTAGTCGCGATCCGTCGGCGCCCACTGGGTGACGGTGGGCGCGATGTCGCGCTTCACGCCGGGACTGATGCGCACCACGTTGCACGGCGTGGGGCAGTCCGCCGCCGCGTTGGCGAAGAACGACCGCGTCGTGAAGTTCCCCGTGCTGTGCGCACCGGCCGTGAGCCAGTAGGTCCGGCCTTCGCGCAGGATCCAGTTCGGGTACTCCAGTTCAAGCCGGAAGCCGTGGAAGACCTGGTTCTCGATGGTCACGGTCTGCCCCGTGGGCACGACGCGCGTCGGGACGGCGGTGTGCAGCGGCGCGTTGAGCGGGACCTTGCAGTCGTTCTCGTAGATGGAGATGAACCCGTGCACCGGGTCGCAGTTGGTCCAGATCCACGCCTGGATCAGGCAGACCTCCGACACGTCGCACGGCGGGGTCACGAAGTTGTCGGCGGTGCGGCTGGTGCGGCTGCGGTTGGCGCCCGAGGGCGAGCCGCCGCGTCCGGCGCCGAGGTCCGGCCCGCCGTTGTCCCACAGGATCTTGCACGACTCGCCGCGCAGGTTGAAGGCCAGATTCCGGCAGCCCAGGCAGCACTCGTCGGCGGCGTACCACGGCCCGAAGTCGTACTCGTTCCACACGCCGGTGGGCACGCCGTCGCGCTTGTGCGGCATCCGCCCCGCGATGGCCAGCGGGCCGGACGCCTCGTCGATCGCCCAGTACGACAGGTCCGACATCTGCCCGTCGGAGATGCCGTACAGCGAGACCCAGTAGGACCTGCCGCCCTCGAGCCAGAGGTGCGCGTCGCAGAGGTCGAAGGAATAGGTGATCAGGTCAAACCCGCCCAGGCTCGGCGTCACCGCCTCGACGACCGAGTTGGTGAACGTCGCGAACGGCTCCGCGGCGGGCTCGCCGTTGCAGTCGTTGTAGAACTCCAGCCGCGCCCGGCGCAACTGCGAGAACGAACTGCTGAGCATGTACCCGGTGAAGCGGTGCAGCCGGTGCAGTTCGCCCGGCCTGAGGTAGAAGTCCTCGGCCACCTTGGCGCCCAGCGGCGCGCCGCCGCCCAGGTGCGACAACTGGCCGTTGATCGCCGTGCCGTTCAGCGGCGGGGCGCCGTTGTCCCAGAAGCACTCGCACTCGTCGGGCACGCTGTTGCCGTTGCAGTCGACAAAGCCGTTGTCGGCCTCGCAGGCGTCGGGGATGCCGTTGGGCTGGCAGTCGATGGCCAGCACCGTCACGTTGGCCACGCACGAGTCGCTCAGGCCGCCCGAGTCGGTCACCGTCAGCGTCACCGGCGTCGTGCCGATCGGGAACGGCCCGAGGAACGACGCGACCCGCTGGATGTTCGTCCCGTCCTCGGGGTCCGACGAGCCGTTGTCGATGTCGTCGACGGTGATGAACAGGCTGGGGCACTCGAACCGCGCGTCGATCACGACGTCGCGGCACCGCGCCACCGGCGGGTCGTTCACCGGCAGCACGGTGATGCGCACCGTCGCGGTGTTCGAGAGCGCCTGCCCGTCGAACGCGCGGTACGTGAACGAGTCCAAGCCGTTGTAGTCGGCCACGGGCGTGTAGCTGAACGAGCCGTCGGCGTTGAAGTTGAACGCCGCGGCGTGCGAGGGTCCGCTCACCAGCTGCGCCGTCAGCGCGTCGCCGTCCACGTCGGAATCGTTGATCAGCACGCCCGGCGCGGGCACGACCAGCGGCGTGTCCTCGTTGGTGGTGTAGTCGTCGTCGACCGCGACAGGCGGGTCGTTGATCGGCGCGACGTTGATCGTCACCGTCGCGACGTTCGAGAACGCCAGGCCGTCGAAGGCGCGGTAGGTGAAACTGTCCACGCCGTTGAAGTTCGGCGCGGGCGTGTAGGTGAACGAGCCGTTGGCGTTGAACGTGAACGCCGCGGCGTGCGAGGGGCCGCTGACCAGTTGTGCCGTGAGCGCGTCGCCGTTGGGGTCGCTGTCGTTGAGCAGCACGCCCGGCGCGTTGACCGTGAGCGTCGTGTCCTCGTTGGTGGTGTACTCGTCGTCGGCGGCGACCGGCGGGTCGTTGACCGGCAGCACGTTCACCGTCACCGTCGCCGGCAGGCTGTTGGTCATCCCGTCGTTGACTCGGAACTCGAAGGTCGCGTACGGCGAGCCGATCTCGCCGGGCACGGGCCGGAAGACCACCCGGTTCTGCGCGTCGGTCACCGGCGCGGGCGCGACCAGGATCGGCGTCAGCGTGCCGAACTGCAGCAGCGTGCCGCGCGACGGCAGGCTCTCGATGAGGGCCGTCAGCGGCATCATCTCCGGGTCTTCGCCCTCGAGCGTGATGGTCACGTCGGTATCGCGGAACGTGTCGACCATCTGCGGCGTCGCGGTCGGCGGCAGGTCGCGCGGCACGGCCACCGAGAACTCGGACGTGTTACCGATCAGCGTCGTCGGCCCGCCCACCGTCTGTACCGGCGGCAGTTCCGTCGCCGTCGCCGTCACCCAGACCAGGTCGGGGTTGATGTTCGGATCGAAACTGAACGTCCGGACGCCCGTGCTGCCCATGCCGTTGGTGACGACCGTGTCGCCGCCGAGGAAGACCTGCCCCTCGCCCAGTTCGCTCGGGTCGGGCAGGCGGTTGAGGAAGAACTCGACCCAGTAACTCCGCTGCGGCCGCGAGTGCAGCTCGAAGCGCACGACGCCCGCGGCGGACACGTCGAGGATCATCGGGAAGTTCTGCAGGTCGTTGGGGCCGGTGTCCTGGTCCAGCGCGTCGTTGGGCGTCACGCCGCGCACGCCGTCGGGCGCCAGGTCGATGCCGAGTTCGCCGTTGTCGTAGATCGAGTTGCCGAGGATGGCTGTGTTGAGCCCCGCCGTGACGATCACGCCCGCCCGACCGTTGAACGCGATGATGTTCGCCTGATAGGCGCGGTAGTCGGGCCCGAGCGCGGTGCCGACGCGGTGCTCGCCGACCGTCGGGCTGTCGGCCACGAACACGCCGTCGCCGGTGTTCGGCAGCGGCTTGGCGCCGGTCAGGTCGGTGCCGATGCGGTTGCCCGAGACCGTGGTGCCGGTCTGCGGGCGTCCGAGGATCGTGACGCCGTTGCCCTCGTTGCCCGAGATGAGGTTGCCCTCGCCGGCGTCGAAGCCGTTGTCGGTCGAGTTGGTGCCGATGATCGTGCGCTCGGCCGACTGCAGCGAGACGCCGCCGTTGCGGTTGGGCAGCGCGGCCCGGCCGGTGACGTCCGGCCCGATCCAGCAACCCGCCACGCGGTTGGCGACCAGCGTGTCCAGGCGCGTGTTGACCAGCCGCACGCCCGAGCCCATGTTGCCCGAGATGATGCACCGCTCCGCCTCGTCGTTCACGCCGTCGCCGTTGGTGCCGATCAGGCACTGCCCCGCGCCCTTGTTGATGAGCACGCCGTCGCCCGAGTTCGGCACGGCCGTCATACCCAGCGGGTCCGTGCCGACATGGCAGCCATAGACCCAGCACCCGACGGTGTCGCTCCCCGAGATCATCACCCCGTGCCCGGGAAACCCGACGATCGTGAGGCCGCGCACCGTCACGCCCGCGGCGCGAATGTCCAGACCGTTGCCGGCCGCCAGCGCGGCGCCGTTGATCTCGATGATGGGCAGGCCCGGCCCCGGCGGCACCCGCTGCGACCAGCCGTCGATGAGCACCGCCTCGCCGATGACCGGCAGCGGTCCCGATGTCAGCGCGATGCGCCAATAGTCCGTGTCCGCGTCCACAAAGCCGGGATCGCTCGTGGGGATGGCAAAGTTGATCACGTCCGCGCCGGGGTTGGCGTTCGCGGCATCAATCGCGGCGCGAAGCGAGCCCGCCCCGGAGTCGAGCGTGTTGGTGACGGTGAAGGTGTCCGCCTGTGCAACCCCCGCCGCGCCCAGCATGCCCGCGAGCGCACACGCAACCGCCTGCCCAAAACGACAAATGCCGCGCATGGCCGAACGCCTCCTGGCCTTGTGCAGACCGAAACTCCTAGTTCCATCCCGTGGCATGCCGCGACCGTGGCTGGCAAGCCATCCCCCTGTCTGGGGTATCAATATTATTAGAACAGTCCCCCATTCTGGGCACAAGTCCTAACCTACAGAATAATCCCACATTTATGGGGCACTTCCTAACGCGATCCGATCAAAAACGAACTCGTACAGACCGATAAACTGGGCCAATGAGCACCTTCCCCTGTGTCCGGACGGCATGCGGCCGAGTGGGGACGGGCCCTGATGGGTGGCCCAATCAATGCCCGAACAAGCATGGGACATCTGGATTGACACCGGTGGCACGTTCACCGACGCGCTGGGGCGCGGCCCCGACGGCTCGTTGCGGCGGGCGAAGGTGCTCTCGACCGGGAGGCTTCGCGCGCGGGTTGCACGCGTGGTCGGTCCGCGGCGCGTCGAACTCGAGCAGGGGTGGGACGGCGCGGCCGCGCCGAACGGCGGCGCGTGGTGCACGCAGACCGACGCCGCGGCAGGCTGGTGGCTGGCGCCGCTGGGCCGACCCGATGAGCGGACGCCGATCGAGTCGTCGTCGGGCAACGCGTTGCTCCTCGGCGGCGCGCAGGTCGAGTGGCGCCAAGGGCAGATCGTCGAGTTGCTGACCGACGACGAAGCGCCGGTGCTCGCCGCGCGGTTGATTGCCGGCACGCCGGCGCGCGGCGTGCTCCCGGCCGTTCGCATGCGTCTGGCGACCACCCGCGGCACCAACGCGCTGCTGACGGGCGCGACGGCGCGCGTCGCGCTGTTCGTCAACGCGGGGCTGGAAGACCTGCCGCGCATCGGCACGCAGCAGCGGCCCGACCTGTTCGACCTCGACATCCGGCGCCCGCGCCCGCTCGCCGCGGAGACGGTCGGCGTGATCGGCAGGCTCGACGCGCGCGGGCGCGAGATCGAGCCGATCGACGTCGCGGCCCTTCGGCGCGAGGCCGAGCGACTGGTGCGCGCGGGCTTCCGCGACGGCGCGGTCGCGCTGCTGCACAGCGACCTGAACAGCGCGCACGAGGACGCGGTTGCCGCGTGCCTGCGCTCGGCAGGGTTCGAGCGTGTGAGTTGCTCGGCGCGGCTGGCGCCGTTCGTGAAGATCCTGCCGCGCGCGACGACCGCGATGGTCAACGCCGCGCTGGCGCCGGTGATCGACGGGTACCTTGCGCGCGTGCGCGCCGCGCTGGCCGCGCCGGGTTCGTCGCTGCTGGTGATGGGCAGCACGGGGAGCCTCTGGCCCGCCGACGCGTTCGCCGCCAAGGACAGCCTGCTCTCGGGCCCGGCCGCGGGCGTGGTTGGCGCGGCCGCTGCGGCTTCGGCCGCGGGCTGCGCGCAGGCGGTGTCGTTCGACATGGGCGGCACCAGCACCGACGCGGCCCGCTGGACACGCGACGCCGGGTGCGAGATGGTGTTCGAGCACACCGTCGGCGGCGCGACGCTGGTTGCGCCGGCGGTCGGCGTCGAGACGGTCGCGGCGGGCGGCGGGTCGGTGTGCGCGTTCCGCGACGGCGCGCTGGCCGTGGGTCCCGAGAGCGCGGGCGCGGACCCCGGCCCCGCGTGCTACGGCGCGGGCGGGCCGCTCACGCTCACCGACGTCAACCTGCTGCTCGGCCGACTGTGCCCGGAGCGGTTCGCCGTCCCGGTCGACCTCGCCGCGGCGGAGCGCGCGTTCGAGCGCGTGCGGCGCGACGCGGCCGCGGCGACCGGGCGCGAGTGGACGCCCGAATCGCTGCTGCAGGGCTTTCTCGACATCGCGGCCGAGCGGATGGCCGGCGCGGTGCAGCGCATCTCGACCCGGCGCGGGCACGACCTCGGCGGCGTGACGCTGGTCGCCTTCGGCGGCGCGGGCGGGCAGCACGTGTGCGCCGTGGCGGCGCGGCTCGGGATGACCTCGGCGCTCGCGCCGGTCGACGCGGGGCTGCTCAGCGCGGCCGGGCTCGCCGCGGCGCAGGTCGAGCGCGTGGCCGAGCGGCAGGTGCTGCGACCGCTCGCCGAGTGCACAGGTCAGATTGATGCGTGGGTGGAGGATCTGTGCCGCGAAGCGCGGAGCGCGGCCGCATCGGCGAGCGGGGGAGATGCACGCACGCGGGTGCGCCGACGAATCGCGGCGGTGCGGCTGGTCGGGCAGGAGACGCCGATCGAGATCGACCTTCCCGAGCAACAGGGCGCGGCGAGCCTGGCGGGCCTGTTCGATGCGGCGTACCGGCGCGTGTACGGCTATGTGCCCGAGGGCCGCGCAGTCGAGGTGGTGTGGCTGCGCGTGCTCGCGGCGGCGGGCGCGAACGGGGCCGCGCCGCGGCAGGACCCGCCGGAGCGCGCCCACACGCCCGCGCCGGTGCGTACGCGGCGTGCGTGCTTCGCCGGCGCGTGGACGGACGCGCGGGTGTTCGATCGGGCGTCGCTCGGCGCGGGCGCCGAGGTCCGCGGTCCGGCGATCATCGCCGAGGACCACGCGACGGTCGTTGTCGAGCCCGGCTGGCGTGCGAGCGTGCGGCACGACGGCGCGATCGTGCTGGATTCCGCCGCCGCGCCCGGGCCCGCGCGACGCGCCGATATCGGGCGCGCGATCGATCCCGGCTCGCTCGAACTCTTCACCGCGCGCTTCGAGTCGGTCGCGTGCGAGATGGGCGAAGCGCTGGCGCGGACGAGCGTCTCGGTGAACGTCAAGGAGCGGCTGGACTTCTCGTGCGCCGTGCTCGACGCGAGCGGGTCGCTGGTGGCGTGCGCGCCGCACGTGCCGGTGCACCTGGGCTCGCTGGGCGTGTGCGTGCGCGCGGTGCGCGAGGCGCTGGCGCTCGGCCCCGGCGACAGCGCGGTCACCAACCACCCGGCGCACGGCGGCTCGCACCTGCCCGACATCACCGTCGTCACGCCCGTGCACGACGAGCGCGGCGTGTTGATCGGCTACGTCGCCAGCCGCGCCCACCACGCCGAGGTCGGCGGTTCGCGCCCGGGCTCGATGCCCCCGGACGCGCGCTCGCTTTGCGAGGAGGGCGTCGTGCTCGCGCCGTTCAAGGTCGTCGAGGCCGGTGTGGCGCGGCTGGACGCGCTGGCCGTGCGGCTCGCCGCGGGGCCCTTTCCCTCGCGCAACATCGGTGACAACCTCGCCGACGTGCGCGCGGCGCTGGCCGCCAACGCGCGCGGCGCCGAGACGCTGCGAACGCTGGTGCTCCGGCACGGGGCATCGGCCGTCGCCGGGTTCATGGAGGCGATCCAGGAGCGATCCGCCGCGCTGCTGCGGGCGCGGCTGCGCGACCTGCCGCGCGGGGTGACACGCGCCCAGGACTCGATGGACGACGGCGCGCCGGTGGTGGTCACGCTCGACAACCGGGGCGACGAACTGGTGATCGACTTTGCGGGAAGCGCGCCCGTGCACGCGGGGAACCTGAACGCGACGCCGGCGATCGTCCGCAGTTGCATCGTGTACGCGCTGCGCGTGCTGCTGGCGCGCCCCGTGCCGTTGAACGAGGGCCTGGTGCGTCCCGTGCGGGTGCTCCTGCCCGAGGGGATGCTCAACCCGCGGTTCGACGGCGACGACGGCCCGGCGGTGGTGGGGGGGAACGTCGAGACCAGCCAGCGCGTGACCGACGTGCTGCTCCGCGCCCTGGGCCTGTGCGCCGACAGCCAGGGCACGATGAACAACCTCGTGTTCGCCGAGACGCGCGCCGGCGCGCCGTCGTACTACGAGACCATCGGCGGCGGCGCGGGCGCGGGGCCGGGCTTCGCCGGCGCATCGGCCGTGCACACGCACATGACCAACACGCGCATCACCGACGCGGAGATTCTGGAGCGCCGCTACCCCGTGCGGCTGGAGCGCTTCGCCGTCCGGCACGGCTCGGGCGGCGCGGGCCTGCGCCCCGGCGGCGACGGGATCGATCGGCGCATCCGCTTTCTCGCGCCGGCGAAGGTCTCGCTGCTCACCCAGCGGCGAACGCGCCCGCCGCGCGGCGCCGCGGGCGGGAACAACGGCGCGCCCGGCGAGCAGACGCTCACGCGTGCGAGCGGCGTCGCCGAGGCGCTCGGCCCCTGCGCGAGTTTCGACGCCGCGCCGGGCGACGCGCTCGATGTCCGCACGCCCGGCGGAGGCGGGTGGGGCGCGGCGCCGCCATCGTGAGCGCCGAGCGGACGCTCCGTGGCGCACTCACTCCGCGCTCCAGACTCCGGACTCCGCGATTCTCATTCGCCCGGCTTTTCCGCCGCGCCCGTCGCCGTCGCCGGCTCGTTGCGGGCAGGCGATGCGGGGTTGAGTTCGACCACGCGCCGCGCGGCGACGAGGTTCAGCCGCAGGGCCTCGTCGAACCTCGACTCGCCGACGATCCCGACGACCTTGCCCGACGACAGCAGCAGGTCGACGCCCGGCCCGGGCACGACGTAGCCGAGCGTGCGGGTCGAGGAGGAATCCGCCGACTCGACGCGGTACATCAGCGGCATGCCGCGACGGCCGTCGTAGATCGTGCTGGGCACGATGCGCCCGACGATGGTGTAGATCGCCTGCTTCTCGATGTTGTCGACCATCTCGCGGACGCGCAGTTCGCGCTCGTCCATCGCCTGCGACGCGGCCCGCGCCTGTCGGCCGAACTCGATCACGTCCAGCCGCAGCGTCAGCGCCTTGCGCCGCTCGGTCAACTGCCGCTTGAGGTGCTGGTCGGTCTCGCTCGCGCCCAGCGAGTTGATGGTGCGGTCGAACTCGCCGATGACGGTCTTGACCTCGTCCTCGCTTGCGGCGCTGGTCATCGCGCGGTCGAAGAGCGTGCGCAGCAGTTCCACGTCCCTGATCGCCTTGGGGACCGGCGGCGCGACGGCGACGGGCGGTTGCGCGGGCTGCGCCGGCGCGCCCCCGGGCTGCGTCGGCGTGCCGGTCTGCGCGCTGTCGGTCGCGGGCTGCGCGGGTGCGGGCGTCGGGTCGGCGGGTCGGGTCTCGGGCTGGGCCGGCGCCGGGGCCGCGGCCCGATCGGGCGTCGTGGGCGTGGTCGGCGTCGTGCGCGCGGGGTCGACGCGGACGTACGCCGCCGTTTCCTCGGGCGTCGCGCGGCGGACCTGGTCGTTCTTCACGTACCCGCGCGCCTGCGCCGGCGCGGGGACGAGGTACCCCTCGATCGTCCCGTCCGAGGCCTTCACCGCCTCGAGCACCTGCAGCGTCGTGCCCGCGGGCAGGTCGTTGTCGAGCAGGTACTGCCACGGGCGCGAGCCGGCCTGCACGTTGGCGGCCATCAGGCGCGACGGGCGCGTGAGTTTGAGGGTCCGCCCGCCCGCCTCGAGGTTCGCGTCCGAGGCCTTCACGTGCGCCTTCATGCCGGGGAGGTACTCGACGCGCAGCCAGCCCGGCCCCTCGCCGTCGACCCGCAGCACCTGCCCGGCCTTGAGCACGGCGACGGCGTAGAAGATGCCGCCGTCGGCGCACTTCATCGGCGTGTTGTCGCGCAGGACGGTGACGTGGTACGGCTCGACGTTCTTGATCTGCTGCCCGTGCGCCGCCGCCGCGGTCGCGCCGGCGAGCAGCAGGGAGCAGACGACCGGGCTCGAACCCCGGACCGACGCGGCAAGGACAAGGCCCGCGGCGCGGGACAACTGGGTGTGGATGGTCATGGTGCTCGGACTCCGTTCAAGACCGTTTGACGTGACGCGCTCCGGCCGGAATCCCGTCCGCCGGGTATTGCTCACAGGGAACCCCTCCGGCACTCGGGCCGGAACCGGGTGGGCGTATAGTACCGCCCCTTGACGTGGCCTTTGCGTCAAGCGGTGGAGAACTCGGCGCGGCGGCGGCCGTCGCCTGAGAGATCCGTTCACGGGGCGGGCCGCAACGGCTTGCGCAGGAATGACTTGCCGCGGGGCCGGCGCCCGCGCGATACCAGGACGACAACGTGCGGAACACCAACCTCTCCGGGGATCGTCAGACATCCCGAACCTGTATGACCGGCGCGGCCGGTCTGGCCGCGGCGGTGGCGCTCGTGGCGGGCTGCGCTTCGCCCCTGCGCGACCAGCCCGAACGCGATCTTCGGCGCTACGTCCGCGAGAGCACGGAACGGGAACTGACCGAGGCGCGCAACTGGCCCGCGCCGCGCCCCCTGACGCGCGAGCCGCGCGTCCCGTCGCTGGACATCGAGCCACGCATCATGCAGGAGCTGGTCACCATGGCCGGGCCGGAGTCGTACGTCGAGCGAACCCCGAAGATGGACTCGCTCCTGATGCCGCGCGACCTGCCCACCGCGACCATCGGCCTGCAGCGGGCCATCGCTACGGCCGTCGAGAACAACCTGAACGTGCAGTTCGCTCGCCTCGCGCCGTCGATCAGCCGGGCGCAACTGGCCGCCGCGGACGCGGCGTTCGACTGGGTGCTGTTCAGCAACACGCAGTGGTCGGCGACCGACCAGCCGCGGACCAGCCCGTCGATCGGCGGCTCGACCGTCGGCGTGGGCTCGGACCAGCGGCAGGTGGTCGACGCGACCATCGGCGTGCGCAAGCCGCTGGTGTCGGGCGGGCAGTTCACGGTCCAGCACCAGTTCACCTACACCGACGTCGAGACCGACAACCTGTTCAACCGGCCCGACCCCGCGCGCGAGGCCAACATCGTCGTGCAACTCGACCAGCCGCTGCTGCGCGGCTTCGGCACCGACGTGACGCTGGCGCAGGTCCGGCTGGCGCAGAACTCCGAGCGCGACGACGTGCAGAGCCTCAAGGCCGACCTGATCCGAAACGTCGTCGAGACCGAGGCCGCCTACTGGACGCTCGTCCGGGCGCGCAACGACGTGCTCGTGCTGCAGCGCCTGCTGGAGCGCGGCGAAGAGGTGCTGCAGAAACTCCGCGCCCGCGCGCAGTTCGACGCGCGCCCCGCGCAGATCGCCGACGCCTCGGCCAACGTCGAGTCGCGACGCGCCCAACTCATGCAGGCCCAGAAGGTCCTGCGCGACGCGGGCGAGCGGCTCAAACTGCTGCTCAACGACCCCGACCTCCCCGTCGGCGCAGAGACCCTGCTCCTCCCCGCCGACGACCCCGTCGACCAGCCCGTCGAACTCAGCCTCATCGACGCCATCAACACCGCCATCGCCCAGCGCCCGGAGGTGCAGCGGGCGATCATCTCGCTGGACAACACGGCGATCCGCCTGGGCGCGGCCGACAACGCGCGCCTGCCCGCCCTCAACCTCCGCGCGCTCACGCGCCTGAGCGGCATGGGCGACTCGGGAGACTCGGCCTACGACACGCTCGAGGAGGGGCGCTTCGTCGACTACCAGGTCGCCCTCGCGTTCGAGATGCCCATCGGCAACCGCGCCGCCGAGAGCAACTACACCGTGCGACGGCTCGAGCGTCAGCAGGCGGCCATCGCCTACCGAAACACCGTGCAGAACGTCGTGTCGGAGGTCAAGGCCGCGATCCGCGACGTCGAACTCAACTACGTGCTCATCGAGCAGAACCGCGCCTTCCGCATCGCCGCGGCGGAGAACCTGCGGGCCCTGCAGGTCGAGGAGGAGACCCTCGGCCGGCTCACGCCCGAGTTCCTCGACCTGAAGTTGCGCCGCCAGCAGGCCCTTGCCGCGGCCGAGCAGCAGGAGTGGACGGCGATGACCGACTACAACGCCTCGCTGGCGCGCCTGCACGGCACGATGGGCAGCGCGCTGGAGCGGAACCGAATCCGTTTCGATGCGCCCGGCGTCACGCCCGAGTCGCGCCCCAGCGACCTGTTCCCGGACTACCAGAAGCGCTGAGGCGCCACCTCCCCGCGACACGCCGGATCGCGGCCGGCCCGCCGCCGCGCCACGCGAACCCCTTCCTGCAACCGCCGCGGCGGTTTCCGAAAGACCCTCCGTGGCGGGTGCGCCGGGGGAGGGCACAAGGGGACGGGCCGACACGGGCCCGCGTATGCTGTCTGCCGGGCGATTGGCTCGGAGAAAGGCGGGAAGCATGAGCATCTGGAACCGTCTGCGCCAGGAACTGATCGACATCGTCCAGTGGATGGACGACACGAACAACACGCTCGTCTTCCGCTTCGAGCGGTTCCAGAACGAGATCAAGTACGGCGCCAAACTCGTCGTCCGCGAGGGTCAGGCCGCGTGCTTTGTCAACGAGGGGCAACTGGCCGACGTCTTCCGGCCCGGCACGCACACGCTGACGACGCAGAACCTGCCGATCCTCGCGACGCTGAAGGGTTGGAAGTACGGCTTCGAGTCGCCGTTCAAGGCCGAGGTCTACTTCGTCTCGACGCGCACCTTCACCGATCTCAAGTGGGGCACCATGAACCCGATCATGGTGCGCGATCCGGAGTTCGGTCCGGTGCGGCTGCGCGCCTTCGGCACCTACACCATGCGCGTGAAGGACCCCGGCGCGTTCCTGAAGAACGTCGTCGGCACCGACGGCCGCTTCACGACCGACGAGATCGCCAACCAACTGCGGAACCTGATCGTCTCCGAGTTCGCCGACATTCTCGGCGAGTCGAAGATCCCGATGCTCGACCTGGCGGGCAACTACCGCGAGCTGTCGGAGTTCATTACCGGCAAGTGCCAGGGCGATTTCGACAAGTACGGGCTCGAAGTGCCGCGGCTGACAGTCGAGAACATCTCGCTGCCGCCGGAGGTCGAGGCCGCGCTCGACAAGCGCTCGAGCATGGGCGTCATCGGCAACATGGACGCGTACACCAAGTTCAAGGCCGCCGAGGCGATCGGCGACGCGGCAAAGAACCCCGGCACCGCGGGCATGTTCGTCGGCATGGGCATGGGCCAGGCGTTCGCGGGCACGATGGGCGGCGCGATGCAGCAGAGCGCGGGCGTCGGGGCCGTCGGGCCGGGCGTGCCGCCGCCGGTGCCCGGCGCGGCGGTGGGGGGCGGGCCGCTGTTCCTGGCCGTCAACGGGCAGCAGCACGGGCCGTTCGAGCCGGGGCTCGTGATCGCGCGGGCGCGCGCGGGCGACCTGAGCCCCGACACGCTCGTGTGGCGGCAGGGCATGGCCTCGTGGGTCGCCGCCAGGGACCTCCCGGAACTAGCCGCGGCGTTCGCCCAAGGAGGCGGCGGCGCGATGCCCCCGCCGATCCCCGGCGCGGTCCCGCCGCCGCCCGCGTCCTGACGGCGCGATCCGTCTTCTGAAAGGAGCGCGGCGTGGAGAGCGAACGCCAGCAGACCCCGCCGGCGCCGATGGAGGCCGGCCTGCGCCGCTACCCCTGCGAGAACTGCGGGGCCAAACTGGAGTTCGCGCCCGGGCAGATGGCGCTCAAGTGCCCGTACTGCGCGCACGAGAACCAGATCGACGACGGCGGGGGCTCCGCGGCGGTCGAGGAACTGTCGTTCCACGCCTCGCTGGCGGAGATGCAGGCCGCCGCGCCCAAGGATGCCCACACGGCGCTCAAGTGCTCGTCGTGCGGCGCGGTGATCGACAAGCCGCCGAACGTGACGAGCGTGTCGTGCCCGTTCTGCGGCAGCAACATCGTCGCGCAGGAATCGACGGCGACGCTGATCCGCCCCAACTGCATTTTGCCGTTCCACGTGCCGCGGCAGCGCGCGGTGGAGGCGTTCCGCGCGTGGCTGGCCAGCCGCTGGTTCGCGCCCAACGCGCTCAGGGAGCAGGGCCGGCTCGATTCGGGCGTCAGCGGGGCGTACGTGCCCGCGTGGACGTACGACACATTTGTAACAACAAGGTATGAAGGGTATCGCGGCGATGCATATTATGTGACGGTCGGCTCGGGCAAGAACCGGCGGACCGTGCGCAAGGTGCGCTGGTCGTACCGCGAGGGCGTGGTGACCAACGACTTCGACGACGTGCTGGTGATCGCGACACGGTCGCTCCCCGAGAAGCGCCTGCACGCGCTGGAGCCGTGGGACCTCAAGGCCGTCGTGCCCTACGCCGACGACTACCTCGCGGGCTTCCACGCCGAGTGCTACCAGATCGACCTGGCGCAGGGGTTCGAGATCGCCAAGGGCATCATGCGCCCGACGATCGAGGGCACGATCCGCCGGGCCATCGGCGGCGACGAGCAGCGCATCAGCAGGATGCACAGCCGGCACGACCGGCTGACCTACAAGCACCTGCTGCTGCCCGTGTGGGTCAGCGCGTACCGCTACAAGGGGCGCGTGTTCCGGTTCCTCGTGAACGCGCGCACCGGCGAGGTGCAGGGCGACCGGCCCTACAGTTGGGTCAAGATCACGCTGTTCGCCATCATGTGCCTGATCATCGCGGCGATCGTCGCGCTGGTGATCTCGGTGCTGAACAGGTGAGGCTCGGGGTGTCGGGTTCGGGTATCGGGATCGGCCTCTGACATCACACATCCGACGCCGGTGCAACAATCGCCCGCATGAAGGACGCCGCGCACGACATCCGCCACGCCGCGGACCTGCTCCGCCGGGGGCGGCTGGTCGCCTTCCCGACCGAGACGGTGTACGGGCTGGGCGCGGACGCCTTCAACGAGGGCGCGGTGCGCGCGGTGTACGAGGTCAAGGGCCGGCCGCCGGTCAACCCGCTGATCGTGCACGCCAGCGGGCCCGAGATGGCGCGGCGCGTCGTCGCCGAGTGGACCGACCGCGCCGACGCGCTGGCGCGCGCGTTCTGGCCCGGGCCGCTCACGATCGTCCTGCCGCGGCGGACGGGGCGGAACGGCCTGCCGCCGATCGTCACCGCGGGCGGGCCGAACGTCGCGGTGCGCTGCCCGGATCACCCGGTCGCGCTCGCGCTGCTCTTTGAGTTCGGCGGGCCGCTGGTCGGACCGAGCGCGAACCCCTCGGGCACGGTCTCGCCGACCACGCCCGAGCACGTGCGCGCCGGATTCCCGGGTCCGGAGGTGTTCGTCCTCGACGGCGGCGCGTGCCGCGGCGGGATCGAGTCCACGGTGCTTTCGCTCGCGGGCGACGCGCCGCGGATCCTCCGGCCCGGCCTCGTCGGCGCGGCGGAGATCGAGCGCGTGCTCGGCGAGCGGGTCGAGACGGCGGCGGTGCCCGGGGCGGCGGGGCACGGGGGCGCGATGGAATCGCCGGGCCTGCTCGCGCGGCACTACGCGCCGCGGACGCCCGCGCACCTGTTCGACGCCGCGGACTGGCCGCGCGTGCTCGACGACGATCGCGGCAGCCGCGCGGCGGTGCTGACGCTCGGCCCGCGCGACGTGCCCGCGCCGCACGTGGCGATCCCGATGCCCCGGCGCGCCGAGGACTACGCCGCGGCGCTGTACGCCCGCCTGCGCGAGGCCGACGCGCTCGGCGCTGCGCGCGTTCTCATCGAACGCCCCCCGACCGACAGCGCGCTGTGGGAGGCGATCGGAGATCGGCTGCGGCGCGCCACCGCGGAGCGGTAGCAGTGGCACGGCCGTCCCGGCCGCGTGCCCTCCGATCAGGGGCGGGACGCCCGTGCCGCCTCACATCCCCGGCGGCCGCACGTGCCTGCGCGAGGCAAAGCGGTACGCCGTGCCGATGCCCAGCACGGCCCAGAAGACGTTGTTGGTCGCGAGCACGCCGTCGCGCGTCGAGTCCCACACGTCGCTCCACGGGTAGCCGTAGCGCTTCCAGTAGTCGTTGCACGACAGGTACGTCGCGGGGAACGCCACCCCGAGATATGTGAGCAGCACGAGCAGCGCCGCGAACAGGCCCAGCCGCCACGACCCGACGCCCGCCGCGCGGAGCGCGGCGATCCCCACCGCCACCCCGACGGGCCAGATGAGAATGTCGGAGCGGTCGCGCGTCGCCGCGGCCAGCGCGAGCCAGAGTCCCGCGCACAGGACCGCCGCGACGCACGCCGCGAGCGCACCCGCCCACGCCCCGCCGATACGCGCTGTGCCGGCCGCCGCGGGCGGATCGACGCGCGCCGCGGCGGGCCGGTCGTGCCCGAAGGCTTCGCGCATCCACGCGAGTCGCGCGGGCGTTCCGTCGGTCGGCGTGCGCTCCCGGCTCTTCTCGCCCGCAACGCGGTAGTCGCTCACGCTGCGCAGGTACGCGCCCATGCGCTCCGCGGCGCGCGGCGAGAGTTCGAGTCCCAGTTCCGCGTACACACGCCGAATCTGTCCCATCGGGTCGGCGATCAAGTCCTGGTAGCGCACGCGCGACAGCGCCCCCAGGGGCAGGCCCGCCGCGTCGCGCAGGAACGCGCGCTCGGTCGCGTCGTACTCGGCGATGATGCGCTCGCGGATGACCGCGTCGCCGGGGTGGTCCTGCAGGAAGTAGGGTGTGTACCGCGCGTGCATCGAAACGTTGGAGCGGAGCACGTCGCCCGCGTCGCGCGAGAGGTGCACGAACTTGGCGCCAGGTCCGAACAGCCGCGCGAGTTCGCCGACCCGCGCCGTGTGCGCGGGGGTCTTGAACAGCAGCGCCCGCCCGCGGGACACCATCGCCAGTTTGCGCGCAAAGCCGGCGAGCGTCGCCGCGAACAGCCGCCGGTCGTGCTCCGGCGCGCCCGCCACGTCGTTGAACGGCGCGAACCGCGCCCACGAGCGGGGCAGGAGCATGCGCCCCGGCATCGTGCACGCGCCGGTCCAGTTGTTGACCGCGAAGTCGTCCTCCGCCGGCCACTCGGGGCCGATGGCCACGTCGTCCTGCGGCCGCTTGCTCGAGACAAACGGCGTCATCACCCACCGCAGCAACTGCCACGACAGCACGAACCCAGCGGGCGCGAGCGCCTGGTACCAGCGCGGCGTCACGAACCGCGGGTCGCACGAGAGCAGGTAGTGCAGGTGCGTCGTGCCCGAGCGGTAGTAGCCCAGCACGAACACCGCGCCCGGCGCGTGCCCGACCGCGCGCCGGCGCGATACGGCGAGAATCGGCGCGAGCAGCACGCGCTCCGGCAGCGTCACCGCCGTCGCCAGCGCGCTGGTGAACAGGCACCACGCCAGCCGCGGCCAGTATCGCGGCGAGATGAACGCCCCGCCGCGGACAAGCACCCGCGCCCAGCAGTCCAGCGGCGCAAAGGCCATGTAGTGCGCCGAGGGCAGGGCGATCAGCGGTCGGCGCGGGGCGGGCATGGGGGCGATGGTATTGACGCGGGTGCTGCGCGGCGGGCGCGGGCACGCCGGCGGCCCCGTTCACAGGCTATTATTCCACAGTTTTCAGGAACCGCTGAAAGTTCCGCCGGGGCCTTCAGGAGGGCAGCGTCCGATGACCACGAGCGCGGCACAACCAACCGGCCGGGGCCTCGCCGGCGCACGCGCGCACACGCGCGGCCGCGACCGTCGACTGGACGCGGTCCGCGAGAAGGTCGAGCGCGGCGAGCGGTTGACGCTCGAAGACGGCGACCTGCTCTACACGACGCCGGACATCTGGAGCGTGTGCGAACTCGCGGCGACCGTGCGGAACCGCCTGCACGGCGCGCCGGGGGCGGGTGGCATCGCCTACTACAACATCAACCGCCACCTGAACTACTCGAACGTGTGCGCGCTGTCGTGCAAGTTCTGCGAGTTCTACCGCAAGAAGGACGAGCCGGGCGCGTACACGCGCGACATGGCCTACGTCCGCGAGGAGGTCCGCAAGGCCGTCGAGGCCGGCGCGACGGAGATTCACTCCGTCGGCGGGCTGCACCCGTACCTGCCCTGGAGTTACTACCCCGAACTCGTTTCGACCATCCGCGATGAGGCGAAGCGGCTCGGCAGCGACCTGCACGTCAAGGCGTTCACGGCGGTGGAAGTCGTGCACCTGGCGCGCATCGCGAAGGTGTACAGGGGCGCGAACGACGCGAGCGATGAGGGGCGCGCGGCACGGCGCGAGGGCATCCGCTGGGTGCTGAGCGAACTCAAGAAGGCGGGTCTGGGCTCGCTGCCCGGCGGCGGGGCCGAAGTGTTCGACGACCGCGTGCACGACGAGGCGTTCAAGGGCAAGATCCGCTCGGACGTCTGGCTCGACGTGCACCGCGAGGCGCACGCGCTGGGGTTGAACACCAACGCGACGATCCTCTACGGGCACATCGAGCAGCGGCGCGAGCGGCTCGTGCACATGCAGATGCTGCGGGATGCGCAGGATGAAGCCTTGTCCGAGGTGGCCCGGCACTCCGTGCCGGGTGCAAGCCCTCCACATGCGGCTGTTTCGGCCGGCACGGAGTGCCGGCCCACCAAAGGCCGATTCCAGACCATCATCCCGCTGCCGTTCTTCCCCGATGGCAGCGACCTGGAGCACCTGCCGGGCCCGACGGGGCTCGAGAACCTGCGGACGCTCGCGATCGCGCGGCTCATGCTCGACAACTTCGCGCACGTCAAGGCGTTCTGGATCATGCAGACGCTGCCGATGGCGCAGTTGATGCTCCAGTGCGGGGCCGACGACATCGACGGCACGGTGGTGTGGTACGACATCACCAAGGTGCCGCAGGGCGCCAAGGACGCGCCGACGCACCAGGAAGTGAACGTCTGGACGCTGCAGAAGGCGATCCGCGACGCGGGCTTCGAGCCCGTCGAGCGCGACACGCTGTACCGGCGCGTGTTCCGCGACGACAAGGACCCGCGCGCGTGGCGCGCGGCATGAGGCGTGCCCGCACGGCGGCAAGCGCGAAGCATCAACGCCGATGAATCCTTGGCGTGCGATGAGTCTGGTGGCGCTGCTCACGCTGGCCGGCGCGCTGGCGGCGTGCGCCGGCCAGCGTCCCGTCACGTTCGCCAACGACACCGGGCAGCCGCTGACCCTCGCGGTGTCGATCCCCAACAGCACGCTGCTGGGCTACCCGCGGCCGAACTCAAGGTACTGGGTGTTCCTGAAGCCCGGCGCGGAATGGACGACAAGCAGAGACGACGATCTCTCGCCCGGTCTGGCGCGGACCGGGCGCCCACAGGTCTTCTACGCCGGGCCGCGGCTCCACGTGGGCGTTGAAGGCGAGTGGTACTCGGTGAAACTGGACCGGACCCTCCCGCGGCTCGTGTCAGTTCGCGCGACGGCCGCGGGCATCGAGTTGTACGCCGACCAGCGTGGGCCCTTAGCGGCCGAGCCGAGCACGTTTGAGCGGGCCCGCTGGCACCGGCCCGATGCGCCGGACGCCGCCGCCGGAGGTTCAGAAAAGCAGGGGATCTAGGATTCGAACCTAGACTAAGTGAGTCAGAGTCACTCGTGCTACCGTTACACCAATCCCCTGTGATTGGACCATTTTCGGCACCAATCCTATCGGCCGGGCGGGCGGATTCAAGCGTGGGCGGTCCGGCGGCCGGTGCGGCCACGGGGGGCGCGGCAAGAGGCGTTCGCGGCCGCGATCAGGGCGCGGGAGTGGGGGGCGCAGCGGGCGGGGTGCCCGGTTGGGCCTCAGGGTCCGGGACTTCAGCCTGCGCGGGGCGGTCGCGCTCCTCCGCGGCACGTTTGCGGGCTTCTTCCGCCGCGATCCGGTCCATCTTGGCCATGAACTCGGCCTCGCGGGCCTCGAGTTCGGCCTTGGCGCTGGCCGCGGCCCGGCGGTCGCGCACCTGCACGGCGATCACCGCGGCGATGGCGGCCCAAGTGAGGACGAGGATGACGAGGCCGATGCGCTTGCGGGTCTGGCTGACCATGGCCCAGAGCATACCGCCGAACCGCCCGCCGCGGCGTGGTACGCTGTCGGCATGAGCAGGATCACACCTCGCGTGCGACGTGTCGCGGTCGTTGGAGCGGTGCTGGCGGCGAGCGCCGGCGCGGCGGTGGCGCAGCCCGAGATCCGCGGCGCGCGTGACGGCGCGGCGAGCCCGGTGCTGGGCACGCGCGACGAGCCGTGGCGCACGGGGCGGTCGGCCGAACTTTTGGCGCTGCTCGACGAGCACGTGGAGTGGATGCTGCGAGAGAACCCGCAACTGGCCAGCGGCCGCGGCGACAAGCGGTTCAACGACCGGCTGGAGGACGTCTCGCCCGAGGCGATCTCGCGGCGTCTGGCCGAGCAGGCCGACCGGCTCGCGCGGCTGAACGCGCTGGAGCGGAGCGGCTGGACCGAGGCCGATCACGTCGATGCGGACCTGCTGCGGCACGAGTTGGAAAGCGCGCTGGCGGGCGCGAGGTTCCACCCCGAGCAGACGCCCGTGAACGGCCGCAACGGGCCGCAGGTGTGGCTGCCGCAGATGGGCGATCGGCTGCCGTTCTTCGGGTCGCAGGACTACGCCGACTTCGCTTCGCGGCTGGAGGCCGTGCCGCGGCTGATCGATCAGCACGTGGCGAACATGCGCGCGGGGCTGGAGGCCGGGCGCGTTCCGCCGCGGGTGGTGATGGCGGGGGCGGTGGAGCAGTGCCGGGTGCTGGCGGGCGGGGCGGGATCGCCGACGCTGAGCCCGTTCTACGGGCCGTACCGCGCGCTGCCGGCGGATGACGCCAACGCCGCGCGGGCGCGCAGGGCGATCGCCGAGGGCATTGCGCCGGCGTTTGCGCGGCTCGGGGACTTTCTCGAGAAGGAGTATCTGCCCGAGTGCCGCGAGAGCATCGCGGTGTCGGAGGGCGTGGACGGCCCCGCGGCGTATGACTTTGCGCTGCGCGACCACACGACGCTGGACGTGACGGCCGACCGCGTGCACGAGATCGGGCTCGCGGAGGTGGCGCGGATCCGCGCGGAGATGATGGGGGTGATCGCGCGGACCGACTGGCCGCGCGCCGACGAGCCGCCGAGCGACGCGCTGCACGCGGCGTTCCTGGACTATCTGCGGACCGACCCGCGGTTCTATTATAAGAACGAAGACGAACTGCTCGCGGGGTATCGCAACATATGTAAGATCATGGACGCGGAGTTGCCCAGACTCTTCCGCACGCTGCCGCGGCTGACCTACGGCGTGCGCGAGATCCCGCTGTTCGCGGCCAAGACCTCGCCGACGGCCTACTACTACCGAGGGTCGCTCAAGGCGGGCATCCCGGCGTGGTTCATGGCCAACACGTACCGGCTGGACCAGCGGCCCAAGTATGAGATGGTCGCGCTCGCCCTGCACGAGGCGGTGCCGGGCCACCACCTGCAGGTCGCGCTGCACGAGGAACTCGAGGGCGTGCACCCGTTCCGCACGCTGTGCTGGTTCACGGCCTACGGCGAGGGTTGGGCGCTGTACGCCGAGCGGCTGGGGCTGGAGGTGGGCGAGGGCGCCAAGGGGCTGTACACCGACCCGTACGACGACTTCGGGCGGTTGACCTACGAGATGTGGCGCGCGTGCCGGCTGGTGGTCGACACGGGCATGCACGCCAAGGGCTGGTCGCGCCGGCGCGCGATCGACTTCATGCTGCACAACACCGGCCTCTCGGCGCTCAACATCGAGCGCGAGGTGGACCGCTACATCGCCTGGCCGGGGCAGGCGACGGCGTACAAGATGGGGGAGTTGAAGATCCGCGAGTTGCGCGGGCGTGCCGAGGCCGCTCTGGGCGCGCGGTTCGACGTGCGCGAGTTTCACGAGGCGGTGCTGGGCGCGGGGCCTCTGCCGCTGCCGGCGCTGGAGGAGCGCGTGGTCCGGTGGATCGGGGCGCAGAGCAAGGAGTGAGCGCGACGCCAGTGCCGCGTGGCGGCGGGAGATGGGGCTCAGCCCGTGCGTTCCAGCGCGTCGACGGCCTCGATCACGGTGCGCCGGATCGAGAACACCAGTTCGAGGCGCGTGAGTTTGAAGAGCACCTCGACCTGCTGCGTCGCCGCGGCGATGGCGATGCGGCCCTGCCGGGCCTTCACCGCGCCGAGCAGGTCGACGAACGTGTTGAGACCTGCCGAGTCGAGGTACTCGATGTTCTCAAGGTCGAGCACGATGTGACGCACGCCGGGCGCGTCGTCGAACAGCGCGCGGATCTCGTGGTTGATCTCCGCGGCCATGAAGGCGTTGAGTTCGGGCTTGACGACCGTGACCACCAGCGTCTGGCCCAGCACCGTGTGCGTGAGCAGGCCGCTGCGCGAGGTGGCCGTGCCGGCGGTGGCGCGGGACGGCTCGGGCGCGGGGGTGTCGTGGTCGTTCTCGACACCGAGGAGTTTTCGCAGGTTCCGCAACATCGTTGGAACGCCACGCAGCGGGTTGTGGGGTCGGGCGGACGCAGGACGCTCGTCCGTCTGTTCGGCTAGGGGCGAGGGATCGGCGGGGGGAAGGCCGTGCGGCCCTCGGTCCGCAACGGTCGGGCCCGCCCGTACCCGTGGCGGCCGGGGTCGTTGGGCGCCGGCTGGCTCTGCGGCTGCGGCGCAGGGGCCTGCACGGGGGTAGGGGGCACGTAGCCCGCGGGCGCGCCGACGCTCGGCGGCGCCTGCCTCGACTGGAGCCGACGCTCGCGGGCCGCGTCGATGTCCCGGTCGAGTTTGCCGAGGATCGACTTGACCTGTTCGAAGGATCGCTGAGGGTTGCTCATGTGTCGTGCTCCGGCACCGGGGCCAACGTCGGCTATCGGGTGATCGGGGAGCCGACTTTGCACGCACCCGCGGACACGCGCCTCCGGGCGCGGTTCTCGGAACCACGGGCCCCGCCCGGCGTCGCTGCGCGCGGGCGTTCGGGTCGAGGTTCGGATCAACCCGCGCCCGGCAATGGCCGATACGCCCGAACCGCACCGGCCCAGCGCTTCCGCCGCCGGCGGTGAAGAACGGAGCACGGCCGCATGAAGGACCCGGCCCAGCAACTGGTCGTCCGTCAGCACGAACGGCGCGAGTGCCGGGTGCCGGTGCGTGTGCGCGTCGGCGACGCCGACGCGGAGCGGGTGACGCTCTCGCGCAGCGCGGGCGACGGCAGCGGCGCGATCCCGGCGATGATGGTCGATGCCAGCGGCGGCGGCCTGGGCCTGGAGACGTCGGTCTTCCTGCCGCGCGGCCTGCGTGTCGTCGTCGCGGCCGGGTTCGGCGACACGCTGCTGGAGATGCCCGCGCGCGTGCAGCGCGTGCTGATGAACAGCCGCAAGCCGACGTACTACCTCGGCCTGGCGTTCACGCAGACCGGCGACGCCCGGGCCGAACTGGCCGACAGACTGATGCAGGCGCTGCGGGCGGCGCCCGCCGCGGAAGCCGCGCCGCGCAACGGGAACGGAGGGGCCGGCCGATGCTGAGCCACGACGAGTTCCTGGTCGCCGCGCTGGTCGAGGACGGCACGCTGACCCGCGAGCGGGCCGACGCCGCGCTGCGCCACGCGCAGGAGACGGGCGTCGCGTTCGACGAGGCCGTGGTGGCGATGGGCCTTCTGACGTCGCGCCAGGTGGCGGTCGTCCGGGCCGAGACCAGCGAGCACCCGTACGTCGATCTGTCGATGTACGATGTCGATTTCCGCAACACCGCGCTCCTGCCGCGCGGGTCGGCCGAGACGCTCCGCGCCTTCCCGCTGTTCGTGCTGGAGCGCACCGTGACGGTGGGGATGGAGAACCCGCTGGACCTGCGCGCGGTCGACCAGTTGCGGGCGCTGCTCAAGAGCGAGGTCGACCCGGTGCTGTGCGACCCCGGCGCGCTGCGGGCGTTGATCGACCGGGCCTACTCGCTGACCGGCGACGGCGCGGGCGCGCCCGGGCAGCGCGAGGGCGCGACGGCGACGACGCCCGAGTCCGGGGCCGACGCGCGCGAGCCGATCGTGGCTGCGGTCAACCAGATCATCGCGCAGGGGCTCGACCTTGGCGCGTCGGACATCCACCTCGGCCCCGACGAGCACGAACTGCACCTGCGCTACCGCGTCGACGGCACGCTGCGCGCCGTGCAGGGGCCGGGTCTGGCGGCGCACAGCGGGCTGATCCAGCGCCTGAAGGTGATGGCAAACCTCGACCTCACCCAGACCCGCCGCCCGCAGGACGGCAAGTTCCGATTCTCCCACGGCGGGCGAAGCGTCGACGTGCGGCTGTCGATCATCCCCACGGTCTGCGGCGAGAACGCGGTGCTGCGCCTGCTCGCCTCGGGCGCGAACATCAAGGACTTCCCGACGCTCGGCTTCCCCGCGGGCGCGGCGCAGGATCTCGAACGCATCATCGAGAACCCGTACGGCATGATCCTGGTCACCGGGCCGACCGGCTCGGGCAAGACCACGACGCTGTACACCGCGCTCAAGCGGCTGAACACCGCCGACCGGAACATCATGACCATCGAGGACCCGGTCGAGATCCGCATGCCCCTGGTCCGGCAGGTGCAGGTGAACCCGGAGATCGGGCTGACGTTCGCCGGCGCGCTCCGGTCGATCCTCCGACAGGACCCGGACGTGGTGTTCGTGGGCGAGATCCGCGACGAGGAGACGGCCCGCATCAGCGTGCAGGCCGCGCTCACGGGGCACCTGGTGCTGTCGAGCCTGCACACCAACGACGCCGCGGGCGCGGTGCCGCGCCTGCGCGACCTGCACTGCCCGGCGTTCGCCGTCAACGCCGCGCTGCTGTGCGTGATCGCCCAGCGGCTGGTGCGGCGGACCTGCCCGGACTGCGCCCGCCCCGCCGCGCCCGGCGCCGAAGTGCTGCGGCTGTTCGCGGCGACGGGTCAGGACGGCCAGTACGTGCGCGGCGCGGGCTGCGGGCGCTGCGGCTCGTCGGGGTACCGCGGACGCGTCGGTGTGTACGAACTGATGCGGACGACCGACGGGGTGCGCGCGGCGATCGAGGCCGAGGCGTCGGCCGACGAGGTCCGCCGTCGGGCCATCGCCGACGGCATGCGCCTGATGTGGCAGGACGGGCTGGACAAGGCCCGCATCGGCCTGACGACGCTGGAGGAAGTGGCCCGCGTCGTCGCCGTGCAGAGCACCGGCGAGAGCGAGGACGCGCCCGAGCGCGACGTGGTGCGGAGGCTCGCGGCATGAGCGCGCTGACCTTCGAGTACCGCGGGGTCGATCGGTCCGGCGCGCGGCGCGAGGGCGTGATGCACGCCGCGAGCAAGGTCGAGGCCTGCCGCAGGATCCAGGCGCTGGGCCTGACGCCGACGCTGGTGCGCGCGGCGTCGGACCGTGCCCGCGGATCGCTGTTCGGCCGGCGCGGTCGCGTGCGCGCCAAGGACCTGGCCCACTTCACCTACCAGTTGGGCGTGTTCGTGTCGTCGCAGATCCCTCTGGGGCAGGGCCTGGCCACGATCGCCGAGCAGGAACCGGAGGGGCGGTTCAAGGACATCATCTCCGACATCGCCCGGCGGATCGACTCGGGCGAGCAACTGGCGCAGGCGATGGACGCGCACCGCGACGCGCTGGGGTCGGTCTACATCCAGACCGTCCGCGCGGCGGAGCGCACCGGCAACCTGTCCAAGGTGCTCGAGCACCTCTCCGACATGCTCGAGCGCGGGCAGGAGACGCGGCAGATGGTCCGCGGCGCGCTGATGTACCCGGCGTGCATCGTCGGCGCGCTCTCGCTGGCGCTGCTGTTCCTCGTCGGGTTCGTCGTGCCGCGGTTCGCGGGCATGTTCGAGCAGCGCGGGATGGACCTGCCGGTCTTCACGCGGGCCCTGATGGTCTTCGGCACGTCGATCCAGTCGTACTTCTGGGCCTACGGGCTGGCGATTGCCGGCGCGGTGTTCGGCCTGCGCCGGGCGTGGGCCTCGGCGCGGTGGCGGCTGGTCATCGACGGCGCACTGCACCGCGTGCCGTACCTGAGCAGGATCCTGGTCGGTCTGGCCGTGGCGCGCTTCTCGCGGGTGCTGGGGGTCAGTCTGGCTTCGGGGCTTGGGTTGATCGAGGCGCTGGAACTCTCCGCGGGCGCATCGGGCAGGCCGAGGCTCATCGCCGACGCCGAGCGCATGGCCGCGAAGGTGCGCGCGGGCTCACGCATGAGTGACGCGCTGGCCGACTGCCCCTACCTGCCGGGGTTCGCCAAGCGGATGCTGGCCGCGGGCGAGCAGTCGGCGCAGTTGCCGAAGATGTGCGAGGTGGTGGCCCGCCACTACGACCGCGAGACCGCGCACCTGACCAGGAATATCGGCACCGTGATCGAGCCGGTGCTGATCGTGGCCATCGCCGGTGTTGTGCTGGTGGTGGCGCTGGCGATCTTCCTGCCCATGTGGGACATGGTCAGGCTCGTGGGATAACGCCGTAATGGACACGTTCGCAGAGTCAAGTCACGGCCAAGGCATGCCGATTCCATCAATGTGACCGAACAAAGGAGCACAGACATGAGCCTCGCTACTCGGCATCCTCTGGCCCGCGCGTTCACGCTGGTCGAACTGATCGTCGTCATCGTCGTCCTGGCGATCCTGTCGGGCGTCGCGATCCCCAAGTACTTCGACTACGCCGCCAAGGCCAAGGAATCGGCGTGCAAGGGCACGCTCGGCGCGGTTCGCTCGGGCATCGCCAACTTCCACGCCAACTCGATCGTGAGCAACGGCACCGCGACGTGGCCGACACTCACGCAGTTGCAGACGCTCGGCACCGTGATGCAGGAGCCTCTGCCGGCCAACCCCTACAACAACTCCAACACCATCCAGGCGGCGACGTGGGCGACCACCCCGCCGGTCAGCGGCAGCGCCGGGTGGAACTACGACGCCACGACGGGCAAGTTCTGGGCCAACAGCAACACGACCGGCGTCGGCGAGCACCTGTGGTGATCGACGCGGGCCGTTGACGGACGGCGCGATGGCAGCACAGACCCGCACAAACCCACGCCGCGTCCGGCTTGCCGGGCGCGGCTTCTCGTTGGTCGAACTGGTCGCCGTGCTCACGGTCGCGGCGGTGCTCGCCGCGGTCGCCGTGCCGGCGATGACCTCGACGACGGGCACGCGGCGTTCCGCCGCGGCGGCGCAGGTCGCGCGCGACCTTCGTCTTGCGCGGGAGATGGCCGTCGCCGCCGCGCTGCCGGCGTGGGTCGCGTTCGACGTGGCGGCCAACCAGTACGCGCTGCGCATCGAGCAGCGGGTCAACCCGGGCCGCGCCCACGCGCTGCCCTGGACCGACCCGGCGACCGGCCGCGACCATGTGCAGCGCTTCGGCGTGGCGGAGTTCGCGGGCGTGTCGCTGGTATCGGCGAGCATCGGCGGCGGTTCGTGGGCAGGGTTCGACTGGAAGGGCCGACCGCTGGCCTTCGGCGGCACAGCGCTCACCACCACCGGAACGATCGGTCTGGGTTCGGGCGTCGAGGTGCGCATCGAGCCCGGCACCGGGCACGTGGGGGTGTTGCCGTGAGCCGCGCTCCGCACCGACCGGGCGCGTTCTCGCTGATCGAGGCGATCATCGCCATCGTGATCCTGTCGGTCGCCGTGCCCGCGATGTTCTGGGCCGTGCGCGACGCCGCGGAGCGAAGGGCCGAGCCGGTCATGCTCAACCGCGCGCGCTGGCTCGCGGCGGAGAAGATCGAGGACGTGCTGGCCGACCGGGCCAATCCCTCGCGAGGCTACGCCTACGTCGTCGCCGCCAACTACCCCGCCGAGAGCCCGGTCGCGGGGTTCGCGGGCTTTGCGCGGCAGGTGACCGTCGCCGAGCGCGGGCCGGACCTGGTCGGCGCGGGCACGGGGTACAAGGTCGTGACGGTGCGCGTGGACTACGCCGGGGCGCGCGGCGTGACTCGCACGTTCGAACTCGCGGCGGTGGTGACGGACTACTGACCATGCACGGCGCACGCACACGACATCGCGCACGCGGGTTCACGCTGGTCGAAGCGGTCGCCACGATGACCGTGCTCGCGGTCGTGTCGGTCGCCGCGTCGCGCATCATCTTCGCCGCGACCGATGCCTACGCGGGCAGCGCGGCGCGCTCGCACCTGTCGGCCGAGGGCTCGGCGGCGATGGAGCGCATCGCGGCGGAACTGCGGGCCATCCCGTCGCGTGCCGGTGCGCCGGGCACGCCGTGGATCGACAGCGTGTCGGCGAACTCGATCTCGTGGGGCGGCGGCGGCACGCTCTCACGCAGCGGCGATCGGGTCGTGCTCGCTCTCGACGGCGACGCGGCGAGGACGCTGCTCTCGGATGTCTCGGCGTTCTCGGTCGCGTGCTTCGACGCGGCCAACCAGCCGCTGCCGGCGAGTCTGTCCGGCTCGGCGTGCGACGCCGTGCGGCGCATCGAGATCACGCTGACGATGAGCCGGTCGGGCGTGAACGAGACGCTGCGCACGCGGGTCTTCCCGCGCTGCGCCACCACCGGAGCCGCGCCATGACGAGGCTCGCCCGACCACGACATCGTCGCGGCGGCGCGGCCGTGGCCATCGTGCTGGCCCTGGTCGTGCTGCAACTGGTCGTCGTCGGCATGGTGGTGGCCGGCTCGCGCGAGCAGGCGCTGGGCGTGCACCGGGCCGAGAGTCTGCGGAGCCTGTACGCGGCGGAGGCCGGCGCGCAGATGGCGCTGCGCGAACTGGCGACCGGCGCCGACGAGGACGGCGACGGGACGATCGGCTCCATCTCAGCCGACGGACAGAGCGCAACCGGCCCGCTGCTGCTGGGCGCGCGGATCAGCAGCCAGTTGCACACCGCCGGCCCGAGTTCGGGCGAGGTCGTCTCCCGCGCGCAGGCGACCGAGGCTCAGCGACAGGTCCGCGTCGCCTACAGCCTGCCCGCCACGGGCGGCTCCGGCGGCGGCGGCGCGGGCCTTGCCGCGGAGTTCTACTCTGTCGGCGTCGCGCTCAGCAACCTGGCAGGTGTGAACTGGAACGCGCCGCCGAGCGCGGTCGGGCCCGTCCCGTACCTGAACTTCACCACCGCGTCCGACGCCGCCAACCCGTTCTGGAACTCCGGCCCGACGACCCGCTACGGCGTGCGCCTGCGGGGCAGGATCGACATCCCGACCGCCGGGTCGTGGATGTTCACGATCGGCAGTGACGACGGGTCGCGGCTGCTCATCAACGGTTCGCAGGTCATCAACCACGACGGGTTGCACAGTTACAGCACGCGGAACGGCACCGTCAACCTCACCGCCGGCGCGCACGACATCGAGGTGCTTTTCTTCGAGAACGGCGGCAGTCACGCGTTGACACTCGGCTGGCGCGGGCCGGGCGACACCGCCACGACAACAGTCCCGCCCTCGGCGTTCTCGAACGGTTCGGGCTTCGCTGTGCCGTTCCCGCCGATCGCCCTGGCCGACACGCTGTACGTCTGGGGTGACAACTCCGCGACCGCGGCCTTCATCGACGGCTTCTCCGCCGCCGCGGGCCCGTACGGCGGCGCCAACATCCTGACCGACCGACTCTTGGTGGCGACCAACGCGACCGGCAGCCAGCGCGTGCAGATGACCCAGCGGGCGCAGATCAAGGGGAGTCTGCACGTCGGCCCGGGCGGCAACCCGGCCAGTGTGGTGGCGCTCTACACCAACGCCCAGATCACCGGCGGGTCCACGGCGCGCCCCGTCGCCGTGGGCATCCACAGGCACATCGACCCGTGGGTCACGATGCCCGGAACGTCCGGCAGCGTCACGTGGACGTCGTCGCAGACCGTCACGACGAACCGAACCTTCCAGAACCTGAGCGTCTGGGGGAACAACACGGTGATCACGATCAGCGGCAACATCGTGATCCGTTGCACGGGTAACTTCCAGATCGGCGACCGGGTGCGGTTCGAACTGACCCCGGGCTCGACGCTGGCGCTCTTCGTCGCGGGCGACGTGAACATCTACAACCACGCGGAGATCAACTCCAACACCGGCGACCCCGGACGGTGCTGGGTCTTCATGTCCGGCGATGCGCGCCGGATCCAGATGACCGACAAGGCCAAACTCGTTGCGCACGTGCGGAATCCCAAGGGTTCGCTGGAAATGTGGGGGACGGGCAACCCCGGCAGCGAGTTGTTCGGAACCTACCACGGCCGCACCATGACCATCGGCGACAAGTCCCGCTTCCATGGCGACGTCTCGCTCTACGAATCTTCCGGCACGGGCGGAGGAGGGAGCGGCAGCGGGTCGCCCGCAGTGACGGCGTGGGTGCTGGAGCCCTGAGCGGGGACGGCCCGCTGAACCGGGCCTCGAATCCGGCCGATAGCACCGATAAGGCGGGTCACGGCCGCACGTCCGAGAACGGAGACAGGCATGTTCGGCTCTCACAGCGCAACGGCGGTCGTCGAGATCTCGTCCTCGCGGATCGAGGTGAGCGTCGTGCGCGGCCGGCGGGTCGTCGCGTCGGCGTGGCGGAGGATCGACGACCCCGAGTTCGAATCGGGTTGGCCGCGCTCGCTCAGCGGCCATTCGACGACGCTGGCCGACCTGGTGCGCGAGGTTTGGTGCGAGGGGAGCCGCGCCGTCGTGCTGCTCAATGCGCCGCGAGTTGTCGCGACGCTCACACCGTGCCCAGCGTCGTTCAGCGAAAGCGAAGCCGAAAGCGCGGCGCTGCTCGGGGTCGGCGCCGTCGCGGACTTCCCGATCGATGCCGAGCCGTGCGCTGTGCGGCGTGTGCATGCCGATACCGCGGCATCGGGCGGCAGGGACGCCCGCGTCGCGCACTACCTGTCCGTTGTGCAGCGATCCGACGACGCCGACGCGCTGGTCGGGTTCATCGAGAGCGCAGGACTGAGGTTCGCCGGCGCCGCACCCGTCGGCGCGGTGGCCATGCTCGCCGCGCTCAGGGGCGCGGCCGCGCTGGGCCGACGCGCGGGCGACCGGTCGGCCGTCCTGTGGATCGGCGAGCACGGCTCGGCGCTCGCCTCGGTCGTGGACGGCGCGGTCAAGTTCGTGCGCCCGGTCGCGCTCGGCGTCGAGACGCTGGTGGAGGCGCTGCAGCAGCAGCCGCTGCGCTCGCGCGACGAGTCGATCGAGGTGCGCCTCGACCGACCCGCGGCCCGCGCACTGCTCGGCGCGGCGGGCGTGCCGGCGCCCGATGCGCCCCTGCACGGCCACGAACGGGTGCAGGGCCTGACCGGGGCCGCGGTGCTGCCGATCATCCAGCCCGCGCTGCAGCGCATCGCCATCGAGACCAGGCAGTCGTTGCGCTTCGGGCTCACCGAGAGCGAGCGGTCGTCCGTGCGACTGCGGATCGACGGCCCCGGCGCGTGCGTGCCCGGCCTGGGCGGATGGATCGCCGGTCAGTGTGGCCTCGCTCTGGTCGAAGCGCCCGTCGAGCGCGGCCGACTCGACAGCAGCGCGCACAGCGGCGCGATCGCCGCCTTCGCCGCGCACGCCGACCTCGTGCCCCTGCTCGTTCCGGCCCGCATGGCGGCGCGCCGCGCCCATGGCCGGGCCCGGGTCGCGCTGGCCGCGGGCGTCGCGCTCGCCGGCGCGCTGCTGGCGTGGGAGTGGCGCTCCGCGGCCGTCGCGCTCGAAGCCGAGTCGGCGCGCCTGGCGTCGTTGCAGGCTCGGGCCGAGGCCGACCGCGCCGTCGCCCAGACCCGCGCCGCGACGCTCGCCGCGCGGCTCGCGCTCGCCGAGGCCGAATCGCGCGCGGGCAGGACGACCGGGCAGGCCCCGCACGCCGCCGCGGCGCTCGCGGCCGTTGCCGGCGCGGCGCGCAACGTGCGCGTCACGTCCATCGACATCACGCGCGAGGCCGACGGCAGTATCGCGCGCATCGACGGGTTCGTGAGGCTCAGCGAGTCGGAGGACCCCGCGGCGGACATCCGCGCGTTCGTCGAGGCCCTGTCGGCGTCGCCGGTCGCGGCGTCGGCGCGCCTGAGCGCGACGCAGCGCGTGCAGATCGACGGCGCGCAGTCGCAGTCCTTCACCGTCACGATGCACGTCGTCGAGTTGCCGGTGCTGCGCTCCCAAGTCGCGGCCGCCCGGCCGGAGAGCAATCCATGATGACCTACGAGCGACGAGGGCTGCTGTCGGAACTGGCCATCGGCGTGATGGTCTGCGGCGCGGCGTGGTACTTCGGCGTACGACCGGTCGAGCGCCGGGCCGAGGATGTCCGTGCGCAGGCCGAGGCCCTTGTCGCGCAGGGCGTGGGGTCCGGCGCGGCCGGCGAACTCTCGCTCGACGAACTCCGCGCCGCCGCCGCCCGTGTGGCCGAAAGGGCCACGGCGATGCACGATCTCGGACGCGTCGCCTTCAACGAGGCGCGGATGCTCGATGAGTTGACCAACCTCGCGCGGGGGCACTCCCTGCGCCTCGAGCAGCTCCAGCCCGACTCGGGGCCGCCGGTTCCCAGACCGGCAGACGGTCAGGCCCAGCACCGAGACGAGTCCATCGGCTACACGATGACCGTGCGCGGCGAGTTCGCGAGCATCGCCGCGTTCCTCGCTCAACTCCCCCAGACGTTCCCCAACTCGGCGGTCGCTTCGGTCCGGCTCTCCGCCGCGACCGACCCGACGGAGCCGCCGGTGATGGCGATCATCTCGACGCACCACTGGGCGTTCGACACGACCCTCGCGGCGCGGCTGGCCGAAGCCGTTCTGGTCGCGCAACCCGGAGACGACCGGTGAACCTCTCCACGAGTGCACGTCAGAAGGTCCTGTGGGTCGCCGCCGCGGCTGGTCCGATCGTGGCGGTGCAGGCCGCGCGGTTCGCGCTGGGCCATGGCCCTTCGTCGGCGTCGGCGGCGCCGGCGCAGACCAACCCTGACCCCGCCCCCGCCGCAACGCCGCCCGGCGCGCCTTTGACCGATGCGCAGCGCCGCGCCCTGGCGTGGATCGACGAAGGCGACTGGAAAGACGCGCTGTCACGCTCGCCCATGCACGCGCCCGATGCCACGCGCCCGTCACCGATCGTCGAGGTCGACGGCACGCCGCGCATCGTTGTTCCGATGCTGCGTCTGGGCGGGATTGTCAGCCGCGGCAGCGAAGCGATCGCATCGATCAACAACCGACTGTTCACGGTGGGAGACGAGCCCGCGCACGGCTGGCGGATCGAACGCATCGATCAGGCCGCGCGACTGGTGCTCTTCCGCGGTCCAGACGGCCGAACGGTCGAACTGTCCGGCTCGGGCGTGCGCGAACTGACCCACGACGCGGATCGGCCGTGATCAACCCGCGGGCTTGACCTCCGCCAGCACCGGCAGACGCGAACGGTCGGAAACGACCACGCCGCCGGGCCGCTCGACCGTGACGGCGAACAGCGTCGCTTCGCGCACCGGCAACTTCGCGCGGATCGGGACGATCACCTCGCCCTCGCTCGCGACGTCGAACACGCCGCCGTCGACGGGGTGGCGCTCGTCGCGTGTCGCGTCGAAGATCCACAACTGATACTGGTCGCGCGACGGGTCGTTGGCCTTCAGCCCGCGGAAGACCATGTAGCCCTCCTGTCGCGACGGGCTCCACACGACCTCGCCGCTGGGGTTGCCGCACTCCGAGGCCGTCGGGCCGGCGGACCACGTCAGCGACTGCACGTCGGCGGCGCGGCGCAACGCGGCCAGCCGCTCGCTCGGCGTGGGCGGCGCCGATCCGCGTCCCCACCAGGCCGCGAAGGCCAGCGCGACCGCCGCGGCGGCGGCGAGCCAGCCTGTCCAAGCCGCAACGCGTACGCGGCGAACCCGATCGGCGTCGGCGAACTTCAGCGGCGCCGGTGCGCAGTTGGCGGCGGCCCACGCCGCGCCCGCCGCGGCGAGCCGCTGTTGCACCGCGGCGGGCGGTGCGGAGCGATTGCCCGCGCCAAGCGCGACGTCCAGCGCCGCCGCGGCACGGTCCATGCATTCAAGGTCCGCGTCGGGGAAAGCCGCCGCCAGCGCGTCCAGTTCGTCCAACTCCGACGGGTGCAGCGGCTGCACGGCACGGTCGGCCAGCAGTTCCAGCAGGCGGTCCATCGACGGGGCGGGCGCGGGGGCGGCGTTCATGGTGCGCCCTCCGATCCTGCCGCGGCGCCGCCGAGGATTTCGCGCAGCCGGATCAGCCCGCGGCGAACGTGCGTCTTGACCGTGCCCAGCGGCATGCCCGTGGCTTCGGCGATGCGTTCGTGCGACAGGCCCTGATAGATCGACAGCCGCAGGACCTTCTGCTGCTCGGGCTTGAGGCTGTCCAGCGCGATCGCGGCCCGCTGGGCGTCTTCGGCGTCGGCGAGCGTTGACTCGGCGCGCGGCGCGCGGTCGACGACCGGCGAGGCGCTGTCCTCGTTGTCGAGCGATGCCACGGCGCGGCCAGTGCGTCGGCCGCGGTCGATCAACCGCCGACGCGCGATCATGGCGACAAACGTCGTCTCGGACGCGACGCGCTCGTCAAAGCGGGCGGCGGAGCGCCACACGTCCAGGAAGATCTCCTGCACCGCGTCCTCGGCGTCGGCCGGGGTCGGGCAGAAGCGCCGCGCCAGCGACCAGACCAGGCCGCTGTATCGGTCGATGCACGCCTGCACGGCCGAAGCATCACCCGCGGCGATTTTCTGAAGGATCCCGTGCTCCACGCCTGCTCCGGTCTGCGCGGCCGAACACCGCCGCGGCGATTGTACCCGTGCGGTGTTCGATGGCTGAGGGCGATGCCGGATCACGATGCAGGCCATGACGGGGTCGCGCGTTCAGGACGGACGATTGCGGTGGTGCGCGGCGTGCGCGGTGGAGGATTCGCGGTCGTGCCGCCTGTCGATTCGACTCGACCAGCGGGACAGAAAAAGACAACGCCCCGGGCAGAACCCGGGGCGTTGCGTGAGGCTAGAGGAACCTCGAATCTCGGTCAGCCGAGATTACGGGCAGCCGGCGAACCAGACCGACAGGAAGTGGAAGATGTCGGAGACATCGACCGCACCGTCGTTGTTCGCGTCGGCGACGCAGGCGGGCTCGGCGTTCGGGCCCGTGGCGGGATCGACAGCCGTGCCGGCGATCAGGAAGGAGAAGTCCGTGCCGCCGTTGCCCCAGCGGGTCGGGAAGTCCTTCGTGCTGCGCCAGGTGGGCACGCCGCCGCTCACATAGTTCGCGGCGGGGTCGATGACCGCACCGGGGTTGAACATGATCGGGCAGGAGTTGTCGCAGTAGCGGTTGCGGCAGAAGAAGCCACGCTCGATGAACGAGAAGGTGTCCTGCACGCCGATCGAGATCCAGTACTGCTGGCCGGAGGGCAGCACGATACCGGTGATGTCGTGGAACTCGACGCGGTAGGCCTTCAGGCCGCCGACGCCGTCGATCGCCACTTCGTAGCCCAGGCAGACGCGCTTGGTCTCCTCGTAGCGGCCGGTTGCCAACGCGCCCATGCCGAGGGTGTAGTACGGGAGCTTGCAGTCGTTCTGGTAGATCTCGAAGAACGCGGTGAACTCGGGGCAGTTCGTGTAGATGCAGCCCTCGACGTAGCAGACATCGAAGTCGGCGCACGGCGGGACGACGAAGTCGTCAGCAGCGCGGCTGTTGCGGACCAGGCCGGAGCGCTCGGAGCGGGCGCCTTCCTCGTTCACGCCGGGGTTGCCGTTGCTGATGATGCCGATGTCCGCGCCGTTGTCCTTCAGGATCTTGCAGGAGTCGTAGCAGACGCGGAAGGCCAGGTCGGTGCAGCCGACGCAGCAATCCTCGACCGACATCCACGGCTCGTAGTACTCCCACGGGCCCATCCAGTTGCTCGGCGGGACGCCGTTGCGCTTCTTGGCGACGGAGCCCTTGATGCTGCTGTTGGGGCTGGAGGTGTTGCTGTTGGCCGTGGCCCAGAAGGTCAGGTCGGTGCCCTGACCGTCGGTGCGGCCGACGACCGAGATCCAGTACGTGCCGCCCTTGAGGGCGATGTACCGGAAGCAGTCCGGGTCAACCGTGCAGCCGGAGACCGTCTCGCCGGGGCAGGTGCCGTCCTGATCCTGACCGTCGAACGGGCCGCCGGTGTGCAGGGTGTTGCCCAGCTCGAAGGTGTAGGTGTACAGGTTGAAGCCGGTGCCGTTGATGTTGCTGCCCTTCTGCTCAACGGAGTGACGCTTCAGGACGTAGAGCAACTGGCCGGGGCAGCCGTTGCAGTCCGACCAGATCTCCAGGCGAGCCCGGGTCAGGCCGAACGTGCTGTTGTTAAGCACCTGCACCGAGATCGAACGCAGCGTGTGGACGTACCCCTCGCAGAGGTAGAAGTCGTCCGCGGCCACCGCGCCCGCCGGAGCGCCGCCACCCTCGTGAGAGGCCTGGCCGTCGCCGTCGCTCGGATCCCAGTCGCCGTTCCACCAGGCGTTGCCGCCAACCGGGCAGGAGCAGCCGCCCAGACCGCTGCGGGTCACAAAACCCGTCATGTTGTTGCCGGCGATCTGGCGGAACGAGCCAGGCGCCGTCACCTGCTCCACGGCCTCGGCCGGGGCAGCCGCCTTGTTCTGAGCCGTCGCGACGGTGCCAGCCGCCATGACGGTCGCACAGGCGAGAGTCATCACATCACACATACGGACCATCTGAGAACCTCCTAGTACAGGAACACATGAACGAAACCACGTTTCGCCCGCTGCGACGAGCTCCAAACTCGGCGCAAGTGACTGCGTGCGTCGTTGCCTCTCCCTCGAATCGCCGGTTCGCCGGCAACTTCCGGATTGGCCTTGTCAAACCGCTGACCCGATCCAAACCAACCTGAGCACCCTTGCTCTCCTGAGCCTCCATGGCCCAAGACCCGCTCGTATGCTCGCGAGCAAGGTCCCTTGTATCACAACCAGTTTTGGGGGTCAATAGCCTTCATCCGAAATTCCCGCCTGATCAGCACTTGCGGCAATTCTTCCCCGCGTTTGTCGTTTCACCACGTCCGAATAACCGCTACAGGCGCGCAACAGCATGAGCAGGCTCAGTTTGCGCACGATCTCCGTCTGGTAACGGGGCTCCGGGCAGGATTCTGGTTCCAACCAAGTTCGGAGCGCGCAAGTCGTTGCACACCATCGGTTTACGGTGGTCCTACGACCCCTGAAACCGGTGCCGATCCGCTCCCTTACGCCGTCGATGGTGCAGCCGCCGGCTCGGCCGTCGGGTCGTGCCCTGATGCGCCCGCTGTCCACTCAAAGTGCGGAATCGCGCCGAACACGCGCGAGAACAACCGCGACTTTCGCGCCGCGCCCCACACGTCCACCGCCGGCTCCTCGTCGGCGACGACGCCGAAGTGCGCCGCGTCGCGCGCGATCCGCAGCCGCAGGTCCCGCACGCGCTGCATGTGCGTGCGGTCGAGGCCGTCGGCGACGCGCAGGATCGCCGACAGGGCGCGCACCCGGCGCTGGTCCTCCTCCGCCAGCGCGGCGAAGTTGCGGTGCTTGTCCTTCGGCTCCGCCGCGCGGTGGTAGCGCGCGATGTTCGCCACGACCTGGATCTCGCGGCTGGTCAGGCCCGGAAGATCGGCGTGCACGATCAGGTGGTACGAGTGCTTGTGGTGCGACGCGTAGTTGACGAGGTACCCGACGTCGTGCAGCAACGCCGCGGCTTCGAGCAGCACGCGGTCGCGCGCCGAGAGGGCCGCCGCGTCGGGGTTCCTGAGCGCGCCCCGCTGCTCGACGAGTTGGTCGAAGATGCGAAGGCACAGCCGCGCCACGTGCCGCGCGTGCGCGGCCTCGTACTGGCACGCCCTGGCGAAGCGCAGCACGCCGCGCAGCGGGTTGGCCCGACCGCCGTTGGCTTCCGCCGATGCTTCGGCGCGCACCATCGACAGCAGCAGCCCGTCGCGGATGCCCCCTTCGTGAACGAGCACGCTGTTGGCGCCGAGCCGCTCGAGGAGCCGGTCGATCACCGTCAGGCCCGCGACGATGATGTCGGCGCGGTCGGCCGGCAGGCCCGGCACGCGCGAGCGCTCCCGCAGCGAAAGGTCGCGCAGATAGTCCAGCACGTGTCGGAGTTCGCTGCGGCGCACCTCGCGACCCTGCACCGAGCCGGAGAACAGTCCCTGCGCCGCCGGCCCCAGTTCCTTGTGCGCGAGGATCGCCGCCAGCGTCGTGAACGTACCCCCCGTGCCGACCACGATCGCCGGGACGAACGGCAGTTTCCCGAGCCCCTTCCGCAGCACGCTGTCGGCGTGCCTGACCAGTTCCTTGTGGCGTGCGCCCGCCGCGGCGGTCGGGCCGCCGAACTTCTCGGTCAGCCGCACCGCGCCCAGCGGCAGGCTGAAGACACGCTCGATCACGCCGCCGCCGAGCCCGGCGCCGCGCACGTCCCCATGACCGACTCCGGCCGACAGCACCACCTCCAGGCTCCCGCCGCCGATATCGACCACCGCCGCCGGCGATCCCGCCAGGTCGAACGCGTTGGCCGCCGAGCGGTACGCCAGCAGCGCCTCCTGCTCGGCGGGGATGACCTCGACCTCCAGCCCCGCCAGTTCGCGCACGCGCTTCAGAAACTCCGCGGCGTTGGCGGCCTCGCGGCAGGCCGCGGTCGCCACCACGCGGATCTGGCTCGCGCCGTACCCCTCGGCGATGGACTTCATCCGTGCGATGGTCACGGCGGAGTGTTCGATCGTGTCCGGGTCAAGCCGACCCGTCTCGTGCAGCCCGCGCCCGAGGCGCGTGATCTCCTTCTCGTCGTCCAGCACGCGGTACGAACCGTCGCACTCGGTCTCGCCGACGATCAGCCGGATGCTGTTGGTGCCGATGTCGATCGCCGCGATCCGGTTCCGGCCCTTGCGCGGCGGGCGTGGCGCCCTGCCGCGCCGCTTCGGTTGCACGCCATCGGTCGGTTTGCGCGGGGCGTGCAGCACGCCGTTCACGCTCGGCGATGCGAGGGCCGGCATGGTCTGGTCGGTTGGTGGCGCCGCGGGCGCGTCGGTGGCAGACACGAGCCTTCGGATCTCGTCGAACAAGCCCGAGGCAGGCAGGCGCTCCCACGCGGCGCGGGCCGCGCGCAGTTCGCGCCGGAACGCCGCACGCTCGGCGCGCAGGATCGCGCGGAGGGATTCCACCGCCCTGCCGCGGTCCCGGCCAGCGTTCTCGGGCTTGGCCTTGCGCAACTCGTCGAGCACGGCCGCGAGCCTCTCGACGCGGACCGAGCAGTCGGTGAACCCGCCGAGTTGCTGCTGGAAGTCCGTCAGGCACTTCACCAGGCGCCGGCTCTCGGCCTTGCCGACGACGGGCGCGAAGATCTCGATCGAGTACCGCAGGTGCTTGCACTCGATCCGCAGTTTGTGCAGGTTCTCGGCCTTGCCCAGGTCCGCATCGGCCGCGGCGAGCACCGCGTCGGCGTGCCGCTTCAGCCCGGCGCGCATCACCTCGCCGATGCTCGGCCCGCGTCTGCCGGTTTGTTCGATCTCGCGCTGGGCCCGCCGCAGCCGCTGCGCGGCTCGCTTCCGCAGCCGGTCGAGCGCATCGGGCAGTTCCGACGCGGCCGCGGCACGCCGCTCTCGCAGCGCCCGCGCCAGCAGCACGAACCCGGGCCGGTCGTCCGGCTGCTTGCGCCGCGCCGCCTCGACCCAGCGGAGCAGCACGTCCGCGTCGCGCACCGGCCCGGCGGCGCGTCGGATCTTCCGCAGCACGCGCGTCGCCGCTCTGGCCCGCTTGTCTCCGAGCAGGGGCTCAGCCGCGTCGAGCGCCGCGGCGGCACGCCGTGTCGCGACCCGGAGTTGATGTACGGCCCGCTCGCCCCCGTCCTTGTCGGGCCGGGCGGCGGCTCGCATCGCCCGGACCAGCACGCGCGTGCGCTGCGCGACGACATCCGCCATGAAGTCAGCGCCCGCCGACCGTTCATCGACAGGCTGAGAGGCCTTTCGCTTGCCGGACGCCATGCGTTGGTTGCTCCGTTCCGGGTGAGGGGCGGTGCTGCATGGTATCGGCCCCCGCCCGGTGCGCCGCGCGCCATCCCGGCGCGGGCCGCATTCTTCACACTTGTCGCCGGGTCGCCATAGACTCCCGCGCCAGCGCCAAACGCGGCACCGAGACCGATGCGCCGCCCGCCCGGCTTTCCGAGGGAGTCTCTATGTCCGCAGCGATCATCGACTTGCGCAGCGACACCGTGACGCGGCCCACGCCCGCCATGCGCCGCGCGATGGCCGAGGCGGTCGTGGGCGACGACGTGCTGGGCGACGACCCGACGGTGATCGCGCTGCAGGAGCGCGTGGCGCAGATCATGGGCAAGGAGGCCGCGTGCTTCGTGCCCACGGGCACCATGGCCAACCAGACGGCCATCCGTGCCCAGACCGAGCCCGGCGACGAACTGATCGCCCACGAGGACAGCCACATCATCCACTACGAGACCGGCTCGCCCGCCGCGCTCTCGGGCGTGATGATCCGCCCGCTGCGCGGGCACGCGGGGCTGTTCGAATCGCGCGACGTCGAGGACGCGGTCCGTCCGAACAACGTGCACAGCCCGCACTCGTCCCTTCTGGTCATCGAGAACACGCACAACCGAGGCGGCGGCGCGGTCTGGCCGCTCGAACGCTTCGAGCGCGTCGCGCGCACAGCGCGGCAGCGCGGACTCCGCGTCCATCTCGACGGGGCGCGCATCTGGAACGCGTGCGCGGCGACCGGGCACGCGCCGGCCGACTACGCGCGCCACGCCGACACGGTGTCGTGCTGCTTCTCCAAGGGCCTGGGCGCGCCGGCGGGGTCGGCCGTCGCGGGCGACCGCGCCACCATCGCCCGAGTCGCCCGGTTCCGCAAGATGTTCGGCGGCACGATGCGGCAGTCGGGCGTGCTCGCCGCGGCCGCGCTGCACGCGCTGGACCATCACCGCGAGCGGTTGGTTGAGGATCACGCCAGCGCGCGACGCCTGGCCGACGCGCTGGGCAACCTGCCGGGCCTGTCGATCCCGCTGCCCGTCGAGACGAACATGTGCTTTGTCGACATCGACCCGCGTCTGGGCTCGGCGGCGGACCTTTGCCAGAAACTCAAGGCGTCGGGCGTGCTCGCCCTGCCCACGGGCGCGCAGCGCGTCCGCTTTGTCTGCCACCTCGACGTCGGCGCGGCGATGATCGACCAGGCCGTCGCCACAGTGGCCCGCGCGGTCGGCGCAGCGCCGCTGGTCGCCGCCTGATTGATCGGCCGCGCCGCGCGATCACTCGCCCTTGGGCGTCGGCGCGGGTTCGCGGCGGATCTTGATCTTCGTCTCGGTCCTGCGCTGGATCGGCAGCCCCTGGGCCGCCCCGTGCAGTTCGATCTCCAGGTCAAACTCCGCGCTCTTGAAGAGCCCGACGGTGCGGTCCCACTCGATCTGCCCCGCGACCTTGGACCCCTTGACCTCGAACAGCAGCGTCGAGCCCTCCGGGAAGGCCACGAGCGTGTAGTTGCCGTTCACCTCGACCCGCGCGGTGTTCTTCGACGCCGTGGCGACCTTGAGGGTCATGTTCGTGTTGAACTGCCCGATGGGCGGGTTCTTCATCGCCTCGACCAGGCTCCACTCCTCGCCGACCTTGACGCTGTAGTCGCGCTTGCGCGGCGCGAAGACCGGGCTCCACCGCGCCCGAGCCTCTTCGTTGCCCACGACCAGCCGCGCGTAGTCCGACAGGTCGCCGGTCGGCATGTTCACGCCGCCGTTGTCCGCGCTGACCACGTTCCCGTCCTTGTCGAGCGTGAAGGTGATCGTCGCGCCGAGCATCGGGCGCGACGAGGTCAGCGCGAGGTTGCTGTTGTCGCCGGGCGTGCGCGGGTCGGTGCTCTTCCAGCGGAACTCGCCGCGCGGCGTGGTCGCGGTCGTCTCGATGTCGTCGATCCGCATCGTCACCACGGCGCCGGCGTCGTCGCTGCGCACGACCTTCATCAGGAAGCCGACGGTCTGCGTGCCCGACAGCGTGCGCTCGGGCGGCGCGCCGCCGCCGGGGTTCATGCCCAGGCGCTCGGTGGTCTTGCGCGTCATCTCCATGACCACGCGCGCCTCGTAGCCCGGCGTCAGGTTCGGCTTGAGCGAGACGGGTTCGTCCATCGCGGCTCCGTTCGCGGCCGTGCCCGCCGCCAGAATGTGTGTCGCGGTCGTCAGCGTCGCCAGAACGGCCAGTGCGCGAGATCTCATGCGTTGCTCCGTGTATTCGGTTCCCGGTTTCAAGATCGGCGGAACTCGCCGGCCGCGGGAGTTCTACCGCCGCGGCACCGCGGCGTGTGCGAAATGCGGGTTGCCTGTCCGCCGATTCTAGGGAGTGGGCTTGGGCGGAATCTCGACGCCGTCGAGCGCGAGGGTGATCAGCACCTCGCTGGTGTGCTCCGACCGCATCTGGCGGACAACGCCGTGGGTTTCGATCTTCTGTTCGAGCGTCATCCAGCGCAACCGGCCCGCGCCCGTGTCCCACTCGTGCCTGCTCACGCAGGAGAAGTCAACCAGCAGCGGGGGGCGCGCGCCCGAGTTCCCCACGGGTCGCACGTCGGCGATGGCCGTGGACTCGACGGTCGCCGTGGACTCGTTCGCGCCGGTCAGCCGGCGTGTGTGCACGATGTGCAGTTCCGCGGCGTCGCTTGCGGGCAGCGATTCGTTGATTGTCCACCGCTCGCCGACGCGCGCGGCGGGGGGAGTCTTCTCGAGGCTGTACATCGCCGCGAGCGAGTTGCGCACCAGTTCCTCATCGACGACCAGTCGCGTGGGGTTGCCGTCGGCGTCGACGCCGGTCGGCAGGTTTTCGATCGCCAGCACGCGGTGGTCGGGCCCGAGGCGGACGCGCACGGGCTTGTTGACCGCCGGGCGCACGACCGGGTCGAGGCTGTTGGCCCGCTCCGGATCGACGGGTTCGTTGGAGTCGCAGCGGATGAACATCTTGCCCGACATCGCCACGACGACGATGCGCTCAAAGACCAGTTCCAGGTCGGTGCCCTCGGGCCCCGTGGACAGGACCTTGCGCCGGATGCGCATCTCCTGTCGCGTCTTCTGCTGCTGCTCGGCTTTCATCGCCGGGACGCGGTCGGTGCGCGTCGAATGGGCGCGGTAGTGGTACCGCGCCTCGGCGTCCTTCTCCCACCCGGGCGAGAGATCGACGCTCTCGGGAGCCTTCTGCGCGCTGGCCGCGCCGGAGAACGCCAACGCCGCCAGCGCAACCAGCAGTCGCCGTGCATTGAACATGCGAACACCTCCAGCGCCGCCGGTCTGCCGGCGCATCGCGGAGTGATATCGATCCGATGTGCCGCGGTTGTTTGCCCGGGGCCATTTCCGGGCCGGCAATGGCAGAAGCGGTTCCGATAACGCGCCCGCGCGGCCCTACGGCCGCGGCCGGGGCGGCTGCACCGAGCGGCGTTCATCGACGCGGCGGACCTTCACGGTGTTGACGGATTCGTGCCTGAGCGCGACGCCGGTCATCGTGCCCTCGAGCGACACGCGCATGTCGGTCTCCATGCTCGACAGCATCCCGCGGGCCGTGTCCCACTCGTACGACCCTTCGTGCGTGCAGCCCCTGAGTTGGAACCCCAGCAGGCTGGGCGCACTCGCGGCCGAGGCCGCCTCGGCCCTGCCCGAGAACGCGACCTTGGCTGTGCCGCCCGAGTGCGAGCGGAGCGTGTGCCGCGTGGTCATCCTGAAGTCGCCCAGCGGCGTGCCGCCGAGCGTGTCCTCGTTGGTCCACGTCTCGCCGACGCGTGCAAACCCCGTGCCGCGTGTCCCCCCGATGAGCCACTTGGCCGTGTCGGCGCCGCTGTGGATCGAAGAGGGCATGCCCGGCAGGCCCTGCCCCACGCTCTGGATGAACGACCGCGCTGCGCCGGAAATACCCCCATCGCCTGTAACCGACACGACGTTGCCGCCCGTGTCGGTCTGGATCTTGAGTTTCGCGCCGACCATGCCGCGGACCATCGCTTCGAGCGCACGGCTGAGTTCCGGGTCGGCCTGCGGCGAGGCGCCGGACGGCGGGCGGTTGCCCGTCGGCCGGGCCGGGGCCGCGCTGTCGAACTCGGCCGAACCGTCGTCGGACTCGAACCTGATCCGCACGGTGTCGTACACGAGTTCGAGCGTTGCCCCGTCGCTGGTGGTCTCGAGCACGCGCAGCGTCAGGCCCAGCGCCTGCGACATCGACTGCCTGCCGTTCATCTCCGGCACCTGGTCGCACGTCAGCGTGGAGCGGCTGACGGTCTCCAGCGTGTAGCGGGTCTGCTGGCCGGCGACCAAGCGCGGGCGGAGGTCCACCTGCTCGGGCTCGTGCAGCGATTCGACCGCCGCGGGCGCGGCGACCGCGGGTGCCCACGTGCAGGCAAACACGACCATCAGGGTCGCGAACACCGCGAGGATTCGTGACATGGTGAGTCCTTTCCGCAAAGCCCGCGGCGTGCATGGCCGGCGCGGCGTTCCCCGATTGAGGATACGAGGCCTTGAAGCCGATCCTGCCGCGGCCGGAACAGGACTTGCGGAGAAGCGGCGCAGCACCGCGTGCCCGGGCCGGCGTCTCGGCCGCGCGCGTACGCACAATGCGGGCGCTCGAACGCAGGGGCGGCCGTGGTCAGGCCTCGGCGTCAAACCGTCGGGAGCCGCCGGTGGCCTATCGCAGCACGATGTACAGCGCGTGCAGCAGGCCCGGGACATAGAACAGCAGGCACAGCACGATGTTCAGGATCAGGTGCAGGCCGATGCCCTCCTTGAGGCCGACGGCCAGCGGGGGCAGGAGGATGGCGATGATGACCAGCAGGAGTTTCTGTTCGGTGAGGTCGGCCATTGCGTGGCTCCGGTGGGGGTGCGGTACTTGGAGACTACCAGAACTGCAGAACGCCCGTGTCACGTCGCCGCAGTGGAATCAAGAACCGACTGCAGCACCCGCCTCAACCCGGGCAGGTCCTTGCGGGCGGTTTCGTACAGGCCCAGAGGATCAACCGCCATGTACACATGGACCATGAAGTTCCTGAAGTGGCGGACCTCTTTCCACGGAACAGTGGGGCGTGCGGCGCGGATGCTCTCCGGCAACTGCATCACGCCTTGTCCGATTCGCACAAACGCGTAGCACACGGCAATGACCGTGCGTTCGTCGTTGATGAACCGGTCCTGATCGAGGCCCTCGAGAAACCGCTCGATGCGATCGATGTCCTCGATCAATAGCCTGATCACCTTCCGCCACGCCATGGCCTTGTGTTCAGGCGACACGTCGGATGTCTCGCTCCACCTCTTCGCGGAAGTCGGCTCGCATGCGCGGGCTGTCCTCGACAACGTCCACCTTCGGCCCCAGCAACTCCTCGAGGTCGTTGAGCAGCCCGCCGAGCGTGAACAGCGTCACCGTCGCGCCCGGCTCGAAGCGCACCAGCACGTCCACGTCGCTGTCGGGGCGGTTGTCGCCGCGGGCAAACGAGCCGAACAGCGAGAGACTTCCGCCACGCGGAACTTGCGGCGAAGTTCGGGCATCGCGTCACGCAGGATCTGGATGACCTTCTCGCGGTCCACGCCGGGATTGTAACGCCGGGCCGCGGCCGCTGCGCCCGGCTCAGCCCACCGCCGCGCACACCTTCTTCGCCGCGTCGGTCAGGTCGGTCGCGGTCTGCATGGTCGGGATGTCCTTGCGGGCCGCGTCGAGCAACCTCCTGCCGGCCTCGACGTTCGTGCCCTCCAGCCGCACGACCAGCGGCACCTTGAAGCCGACCTCCTTGGCCGCGTTCACGATGCCCTGCGCGATGACGTCGCACCGCATGATGCCGCCGAAGATGTTGACCAGCACGCCCTTGACCGCGGCGTCGGAGAGGATGATCCTGAACGCCTCGGTCACCGCCTGCTCGCTGGCCGAGCCGCCGACGTCGAGGAAGTTGGCCGGCTGCCCGCCGTGCAGTTTGATGATGTCCATGGTCGCCATCGCCAGTCCGGCGCCGTTCACCAGGCAGCCGATGTTGCCGTCGAGGGCGATGTAACTCAGCCCCGCCGCGCTGGCGCGGACCTCCGCCGGGTTCTCCTCGGCGGGGTCGGCGTAGGCCTGCAGGTCGGCGTGGCGGAACAGGCCGTTGTCGTCGAAGTTGAACTTCGCGTCGATCGCCAGCAGGTTTCCGTCCTTGGTCAGCACCAGCGGGTTGATCTCGGCCAGCGTGCAGTCCTTCTCGACAAAGGCCCTCGCGAGTTTCTGCATGATGTCCGCCGCCTGGCCCGCGAGTTTGCCGGCAAACCCCAGCGCGTAGGCGATCTTCCGCGCGGCGAATCCCTGCAGCCCCAGCGTCGGGTGCAGGAACTGCTTGAGGATCGCCTCGGGACGCTCGTGCGCCACCTGCTCGATCTCCACGCCGCCCTCGCGCGAGGCGATCAGCACGTTGCGGCGGCTCGCACGGTCGGTCGTGACGGCGAGGTAGTACTCCTTGTCGATGTCCACGCCCGCGGCCATGAGCAACTTCTTGACCGCCAGACCCTCGGGGCCGGTCTGCACGCTGACCATCCTGTTGGTCAGCATGAACCTGGCCGCAGCCTCCGCCTCCGCGGCGGTCCGGACGAGCTTCACGAAGCCCGCCTTGCCGCGCCCGCCCGCGTGCACCTGCGCCTTCACGACTGCCAGCGCGTTGTCGGACGTCATGCCCGCGGCCTTGGTCACCTTGTGAAACGCCTCCTCGGCGACCAGCGGCGACTCGATCACCATCGAGGCGGGAACGGGGATGCCGGCGCCTGCCAGCAGTTCGCGGGCCTGGTATTCGTGGATCTTCATGGGAGCCGATGATACCGGGCACGCGGGCGCAACGCACCCGCGCCCGCCGCGGCCGGTCTCAGAGTTTGGACGCGGTGAAAGTCTTGCCCGTGGTCTCACGCTCCCACGTCCACGACGGGCCGCGCCGCTGCTCATAGAAGGCCCACAGTTCGAACCAGTAGGAGCGGAACCGGTGCTCGCCGAACGGCTCGTAGTGGGCGTGCAGCTTCTCCATCAGCGCCCGGTCGGGGCCCGAGTAGCCCAGCACGGTCCGCGCGTGCCGCAGGCTCTCGCTGTCCAGCGGCAGGTGCGCGTAGCGGCCGAGCAACTGCATGATGTTCGCCGCGGCGTAGGGGCCGATGCCGGGCAGTTCGAGCAGCGCTGCGCGAACGGCGTCGTCACCGGTCCGGCGGTCTTCGAGCCACGCCGAGAAGCCCGAACGCACGGGCCACGACACGCCGCGGGCCGCGGCGCGGGGCGGCACGCGCGGGCCGGCGTCGCGTGCAAAGAGCCGCGCGAGCTCGACGATCCGCGCGTCGCGGTACCCCACGTTGCAGCGGGCCCGCAGCGTCCGGGCGCGCATCCTCGCGAGCCGCGCGGCGGACGGGAAGGCGTGCAGGCCCGAAGCGCTGGCGCGCCCCGCGACCTCGCACAGCCGCCGGTTCATGATGATCGTGCTCGGCCATGCGACGTTGCACGAGGTGACGGTCTTGATGACGTCCTCGAACAGCGTGGCCGAGCGCATCAGCCGCCCCCGTCCGGTTCGCCGCCAGCGCGGGTCGGTGCGGTGGAACGCGCGGACCTCCGCCGCGTCCTCGTCGAGCCGGAACATCCGCGCCAGTTGTGCCGCGATGGCGTCGCGTTCGGCGCGCGAGGGCGCGACGTCGGCGCGAACGGTCAGCGGCCGGCCGCGGACCCGCGCACGGGACCCGCCCGGCCCGTCCTGCGACACAACGACGGTGAACGCGCGCTCGCCGGCGTCGATGGTCGTGCGGAACTCGCGCGTGCCCGGTTCCCAGTGGTTGGGCGCGAGCAGGAAGTAGCCGTACGAGCACGCGTCGCGCGACAGCACGAAGTCGCCCGGCGTCGCGATCTGGAACCGCGCGCCCATCAGGCGCTGATCGCCCGCGAAACGGGGAACAGATAACTCGCCAGGTTCACGCACAGCCGGTCGCTGGTCCGCGCGAACATCTCGTACTGCAGGCGCGCCTCGTGCATCGCCTGCTCGGGGTCGATGCCCGCCGCGGCCATCTGCGGGTCGCCGGCGAAGAGAAAATCCTCGATCATCGCCAGGTCGCATTCGAAGTGGTACTGGAACCCGTAGGTGCGCAGGCCGACCCTGAACGACTGCACCTTGCAGCGTGCCGAGTGCTGCAGCACCGTCGCGCCCGGCGGGGGCGTCGCGACCTCCTGGCCGTGCGCGTGGAACTGCGGCGCGGCCCACGGCACGCCCGCGAGGATCGTCTCGGTGTTGGCGACGGGGAACTGCGTCACGTCGGCCATGCCCCACTCCGGCCCGTCGGCCATCGGCCGCACCTCGCCGCCCAGCGCCGCGGCGATCATCTGCGCGCCCAGACAGACGCCCACGACCGGCAGGTTGCGCTTGTGCGCCGCGGCGAGGAACTCCAACTGGCGCGACATCCACGGCAGGTCGTCGCCGACGTTCATCGGCCCGCCGAGGCTGATCACGCCCTCGACGTCGTCAAAGTCGGTCGGCACGTGGGGGTTGGCGCGAGACTCGGGCAGGTCGAGCCGGCGCACGTCCAGCCGGCGCGCGTGGTCGCGCAGCGTCAGGGCGAGTCGTCCGGCGTGTTCGGTGGGCGTGTGCTGGAAGATCAGGATGGCCATGGGGAGCGATGGTAGCGGACGGTCAGTGGATCCGCAGCATCCCGGCGAACTGCGCGTAGCGCGCGTCGAGCTCCTCGCGCGTGAGCGTCTTGAGCCGGTTGAGGCTGAAACTCTCGATGTTGAAACTCGCCATCACCGTCCCGTGCGCCAGCGCGCGAAGCAGCGACTCGAAACTCGCCCCGCGGCGCGACCCGTTGCCGGGGTGTTTGGCCCCCGCCGCGGCGAGGAAGCCCATCATCCCGCCGGCGAACGAGTCGCCCGCGCCGGTCGGGTCGACGACGGTCTCGGCCGGGTAGGCCGGCAGCGCGCCCAGGCCCTCGCGGTGGATCAGCAGCGCGCCGTGCTCGCCCTTCTTCACGACCACGAACGTCGGGCCCATCCCCAGGATGTGCCGCGCCGCGGCCACGGGGTTGCGCTTGCCCGTCAGCAGTTCGGCCTCGTCGTAGTTGAGCACCAGTCCGTCGACGCGCGCGAGCAGTTTGTCGAGTTCGGGCCGCGCCGTGTTGATCCACAGGTCCATGGTGTCGGCGACGGCCAATCGCCGGTGCGGGAAGGCCTCGAGCATGCCGAGTTGCACCGCCGGGTGCGTGTTGGCCAGGAACACGAACTCCGAATCGCGGAACTTGTCGGGGATCTTCGGCGGGGCCTCGGCCAGAACGCCCAGCTCGGTGTAGAGCGTGTCGCGCCGGTCCATGTTCTCGTGGTACTTGCCGCCCCAGCGGAACGTCTTGGAGCCCTTGCGGATCTCCAGCCCCGAGGCATCGATCGTCGGAAAGTGGCGGATGGTCTGCAGGTGCGCATCCGGCAGGTCGTCCCCGGCCGCGGCGACGATGCGCACCGGCCCGTGAAACGACGCCGCGGCGGCGAAGTAGGTGCACGAACCGCCCAGCACGCTCTCGGCATGTCCCGAGGGGGTGTAGACGGTGTCAATCCCGATGGTTCCGGTAACGACGAGCGGCATGGCGGGCAGTGTATCCGCAACGGCCCGACCGAACGAACACGGAACACAAACGACGTGCACATCCGATGCATCCGGCACACACGTTTCTACCCTTGGTCTGGTTCGAGATCGCGCTGATACTCGTTCACACGAAACGGCTGGTGCTGCCGATACACGAACGTCACGCCCCGTCCGGGGTGTTCCCCGTCCATGACCGACGAGGTGAATCTTGAGCCATAGCCACATTGACGCAGTCAGCGTGCGCCTCTCGGCGTCGGACGACCGCGGCACGTCGTGTTCGCCGCCTCAACCGCGGCACGATGGATCAGCCGCCGCCTGTGCTTGCGCCGCTCAGCCGCCGGCGCCAGCGGCACGGGAGTCGATGCGGCAACAGGCCGGGTCGTTGCAGGGCCGGCGGATCCTCGTCGCCGAGGACGGCCCGGACAACCAGCGCCTGATCCGACACATCCTGACGCGCGCGGGCGCCCAGGTGGCGATCGTCGGCAACGGTCAGGACGCGATCGGGGCGATCGAGTCGCGGCCGGACTCCGACCGGCCCTTCGACCTGCTGGTGCTCGACATGCACATGCCGGTGCTCGACGGGTACAACACCGCCCGGCGACTCCGCGACCGCGGCGAGTGCATCCCCATCCTCGCGCTCACCGCGCACGCGCTCATCGGGGCCGGCGCGGAGTGTCTCGCGGCGGGGTGCACGGCGTACATGAGCAAGCCCATGAAGCCCGCGGACCTGGTTTGCACGTGCGCCGCGCTGATCGCGGCCGGTGGTGAGAGAGAACTCAGCCCGACAGCCGGTTGACCAGGTCGTTCAGCGCGGCGGACCACGCCGCGAAGTCCTCGTCGGCCCAGAGTTGGCGCAACTCCGACTCCTCGTCGTCGAGCACCTTCTCGACCGCCTCGCGGGCGCGGTCCTCGAGCCCGGCGGGCAGGTCCTCGCGGTGCAGCGCGACCCACGAGGCGACCTCGGGCGGCAGGGCCTTGGCGGCGCGGCCCATCGCCGCGGCGACGGCCTCGGCCGCGACCAGCGCCGACGAGGCCTGCGCGGCGTCGGTGTAGCCCTCGTCCACGCACTGCCTGAGCGTCCGGCGGACGAGTTTCCACCCGTCGGACTCCGAGAGTTCGAACACGAAGTCCATGGCGTCGTCGTTCTCGAACACGCCCGCGCCCCAGGATCCCATGCGGCGGTCCTCCGTCAGTCTTCCTCGGGGTGGGGCCGGTACTGGGCGACGACCTCGGCCTGCACGTGCGCGGGCGCGGGCTCGTCGTGGCTGTACTCCATCGTGAACGAGCCCTGGCCGGCGGTCATGCTCTTGAGTTGGTTGGAGTAGGTCTGCAGTTCGCCCAGCGGCGCGTGCGCGCGGATGAGGCACATGCCGTCGCCGAGCATGTCGGTCGACTGGATGCGCCCGCGCTTGCCCATGATGTCGCTGGTGAGGTCGCCCATGTGCTTCTGCGGGGCCATGATCTCGACGCTCACGATCGGCTCCATGAGCACGGGCTTGGCCTGCCGGACGCCGTCGATGAACGCGCGCTTGCCCGCGGTCACGAACGCGATCTCCTTCGAGTCGACCGCGTGGTACTTGCCGTCGTACACGCGCACGCAGATGCCCGTCATCGGGTAGCCGGCGATCGCGCCGTCCGACATCGCCTGACGCACGCCCTTCTCCACCGCCGGCATGAACTGCTTGGGGATCGACCCGCCCACGGTTTCGTTGTGGAACTCAAACCCCTCGGGGTGGTCGTTGGGCAGCGGCTCGACGGTCAGGAAGACCTCGCCGAACTGGCCCGCGCCGCCCGTCTGCTTCTTGTGACGGTGGTGCCCGTTGGCCTTGATCGTCACCGTTTCCTTGTACGCGATCTTGGGCGTGCTGGTCGTCACCTCGACGCCGAAGTGGTGCTTGAGTTTCTCAAGCACGATCCGCAGGTGCAGTTCGCCCATCCCGCGCATCACCGTCTGCTTGGTCGCCGCGATCCGCTCCACCACCAGGCTCGGGTCCTCGGCCATGAGTTTGTGCACCGCGGCCGAGAACTTGCTCTCGTCGGCGTGGTTCTTGAGTTCGATCGCCAGGCCGTACATCGGGCGCGGCAGCGGCAGCGGCTTGACGCGCACGTTGTCGAACTCGTGCGAGTCGTGCAGCACCGCGTTGAAGCGCAGCTCGTCCACCTTCGCCACCGCCGCGATCATGCCGGGACCGACCGCGTCGACCTCGACGTGCTCCTTGCCCTGGTAGCGGTGCAGGTGCGCCAGCCGCACCGTCTTCTTGTGGTCGTCGACCAGCACGTCGGCCTTGGTCTTGACCGTTCCCTCGTGCACGCGGAAGAAGCCGAGCTTGCCGACGAACGGATCGGTCGTCACCTTGAACACGTGCGCGATGACCGGGCCGGCCGGGTCCGGGTCGGGGCGGTAGTCGTGCTCCCTGCCCTCCGGGTCGCGCCGCAGGAACTCGGCCGGGTGCACCTCGTCGGGGCTGGGGCACAGGCTCGCGAAGATGTGCAGCAGGTCGTCGATCCCAACGCCCGTCTTGGCCGAGCAGAAGCAGATCGGCACCAGGTGCCCCTCGTCCAGGCACTTCTCGAACGCCTCGTGGAGTTTCTGCGGGTCGAAGCCCTCGCCCTTCTCCAGGTACTGCATCGTCAGGTCTTCGTCGACCTCGATCACCTGCTCCACGATCTTCTTGTGCGCCTCGTGCACGCTGGAGAACGCCGTCGCGTCGCCCTTGTCGTCGGTCCCGTCGTGCTCGAAGACGTTGATCACGCCCTTCATGTCCGGGGTCGGCAGGTTGATCGGCAGGCACTCCTGCCCGAACTCGCTCCGCAGCGTCTCGACCAGCATCTCCAGGTCGACGTCGGCCTGGTCGATCTTGTTGACCACGATCATCCGCGGCAGGCGGCGCTCGGCCGCGACCTTCATCAGGCGCCGCATCGCCGTCTCGATGCCCTTGGCCGCGTCGACCACCACCGCGACCGTCTCGACCGCGGGGAAGCACGCGATCGCCTGCCCGAGGAAGTCCACCAGCCCGGGCGTGTCGATCAGGTTGACCTCGTGCCCCTCGTACGAAAAGTGCACGACCGAGGGCTGCAGCGAGTGCCTGTGCGCCTTTTCCTCGTCGGTCCAGTCGCTGACGGTGTTGCCCTCCTCCACCGTGCCCATGCGCTTGATCGTCCCGGTCGCGAACAGCAGCCGCTCGGTCAGCGTCGTCTTGCCCGTGCCCCCGTGCCCCGACAGGCAGATGTTCCGGATGTCCGACACCTTGTGGACCGCCATAGGGAATCAAGCCTCCTGCCCCGCCGCAGCGCCGGCGGGCGCGGCCTCGGGGTCGCTGGTGAACTCGTGCCGCCGCCCGGGCCCCGCGGCCCGAAGCGTCGGCACAGTGTACAGACCTGTTCAGGAGAGGTGAAACCTTCTCCCCGCGACCGAAAGGGCGCGCGGGCCGGGCTTGCCGTCAGGCCAGCAGATCGAGCCGGAACCCCCGCACCAGCACCGCCGTGACGTTCAGCGGTCGTGGGCCGCAGGTCGGAGAGGCAACCGCCCCGGCCTTGGGTCCCGGCGGGATATCCCCCAGCCGCGGGGCGAGTGAGGCGGATGAAGAACGTTCGGCCCGGGCAGGGGGGCTGGCGGCCAGCGTGCTTTGGAATGACTCCCGCCCGCCGGCACCAGACAGCGACGGCCGCTCCCGCCGGTTCGCATCCGCAAGGTGTGTGTGCAACGGACGCGGACCGGCGGGCGCAAACGGTCCGGGCCAGTCGCCGTCGCGGCGCGCGTTCTGGTCGCGGAGCGCATCGGCGAAGGTCGGCGGCTCGATAGTGCGCACGGCGCGGCACGCCAGAGCGGCAAGACGACAGACAGCCTGAGCGTGCGCAGCGTGAACGTGCACGCGCAGAACGCTTCGAACCGCGTGCCGCGGGCGCGGGCCGATAAACTCGCTCGCGGCCGGTCGGGGCCGCGGGTGCGTGCCCCGCGTTCGGCAGGCCGCGTTGTTCGCGGGCAACGTTGTTGGCGGCGCACCACGCGCCGGGGTTGCAGGGGTTGTGCATGCTGCGAGTCGCGGACCTTGAGTACGAACTACCCGAGTCGGCCATCGCCGCCGCGCCGGTCTCGCCGCGCGACAGCGCGCGGCTCATGTTCGTCGACCGCGCCGCGGGGCGCGTCGACGACCTGATCGTCCGCGACCTGCCGGGCCTGCTGCGCGCCGGCGACCTGCTCGTGCGCAACACCACGCGCGTGCTGCCGGCGCGGTTCCGCGGCGTGCGCACCGACACGGGCGGCAGGGCCGAGGGCCTGTACCTGCACGACGAGCCCGCGGCGCCCGGCGACCCCGCGCCGCGCTGCCGCGTGCTGCTCAAGATGCGCCGGCACGCGCCGGGCGCGCGCGTCGCGCTGTTCGACCGGTCCGGACGCGAGAGCGGCGTGACGCTGGAACTGCTGCACCGGGCCGAGTCCGACGGCGCGGACGCCGACTCGGGCGCGTGGGTCGTGCGCGTGCACGCTCCCGGCGGCGACTGGCTGCCGCGCGTCGGCCTGACGCCGCTGCCGCCGTACATCCTCGGCGCCCGGCGGCGCGCCGGGCTCGACGTCGCCGACGAGCGCGACCGCGACGACTACCAGACCGTCTACGCCGCCGAGCCGGCCGACGCGCAGGCGCGGCCCGAGCACGGCTCGGTCGCCGCGCCCACCGCCGGCCTGCACTTCACGCCCGCGCTGCTCGAGCGCGTCGCCGGCGCGGGCGTCGCGCTGGCCGACGTCGTGCTGCACGTCGGCCTGGGCACGTTCAAGCCCGTCGAGACCGAGTTCGTCGAGCAGCACCCGATGCACGCCGAGTGGTGCACCGTTCCGCCCGGCGCGGCGGACGCGATCGACGCGACGCGCGCAGCGGGCGGGCGCGTCGTCGCCGTCGGCACCACCGCGGCGCGCACGCTGGAATCGTTCGAGTCCACGGCGCAGATGCGCGCCGAGCGCTCGCGCGTCACGCGCCTGCTCGTCACGCCCGGCTACCGCTTCCGGCACGTCGACGCGCTGCTCACCAACTTCCACCTGCCGCGGAGCACGCTCATGGCCATGGTCGCCGCGCTGCTGCCGGGCGGCGCGGCCGAGATCAGGGCGCTGTACGCCCGGGCGCTGGCGCGCGGCTACCGCTTCTACTCCTACGGCGACGCGATGCTCATCGTCTGACCGGCGCGCGCCCCGCGGCGCGGTCGTCGAGTTGGCGCACCCGCGCCGCCAGCGCGTTCGCGGCGTCGGCGTTCAGCGTCGCGCCGAAGCGCCCCGAAACCACGCCGGTCTCGAACAGGTCTTCGAACCCCTCGGTCGACGCCGTCAGGCGCACCGTCACCTCCGACAGCCGGCCGCCGATGGTCCGATCGCCCGGCGAGCCCGACGGGAGCAGGAACCCGCCCCCGCCGTACACGCCGATCACCGGGCGCGCGCCCGGGCCCGGCGAGGCGATGATCACGTGCCGCAGCGTGATGTTGCACGCCGTGGAATCGATCGGCGTGCTGCCGGCACGCGGCAGCAGGAACAGCCGGATGTGCACCAGCGAGCCCGACGCGCCCGACAGGTCGTCGTCGAGGTTCGCCAAGCGCTCCAGCGGAAGGTCCGACAGATAGATGTCCGCCGCGGCGATGTCGGACGTGGTGTACACCGCGGTGCGCAGGTCCGGCGTCAGAACCCACTCCGTATCGGTCGAGGTCATGGTGAGCCGGCCCGTGCCGCCACGGAGCGCCATGGTCGAGCACCCGGCCTGCGCGGCGACGAGGCACGCCGTGGCGCACAGCGCGACCGCGCTGCGGCAGAAACTGCGAAGATCGAACCGGGCCTGCATCATGCAATCAGCGTACACGGACCGCACACCCCGCGTGCGCGGGCGAACTGTCAGGGAACTGTTCCAGTCCGGTTTGCGAACCGATGTACGCTGATGCGGGTAGCATTGGTGAGCCGTGGGCAAGGGCGGATCGGTGCGGGGCGGAGCGACACCATGGAGCCGAACGTGCGAGGTCGTAGTCTGCTTGCGCTGGTCGCGGTCGCCGGTGTTGGGGTCGGGGTCGCCGCCGCGCAGACCTCCAGCGAGGGGGGCGTTCCTGCGCCCATGGCTCCGCCGATCCCGTCGGTGGAGGGGGTGAAGTCGAAGGCGCCGGCGCCGATTGGCGTCGGTCGCAGGGGCACGTTGCTCAACCGAACCGGGACGCTGCTGCCGCCGCCGGCGCCGTCGCCGCCGAGTCTTTCGCCGCGCCCGCGGCCCGTGGTGACGGCCCCGTCCGGCGGTCTGCAGCGCTGGCCGGGCGGCGGTGTCGATCTCTCTGGTTCACGATCGTTTTCTGCCGCGAACAGCGGCTCGGGCCTGACGGTGGACGGCTCGTACAGCGGCGACCGGTTCAACCTGCGCTTCCACGTCGGCTCGGGCTACACGGTGTACCCGTGGTGGCGGTCGTACCGCTCCCCGTGCTCTTCCGGCTGCTACACCTGGGGCCGGTGCGTCTGGCCGTGGGGCTACTCATATTCTTACGTCCGGCGGTACTACGACGACTCGTACGACTATCGCCCGGTCGTCTACGGGCAGATCGATCCGTTTGTCATGTCGGGCGTGGCGTCGCAGGCGATTCTCGCCGCGCTCGCCGAGCGGGCCGTCAACCCGCCGCGCGAGCCGACCGTGCTCGAACGCGCCGACGCGCTGCTGGCCTCGGGCCAGGCGCGGGCCGCGACCGAGGCGTACCGGAGGTACCTCGACGACGTGCCCGACGACGCGGCGGCGATGCGCTCGCTGGCGCTGGCGCTCATGGCCGACCGGCGCTTCGACGAGAGCGTCGCCGTGCTGGCGATGGCGTACCAGAAGAGCCCGCGGCTGGCCCGCACGCCCGTCGACGCCGCGCTCATCGCCGACGACGCCGCGTCGCTCCGCCGGCGCGTCAACAGCGCGGTCGGGTACGCCAACCGCGTGCGCTCGGGCTCGGCGTGGCTGCTCGCGGCGGTGCTGGTGCAGGCCGAGGGGCGCGACGACGTGGCGCTGAGCATGGTCGAGCGCGGTCGCGAGCAGGGGCTGCACGCCGACGTCGCGACCGAGCTGGCCGCGGTGCTCAAGCGCTGACGCGAACGGCGAGCGGCCGATGCCGAAACACACCGGGCCCGCGCGCGTGCGCGGGCCCGTGTTTGTTCCGAAACAGCCGGCGGTCAGCGGTTGGTGGTCGTGTCCAGCGGCGGCTTGAACGTCGCCAGAATCTTGGAGCCGACGCCGAACTTCTCGATCCGCACGTTCTTGCTGACGCGGAAGACCAGGATCAGCCGCTGCTCGGGGCGCGAGCGCGTCAGCGGCGGGAGGTCCGTCACCGCCGTGATCGGCGTCTGCGGCGTGAAGCGGATCCACGTCTCGCCGCTGTCCTTGTACATGAACCCCAGCGGGCTGTACGGCGTGCCGTTGTGGTCGTACAGCGTCGGGGCCCGGCTCTGGTCCATGTTCGCCGCGGCGTTGGAGAGGAACCCGAACGACGTGTTGGTGATGTCGACGACGACCTGCACGATCGCGGTGTCCTCGGTCGCCTGGAAGCGCCGGACCTGCAGCCGCTGGTCGACGCCCGCGCCGCGCTGGATCTCGTTGTTGTTGAACTTGGCGAACCCGCCGATGATCCAGTTCCGCTGGCCCTCCTCGAGGATCTCGATCTCCTTGCGGTTGTCCTTCTGGATCATCAGGCCGTCGAACAGCCCGTCGTTCATGCGGATGAACGCGGCGATGTCGTTGGGCGTGATCGTGTACACCACCGCGCCCGACTCGTCGAGCGGGTCGGCGGCGCGCGTCGGCGTGATGGTGCCCGAGCGGATCGCCGCGTCACGCGAGGCCAGCGACGTGAACGTCGCGAACGGCTTCTGCCCGCGCACGTCGAAGCGCACGCCCTTGACCTCCAGACCCAGCGGCCTGGAGCCCTTGGGCACGGGGAACTCGAAGGCCATCGGCGCGTCGTCGCGACCGCCGACCGAGGCGATGAACGCGTTGGGCGCGTCGAACCGCCAGCGGCCCAGGCGCGGGTTGTCGCCCGCGGCCTGCGAGATCACCGCCATCGGCGCGATCGCCATCGACTCGGTGTCCTCGCGGTTGCGGACGATCAGCCGCACGTGCCCGTTGCCCACCACGATGCGCCCGGTCTTTTCCTTGGCACCGGCCTTGAACCGGACGACGAAACCCTCGATGTAACTCTGACCGGCCGAGAGCGACGAGCCGTCGACGTAGTTGTACGTCTGGTTGCGGACCTCGTCGAACGAGTCGGTGGTCAGGTCCTTGGGGTTGGCGGGCTCGAAGACGTAGCGCCCCAGCACCTCCGCCGCGTCGGGCTTGATGGTCTGGCGTCCGCCGCCGTCGGGCGGGGGGAAGGTGACGCGGAGCATGTGCCCGGCGTCGGCCATGCCCGGCTTCCACTTGGCCAGCGACTCGCCGGAGATGGGCCGGAAGGTCGTGTCGGACAGGCGCGAGAAGAACCACGCCGTCATGCGGTCGGCCGGCGGGATGACGTTGGACTTGTGCACCAGCGAGCCGTTGCTCTCGTAGGCGACGGCGTTCCAGCCCATGATCTCGGTGCCCAGGCGCAGGTACTGCCCGCCCAGCAGGACGATGCCCGCCGTCAGCACGCCCGACACCAGCCCGCACACGCCGCCGCCGATCAGGTTGCTCGCCCCGTCGAGATCGACGTTCCACGGGATGAGTTTGTCAACCGCCAGGCGGAACACGCCCAGCAGCAGGCAGAACGGCAGCAGCAGGCCCATGGTCCAGGCGTACTCGGTCAGCCAGCCGGTCCGCGAGTCGTCCAGGCTCATGATCAGGTGCGCCGCCGGCTCCCACAGCGCGAACGCCAGCGTGCCGCACACGATCACGCAGACCATGTGCAGAAAGGCGGAGAAGAACCCGCGCGACGCCCAGATGTAAGCGATCACGGCGATGATGGCGATGACGGGTGCGTGGATCATGGTGTCGTTGGCTCGGTTCGAACGGGTTCGATGAAACGTCCGTCGCGCGTCGGAGCGGGGGAGGGGGAGCGGCTCAGGCCGGGGCGGGTTCGGGCGTGCCGCCCGCGGCGGGCTTGGCCGCGCCGCCGGCCGGCGCGTCGCTGGTCACGCGCATCACTTCCTCAATGCTGGTGACGCCCTCCACCGCCTTGCGCAGCCCCACCTGCTGGATCGTCGGCAGCGGGCGCTTGCGGAGCGCGGCGCGCAGGCCCTGCAGGTTGCCCTGCGTGATGAGCGAGCGTTCCTCGGGGCCGATCGAGTAGACCTCGAACAGCGCTTCCTGCCCGATGTACCCGCCCCCGTTGCACACCGGGCAGACCTCCGGGCGGTTCTTGATCAGCACCTGACCGCCCTTGCGGTACAACTGCTGGATCTTGCCCTCGGGGATGCCGAGTTTCTTGAGCATGTCCGGCGTCGGCGGGTAGGCCACGCGGCAGTTCACGCACAGTTTGCGGACCAGCCGTTGGGCCACCACGCCGTGCAGCGAGTCGGCGGCCTGCTTCAGGTCGCCCACCGCCTTGGCGTACATCTGGATCGCCGCCAGCGCGTCGGGCGCGCGGACGGAGACGTAGATACGCGTGCGCTCGTGGTCGGCCTTGGCGATCTCCTTGGCCGTCGCGGCGTCGAGCAGTTCGGCCACCGCCACCACGTCCGGGTCGCGCCGAAGGATCGAGCGCACCGTCGTGCTGAACTCGGCCCCGCCCGGCGCGCCGCCCTCCTGCCCGGCCTTCTGCGGGTCCCACACGTTGGTCCGCACGCCCTCGAGCGCGGCCTGCGGCTCGATCTCCACCGTCTGCACGTTCGTGGTGTACGCGTCGTGCATCTTGGTCACGGCGTACAAGGTCGTCGTGCGGCCCATGTCGGCCGGCGCCGCCAGCAGCACCACGCCCTTGCCGTCGGCGACGATCGCCTGCAACTCGGCCAGCTGCACGTCCAGCAGGCCCAGTTCCGACTGCTTGCGCGTCACCGCCTGCTCGGGGTCGAACAGGATCGTCAGCCGCATCCCGCCCTGCACGCCGATGCTCGTGACCCGCCCGATGCGCTTGACCTCGTGCTGCTCGACCTGCACGTGCCCGGTCTGCTTGCGGCGGTGGTCGGTCACGTCGAGTTTGGCCGCGGCCTTCCAGAAGTTCATCACCTGCGCGGCGTTCTGGGCCGGCATCGTCTCGGCCGCGACCCGCATGCCGTCGACCAGGTACGACACGCCGTACTGGTTGTCCTTGCCGGTCGGGCCGATGTCCAGTTGCGAGGCGCGCGACTTGACCGCGTTCATCCACACCTGCTCGGCCGCGGTGCGCACGGCGTACTCGGGCGAGTCGGCCAGCGGCGGGGCGACGGTGACGGTGTACTTGCCCTTCTCGTCCTGCGAGCGGATGGCCAGCGCGACCTTGGCCAGCCCCGCCGTGCTCTCGACCTTCTTCCTTTCGCCGAAGATCGTCTCGGCGTTGAAGCGGATGTGGTACTTCTCCGGCACGCGCTCGTCCTTGTTCGCAGCCATCGCGTACGCCGCGAGGTCCGCCGCGAGCACCACCAGCATGGCCGCGAAGCCCGCCCAGAACGCGCCCTCGTTGCTGCCGATCACCAGCCCCAGCCCGACCGCCAGCGCCACGGCCAGCATGCCCGCGCACATGTGCGCCAGGTTCCACTTCCGCCGCGGCAGAAAGAACTGCGCCGCGTGCTTGTCGTAGACCTTGGCGATCACCCACGCCCAGCCGACCAACGGCAGCAGCACGAGGATCGGCTTCCACAGCGAGAGCAGGATCATCGACGACGCGCCCTCGGCCAGCAGAAGGGCCGGGCCGGAGAGGTCGGTCAGCGTGTTCGCGTGTACGGGCAGGAGGGGGGTCGTCATGGTGGTGCGTGAGCGTTGGAAAGCGAGCGGGTGATCTGGGCGCCGCAACGACCCGGACACCCGGTTGCGGCGCTCGGGCCACGGCCCGACCGACGCCGCCCGAACTTTCCCGGCCGCGGCGGACGAAGCCGAACACCGGGGTCAGGAGTCTAGCCGAACGGCCTGCGGCGCGCACACGCCACCCACGTCGATATGGCGGACGCGGCTGGTTGGTTCCCCCCCGCCCGCCGCTCCGCCCGAACTTCGGGGCCCCGCGGGCCGGTTTGCCCCGAATCCGCGGCGGACCTTCCATCATCCAACCTCCGTCCCGTCCGATGGAGCAAAGGATGCCACGCACCATGACCCCCGCCGCGCCCAGCGCACGCGTTCGAGCCCCCGAGATCGCGGCCCAGAGCGAGGCGCGGTTCGCGTACCCCGGCGCGGCCGGGCTCGCGGCCCTGCGCGGGCAGGAGTGGCTGCTGACCAACCGTCTGGGCGGGTTCGCCATGGGCACCGCGGCGGGTCTGCCGACGCGCCGCTACCACGCGCTGCTCGTCGCCTCGCGCAGGCCGCCGGTGGCGCGGGTCGCCGCGCTCAACGCGCTGGTGGAACGGGCCGAGGTCCAGGGGCTGGGCGCCGTCGAGTTCTCATCGTTCGAGTTCAACGCGCGCACGCCGGTGCTTCACCCCGACGGTTGCACGCGGCTCGCGGCGTTCGAGTGCGACCACTCGTGCCGGTGGCTGTGGGCCGACGACCGCACGGGCCTCGACCTGACGCGCGAGCTGACGATGTTCCGGGGCGTGAACGCCGCCGGCGTGCGCTACACGCTGCGTCGCGCCCCGGCGTCGCGCGGACGCGCCGCGCGGCTGTCGGTCCGACCGCTGGTCTCGCTGCGCGACTTCCACGGGTTGATCCGCCGCGCGTGGGCCGACCCGTTCGCGGTGCGCGCGGGCCGGACGGGCGTCGAGGTTGCGCGCGACGGCGCGCGGCTGTCGGTCGAACTCGCCGCGGGCGCCGCGAGGTTCGCCGAGGATCCGCAGTGGTGGTACGACTTCTTCTACGCGCAGGACGCCGACCGGGGGCAGGACTGCGTCGAGGATCTGTTCTCGCCGGGCGCGTTCGAGATCGACCTCGCGCCGGGCGTGAACGAGGCGCACGCGGACCTTGTCGCGTGGCTCGACGACCCGGAGTGCGGGCACGGCGGGCGGCCGCGCCACTCGATCGACGAGGAACTCGACGAACAGCGCCGGCGCGGCGCGGCGCTGGCCGCGGCCGCGGCGTCCGGGTGCGAACCGGGCGACGCGGGCGTGCTCGGCGTGCTGGCCCGCGCGGCCGACGCGTTCGTCGTCGCGCGGACCGACGCGGCGGGGGCGCGCTCGGGCGTCTCGACCATCGCCGGCTACCCGTGGTTCTCCGACTGGGGGCGCGACGCGTTCGTCTCCCTGCCGGGCCTGATGCTGGCCACGGGCCGGCACGAGGAGGCGCTGCGCCAACTCACCGCGTTCGCGCGGGCGCGTCGGCGCGGCATCATCCCCAACGTCTTCGACGACCGCACCGGCGAGCCGGAGTACAACACCGTCGACGCGTCGCTGTGGTTCGTGCACGCGGCGTGCGCGTGGCTGGCGGTGACGGGCGACCGCGCCGCGTTCGACCGCGAACTGCGCGACGCCTGCGCCGACGTGGTCAAGTGGTACCGTCAGGGCACCGATCACAACATCGCGATGGACCCGATCGACCGGCTCATCGCCGCGGGAACCTCCGCCACGCAGTTGACGTGGATGGACGCGCGCCGCGACGGCGTGACCTTCACGCCGCGCCACGGCAAGGCGGTCGAGATCAACGCGCTCTGGTACAACGCGCTGCGCTCGCTGGCCGCGGCGGTTGCGCCCGATGATCCGGCACAAGCCGCCAACCTCAACGACCTCGCCGACGCGGCGCGGAGGTCGTTTGCCGCGGCGTTCTGGAACGAGCGGGCCGGCGCGCTGTTCGACTGCCTGACGCCCGACGACAGCGGGAAGTGGGCGCCGGATGCTTCGATCCGGCCAAACCAGATCTTCGCCGCGAGTCTGCCGCACTCCATGCTCGACGCGCAGCGCCGCCGCGCCGTCATCGACACGGTCAGGGCGCGCCTGCTCACGCCCATGGGCGTGCGCACGCTCGACCCGGCGGACCCGCGCTACCGCGGGCGGTACCGCGGCACACTCTTTGAGCGCGACGCGGCGTACCACCAGGGCACCGCGTGGCCGTGGCTGCTGGGGCCGCTGGCCGAGGCGGTGCTGCGCGACGGCGGTTTCAGCCCCGCGGCTCGGCGCGAGGCGCGGCAGATCCTCCAGCCCGTGCTCGAATCGTTGGACCCGCGCACCGCGCAACCGCGCGAGGGCACCTGCCCCGGGCAGATCGCCGAGGTCTACGACGGCGACGACGCGCCCGGCGCGCCCCAGCGCGCCGGAGGCTGCCCGGCGCAGGCGTGGTCGGTCGCCGAGACCCTGCGCGTGCTCGCGATGATCAGCAGGCCTTCTTCGGCCCGCAGGTGAAGTCGGCCGACGCCACCGCCCGCGCCGATCGACCCGCGTTCATGATGCTCGCGGCGTCCTGCGCCGACATCGACCCTTCGGCGACGTACGCCGCCAGTTCGCGCCGCGTGGCTTCCTTCTCTCGCGCCTTCACCGTCGAGTCGATCGTCGCCATGATGATCCACGTCACGGCGATCACACCGCCGACGCCCATCGCGGCGACGGGGATCAGTTCTCCCAGTTGTGTCGCGGCCAGCGTGAACAGGTCCATGCGGTTGTCCTTTCCTCGGCGTCGTCGGGTTCGCACAGCGCGCTCTGATCAGGTATTCTCGCTCCGGCCCGCCTTCAGCAGCCGCTCGCCCTGCTCGGGGGTCATCGAGCCCTCGGCGATGTACGCGGCGATCTCGCGCCGGGTGCGCTCACGCGAGACCGAAGACACCATCGAGACAACGGACCTGAACAGCACAACCAACACCACGGTGCCGGCGATGAGCGTCGGGATCAACACGTCGTCGCGCAGCACCTTCTCCAAGAACTGTGACCAGTCCATGTGCGCCTCCGGATGTGGGCGTTCTTGGGATTATGCCCGCGCGATTTCGCCGCGGCGAGCAAACGCCCGCCGCGCCGGCGGCACCCCGCCGCCTGTACCCTTGCGGCGTGTCCGATCAGCACCAACTAACACCCGAACTGCTCTTGGAACTCTACAGTCGCGGGTACTTCGTGATGGCGGACCCGCCGACTCGCGGGCCGCGCGTGCTGCGGGTGTACCGGCCGAAGGTGCGAGCGATCCTGCCGCTGGAGCCCGGCGGCCTGCACGTGCCGCGGACCGTGGCGCGCCTTGCGCGCAGGGGGCGGTTCCGGCTCACCTGCGACCGGGCCTTCCGCGAGGTGATGTCGGGCTGCGCGGCGGTCCGGCCCGAGCGCGGCGGCGCCGCGGGGAGTTGGATCAGCGACGAGATGATCGACGCCTACACCGCGCTGCACGAGTTGGGGCACGCGCACTCGATCGAGGCGTGGCGCGGGTTCGAGGGGCGCGACACGCTCGTCGGCGGGATCTACGGCGTCTCCATCGGCGCGGCGTTCTTCGCCGAGAGCATGTTCTGTCGCCCCGAGTGGGGCGGATCGGGCGCCTCCAGCGTGTGCCTGGTCACGCTCGCCCGGCATCTTCAACAGATCGGCTTCCGGTTGCTCGACGTGCAGATGGTCAATCCGCACACGGCACGGTTCGGCGTCGTGGAAGTTTCCGACGAGTCGTTCGCAAAGCGGTTGGGTGAAGCCGTGTGCGCGCCCGTTGCGTGGACCCCGCTCTCAGATCAATAAACCGCGTCTGGTGAACGAATCCCTTGGCGCGGGACCGATTCCGTGGTAGTAGTAAGGAATGCGGGTTCGGCGCGACCAGAGGAGCGGAGGAGCCCCCCGATCGGCGACCCGGTTCAACGGGCGATTGTCCCGAAAAGGAAGGTGGACCGTGATTGCGAGGATGATTGGCGGAATCGCCGCGGCGGCGATGTGCGCGGTTGCTCTGGCCGCGAGCGTGCCGCCCCGGCAGGCGGCAGGTGTGAACGACGCGACGGCCGACGTGCAGGCCAAGTTGCGTCAGCAGCAGTTGGAGGCCAATCTGCCCGCGCCGCAGGCGCCGGGCGGCGCGCAGATGCGCGGGCCGTGCCCGAACTCCGTCACGCGGACGCCCGCGCTGGCCATTACCGACAACACGACGGTGTTCGACACGATGACCACCGACGGCGATCCGATCCTGAACTTGCGCGTGCAGTTGATCATCCTGCACACGTGGCAGGGCGACGTGAGCGTGCGGCTGCGCCACGACGCCAGCAACACCGAGATCACGCTGATCGACCGTCCCGGCAACCCGCAGACCACGTTCGGCTTCAGCGCTGACAACTACGGCAACAACGGCGCAGGCGTCCCGTTCGTGCTGACCGACACCGGGGCGACG
>CALKJW010000001.1 GCA_937995595.1 uncultured Phycisphaerales bacterium | reverse complement strand
CACCCGGCGAACCACTCGGTCAGGAACGCGAAGATCGCCGGCACGCCGGGCGTTCCGCCGAACTCGTACGCCGCGGGGTCGTTGGCGAACCACGCCGCGAGGAACGCGAAGATGTCGCTCACTTCGCGCACGCCGTTGCGGTCGAAGTCGGCGCGGCAGGTCGGGGCGTAGAAGCACATGGCGCGGACGTTCTCGGGGAAGACGCCGTCGGCCGCGACGCCGGTGACCAGCGCGGTCGTCTCGCCGGCGTCGAAGAAATCGCCGTCGCCGCTCAAGTCGCGCAGCAGGATGACCGCGTCCTGCGCGCCCGTGCCGTGGCTGGAGATCGCCATGGTCCGCACCGGCGACACCGGGCCGTGCGCGATTGCGAAACTGGTCGCGACAACCGCGCCGCCGGTCAGCGCGGTCTCGTCCCACACCGCCGTCACCTCGCCCGCGGCGTCGATCGCCCCGCTTGCGTCAACGTCGCGCAGGCGGTAGATCACCTGTGTGCCGGTCTGGTTGTGCACGAACAGATCGGCGCCGTCGGTCACGCTGCTCATGTCGCACGCCGCGCCGAACGCGCCGTCGAGCAGGAAGACGTTGAACTCGCCCGCGCCGACCGCGCCGCTGTGGTCGGCGTCGCGCAGTCGCAGGATCGCGTCCGGGTCGCCGCCACGGAGGTCGGCCATGTACGCCACGTCGCCGATGAAGCAGATCTCAAAGGGCGTGGAGTTGGCGACGAAGGCCGACGCGTCGAACCAGCGCGTGGCCTCGCCCTCGTCGTTGGCGTCGCCGTCGCCGTTGAGGTCGACGGTTCGGAAGACCGCGTCGTCGGGGGCCGAGCCGACGCCCGCGTTGCAGATGTAGACCGCGCCGCCGTCGCCGGCCCGCGCGGCCAGGCCGTTGGGCGTGAGCATGACCAGGCCCGCGAAGTTGCCGGCGCCGGTGCTGAACCACACCCGCGCCTCGCCCTCGTCCATCGCGTCGCCGTCGCCGTTGTTGTCGCGCAGCGCGTAGACCGTGTCGGTGTCGCCGTCGGCGATGTAGACCGTTCGGTCGGCCGTCTGGAAGATGCTGAACACAGATCCCGTCGCGTTCAGGCCCGCGGCGTTGCCGGGACCGAAGAAGACCGTCACCGAGTCGGCGACCCCGTCGCCGTCGGTGTCGCGCACGAGGTAGATCGCGTCGAGCGTCGTATCCGACACGAGCAGGCCGCCGGTGCGGTCGTCTGGCGCGGCGGGCTGTGCCGCGGCGTGGAGGCAGGGCAGGAGCGCGACGGCAACGCCGAGCGCCGTAGCAAACACGCGCGAGAGTTGAACGAACATGACAGGCTCCTGATCAAGGCTCGGGCAACGACGAACGCAACCACTCCACGGCAATTATTGCCGCGTCGATGCGTTCGCATCTGTGCAAATCCGTGGCGTGCTTGCTACCCGGGCCCTCCGCTGCGGGCCGCCTCAGACCCGGCGTCGGCAAGGGCACGGGCAGGATGCCCGTGCTACACCAGCCCCATCGCCTTGGCCATCGCGCTGCCCATGTCGGCCGGGCTCAGGGCGACGCTCACGCCCGCTTCCTGCAGAGCCTTGATCTTGGCGTCGGCGGTGTCGTCGGCCCCGCCGATGATCGCGCCCGCGTGGCCCATGCGCTTGCCGGGCGGCGCGGTGCGCCCGGCGATGAACGCCGCGACGGGCTTGGTGAGTCTGCCGCTCCCGCGTGCCTCGGCGACCCACTTCGCGGCGTCGATCTCGTCGCTGCCGCCGATCTCGCCGATCATGAGGATGCCGTGGGTGTCGGGGTCCTGCGCGAACAGTTCGAGGCACTCGATGTGGTTCAACCCGCGGATCGGGTCGCCGCCGATGCCGATGCAGGTGCTCTGCGCAAGGCCGAGGCGCGAGGTCTGCCAGACGGCCTCGTAGGTGAGCGTGCCCGAGCGGGAGACGATGCCGACCGACCTGCCGGTCTTGGCCTCGCTCACGTGCGTGTGGATGTAGCCGGGCATGATGCCGATCTTGCATCCCCCGCCGGGCCCGCCGCCGTTGACGCCGCGCTTGCCGATCGACGTGTAGGGGTCGGCCGCGCTCTCGCCCGAGCCGGTCTTCGGCCCCGGCGTGATGATGCCGGGGCAGTTGGGCCCGATGAGGACGAACCGGCGGCTGCCTACCGGAGCGTTCTGGTTCATCTCGTCGAGCACCGCGCGGGTGCGGACCATGTCCTGCACCGGCACGCCCTCGGTGATGGCGCAGATCACGCGGACGCCGGCGTCGGCGGCTTCGAGGATCGCGTCGGCCGCGAACGCGGGCGGGACGAAGATCATCGTCGCCTCGGCGCCGGTCGCCTTCACGGCCTGATCGACGGTGTCGAAGATGGGCAGGCCGTTGGCGTCCCTGGTCCCGCCCTTGCCGGGCGTGACGCCGCCGACCAGCCGCGTGCCGTAGTGCAGGCAGCCCCTGGTGTGGACAGCGCCGAACGAACCGGTGATGCCCTGACAGATGACGCGGGTTTCAGCGTTGACGAGTACGGCCATAGTGGGCGGAGTGTATGGGGCAAGGGAACAGGTTTTCAGATGAGCAGGATGGCAGACAAGCAAAGTCTCAGGCCGAATCTTGAGCGATCAGAGACCATCCGCTGCTTTGCTGCTCTGCTGTTCGGCTATCTGCTGTCCGCCGCCCACCCCGCGGGTCTGGGCATCTCGGGCATCAGCAGCGCCATGACGCTCATCGCCGTGCCGTAGTTGGCCGAGCGCGGGAAGACGCGGTCGTTCCACGAACCGTCGTCGAGCCGCACGGAGAACAGCAACTGCCCGAGGCGTCGGCGGTACTCGGCGCGCTCGCGCTGCGGCAGCAGTTCGATCGCCTGTCCCGCGTAGTAGTGCGCGAAGTAGAAGTAGTACGGCGCGACGCCGTAGGGCGGCACGTGCGTGCCGGTCGCGGCGCGGCGCTGGTCGAGCCAGTCCCAGTGCACGATGAACGCGTCGATCGCCCCGCGCACGCGCTCGGGGCTGCTGCGCCCGGCCAGCGAGAGCGCGCACTCGGTGCAGAGCATCCGGCCCACCGAACCGGGCGTCGCCTCGGGGCGTCGGTCGGCCGGGCCCGCGTACGACACCGAGCCGGTCGGCGAGCGGCCGCGCTCCAGCGCGTTCAGCGCGCGCTCGACCATCGCCGCGTCCACCGCGTACCCCTGTTTCTTCGCCTCGAACAGCATGGTCAGCGTCGGCGCGGTCATGAACGGGGACGAGGGGTTGGGCTTCTTCGGTCCCGCGGGCATCGAGTAGTTCCACCCGCCCGACTCGGGAATCTCGGTGCGGCGCACGCCCTCGATGTACCAGCGGATCGCGCCGTCGACCTTGTCCTTCAGGTCCGCCGGGACGGCCTTGCGGTCCTGCATCGTGAGCAGGAACCACGCGCCGTAGGTGTACCCCCAGCCGCGGACGTCGTAGGTCTTCTCGTGCTCGGGGACCATCTCCGGGTGATCGATGCCGGAGATGACGAACTCCGCGGCGCGGCGGACGGCCGCGTGCCGCGCCTCGTCGCCCTCGTACCCCGGCGCGTGCAGCAGGCACATGCCCGAGATGCCGGTGCCGCCGACGCGGTAGCCGATGGGGATCTGCCCGCGCTCGCGGTACACGCCCTCGTAGGGCCACTCGCCCTTGGTGTCGCCCTCCTGCATGTTGACGATGATCTCGACGCCGCGCGAGACCGCCGCGGCGAGCGCGTCCTTGTCGGGCGCGGGCGTGTCCTTGCGGGCGGGCATCGCGGCGGGCGCGGGGGCCGGGGCGGGCCGGCTCGCGCGACGCGGCGCGGCGGGCTCGCCCTGCTGCGCGGGCTGTGGCGCGGCCTGCTGCGCGGGCCGCTCCTGCGCCACCGCCACCGAAGCGCACACCGCCACGAAACACGCCGCGAACTGCTTGAACATGGCCTTGCCTCGCATCCCCGCCGCGCCCGAATCGGGTCGTCAACCAGCAGCATACCGAGCCGGGCGTGGTAGGATGAGGGCATGTTCGATCGCATCCGGCGGTTGGCGGCGTGCTGGGCCCTCGCGGCGGTCACCGCCGCGGCAAGCGGACAGGCTCCCCCCGCCGCGGGCGACCCCGCGCCGCGGGCCGAGCGGGCGCGCGCGACGACCGCCGATCTGGCGCGCGCGTACATCGAACTCGAGCGGGCGTTCTTCGGCGCGCCGGTCGATCGGGAACTCTGCCGCGAGGTGAACACGGCCTTCGACGAGGCCACGCTGCTGTTCTTCTCGGGCAACCTTGGTCGCGTGGTGGAGAAGGTCGAGGCGCAGACCGCGCGGCTGATGAAGGCGAACAACCTCGAAGCGGGCGTGCCGCACGCACCGCGCGGAGCGCGGGCGCCGGATGGCGTGCCGCGCACGCGCGACGAACCCGGTGCGCCGATCGACCCGCGCGCACTCCTGGGCACGGACGCGGACGAAGCGCTGGTTCAGAAGGTCCGCTGGCCGGGACGGTCGGAGGCGGTCTGGCGCGAGCGCCGCGCCCTGCTGCACCGCGTCGAAGGCGCGGGTTCGATGGAGTCGCTGCTCTTCGACGCGCCGGACCTTCGCGCGAGCCTGATCGGCGAGTACCGCGCCGCCGCGGCGGGCGAGAACCCCTACGCCAACCGGCGCGGCGACCTGTGGCGGCCGTTCTTTGTCGGCGACGAGCCCGCGCCGATGCGCCTGTTCTGCCCCGAGCATCACGAGCCCCCCGCCGCGGGCTGGCCGCTGGTCGTCGCTCTGCACGGCGCGGGCGGGAACGAGCACATGTTCTTCGCGGCCTACGGCGCGGGCCGGATCAAGCAACTCGCCGAGCGGCACGGCTTCGTCGTCGCCTGCCCGCAGAACTCGCCGCTGGCCGCGCAGCCGGCGATCTTCGACGCGCTGGTCGAGTCGATCGGCGCGGACTACCCGATCGACCGCTCGCGCATCTACCTTGTCGGTCACTCGATGGGCGCGGCGGTTTCGCTGGCGTGGAGCAGGGCGCGCCACGACAAGGTCGCGGCGTGCGCGCTGGTCGCCGGGGCGGGCCGGGTGTCGCCGCGCGACAGACTGCCGCCCACGCTCGTCGTCGCGGCCGAACTCGACGGCCTGATCCCGGCGCGGTCGATCATCGACAACACTGAGCGCGCCGCCGCGGCGGGGCTGACCATCGAGACGCGCGAGGTCAGGGACTACGGCCACACGCTGGTCGTGGGTCACGTGCTGCCCGAGGTGGTCGAGTGGCTGCTCAAGCACGCGACGGGGACGCAACCGGAAGCAACGCCGCGAACCGCGGAGCAAGGAGCCTCGCCATGACGTCACGCCTCGCCGCAACGATCGCGCTCGCCGCGTGCCTTGTGCTCGGCGCGTGCGAGGAGAAGATCACGGCCGAGAACTACGACCGAATCACCAACGGCATGACGCTCGCGCAGGTCGAGAAGATCCTCGGCACGGGCAAGGACGACACCTCGCACCAGGGCACGAGCATCGGCGCATCGGGCATCGCTTCGGCGAGCCGGGCCAAGGACCAGGTCTACGTGTGGGAGGACAAGGGCGGGGCGAAGATCATCGTGATCTTCCAGGACGGGAAGGTGGTTCAGAAGAGCAAGCAGAACCTCGACTGAATGTCGGATGACGAACGGCGGAGTGCCAAATGGCGGGCGTGCGAAGGCAAACTCCCGAAGCCCGATTTCCCCCGCGGCTCCTCCCGCCCTTGCCCGCCTGCCCACCCCGTGCGGGCCTATACTGTGTCGCTGCCGCGGGCGAAGCCAACCGGCCCGGCGGCCGATAGAGCAAACCAGCAGGCCTGTAGCTCAGTTGGCTAGAGCGCACCCCTGATAAGGGTGAGGTCGGCAGTTCGACCCTGCCCAGGCCTATTGCCAGCGACCCCGGTCCGCACGCGGCCGGGGTCGTGTCATTTCTGGGCGCGCGGGGGCACCGGGGCCGGCTCGATCGTCCGCAGCGTCAGGCCGCACTCCGGGCAGATCGGCGCCTTGAGGTTCTTGAGCGAGTAGCCGCACTGCGGGCACTCGGTCGCCGGGCCGGGCACGGGCACCAGCCAGCGCGCCAGCGGACGGCTGGCCGCGGCGAGCACGAGCGCGGGGAGCCAGAACGCGCCGAGAACCGCGAGCACGGGCAGGACGAGGAACTCAAATCCGCTGAAGCGCGTGATGCGCGATTGAAACGCCAATCCCGCGGCCAGCGCGCCGACCAGCGCCAGCAGCAGCGCGACCGAGCGGACGATCACCAGGCACGCTTGCCGGCGCCGCTGGATCAGCCGGATATCGACGTCCATCGGCCCATGCTACCGCGGGCGGCGTCGAGGTGCGCACGCGCCCGCGAGCGCGAGCAGCGCCGCGGCGGCGGGCGCGGGAACGGGCGCGCCGGGGCCGTGCCGGTCGTCGCGCTGCGGGGCGACCTCGGGCCGCACGACGAACTGCGGGCGCGGCGAGAAGGTCGTGCCGGATGGATCGAGCAGCGCGCCGACGCGCGCGGCGACCTCGGGCGAACCGGGCGGGCCGGGGCGCGTGTGAGTGAGAACCGATTCGAGCAGGGCGTGCGACGCGGCGGCGGGACGCTCCGCGCCGGGGTCGAATGTATCGGCGGTGACGGCTCCCCCGCCGGCGGCCAGCGCGCCGGGCGCGACCAGCGCGAACATCACCACCGCACACGCGCGCATCCGCTGCATCGGGCCCTCTTCCGTTGCGGCCCAATGTATCGGTGCGCAGCGCGCAAGCCAAGCACTTTTATGGGGTTGCGCGGGCGCAACGTCCGAGAACACGCCGGCTCGCAAGGGTCGCCTCAGTGGCCGAACAGGTTCTTCTCGCCGAACATGCCCTCGGCCTCGAAGTGCGCCAGCGCTTCATCGACGGAGCGGAAGACCTTCGTCGCCGTCTCGGTGATGAACGGCGATGGGTTCTTCTTCGGCTTCCAGACGACGTACACCTCCTTGGTGTGCTCGAAGGCGTGCTGCAGTTCGCGTTCGACGCCGCTGGACAGGCCCGGCACGCCGCCGGGCAGTTCGGGGATCAGGCTCACGATCATGTCGGACTGATCGATGAGTTTGAAGTCGCGCATGTAGATCTGCCCGTCGATGTCGCCGGCGATGTCGAGCACCTCGCGCACGCGCACGCGGATCGGGTCCTTGGCGGCGCGCGACCCGCCGAAACTGTGCGGCGTCACGTCCAGCCATTCGTCGACCTTGCCCTCGGCCGCCTTGGCCACGGCGCGGTCGAGCAGCAGTTTCTCGTCGACGTCGCCGGGGTCGAAGGTGATGAAGTGCTCGGCGAGTTTGGCGCGGAACTGGTCGATCTCCGCCAGCGTGTCGGGCATGTCCACCACGTGCGACATGGGGAACGACGGGTAGACCTTCTTCAGGCTCGGCCGGCAGACGAGCCGGAAAAGTGTGCGGCGCGTGTCGGCGTGCCGGCCGCGCGCCATGATGTAGAACTTCGAACCGGGGATGGCCCGGCTCATCAGTTCGGTGGCGAGCAGTTCCTCCTCGCGCCAGACCATGCAGTCCTTGAGCGTCGCGTCGATGTCGTGCTCCAGGTGCAGGCGGTGGTGCACGACCTCGATGTTGTCGACCAGGCAGACGAACAGGTCGGGCTGGAGCGCGGCGATCTGGTCGTAGTCGAACGCCGCGAACAGCCCGTGCCGCCAGCGGAACGTCGCGTGCGTGTTGACGATGAGGTTCTTCGTGTCGCGCGACTCGGCGATGACGTCCTTGAACGCGGCGCGCCGGAGCGAGTTGAGGCGCGACAGCGGCAGGTCGAGGATGCGGCCGGGCCGGACGTCCGGCGCTTCCTTGTACATCAGGTCGCCGATGTGGTACACGGACAGTGGCTCGCCCTGCGCGCCGGCGAAGTCGCGCACGGCGTCGAGGTACTGCTTCTTGTCCATGCCGACCTGGCCGGTGATGATCGCTCGCATACGACCCGAGTATACGGGTGCCCCGCGGGCGAACCCCCGCGGGTCGGGGTCGGGCGGTCGGGCGCGAGCGGCCGACCGCTCACACAGGCGCCGGCGGCCGCGGGTTGAGGCGCTTCCTGCGCCAAGAAGCGGCGAGGATGTCCGAGGTCCTCGCCGCTCGCATGAAGGTGGGCCCGCGATGCATGGTCTCGCGTGTGGCCGACAGGTTGAGTGCAAGATCCGTGCCGCGACCAACTCGCGCCGTGCTTCTCTCAACTTCGCAGATGGCCCCGTTCCTCAGCCGCGTGTGGCTGCAGTCCGCCGCCAGTGGCTGTGAATCGCCGGAACCGCTCACCCGTCGGTCCACGCGCCCGCGTCGCGGCGCATCCGCGCCAGTTCGGCCTCCGCGGCGATGTGCCCGAAGGCTGGCCACGGCGTGTCTTCGATGGTGCAACGCAGTTGCCGCACGGCCTCCCGCCGCCGACCGTCGAGCAGGTCCGACATCGCCGCGCCGTAGCGCCATGTTGCCAGGTCGATCGATCGCGGCAGGGGCGCGCTGGCCAGCACGAGCCCCGCCTGCTTGAAGTCCATCAACAGGGAGTGGTACGTGTGGTTCTCCAGGATCTCCATGTCCGGGCGGATCGGCTCCAGCGCGGCCCGCGCCTCGGCGTCGCGCCCGAGCCGGCGCAGGGTCAGGTAGTGCCAGTAGGTCGCCGCGACGAGCATGTCGTCGTTGATGCGCGACAGCTCGACGCACCGCGCCCACGCCCCTGCCGCCGCGGCAAAGTCGCCGCGAAGGTACTGCACCAGCGCGAGGTGGTACCAGATGTTGGTATGGTCGGTGCTGCAGGGGATGCCTGCGGCGTTGGGCACGCCGTCGGGTTCGACGGCGTCCGCGGTTCCCGCGGCGAGTTCCGCCGCGCGGCGCAGGTCGCGCTCGGCCAGCGCAAACTGCCGCGTGGTGATGAAGCGGTGGCCGCGGTGCCGCAGCAGGCGGTAACTCTGCGGGTGGACGCGCAGCCCGTCCGTGAACGCGTCGATCGCCTCGCGGTAGCGGTACAGGTAAGCGAGCCGTCGGCCGTACCAGACGTGCGCATCTTCGCTGGTCGGGTCGGCGTCGAGGGCGGCCTTCGCGGCGGCAAGGTCGGCTTCGAGGGCCGCGCGCCGGTCGGGGGCGACCTCGGGCGGCACGAGCGTTCCGCCCGTGAGCGATCGGATCTCGATCCGGTTCGCGTCGGCGGCGCACCCGCGGAGCGCGGCGCACCACGCGAAGGTTGCAGACAGAACGAGCGTGCGCCACTGGTTCAACATTCCGGCCAGCATAGCGAGCGAGCCACCGTGCGCAACGGGCCGGAGTAGCGTTGGGGGTGAGCACCGAGTGTCCACCGCCCGACGATCGGTCGGCCCGTGAGGCCGGGCCCCCGCTCTGCCCCCGCTGCGGGTACGACCAGTCGGGCGCGGCGGCCCGCTGGCAGAGCGCCTGCGACCTTGCGGGCACGTGCCCCGAGTGCGGGCTGCGATTCGAGTGGGCAGACCTCCTGTGCGAGCGCCGCGCGCGGGTACCGGGCTTTGTCGAGCATCCGGGGCACGGGCGCGCGTGGCTGGGCGCGGCGTTCCTGTGGCGCGCCCTGCGGACGTGGGCGTGGACGGTCTGGCCGCCGCGGTTCTTTGCGCGCGTGCGGATGCACCACCGGGTCAGCCTCGCGCGGATGCTGCTCTGGCTGCCCGCGCTGTGCGCCGCGATGTACGCCGCGGCGGCGGGGTGCATGTTCGTCGGCGCGTTCGTGCAGGCGGGCGGCGTGGCGCCGGCGGCGGACGCGCTGGAGCGCGCGGCGATCGAGACCATCAACGACTCGGCCGTGGGCGTCGCGTCCGTCACGCCGCGATGGACCGCGCTGTTCCGACCGGTCGCGCGGCACGTGCCGGTCTGGCTGCTGCCGGGCCTTGCGGCGTGGGCGGTGGCCCCCCTGCTGCTGCTGGCGCTCTCGGACACGCGCCGGCTCGTGAAGGTGCGCCCGGTGCACGTGCTCCGCGCGGCGGTGTACGGGTGCGCGTGGGTCGTCCCGTTGTTCGCGCTGCGGCTGGCCAACCGCGCGGGGATGGTCGTGCTCGTGTCGCTGGACCGCTGGGTCTTCGGGTCGCCGCGCGCGCTGTACGTCCGCACGCACTGGCTCGGCGCGCTGCTGCCGGCGTGGAGCGGCTACGCGCTGGCCGCCGCCGCGGCGGTGTGGATGGCCTGGTGGTGGTACCTCGCGATCACGCGCGGGATGCGGCTGCCGCGGCCCGTCCTGACGTGGGCATTGGTCGTCGGAACAAGCTTTGCGGTGGGCGGAGCGGTGCTGCTGCTGGACTGGCGCATGGTCCGATTCCTTGGCTGAACGGCTCCGTCGGGGCGTGTTGGGAGAGTTATCGGAGCAGGGGAAGGGCTACGAACCAACCATTGCCCATACAAATCAGGAGTTTGTTTGCAACCTGAATGGGTGAAGATCCCAAACAGGGGTATGGTCGGCCAGAATTTCCACCAAAGACCCCCGAACGTTGTAACTTGGGTATTGACCGCCCTTTGACGATCGAGGATACTGACTTGTTGCCGATGGTGCGCCGCGACCGCGCACCCGCTGGGCATACGGAACGAGCGGGCGGGCGCATCGGCCGACACTTGGCGGTTGTGCGTTCGTTTGGGATGGACACGGATCGGTTGGACCAGTCTAAGCGTTGGCCTCGGCGCACGAAGCGCGGGTCTCGCTGAAACACGAGCGGGTAGCGAGTCCATGGCCACGATCACCAAGAAAGACCTCGTCGATCGGATCTCGGCGAGGATGACGACCTGTCATCGTGCCGACGTCAAGCAGGTCATCCAGTCGTTTTTGGACAGCATCATCGAGGAACTGGGGAAGGGCAACCGACTGGAGTTTCGCGATTTCGGGGTCTTTGAAGTCAAGGAGCGTGCGGCCCGCGTGGCCCAGAACCCCAAGACGCTCGTGCCCGTGAAGGTCCCGCCCAAGCGCACCGTCAAGTTCAAGGTCGGCCGGTTGATGAAGGACCAGTTGGAGCGCAACGCGTCGAGCAAGCCGGAGGTCGTGGTGAACCCGGACCTCTCGCCCAACGGACGCGTGCAGAGCAAGAAGCCGGCGACCTGAACGACCAACCGACCGACAACCCGAAGCCCGATGAAGAGCCCCGGCCAAAGATTCCCGGGGTTCGCGTGTCTTTGGCGGGCGTCGCTGCCGCCCGTGCGTCCCCTCGATGACGCTCGTGCGGCCAATTGCGTTTCACCTCCGAGGCGCGGCGAACGCCGCGACGGAAGGAACGACGAGTGCTGAGCGAATCGGAACCGATCGACCGTCAGGCCCCGGATCTCGCGAGCGTCCGCATCAATCCGCCGGCACGCACCGGCCGCGGGCCCACTGGCGCAGGTCTTCGACGCGCTCGCGCATCGTGACCGACAGCGGCGGGGAGGCCGCGGCGGTCTGGAGCAGCAACTGGGTTGTGAGGTCTTCCCTGCGGGCGTGGGCGCGGTGCAGGGCGGCGATGACCGCCTGCTCGATCTCGGCGCCCGAGTAACCCTCCGTCCCCGCGGCGAGGGCGCCGACGTCGAACCGCGCGGGGTCGCGGTTGCGCTTGGCCAGATGGATGCGGAAGATCTCCTCGCGCGCCTCGGCGCACGGCAGGTCGACGAAGAAGATCTCGTCGAACCGCCCCTTGCGGAGCAGTTCGGGCGGCAGGGCCTCGATGTCGTTGGCCGTCGCCACGACGAACACCGGGGCCCGGTGCTCCTGCATCCACGTCAGCAGCGAGCCGAACATGCGGCGCGACAGGCCGCCGTCGGTGCTGGTGCTCGCGGCGGAGGCGAAGGCCTTCTCGATCTCGTCGATCCACAGCACGATGGGCGCCATGGCCTCGGCCTGTCTCAGCGCGTCGCGCAGCCGCCGCTCCGACTCGCCGATGTAGCGGTCGTAGAGCGCGCCCACGTCCATGCGCAGCAGCGGGCGCTGCCACGCCGTCGCGATGGCCTTGGCGCACAGGCTCTTGCCCGCGCCCTGAACGCCCAGCACCAGCAGGCCGCGCGGCGGGACGAGGCCCTTCTCCGCCGCGCCCTCGTCGAGCGCGTGCTCGCGGTCGGCCAGCCACTGCTTGAGCCGGCGCATCCCGCCGATGCGCGAGAGGTCGACGGGGCTCTTGACGTACTCCAGCAGGCCGCCGGCCGTCACCGCCTGGCGCTTGATGGCCATGACGAGGTTGATGTCCGAGGCGTCGAACCTCCGGTCCTCGTTCACGGCGTCGATGACGACCTGCCGCGCCTGCCGGCGCGTCAGGCCGGCGAGGTTGCGGAGCATGGTGTCGAGTTCTCGCCGCGACAGGTTGACGCTCACGGGCCTGCCGCGGTGGGCCCACTGCAGCGTGCTCCTGATGATCTGGTGCAGTTCGTCGCGCCCGGGGAGCGCGAGTTCGAGCCGCGTGGCCTCGGCCGAGAGGACCGGCGGCAGTTCGGGCCTGTGATCGATGAGCACCAGCGACGCGCCGCGCGCGGCGACGCGTGCGATGGTCTCGCGCAGCAGGCGGAGCACGCGCTCGTCGCCCAGATGCGGCACAAGGTCCATGCACACCAGCAGCGGGCCGTTGCCGCCGCCGAGGCCCGCCGACTGGTCGGCCTTGTCCGCCGCGCGGGCCAGCGCGGCCAGGCCCACGATCGGGTTCTCGGTGCCGGTCTCGGGCGACGCGCCGGCGAGGCCGGCGTCCTGCACGCCGCGGACGACGGACCACGTCCACACGCCGCGGCCGAGTTTCAGCGCGGCGTCGTGCACCAGTTGCAGGGCGTAGTCCTCCTCGAAGGTCGGGATCCAGATGCAGCCGTGCTGGCCGCGAACCAGGTCGCACAGCCGGTCGAGGTTGGACTTGGACTCGGGCACCGCGGGAGTGTACACGCGGATCATTCCGGCGCTGCCGCGACGATGCGGGGCGAGAAGTCCGCTCAACTGCGCGAAATGGGCACGCAACCCGCTGTTCTCGCGCCAACGCCTACGCTTGCCCTCCAAACGAAAGGACCCAGCCCATGCGCGTAGTTTCGGCCTTGATCGCCGCCTGTGGAGTCGCCGCCGCGGCTTCGGCGTTCCAGCCTTCGACCCCCGCCGTCAAGCCCGCCACGCCGGTCGCTCCTGCCCAACCGGAGACCCCCCCGATGCCGCAGGCGATCCCCGTTCCCGATGGCCCGGTCGTCGCCCGCAGGGAACTCGAGGGCGGGCTGATCGTCGAGGACATCAAGATCGGAGAGGGGTACGAGGTGCAGGAGCACGGCGCGGTGGTCGCGCACTACCACGGCACGCTCAAGGCCGATCCCTCCGTGGTGTTCGACTCGTCGTTCAAGCGCGGCGAGCCGGCGACGTTCCCGCTCGACGGGGTCATCCAAGGCTGGCAGAAGGGCGTGCCGGGGATGAAGATCGGCGGCGTGCGCCGGCTGATCATCCCGGCGGACCTGGCGTACGGCTCGCGCAGCCCGTCGGCCGAGATCCCGCCCAACTCCGACCTGGTGTTTGTGATCCAACTGGTGGACGCGCTGCAGGTCGAAGACGTGACGATCGGCGAGGGCGAGGCGTGCAACGGGCAGTTCATCGCCGTGACGACGCACGTCATCCGCGACACCGAGGGGAAGGAAGTCGAGCGGGCCGACGCCTCCAAGCCCTACATCTGGCTGCCCGGCGAGATGAACGCCCCGCAGACCAACTTCGACACCATGCAACTGGCGATGAACGGCATGAAGCCGGGCGGGAAGCGCCGGATCAAGGTTCCCCGGCAGATGAACGGCGCGCCGCCGGCGCTGAACCTGTCTCG